>CACFFJ010000001.1 GCA_902565645.1 uncultured Candidatus Actinomarina sp.
TTGTTGTAGCAATAACATCAAAGGTTTCAGGCTTAATTAATATTTGTTGCAAGAATGCATCCGCTATAACATCCTGTACAAGAATCTTATCTCCAGGATCTCCATTACACTCTTCCCAAGAAACAGCTATATCCGAGAACTCATTCTTAACTAATTCGTATCCCCACTTCCTGAATGCACCTTCAGTAAATTTCATAATGTTTCCCTTGTGAACTAAAGCAACATTTTTCCTTTTATTTTCAACAGCGTAATTTAGTGAAGCTCGAATTAGTCTTTCAGAAGCAGTTCGCGAAATAGGTTTGATACCAATACCACTATCCTCTCTTGTGTTCCAACCAAATTCTTTATTTAAAAAGTCATTTAATTTTTTAACTTCCTCACTACCTTCTTCTAATTCTTTACCTGCATAAACATCTTCTGTGTTCTCTCTAAATAAACTTATATCTACATCTTCTGGATTTTTTGTTGGTGTTTGAATTCCTTTAAAATACTTTATTGGGCGCAAGCAAACATATAAATCCATTACTTGTCTAATTGAAACATTAATTGATCTAATTCCTTCTCCTACAGGTGTTGTCAGTGGTCCTTTAATTCCTACACCATATTCATTAAATTTATCTAGAGTTTCCTGTGGCAACCATTCGTTAGCATTATCAAAAGCTTTTTGCCCAGCTAAAACTTCTGACCAATTAATCTTTCTTTCACCTAAGTAAGCTTTCTGAACAGCAGCATCAAATACTAACTGTGCTGCTGGCCATATATCTATCCCTATACCGTCACCCTCTATATAAGGTACAGTTGGATTATCCGTAGCAAAAGATTTTCTTGTTTCACCTATTGCTTTAGATAGCTCATCTCTATTTAAATTCTCTGCCGTCAAATTAATTCCTCTATAGCCTTACCTATTTTGGTAGGATTTGAAACTACAATAGCACCTGCTTCATTTAAAGCTTCCATTTTTGCTTTTGCTGTACCTTTATTTCCTGAAACAATTGCTCCAGCATGACCCATTTTTTTTCCTGGAGGTGCTGTTACACCAGCTATATATGATACTACTGGCTTAGTTATGCTGGATTTAATATATTCTGCTGCTTCTTCTTCTGCACTCCCTCCAATCTCTCCAATCATCACTATTGCAGATGTTTCACTGTCTTTTTCAAATTCACTTAATACATCAATAAATGACATTCCTGGGACTGGATCTCCTCCTATTCCTATGCAAGTTGACTGTCCTATATCAAGCTGGGTTAATTCGTGTACTGCTTGATATGTTAAGGTTCCAGATCTAGATACAACTCCAACATTTCCCTCTTTAGTAATTTCATGAGGCATAATCCCTACATTTGATTTTCCAGGAGATATGAGTCCAGGACAATTAGGACCTAATAATTTTGAATCTGTTTTATTTTTTATTATGTCGTACATCTCAGCTTCATCTTTAGCTGGTATGCCTTCTGTAATACACACTACTAACTCACAGCCTGCATAAGCAGCTTCTAGTACAGCTTCTTTTGCGAAAGCTGGAGGAACGAAGGTCATTGCAACATTTGCACCAGTTCCTTCTATTGCTTCTTCAACTGTATTAAAAATAGGAATAGTCTCTATGTTCTCTCCACCTTTTCCTGGTCTAGTTCCAGCTACAATTTTTGTTCCATAATCTCTATTCCTTAGAGCATGGAACTGCCCTTCTCTGCCAGTTAAGCCTTGTACAACTACCTTTGTGTTCTCATTAATTAAAATAGACATAACTAAGCTCCACTTTCAACAGCTAACTTTGCAGCATTATCCATATTTTCAGATATAAAAATATTCTCGTTTGGATTATTTTTTAATATATCTAAACCTTCTAAAGCATTTGTGCCATCAAGACGTATAACAATTGGCCATTTCAAATTTTTACCCTTAGTGGCTTTAACAATTCCTTCTGCAACTAAATCACACCTGGTAATTCCTCCAAATATATTGATCAGCACACTCTTAACATTTGGATCAGTTTCTAAAACTTCTAGTGCTGCACTTACTGTTTCGGATTGTGCTCCTCCCCCTATATCAAGAAAGTTTGCAGCATTACCACCATGCTCAGCTACAACATCTAGAGTTGACATTACCAAACCTGCTCCATTACCAATTATTCCTACAGAGCCATCTAGTTTTATAAAATTCAAACCTCTCTCTTTAGCATACTTTTCTTCTTCTGGAATTGGAATTTCGTCTTCTAAGGTTTGGAAATTTTCATGTTTAAATTTTGCATTCATATCTAATGCAACTTTTGCATCTAAAGCCATCACCCCGCTACTTGTTATAGCTAGTGGGTTAACCTCTACTAAATCACAATCACCCGCAACAAAAAGTTCGAATAATTTTTTTATTATTTGAATTAACTCAACTGTATATTCTTGATTCAACTTTGCATTTAATATTGAGTTATCTAAATCTTTATCAATCAAACCTTCCGATGGAGAAATATGTAACTTAATTAGATCATCAGGAGTATCTTTTGCAACCTGTTCAATATCCATTCCACCTTTAGAACTAAGCATCATAAGATATTTTTTTTCAGATCTATCTAAAGTAAATGAAATATAATATTCTTCATAAATTTCAGACGCTTCTTCAACTAATAAAATCTCTACTTTGTGCCCTTTTATGTCCATTCCAAATATTGCATTAGCTGAATCTTCTAATTCTTGATAGTTGTTTACTACTTTTATTCCTCCAGCTTTACCTCTTCCTCCAACCTGAACTTGTGCTTTAACAACTACTGGATAATTTAATGTATTTACCTTTTCAAGATCATTAAGGTTTTTAATCAAAACTGATTTTGGATGGCTTATTTCATAACTTTGATAAAGCGATTTTCCCTGATATTCAAATAAATCCATGTTTCAATAAAGAATTATATATTCTCTAAAAAAATAGTTTTAATTAGATTCTTATTCAAATTTAATAGGCGCCCATTCAATATCTAAGTGCTTAATTCCCCATTCGTCTCCAAAATCTATTGTTATTTCATTGCCTGAAGTTTCAATAACTACTCCTTTACCGTATTTTTCATGAGTAACTTTTTTCCCCGCAGTATCTTCTTTTGGATCTAACGAATTAATCTCATCTGAATGAGATACTTCTATCTCATTAAAAAAAGGTTTGGCTTCATCTAAAAATCTACTTGGGAGATTGTAATTTGTACCACCCCAGAGTGTACGTGTACTTGAATAAGTTAAATATAGTTTTTTTTCTGCCCTAGTCATGCCTACATAACATAGTCTTCTTTCTTCTTGTATATCAAATTCATTTTCAGACTTTTGATTAGGAAAAATATTTTCTTCCATTCCAGTCATAAAGACAAGAGGAAACTCTAGGCCTTTAGCGTTATGAAATGTCATCAAAAGAACCTTGTCTTCATCTGTGATATCATCTGAATCTGTGAATAACGCCAATGATTCTAAATAATCTCTAACTTTTGAATATGGATCTTCAACCTCTTCGTCATAAAGATTTTCAAATTCAAAGGCTGCAGTTAGTAATTCATCAAGATTCTCTATTCTCATTTGAGACTCGAGAGTACCCTCCTTTATTAATTCATCTTTGTATCCTGTTAGTTCAAGTATTTTTATAATGGATTTTGATGGACCTTCAATTGCATAGGTTTTTAATTCAGTCACCAATTCCTTAAAATTATTGATTTGATTAATAACTCTCTCTGATAAAGAATCAATATCATCTACATGCTCAATAACATTAGAAACCGAGATGTTCTTAGAGTTAGCGTAATCTCTTAATTTCTGTAAAGTAGAATCTCCTATCCCTCTTCTTGGAACATTTAAAATTCTCTCAAAGGATACTGAGTCATCTTGATTTACCAAATAATTTAAATATGAAAGAACATCTTTAATTTCTTTTCTGTCGTAAAATCTAACATTCCCAATAACCCTGTAGTTAAGACTTTGTTTTCTTAATTCCTCTTCAAATATTCTCGATTGATTATTTGTTCTATAAAAAATTGCTACTTCATCAAATTCATCCTTATTTAATGTGTTTGAAATTTCCTGAACTATCCATCTTGCCTCTTCTCTTTCAGAGTTAAAGTTAAGTACATTTACATCTAATCCATCTTCATTATCTGTCCATAATTTTTTATCTTTCTTCCTTGGATTGTTAGATATAACAGCATTTGCAATATCTAAAATTTTCTGAGAAGACCTATAGTTTTTTTCAAGAGTAATGATTGTTGAATTAGTAAAGTCTTTTTCAAATTCTTCTATATTCCTTATATCTGCTCCTCTAAATGCATAAATACTCTGGTCAGAATCTCCAACAACACACAAGTTCTTATGTTTTGAAGAAAGCAATTCAATTAATTTATATTGGACAAGATTGGTGTCCTGGTATTCATCTACCATAATGTATTGGAATTTTTTTGACCAATACTCCAAAGCCTGATCACTAGTTTCTAATAACTCAACTGTTCTATTTAACAAATCGTCAAAATCCATCGAGTTTGAGAGGATAAGCTTTTTTTGATAAGAGGTATAAATTTCAGCTACTTTGACTTCAAAAAATGATTCTGCTGTTTCCAGTGATTCACCTGGGGATACTCTCATATTTTTTAAACTAGAAATATGTGCTTGGAATCTCTTAGGGGAATACTGCTTCAGGTCCACATCATTCTCTCTCATACAGTTCCTTATCAATTTTAATGAATCAGACTGATCATAAATAGTGAAATTGTTTTTAAATCCAATTAGATGTCCATGAATTCTTAATATTTTTACACAAGAGCTATGAAAAGTTGAAATCCATTTTGGCGAAACTTCTAAATTTAAAAGATTACTAATTCGATCTTTCATCTCATCAGCAGCTTTGTTTGTGAATGTTATAGCCAAAATATTTTCAAAACTTATTGAATAATTCATAACCAAATGTGCGTATCTATATGTTAAAACCCTTGTTTTTCCTGAACCAGCACCAGCAATAATTAATAGGGGGCCATCAATATGCTCAATTGCTTTCTTCTGTTCTTCGTTAACTAATTCTTCCCAATCTTTTGGAATGCTCTTTATTGTGCTCATTATTTTTAGATACCTAAAAGCCCGTTTACTTCTTTCATTGTTTCTTTTGCTGAACTTTTAGCTATATCTAAATTAGCTTTTAATAATGACAAAATTTCTTTCTCATTTAAAGATTTATATTTGGAAAATATAGGTTCGATATATTCAGCAACTGTTTCTCCAACTTCAATTTTAAATTCTCCATATTTCGATCCAGAAAACTTTTTTTCTACTTCTTTATGAGTAATCCCTTTTATTGAAGAAAAAATATCAATTAAATTACTAATACCTTTCTTTGCTTCTAAATCATATCTAATTTCATCTTCAGAGTCAGTAACAGATGATTTAAATTTCTTAATAATTTGATCTCTTGAATCATCAAAATATATTGTTCCGTTAATATCATCAGCACTTTTTGACATCTTATTTTCTGGATGCCTAAGGGACATCAATCTAGTACCAACTTTTCCAGATGTTTTCTCAGGTATAGGAAAAACATTGCCATACTTATTATTAAACCTTTCAGCAATATTGCGAGTTAACTCTAAATGTTGAGTCTGATCATCTCCTACTGGCACTTCATTAGCTTTATGAATTAAGATATCAGCAGTCATTAGAATTGGATAAGTTAAAATTCCTGCATGATTACCTAGTTCAGAAGATTTTTCTTTAAATTGAGTCATCCTTTGAAGCTCTCCTATCTGACAAAAATTTGACAATACCCAAGACAACTGTGCATGTTCAGAAACTTTACTTTGTGTATAAATTGTTGAGTTATCTAAATTTATTCCTGCAGCGATTAAAACTCTGACAGTAGATAATATATTTTCTTCCATTTTTTTTGGATCTGGATGGGTAGTTAATGAATGTAAATCGACAACACAAAAATAATTTTTATTTTTAATGTTAGACATATCAACCCAATTGTTAATAGCACCTAAGAAATTTCCAAGATGTACCTTACCAGTTGGTTGTATACCTGAAAAAACAGTTTTCATATCTGCTATTCTAATAAGTTAAATCAGAATGGAGTACTATTATCAAATCTGAATTTTCAATGTCTGCTTATGCAGGTTTAAGAAACATAATAATAATTGGCTCCCTTTATGGATTTCATGGACTAATTAATCGAAGTTTATTAATCGATGGAATTAATGAAGTTTTTCTTGTAACTGCAAGAATAAGTCTGGTTGCTTTCTTCTTAGCCTTTTATTGCTTAAAAGATTTTATTAATGAAATAAATGTAAATTACTTTTTGAAAGGTAGTCTTACAGGGGTCTTAGCAATATTAGCCCCAGGTTGGACATTTATTTATGCACTTAAAAATATTTCTTCTGGCTTAAATAGTATCTTTATATCAACAATTCCATTATTTACAGTAATTTGGGTTTTCTTTTTTTATAAAGATGAAAAAATTACAAAACTTAAAATTCTATCCGTTTTAATAGGTCTTGCTGGTTTAATTCTCCTTTTCTTTTCTGGCGTAACAGGCATATCAGGAGAAGGAAACCTTCTAATTGGGGGAATATTAGCATTAGTTGGAGTCCAAGGACTTGCCTTAAGCAATATAACAAACAGGAAACATTCTCAATATATACCTGCAAAAGTTTATCTTTTTACACAATGGATTGTTGGAAGTTTTATATCCATAATTTTATTTTTAATCCTTGGTGGAAACTTTGAAGTTATGACATCATCTGTAATCTTTAGATTATTGGGATTAGTCTTTATCGATATTGCAAGCTACTCATTATTTTTCTATACCATAAAAAGAGTTTCTGCTTCTTTTACAACTTTAGTTGATTATGTTGTTCCAGTTGTTGGAATAACTGCAGGATACATATTGTTAAATGAAATTGTAAGTAATGTTTTTTTTGTAACCTTAATTCTTATATTTATATCTTTGTATTTAGCAGTAATTGATGAATCAGAAAATTTGCATTAAATAATATTAAACATTCTTCTTACCATTTTTGCAGTTGCTCCCCACAAAATTTCATCTCTAATCTCAAATATCCAGTCCGTATCATAATGACCTCTAAATAACCAATTATTTTCATTTTGAAGATCTTCTAATGGTACGAAATATACTTCTTGAACCTCTGAAGTATTAAATGAATTTGGTTTTTTTTCTAATTTACATAATATTGGATAAACTTCAAACTTATATTCAACTGTATCTATAGGTTCTAGCATCCCAAATGGAATAATTGATTCTCTTTCAAGCAATAATTCCTCACAAGCTTCTCTTATAGCTGTGTCAACAATGCTTTCATCACCACTTTCTTTCTTACCACCCGGAAATGCAATATGTCCTTTGTGTGTAGGTAATTCCTCTGATCTTTTAATTAAAACTAATTCTTTATCTTGGTATATCAGCATTGCAACAGAGGCATATTCTTTGCTTAATTTTACAGATGGGATTCTAAGATTTTTATATTTTAAATTTTCAATCAACTTTTTTTACTTCCTCTTAGCAACTAAGTCAACCTCAATTCCAATAGGATTAAGCACTTCCCAGGCATTAAATTTTGTTGGCGCATCAAATCCAAACCAAGTTGTGTCAATTTCCGTTATACCAAAAATCTTAATCTCATCATTTTCCATATATGCTGTTACTGAAAAGGGTACGCTTACTTCAATATTCCTAATTGTTAGTATCCCAACAATTGTTTCGTCGATTTTCGAATCAAAATCATTATTGGGGAGAGTCAGTTCACTTATTTTATATGTAGCACTAGGAAATAGATTTGATTCTAACCAGTTATTTCTTATTTGATTATCTCTTATTGAGTTGCCACTATTTAAAGTTGTTAAGTCTACAGAAATTAATAAATCCGTAATCAATAAACATGAATCAGCAAGATCACATGAGTCAAGAGAGAGC
Organism: uncultured Candidatus Actinomarina sp.; assembly: GCA_902565645.1. Taxonomy (GTDB): domain Bacteria; phylum Actinomycetota; class Acidimicrobiia; order Actinomarinales; family Actinomarinaceae; genus Actinomarina. Next base: position 7,936 of record CACFFJ010000001.1, read on the forward strand.
TTAAAACCTCCAATGATTTTTCTTGTTGAACCTCTTACTATTTCTAAATTTGCGTTAAGAAAATCTTTTGGTGCTAAATAGCTAACCTTGCTTTTTTCATCATCTATTAAATAATCAATATTTGTAAACGTATCAAGCTGGACCACTTCAATAGTTGTAGTTGTAGTATCATCATTTTCAATAATTTCTTCTGACTGTGTCTCTGATGCAGTTGTTTCAGTTGAAGTAACGTTTGATATCTCTTCTGTAGAAGTTTGGGAACAGAAACTTAAAAAAACAATTAAAACTATATATTTCCTCATATTCTTATATTAGTAAATATATAAATTCGATTAATTTATATTGAATGACATTATATTTTATCAATTATTCTTATAAAATTAACTAGTGGACTTAATAATTGATACAAAAACAAAAATTAGAACATTATATTTATTCCCTTCTTTCTTGTTCTTATTTGTAATTTTTATTTTAATTATTCTTATAACTGCATTTATTCCGAAAGGAAAAAAAATTGCAACAAGAGTTTACCATTATTTTGGATGGCTTGGAATCAGAATGGTTGGTGTAAATTTAACTACATCTGGTATTGAAAAAGTTGATGTTAAAAAAAGCTACGTAGTTGTTGGAAATCACCCCTCAACTTTAGATATTTTTACCCATATCCATGCTTTGCCAGTTTCAATAAGATTCTTAACTAAAACTGAACTATTTCGTATACCTTTTTTTGGAAGAGTTTTAAAAATTTTAGGGTTACCAAGAATTGATAGGAAAAATGCACAATTAAATTTAGATAAAATTAATAAATCAATATCGGAAGTTCTGGAAGATGGAAACTCAATAATGATATTTCCTGAGGGTACAAGAAGTAATCAAAAAAAACTTCTACCTTTTAAAAAAGGTGCTGCAAATATAGCCAAAGCATTTAATCTTCCAATTTTGCCAGTAGTTAGCCATAACGCCCACAATTTAATGGTCAAAGGAAAAGTGTGGTTTAAGAGTGGAGATATTCATCTAGATATATTAGACCCAATAGAGAATACAGAGAATTTTTCAACCGAGGAATTAACAGATTTAATATTTAAGAAAATTAATAAAGTATTAAATAGCTAAAAATAATTTTAAAAAACGATGGAATTGTTCTTTATTTTTACCTGAATCTAACATTTCATCAACAGTATCTGTCTCTTTGAATAAGTAAAATTCTTCAAAAACCTCTAAGCCATAATTTTTAAGTTGTTCAGACAGCAAAATAAAGGCATCCTTTGCGTTGCTCCCGCTACCATCTACTGAAGAAACTACTGCAACTTTTTTGTTCTTAAATAATTCATTATAAGAATAGTTTTCAAAACCTAAAGAAAGCCAATCTAAAGTATTTTTTAAGTGAGATACATATCCTCCGTTAAATACTGGACTAAATATCAATATTTTTTCACTAATCATTAGTGACTCTCTAATCTCTACTATTGGTTTTGGTTGTAAATCTTCATAATCTAGTAAGAATGGTGTATCTTGATAAAGTTCCTTATAAATGAAGGAACTAACATTTAATTCATCAAAATATTCTTTAACATATGAAGCTAATTTATTATTCCTTGATTCTTCACGAGTTCCAGCGCCTAATAATAGTATTTTTGACATAAAATAATTATGTAATTACATTTTATTTATATGAGTAAAAATTTTGAGAATTTTATAGAACTTGATATAAGAGTAGGGAAAATTATCTCTGCAGAGGAGTTTGCAGAGATAAATAAGCCTTCATACTTGCTAAATATTGATTTTGGAGAAGAAATCGGTATAAAAAAAACAAGTGCTCAAATTACTAATTATCCTCTAGAAAGCCTAATTAATAAGAAATGTATTGCGGTAATAAACTTAGGAGATAAACAAATTGGATCAATAATGAGCCAATGCTTAATTCTTGGGTCAATAGATAAAAATGGAAAAGTTTTGTTACTAAATCCAGATGAATCTTCATCTCTAGGAGATAAAGTATCTTAACTTATTTTTGAATTAAATTTCTTAATACTAAAACTTCCAACTCTTTTATGAATCTTTTCTCCATTACTATCAACTAACACATATGTAGGTGTAAATTTTAATCTATACTTTTCACGAATTGCTTCATAGCCTTTCTTTGAAGCATTAACAGTAACAATTGGTATATTTGGATTATTTTTCTTAAATTCATCAACTATGAATTTTGATGCTGTACAACCTAGTCAATAATCGGAATAATACTCAATAATTGTATATTTAAAGTTAGAAAAATTATGTCCATCAATTACTAGTCCTCTGTTAGAAGTATATAAATATAAAATGAATGAAAATATAAGAACCAAAATAGTTAGAACATTTAATACGAAGAAAGGTTTTATTAAAATTGAGACAATTGCTACAGCAATTAACCATACAACTGGAGCATAAATTAAACTATATTTATTAATAAATTTCAAAAGTATTCTTTTCAAATTTTTTCCTAATCTAAACAAATTATACTTTACTTATGAATTTGATTAATGTCCTTAAAAAAAGTGGATACAGGGTAACAACTTCAAGAGAAATAATTTGCAGGATACTTGAAGAAGCTGGGCATGAACACTTTACTGCTGATAGCTTATTTAAATTAGCCCGTAAACATTCCAATGAAATCGATTTAGCAACCATATATAGAACCTTCGAATTGCTTGAAGAATTAGGAATTATAGAACATTCCCATCAAGCTCATTCTTCTGGGATATATTATCTTAAGGGTAATAAGACAAATACTCATATAGCTTGTGAAAAATGTGGAGATATTGAAGACATATCTAGCAAAACTATCAGTAAGGTTAATGAACTGATTTCGAAAGATACAAATTATGAAATAGAAAAGAATCATTTTGTGTATTCTGGATTTTGCAAAAAATGTAAATAAATATATTTTATTGCAAATGATTTGCATTAAGATTGTTTTATGTATTCTACAAGTCACGCTCATCACTTATCACTACATAGGGAATCTAGTTTAAAAAATGTAAAACCTGAACTAAAGATCTTATCTACTTTTCTTATTGTATTAACAATTGCTTTCTCAGATGTTCAGAACATATTTCAGGTTATATCTCATTCCCTTATAGTTTTTACTGTACTTTATCTGTCTAACATCCCTTTAAAGACCTATCTGAAAAGACTAACAATAGATATTCCATTTATTATTTTTGCTTTATTTCTTCCATTTTTAAGCAGTGAAAATAACGACATAGTTTATACATTTCTTGGTTTAAATATATTTAAAACTGGCTTACTAGATATGTTTGCAATACTTTTTAAAGCTACCTTAGGACTCACTATGGGCATTTTTCTAACAGCTGTTACAAGTAATATCGAATTAATCTATGGTTTACAGAAACTGAGACTTCCACAAATTATTATTGCTATCATGTCATTTGCTATAAGATACATTGATGTATTTATCGATGAGTTTAAAAGAGTAAAAACTTCTATGAGATCTAGGGGTTATAAGGAAAAAGGTATAAAAACTCTTATACCTATCGCCTATGCATCAGGAGCTATGTTAATTCGGGGATATGAAAGAGGAGAAAGAGTTTACTTATCCATGATATCAAGAGGTTTTAATGGTTCTATAGAATTGAAAGAGAGAGATTACAAAAATTCAATTATCTTAAATGTCTTAACTATAGCTTCAATAATTGTTTTAATTGTGGACACATATCTATGAACAACTATTTAAAAATTAATAACCTTTCTTACAGTTATCCGGATGGTCATAAAGCTCTTAGTAGTGTTAGCTTCTCAATAGACCAAGGTGAGTCTATCTCAATACTAGGCCCAAATGGTGCAGGTAAAACTACCTTAATACTCCACTTAAATGGAATACTTGGTAAATTATCAGGAGAAATTGAAGTTAGTGGGCTGAAGTATATTCCAGATAATATTGATAAAATTCGAAAAACAGTAGGTGTTGTTTTTCAAGATCCTGATGATCAACTATTTATGCCAACAGTAATTGAGGATGTAATGTTTGGACCAAAAAATTTTGGATTTACACAAAAGGAAGCTGAGGAAAATTCGTTAGAAGCATTAAAAATGGTTGGAATGGAAAAATTTGAAGATAGAGCACCTCATCATTTAAGTTTTGGTCAAAAAAGAAAGGTTGCAATCGCAACTGTATTAGCTTCAAAGCCAAAACTATTAGTACTTGATGAGCCTGCTTCAAACTTAGATCCCACATCGAGAAAGGATTTAATTGATATTTTGAAAAGCTTAAACATATCATTAATTTTGGTTACTCATGATCTCCCAATGGCTTTGGAAATTTGTGAAAGAAGCTTAGTTCTGAATGAAGGAGAAATTAAAAAAGACGATCTAACAATAAATATTTTAAAAGATGAGAAATTTATGAAAAAAAATAGGCTAGAGCTACCTTACGGATTTGCCTTTCATCACCTGGGTGAAGAATAAGAATCAGCAGTTATAAACTCGATTACTTTTTTTGTTGCTTCATATGATTCTTTGATTGGAAAGAAGTGCCATGCATGCCATAAGTCATCCCAAACTTGAAGTTCATATTTTGTACCTTTTTCACTAAGTTTCTTAGTAAATTCAATAGCATCATTATACAAAAGTTCGTTTGAACAGACTTGAATTAAAGTTTCGGGAAAATCGTTAATATCTGCAAAAACTGGAGAAAGAATCGGATTATTAGTTTCAAATTCACCTGCATAGTATTCTCCTACAAAGTGCATTCCATCTATGGCTAATAATATATCTTTGTTCTTTAAATAGCTTCTGTCTCGATTTTTATCAGAGAGATCTAACCATGGGGAAAGCAAAACTAATTTATCTGGTTTTATACTAAAAGTATCATCAACAACTAACCCCGTTGATAAACCACCCCCGGCAGATTCACCTGCCCAAATCGAATTTTTGCTTCCTTCTATGTTATTAATATATTCTACAACTGCTTTTGCATCATCATGAGCAGAAGGAAATACATACTCAGGGCTTAATCTATATTCAAAAAAATAAAATGGTGTTTTTGTGCCTGCAGATAATCGCGAAACAAAGTGTTTATGTGAAATTATACTTCCAGCGTAATAACCACCCCCATGGAAATAAACACCATAAGTATCTTCTGCGCAATCTTGTGGTGTAAATTTATATATATCAACGGGGGTCCCTTGAAGTTTCTCTACTTTAACACTTTCATCAAATTCAAGAAGTTTAGAGCCACTATTGTTTAAACCTTGTCTAGATAATTTCGCAAAATCCAATCTAGTTTCATAAGTTACATCACTAGTGGGGACGTTTAAAGCAATCTTGTCTTTTACCTTTCTTAATGGAAGAATTAGTTTATATAGACCTTTTCTGAATGAAATAGGCAAACGTGGAATGTACTCTATGGTAAATACTTCTATAATTTTTATAAGCATCTTGGACATGCTTTAATTATACAATTTTTTAAGAATGAATAAATATCTATAATGGTTAAATGTCAAAAGTTAATGGATCAATAGCAATACTTGGATCAGGTGAAACAAGTCCAAATCTAGTATCAGCTCACAAACAAGTAGTAAATAATATTAAAGATGAAGTTAATGCTTACTTAATTGATACTCCTTTTGGCTTTCAGGAAAATGCTGATGAACTAACTAGTAAATTAAAAGAATTTTATAAAAAAAGTGTAAATATTGAAATAAATGTAGCAAGTTTTAGAAATAAAAAAGTAATTAATTCAATCAACTATTTTCAAATGATTGAGGAACTCTCTAACTCAAATTTTATTTTTGCTGGACCAGGAAGTCCAAGTTATGCATCAAAAACATGGGCTGATTCAGAAATCCCAGAACTTTTTAAAGAACATATAAATAAAGGTGGTGTCGCTGTATTTTCAAGTGCTGCTGCTTCAACTTTAGGTGTAAAAACTTTGCCTGTTTATGAAATCTATAAAGTAGGTACTGAGCCTTATTGGGAAAAAGGTTTAAATATTTTAGATATATTTGAATTGAATTGTACAGTTATTCCACACTTCAATAATAAAGAAGGTGGAACTCACGATACAAGCTTTAGCTATGTTGGAGAAAAAAGAATTAAGGCTTTGCTCACTAAAGAATTTACAAACATATTAGGGATAGATGAACATACCGCCCTTATTATCAATGGAGAAAAAAATTCTTTTGAAGTTATAGGTATAGGTAATGTAACAGTATTAAACCCTTCTGGAGAGACAAAGTTCCAAAAAGAAAATATATATAATTTAAACGAACTAAAAGGCCTTCTTACTATGCCGAAAAAAAGTATTTATAAAGAAAAAGAAAAAAAAGTTAATCTAGATGAAACAAGTCAATTAAAGAAAGATATAGCCAAATTAAGATTGGAACTTAAAAATGAAAAAAATTATTCAGAAATTTTTAATAATTTAGTTCATAAATTAATTTCTTTAAGAAATAGTTTGAGAGAAAAGAAAAGCTTCGAGGAAGCAGATGAAATAAGAAATCTTTTAGATGATTTAGGTATTGAATTAGAAGATAATAAGGATTCTTCTAGCTGGTCATTTAAAGATCAATAGAAGAAAATTTACCAATAATTCGAAACTCTTTTGTGACTTTACTTAACTTCTCTTCAAGCTGATTGTCTACTTCATTATTTTCATTTTGATAATCAATATAAAATTTATATTCCCAAGGAGAACCAAGTATCGGTCTAGACTCAAGTTTTGTAAGATTCAATTTTAGTTCTTCAAATATCTTCAAGCCTTTTAACAATGAACCTGGTTTATCATCTGCTATAAGGATCGCTGAACGCTTATCTTTATTATCTGAAATATCCGGATCTTCTTTCCCGACAAGAAAAAATCTTGTGTAGTTCTCTACATGGTTAGAAATATTGTTCTCCAATATTTTAAACCTCTTGTCATTTCCAAAATGTTCACCCGCAATTGCTGCTATTGTCTTAGAATCATTTTCTAGAAGACTCATAACACTTCCTGCAGTATCAAATACAGGTTGTAATTCAATATCTAATTTTTCTAAAAAATTACTACATTGCTGCAAAGCTTGAGGATGAGAAATTACTTTGGTTATTGACTCTAGATTAGAATCGTCTAATCCTATCAGTGCATGATTTATTTTTTTTCTGAACTCCATGAAGATTTCTAAATTACTCTCCAAAAGACTCTCATAAGCATCAATTACAGTCCCAACTAAAGAATTTTCAACTGGAAGAAGAGCATATTCTTCATTCGAAATATTTGCAACAGTATCTTTAAATGTACTACATGATATATATTCAGCGTCTTTAAAGTAATCCTCTAGTACAGATTCTGAGTATGATCCTTCAGACCCTTGATAATATATTTTTTTAATTTTTTTCATTTAAGAAATCAACTCCTTCAATATATCCTTCAATGCCTTTTCCAACTATTGACTTTATACATAGGTCGGAAACTAAATTGACTCTTCTATATGATTCTCTTTTCCCAATATCAGTTATATGAACTTCAACTATTGGGACTTCTAATATTGAAAGAGCGTCTCTTAAAGAAATACTTGAATGGGTTAAGCCACCAGGATTAATCACAATTCCCATGACCTCTTTATCTTTTCTAAGTTCTTGTATGTAAGTAACAACCTCTCCTTCAGAATTTGATTGAAAAAATTCGATCTTGTTTTTACCTTTTGTATGTTCACTAATCTTATTTTTTAAATCTTCATATGTTAGGCTTCCATATTTTTCAATTTCTCTTATCCCCAAAAAGTTTAAATTTGGTCCATTAATTATTATTACTTTACTCATCTAGAATCAATTCCATTGCTTGCTCAATGTCTACCTCTTTAAGGATTGGTTTTTCTATTTCTTCTAACAAAACAAAAATAATCTTTTCATTATTTACTTTTTTATCATTACTTAATATTGTTATAAGCTCACTTCTTGTTTTTTGAAATTTATAATGACTTTTAAGACCAGCTTTATTTAAAAAAGTCATGTAATTTTTTCTATATGATTGATCTAAATTATATTCTTTTTCTGAAATTTCTAAAGCAATCAAAATTCCAATACCAACAGCTTGACCATGTGAAATTTGATAGTTTGAATCTGACTCAATTAAGTGTCCTATTGTATGACCAAAATTTAAATACATTCTTGTGTTGGATTCATGTAAGTCTTCCCGTGTAATTTTTGTTTTCACATCAATAGCTAGTTGAAGCAAACTTCTATCAGAATAAATTGAGCCGTCTCCATAAACTAACTCTAAAATTTTATCATTTCCAATAAAGCCAGCCTTTATAACCTCAATTAAACCAGTGTTAATTTCTTCTTTATTTAAGGAATTTAAAAATTCAACGCAGACTAAAACCTCATTAGGTAAATAAAATGTACCTATTTGATTCTTTCCATAATTATTATTAATTCCATTTTTACCACCATGTGATGCATCAACCATCGCAAGAAGTGTAGTTGGAATAAATACTAAATTTGCACCTCTTTTATAAGTACTAGTCGCAAATCCCACTACATCACAAAGGACTCCCCCTCCAATACAAATTACATTTGTACTTCTTGTTACCGAATTCGAGTGCATAATTTCCCAAATTTTTTCAACTGTTTTTATATTTTTTGTTTCTTCATTAACCAAAATTTCATGAATGTTCATATTTTCATCAAATTTATATTCTGAACTTACGTTTGAGTCAACAAAGATAATTGAACTACTTTTGCTGATGTCTTTGTTCAAATATGAATTTAGTTCTTCCACACTGTCTAAATAAGAAATTTTAGATTCTTGCATCTTTTAACCATGTGCTTTCAATAATTATTTCTACTGCTTCACTAATTGTAGTTTTTGACATATCAATTACATTTGGTAATTTTTTACTTAAAATTTTTCTTAATTGATACCTGTCTAAAACGAAATCTTTGCCTCTTTTAACTAATGGCCTATCAGAATCTTTTATTCTTTCCCATAGATTTTCAAAACTATCATCCAAATAAAAAGTATAGGGAGATTCTTTAACCTTAAGATAAATTTCTCCAACCTCTAAAGAGCCTCCACCTAAAGCTACTAAACAATTTTCATTTGGAATAGTAGAAAATACTTCTCTTTCTAAAATCCTAAAATGAACTTCACCCTCTTCAAATATTGTCTCAATCTTTCCATGCTCTTTAATAATTTCTTCATCTAAATCAAAATGTTTTATATTTAGTAATGGATATATCTTTTTATAAATTGCTGATTTACCAGACCCCATAAAACCAGACAAATAAACATTACTCTGATTCATATCCAAATTTCCAAACTTTGTTATCTAAATCAAATTCATCTATATTCAAACTAGGAATATTTTCAAAATTCTTAATTATTTCTTTCTTATTGTCCCCACCAGTTTTATTTAAAACAGCATTTAAAATTTCTAAGGCCATAGCGCTCTCAAAGATTGGTACAGCTCTTGGAACGGCACATGTATCTGATCTTTCATAGACCGTTTCTGTTTCTTCTTTTTCGACAAGATTAACACTTTTTATTGGAGTCAATGTTGTGCTTATTGGTTTCAAATATGCTGTTAATTCTATATTTTCACCGTTTGTCATACCTCCTTCAAAACCTCCAAGGTTATTTGATTCCTTTTTTATTTCTTTCTCGTTTAAAACATATTGATCTTGAACTGATGTACCATAATTTTTTGATGATTCAATACCATCTCCAACTTCTATAGCCTTAACGCTTTGTATCGACATAAGAATTCTTGCTAATTTAGCATCTAACTTTTTATCCCAATGTACATAACTTCCTAATGTTGGGGGAACACCTGTAGCAATTGTGGTTATAGAGCCTCCAAGTGTGTCTTTCTTTTTCCTTGCATTCGAAATTTCTTTTTCCATTTCCTTAGATTTATCAGCATCTGGACAAGATACTGGTGAATCATCTGTTAATTTTCTCATCTGATCTAATGAGAAATCATCTGAATATCTATATTCAACTTTTCCTATGCATGAAACATAACCATATATGGATATTCCCATTGTCTCGAGTACCTGAATAGCTATTGCTCCTATTGCAGACCTCATAGCTGTCTCTCTAGCACTTGATCTCTCTAAAACTAGCCTTATGTCATTTAAGTCATATTTTGCGGTACCAATTAAATCTGCATGCCCAGGTCTAGGAACTACATACGGTTCTATATCTTTATCTTTCCAATTTTCCCAATCTTTATTTTTTATTCGTAAAGCAATTGGAGCTCCTGTTGAGATATTATTAACTACTCCAGATAATATAAATACTTCATCGCTTTCAATATTCATCCGACCACCAGAACCAGTGTCTTTCTGCCTTCTCTTTAAATAAGAATCTATAAACTCTTTACTAATAGTAAACCCCGCAGGAACACCTTCAATTATTCCAGTTAATTCCGGTCCGTGACTCTCACCAGCTGTTAAAAATCTAATCATGTTGTTCTTCCAATTCTTTTAAAACTTCATCATAAATACTAGTAACTGTTAAACATGATGAAGTCCAAATATTGAATGATTCTATTGCCTGACAAATTAACATCCCCAAACCGTCAAATTTTTGAATATCATCATTAAATAATGTAAGAAAATTATTATTTGATCCATAACCGATATTCATAACTAATTCGAGGTTATTGAAATTTTCAATATTAATATCTAAAGTTTCATTTTCATATGGAGGCATCCCAATAGGGGTTGTGTTGATTAATACATCAACTTCGTTAGCTCTATCATTTAAGTCTTGGTATGAAATTGCTTCTACCTTATTTGTTCTACTTACTATTGTTGTTTCAGCATTCATTAAATTAAGAGCATATTTTATTGCTTTTGAACTTCCTCCACTGCCTAGAGTCATAATTGTTCTACCCTCTGGATTGAAATTTATTATTTCAAGGAAGTTTAAGAAACCTAAATAATCTGTATTGTGAAAAGAAGTTATTCCATCTTTATTTTTTACAGTATTTACAGAACCAATTTTTTCAACGTGAACATCAAGGTGAGCTCCTTCACTAACCTCTAATATCTTTTCTTTGTAAGGAATTGTTATATTGTATCCAGAGTAATTGTTATTAATATGATCTATATTTTTATTATTTATTTCATTCAATTTTATTAACTCATAATTACCTTCTATAGACGCATGTTTTAATAAGAAAGTATGAATTATTGGAGAATAGCTTCTTTCTAATGGCCAACCTAGGATTCCGTATTTATTCATTAATCATTCCTCCAATACTCTCAATATCAATAAAAAAAGTTGGATAAGAATCTTTAATACAGTCAGTATTATCAGGTATTATTTTCTTTCCAAGAGTAATATTCGCAATAATAGCTGTCATAGCAACTCGATGATCATCTTTAGTAGCTATAGTCCCTTCTTTTAAATCCTGGACTCCATTAATTTCAAAACCATCATCATACATAGTGATTTCACCATTTAAGGATTGTATAAAGTTCTTCATATTTTCTAATCTATCTGATTCTTTAATCCTTAACTCTTGAGCTCCTTTTAGTGTTGTTTTACCTTCAGCTTGACTTGCTATAAAAGTTAAAATTGGTATCTCGTCAATAATGTCTGGTACTTCTTTTGGTTCAATTTTTGTGGCTACAAGGTCAGATTTTGATACTTTTATATCGCCTACTAATTCATTACTCGTTTCTTTAATATTTAAAATCTCAATATTTGCATTCATTCTTTTTAGAACTTTTACAAAACCTAATCTTCTCTCGTTAATTAAAACATTTTTTAATAACAGATTGTCACCTTTTAGAACTCCTAGAGCGATCAAAAATGCAGCAGATGAAATATCTGAAGGCACTTTCATATTTAAAGGATTTAATTTTGAAACTGGGGGTATTGTAATTGTATTTCCAAGTCTTACTAACTCAATGCCCATTTCTAATAACATTCTTTCCGTATGGTCTCTAGTTAGTGTTTCTTCGTTAACGATTGTTGGTTCATTATTATATAGCGATGAAAGAATCACAGCGCTCTTAACTTGTGCACTTGGGACTCTTGTATCTAAATTATTAAAAGAATATGATGATGGGGTAAATGTAATTGGTAAATTCCCTTTATCAGAATCTATTTTTGCACCATTCTCAGTAAATAAATCTATAACTCTACCCATTGGTCTTCTCATCAATTGTTTGCTACCAATCATTCTTGAGGAAAAGTTTTGCCTTGAAAGTAATCCAATTAATAGCCTTGCAGTAGTTCCTGAGCTTTTAGCATCTAAATCATTTTTTGGTTCATCTAGGCCATTTAAACCTACACCCTTTATTTTGATAATATTTTCATCAATTAAATCAATTTTTACACCTAATGAACGAAAAATTTCAATTGTTGCAGTTGTGTCCCCTGAGATTAAAATGTTCTCAAAATAAGATTCTCCCTCTGCAAGAGAACCCAAAATTACACATCTATGCGAAATTGATTTATCTCCCAAAATAGTAACTTCTCCTGAAATAGTTTTTAATGAACTCAACTAAGTGGCCTTTCTCCAAATTTTTCTGATAAGGCTCTTCTCCATTCAACAGATGAACTTAAGTAACCTATTAACTCTTTTTTCTCTTGAAGATCCATTATTTCAGATATTTCCTTTAGAAAAACTTTAAGGAATTTATTAATATTTTTTGAGTTTGTTTCATACATATCAATAATCATCTCGGGATTTGTCCTAGTAAGTCTTGTTGCTCCATCAAAACCACCTGCAGCCATACCCATTATTTCATCAATTTGATAATCATCCTTAGCAATACCTACCAAAGCACTACTTATTACATGAGGGACATGACTTGTTATTGAGATTATCTCATCATGTCTTTCTCTATCTATCCACACCTCTTCTGCATTTAATAGTTTTAAAAAATTTCTAATTATTGTTTTCGATTCTTCAGAAGTAGATTCAGTTTCACATAATAAAAAAGTTGCTTTTTCATAAATTTCAGGCATCGGTTCCCAAGAATTATTATCAGCGATACCACACATAGGATGCCCACCTATTGCAGGAACTTCTAATTGATCCATCAAATCACAAATTTCCTGTTTAGTTCCTCCAATATCCAATAGAGCTTTTGTTTTATGGAATTTTTCATTTTCTTTTAGATAAGAAATAATCTTGTTTATTGGCATAGCAAGTATCGTTAAATCTACTTCCTCGTCAATATTATTTGTATCTATTCCAAGCTTATTGGCACGTTTATTAGCAAAATCATTTACGTCATAGCCGTAAACTTTAATACCTTTACTAATTAGGTTTATTCCAAGGTTTGTTCCCATTAAACCTAATCCAATTATTCGAATATTTTTCATAGTTAGTTTAAAGATCTCCCAACTACTTTTGCTATATCGCTTACTTTTCTACTTAATACTTTTAACTCATCAGGAGTCAAAGCTTGAGGTCCATCACATAGAGCTTCATCTGGTCTTGGATGGATCTCAATTAATAGCCCATCAGCGCCTGCTGCAATAGCTGCTAGGGCAACTGACTCTACAAGTGTACGATCTCCTGTTGCGTGACTAGGATCAGCAATAATAGGAAGGTGTGTATTCATTTTTAAATAAGGTATAGCATTTATATCAAATGTATTCCTAGTAGCATTCTCATAAGTTCTAATTCCCCTTTCGCATAACATCACATTTTCATTTCCTCTAGCAAGAATGTATTCCGAAGCAAGTAGTAGCTCTTCTAAGGTTGCACTCAGACCTCTCTTTAAAAGAACAGGAAGATGAGACTCGCCAACTGCTTCTAATAATTTAAAGTTCTGCATATTACGTGCACCTATCTGTAATACATCAACATATTTTTCCATCATTTCTAAATGCTGAACGTCCATTATTTCACTAAATAGAGGAAGATTGTGGATGTCTGCAGCTTCTCTTAACATTATTAAACCTTCTTCTCCAAGGCCTTGGAAGCTATAAGGAGATGTCCTGGGTTTGAATGCCCCTCCTCTGAGTCCATTTCCACCACTAGCTACTACACCTTCTGCTGTTTCAAGTGTCTGCTCTCTGTATTCAGCGCTGTCAGGTCCCGCAATAAAGGCTAGCTCTTTGCCTCCTACTACAAGGTCCTTTATCTTAACTTCTGTATTTCCTTCCTTGAAGCTCCTACTAGCAAGTTTGTAAGGTCTACCTACTGGAATTACCTCATGAACATTATCGAGCAATCGCATAATTGCTCTATTGTCTTCAATAACCTTCCCACTTACAGCAACAACAGTCCTTTCTACACCGTAGATGACTATATGCTCATGTCCCTGTTCAACTACTTTAGCTTTGACTCTTTCGACATCCTCATCAGTTGCCGACTGCTTCATTACTACTATCAATCTTCCTCCTAAATAAAAAAATCGGGCCTTTGCCCGATTTCACACAACGTAACTTTAGGGCAACTTATATGTGCTCACTAAAGTAAAAGTATACGTTGTTTAATTTCATTGAATTCATATTAGCAGGTATGTCTAATTTGCAAATAATTTTTTATCTATCTGGGCGTAAATTTTTAGCATCATGCAGATAAACATGTTTTACATCAACTTTATCTGAATATAAAACTAAAACTCTTATACAACCATTCAAGTCAGAAGAAATATTAGGAGCTAATGTATCAATAACCGGAATGTAATCATAACCCAAATCTCTAATAGATTTTGCTGGAAACGCTTCAGTTAAATCATGGGTAACTGTAAAAACAACAGAAGTAATTTTTTTTGGCTCTAAATTATTTTTTTCAATAATTGATGAAAAGAGAAGCTTAGAAGATTCAACAATATCTTCTTTATTATTTTCTACAACAGCAATTGCGCCTCGAATACCATTCATGTATTTACAATAATAAAAAAAAGGTGGACAATGTCCACCTTTTTTTTAAAAATTAAGAAAGGATTACATCATCCCTTCCATACCTCCCATACCCCCTGGAGGCATTGGAGCTTCTGGTTCTGGTTCTTCAGCTATAAGTGCTTCAGTAGTTAATACTAATGAAGCAATAGATGAAGCATTCTCAACAGTAGATCTTGTAACCTTAGCTGGATCAATAACTCCATCCTTAACAAGATCTGTCATTTCACCGTTAGTAGCATTAAGACCTACATTTCCTTTTTCAGCCTTAACATTTTCTACCATCACACCACCTTCATAACCTGCATTTTCTGCAATTTGTCTTAGAGGTGACTCTAATGCTTTTTTAACTATAGCTCTACCTATGGCTTCCCCTTCAGTTCCGCCTGTAATCTTATCAATTGAATCTTGAGCTCTTATTAAAGCAACTCCTCCACCAGCAACAATCCCTTCTTCAACTGCTGCTCTTGTAGCTGCTAAAGCATCTTCGATTCTCATTTTCTTTTCCTTTAGCTCTACTTCTGTAGCAGCTCCGACTTTCACTTGAGCCACTCCACCAGAAAGCTTAGCTAGTCTTTCTTGAAGTTTTTCTTTGTCCCAATCAGAATCAGATTCTTCAATCTCAGATTGAATTTGCTTAACTCTTCCATCTACATCAGACTTTTTGCCTTTACCGTTAATTATTGTTGTAGTATCTTTTTTTACAATAACCTTTTCAGCTTCACCCAACATATCTACTGTTGTGTTTTCTGTTTTAAGACCAAGTTCTTCTGAAATTACTTCTCCACCGGTTAAAATACCTATGTCTTGAAGCATAGCTTTCCTTCTCTCTCCGAAACCAGGAGCTTTAACAGCAACTGATGTGAAGGTTCCTCTTATTTTATTAACAACAAGAGTTGCTAAAGCTTCACCCTCAACATCTTCAGCCAAAATTATAAGTGGCTTACCTGAATTCATTACTTTTTCTAAAACAGGCAGAAGGTCATTCACTGCTGTAATTTTAGAATTAACAATTAATATATAAGGATCCTCTAAAACAGCTTCCTGTCTGTCCGGATCAGTAACGAAATATGGAGAAATAAATCCTTTATCGAACTGCATTCCGTCCGTAAAATCTAGTTCCATTCCAAACGTTTGACCTTCTTCTACAGTAATCACACCGTCTTTCCCAACTTTTTCCATAGCTTCTGCTATTGTTTCACCAATTTCTGGATCTGCAGCAGAAATAGAGGCAACTTGTGCAATCTCTTCTTTTCCACCAATAGATTTAGAAAAGCTAGCAATAAAGTCTGTTACAGTTTTTGCAGCTTCCATCATTCCTCTTTTAACTTCCATTGGGTTTACTCCAGAAGAAACCGTTTTCATTCCTTCGTTAACCATTGACTGAGCTAAAACTGTTGCTGTAGTAGTTCCATCACCAGCAACATCATTTGTCTTTGAAGCTACCTCTTTTGCTAATTGAGCTCCCATATTTTCGTATGGGTCTTCTAGATCTACTTCTTTAGCAATAGTGACTCCATCATTAGTTATCGTTGGAGCACCCCATTTCTTTTCTAGAACAACATTTCTACCTTTAGGCCCAAGAGTAACTTTTACAACATCTGCTAATTTATTAACACCTGCTTCAAGTCCTTTTCTAGCCTCTTCGTTGAATACTAATGTTTTCTTTGCCATTGTTTTCTCCTCTTACTTACCTAATTTTGCAAGAATGTCTCTGCTTGATAAAATCAAATATTCTTGGCCATCCACTTTAATTTCTGTTCCTCCGTATTTGGAGTAAACAACTTTGTCACCTTTAGTAACGTCTGGTTTAATTTTTTCACCTTTATCATTAGGCTCACCAGGACCTACAGCAACAACTTCTCCCTCTTGTGGCTTCTCTTGTGCCGAATCAGGAATAATGATTCCTGATGGAGTCTTCATATCTTCTTCTGATAGTGGTTTTACAACAACCCTATCTCCGAGTGGTTGAAGATTCATTAAAATTACCTCCTAAAATTTTTTTCTACATTGTGAATTTAATATAGTTCTGTTTATATAAGTATTTTATTTTTTATAAATTATTAACTTATTACTGAAGATAGCCTTATATCATCTAGCCCTAATTCATTAGTTATTAAATTATTTTTTGCAGCAACACAAATCATTGCTGCATTATCTGTAGATAATTTTGGTGATGGTAATAAGAGTTCTTTATCTTCCACCTCAGAAAAAATCATCAATTTTTCCCTAAGTCGAGAGTTTGCCATTACACCACCACCTCCAGAAATAGTAGGCACATTTGTCTCTTTTACTGCTTTTTCAAATATAGACATTAAAGAATCAACTATTGCCTCCTGGTATGAAGCAGCAAAATCTTTCTTACTAATAGGTTGGTCGTCTGAAAGGCCTTGTAAGTAATAAATAGCTGCTGTCTTCAAACCAGAAAATGAGTAATCAAAAGTCTTTGAGGTTTTTGGTCTAGGAAAATCAATCTTTGCTTCATCTCCTCCTTCTCCAATTTTTTGAATAGCAGGGCCACCAGGAAAACCAAATCCGCAATATCTTGATAATTTATCAAAGGCTTCTCCTGCCGCATCATCTATAGTTGATCCAATTAAGTTATATTCTCCCCACTTTTCAACAAGTACAATCTGAGTATGACCACCTGAAACTAATAATGAAAGAAAAGGCGGTTTTAAATTAGGATTTTCAATAAGAGGAGCAGATAAGTGGCCAACCATATGATCAACTGCAAGAAAAGGTTTTTCTAGTGACCAAGCAATAGATTTTGCAAAATTATATCCAACAACCAGACTCCCTGCTAAACCAGGGCCGTCTGTTGAAGCAACAATATCAACTTCTGAAAGTTCAATCCCTGCTTCATTCAGTGAAGAATGAAATAAGTTTCTTATCATTTCTGAATGAGCTCTGGAGGCAACTTCTGGAACAACTCCTCCAAATTTTTCATGAATATCTATCTGAGATGAAATCTTATTAACTAGTAGCTCTTCATTTCTCATAATTGCTATTGCTGTCTCATCGCAGCTAGTTTCAAAACCTAATATAATTTTATTTTCAGACATATATTTTCTCTCTTACAAGTACATCTGCATCTTCATCAACATAATATTTTTTTCTTTTTGAGTTATATTCAAATCCAAATTTGCTGTATAAATCTTTTGCAATTTTATTAGACTCTCTAACTTCTAATATAATTTTTTTATATTTACTAGTTTCAAAATATTTAATAAAATGCTCCATCAAATCATTAGCGATTTTTTTTCTTCTGAATTCTGGATTAACACCTATTCCAAGTATTTCTACTTCCTCTTCAAGAAATTGAATGCCTAAATATCCCTTAATTTTCTCTTCTTCTTTATAAACCCAATATTTAAATCTTTTATTATTTATTTTCTCCTTAATTACTTTATGATCCCATGCTGTGTTAAAAATTAATTTCTCAATTTCAGCAAGATTCATGGCTGTTTCTTCATCACAATAAATAACCTCACTAATCATAAAAATTAACCTTTTTTACTAGATTTTCTTTAGGAAGTGTGACATCTGGTTCTCTCATGTATTCAATTTCAATTTCATTAAAATTTGGATAGTTGTCACTGTCAAAAAGTCTTTCTCCTACATTAAATATATGTTCTGCTGTTACAAACTTTGGATCTGCTAATTTCGAATTACTATCATTTAATATTTTTTTATTGTTTAATAAGTTCCAATTACCCACTAAAAGTTTCTTCTCAGTATCACTAGTAATTTTTATCTCTAAATTATCTACTGAAATTACTTCTGGATCTGTATTTCTAACAACACCGCCAGGTACTGGATTATAAGTACAATATGCAAACTCATTTCTCTTTATATCAATTAATGAACAAATCTTCCTGTGACTAGTATGAGCAGCAAATGCAAGCGCATCTAAACCGTTGACCGGAACCAGAGGAATGCCTAATGACGCACATATACCCTGGGCAACTGAAAAGCCTATCCTTAAACCTGTGTAGTATCCAGGTCCATTATCAAAATAAATAACACTCAGATCTTTTCTTTCCAGATCTACTTTTTTAAATAACTCATTAATCTGATCAATAAGTAAGCTTGTAGAACCTTTGTCTGATTTGAATATAAAACTACCTAATAATTTATTATCAAAAAGTCCTGCTGAAATATATTGCCCAGAAGTTGTGAAGGATAATTTATACATAATTAATATGAGATCTTTCTAGTTTGCTCATCTAGAACTTCTATTTTTACAAACCTCCAGTTATCTAAATTAGCATTAGGTAAAAGATCTGACCACTCAATAAAAAATAAAGTGTTGTCTTTAAATAAAGGTAAATCTAAATCAAAAAATTCATGAATTGTTGAAATTCTATATAAATCTACATGATAAATTTCTAAAGAATCTTTCTTATAAGATCTTGCAATATTAAATGTAGGTGAAGTAACAGCTTCCTCAACACCTAAACTTTTTATTATATGTTTTATAATTGTTGTTTTCCCAGCACCTAAACTGCCTTGAAAACCAACTACTGATGGAACTGGTAAATCCAAAATATAATTCTTTGAAAATTCTTCTAATTCACCCTCAGTAATTTCTAAACTACTCAACTTCTACCCTTTCAAGCCTGTCAGTTATGTTTGTCAAGACTTCCCATTCTATTGTTTTATTCCATTCAGCAATATCAAAAACTGAAATACTCGAATTCCCATCTTCTGATGACCCTAAGATGACAACTTCATCATCAACTTTTGCATTAATGTCTGTAATATCAAACAATATTTGATCCATTGTGACTCTGCCAATTAACTTACAATATTGATTATTAATTATGACTTTTCCTTCAGGAAAAGAGTTCCATGGATAGCCATCGGCATAACCAACTGGAGCAGTTCCAACAACAGTATCCCTCTGCAGCTTTAAAGCTTTTCCATAAGAAACAGCTTCTCCCTTTTTTCTATGTTGAATATTAGAAATCCTTGTTTTTATCTCCATAGTCGGTTTTAATTTATGATCTACTTCAACAGGAGTTATGTTACATCCATAGACTGCTAGGCCAATTCTTGAAAGGTTGAATATTGGATCAAAGTTATAAAATGTTGATCCTGAATTATCTGCATGAATTAATAAATTAGTAGTGTCGACTTTAGAAATTATATCTTTGAATAACTTTATAGATATATCAGTCGGTTCTTTATCTATATCAGCAACAGGAAAATGCGTACAAATCCCAGTAAGATTTATACTTTCTGATGACTTAATCTTGTCATATATTTTCGTAAAATCTTCTGGCTCACACCCAACTCGATGCATTCCGGTATCAATTTTTATATGTGTATTAAACAAATTACCTGATTTTTCTAGCCCCTCAATAAAAAAATCATTGTAAACAGTTAAATCTATGTTATTTGAAACTATTGTATCTATTTCTGATAATGAGGGCTCAGTCAGAAGCAGGATACGAACACTATCTGATAAATTCCGAACTTTTATAGCTTCATTAATTGCAGCAACTGCAAACCATTTCACTCCACCTTCAATAGCAGTTTTTACAGCCCATTCAATTCCATGACCATATCCGTTTGCTTTAACAACTAAACAAAGCTCTTTGTCTGAAAGACTTCTTAAATAATTTATATTATTTAAATAATTTGTCTTATTGACGTATATATATCCTCTATCCATTACTCAACAGTAACAGATTTAGCCAAATTCCTAGGTTGGTCTATAGACTCACCTCTATTATTAGCAACATGATAAGCAATAAATTGAAGGGGGATAATAGATATAACAGTTGATAATATTTCATTGCTATCTGGCAAAGTAATATACTTATCTGAAATATTTTCTAATTTTTCTGATGAACTATTCCCTATTGCAATAACATGAGCTCCTCTTGCCTTAACTTCTTGTACATTGCTAGTTGTTTTATCTAATAAGTGATATTGACTTGCAGTAACGATAACTGGTGTTCCTTCTTCAATGAGTGCTAGGGTTCCATGCTTTAGTTCACCTGCTGCAAGTGCCTCTGCATGAAGGTAGGAAATTTCTTTTAACTTAAGAGCTCCTTCTGCAGCAAGAGCATAATCTAATCCTCTTCCAATAAAATAAACATCATTTTGTTTATAAATTGATTCAGCAATCTCTCTGATTTCTTTCTCACATTTTAAGGTCTCTTCTATGAGAGAAGGTAATCCTTTAATCTCTTCAAATGAAACATCTAATTTGTTTTGAGTATCCCAATGTTTAGCTAAAACAAGTTGTCCAACTAACATGCCGAGATATGCTTTAGTAGAAGCAACTCCTATTTCTGGTCCAACATGTAGATAAAAGACACTATCAGCCATTCTTGCAAGAGAACTTCCTACAACATTAACTAGTGCTAAGACATGGGAACCGTTCTCCTTCAGAAGCTCTGTAGCTGCAATGGTGTCCATTGTTTCGCCAGATTGAGAAATAACAATACCTAAATCATTTTCTCCTATTATCGGCTCTCTATATCTAAATTCGGAAGCAAGCTCTACGCTTACTGGAACTCCTAAAACTTTTTCGAACAAATCTTTTCCAAATAGTCCAGCATGATAAGCGGTTCCACATGCAACAATCCAGATTTTCTCATATTTTTGTGCTTCCTCTTTAGTTATTGGTATCTCAGGGGAACCTTCTTCAAGTCTTCCTGTGATTGTTCTTTCAATAACTTCAGCTTGTTCTAAAATTTCTTTATACATAAAGTGATCATGTCCAGATTTTTCTGCTTCTGAAACTTCCCAATCAATTATTTGTACTTCTCTTTCAATGTCATTTAGATCAGCATCAAATAATTTATATTTTCCATCATGTATTTCTACAAAATCACCATTCTCTAAGAAAATCATCTTATTTGTATGCTCAAGAATTGCAGCTGAGTCTGAAGCTAAGAATACTTCTCCCTCTCCTACTCCTAAAACTAAGGGGCTCATCATCCTACCTGCAACAATTGTATTTTCCTGCTTAGTAGTTGTTACAACTAATGCATATGTTCCTTCTAAATCTTTTGTAACTTTAACTACTGTCTCTAATAAATTACCATTCCATTGTTTACTTAATTCGATAGCTACTACCTCTGTGTCAGTATCTGATTTAAATGAATAATTTTCTTTTAAAAGACTGTCTTTCATCTCTGCATAATTTTCAATTATTCCATTGTGGATGATTGCAAAGTCTTCACTGTTATCTGAATGCGGATGAGCATTCACATCGTTAGGAACACCGTGAGTTGCCCACCTTGTATGACCAATTCCTATATTTCCTTTAATTTTTTTATCAGCTAAATGTTCTTTAAGAACATCTAATTTACCTTCTTTTTTTTCAATAGTTATATTTGATCCGTCAGACACAGCTATACCAGCTGAATCATAACCTCGATATTCTAATCTTGACAACCCACCAATTAATATTGGAAGAGGCTCTTTTGGGCCTGAGTACCCGACTATTCCGCACATATATTCTCCATTCCAACGAGCAAGTTGAAATAAGACTGCTTTAAATTGCTTCTGTTCAGAAATTACTTCCTGTTTTTAAACAATTTATTACGACCGCAGAGCCGAGTATGCATCCGCCGAATGTTTCGATAACATACTTCCTCGTCACCTAATTAAAGGCCAGGCGCTAATATTTGCTCGTTGTTTAAATTATAACTTAATTTTGTTAACTTAGGTAATTATTAATTTTTGATAGCAATTCATCTGAAAAACTCTCCATGGATTCAAGGTTTTTAGCCTCTACTAAGACCCTAAGCAATGGTTCTGTCCCTGAATTTCGAATTAAATACCTACCATCAAGATCAAGTTTTATTGACATATCTAAAGCTATTTGATTAATAAATTCAATTTCCTCATCATTTAACGACTTTTCTAATTCAATATTTGTCAATTTTTGAGGATATTCTGTAAGGTGATTTTTTCTGAATTCAGTAATTGAAATGTCAAAATAATCAATAGCTTGAAGAACTAACAAACAGGTAAGAAGGCCATCTCCCACAGGTAGGTAATCTCTCAAAATTATGTGACCTGATTGCTCTCCCCCAAGTGTTGCTTCGTTTTTTTTCATTGCTTCTGCTACATATTTATCACCAACTGGAGTTTCAATTAAATTAAAGCCGAATTTATCCATTGCAATCTTAAATCCATAGTTTGACATAACTGTACTTACAACAATATCTTTATTTAACTTATCTTTTTCTGAAAAATATTTCGATAAGATAGTTAGTAACAAATCACCATTAACAACTTCTTTATTTTCATCTATCATAATTAATCTATCAGCGTCTCCATCAAAAGAAATACCAATCTGTCCTATATCCATATTTTTTTGAAGAGTAAAAGGATAGGTCGCCCCACATTCTTTATTAATATTTTTACCATCAGGATTATTTGCTATCATTTTAAATTTTGCTTTTTTGGAAACTAGCAAATCTTCAATAATTTTATATGCCGAACCATTTGCTGAATCAATTACTAAATCAAATTTATCAAAATCAATATCATTTACATTATTTAAAAAATCTAAATAGGACTTATAGCCTTCTAAAGAGTTTTGAAATATTCCTTTTTTTTCTGGAATTAATATATTATCCATTTCATTTTCAATTTTAATTTCAATTTCATCATCTAGTTTGGAACCATTTTTTCCAATTAGTTTTATTCCGTTATATTCGGAGGGGTTATGTGAAGCAGAAATTATAATTCCTAAGTCTTCATCAAATTCATTTATTAAAATTGGAATAGCACCAGAAGGAAGTACACCGTAATTAGTTAACCTAACTGAATCTGAAAATCCTTGAATGATCCAGTCAGTTATTAAATCACATGATTCACGAGTGTCTGAAATCAACGCTATAGACTGTGGCTTCAAAATTTTTTCTACAGATGAACAAACTTTTTTTACTATTTCTTCTTCTAGAGTTTTTTGAGGAATTCCCCTTATGCCGTCTGTTCCAAAATACTTTTTCAATGAAAAATTATCTTTTAGTAAATTGTTCTGCTCTTCGGGCTTTTTTCAATCCATATTTTTTACGTTCAACTTTTCTAGCATCCCTTGTTAATAATCCTGCTTTTTTCAACTTTTCTCTTAATTCTGGATCGTATTTAATTAGTGCTCTTGAAATTCCTAAAGCAACTGCATCAGCTTGGGCAGATAATCCACTCCCATCAAGATTTACCTTTAAATCAAATTTCTTCTCTAGTCCTACTACGTTGAAAGGTTTATTTATTTTCATTCTCATTGAAGGGCTCGGAAAATATGTCTCTATACTTTTCCCATTGAACTCAAATTCACCTGTGCCTTCAGATAACATGACTCTTGCAACTGAAGTTTTTCTTCTTCCAGTACCTAATACAACTTGGCTCATTATTCTACAACCTTCTTTATATCAAAATTTAATTCTACGGGATTTTGGGCAACATGTGGATGAGTATCGGAAGAATAGATATGAAGTTTCTTTATCATTGAACGACCTAGTCTATTTTTTGGCAGCATACCCCATACTGCTCTCTCAATAATTTTTTCTGGTTTTCTTTTTTTAAGAGAATTAAATGATTCTTCTTTAATACCTCCTGGGTATCCTGAGTGACTATAGTATTTCTTTTGTTCTGCCTTATTTGCAGTTAATTGAATTTTTTCAGCATTAATTACCACAATATGGTCTCCTACATCTAGATGTGGAGCATATTCTGGTTTATGTTTACCTCTAAGAATTTGCGCAATCTCACTTGCTAATCTTCCTAGGGGTAAATTAGATGCATCAACTAAGTGCCATTTTCTATCTGACGCCTCTATACCTTCAAATGTCGTTTTTGTATTCATTTTATAAACCCAAAGAATTGTAACGAGCTTTCAGTATAAATTCGATTCATATTTAAGAAAACTAGTATTTTATTTTCCATAAATATAAACCCTTAGCTGGAGCCACATAATTAAATCTTGATTCTTGAGGAGTCTTTAGAGCGTCTATTAATTGTTTCTTATAAATTTTTCCATCTAAAGCTGCTAATTGACAGCCAACTATAGACCTGACCATACTGTGTAAGAACGAATTACCCTCAATAGTATAAATAAATGAATTATTCATTCTTGACCATTTACTTTTACTTATTTCCCTAATTGGTTCTTGATCTTTCCTTAATTTTGAAAAATTTGTAAAATTATTTTTTCCCAAAAATATTTTCGATAAAGAATTTAATTTATCGATATCTAAATATGAATTAGTGACATGTCTATAGTTCCGAAAGTAGGGCTCGGAATTTCTTTTCTCTTCAACAAAGTATTTATATATTCGTGATTTTGCATCATATCGTGGATTAAATGACTGATTTACTTTTTTTATTTTTTTAATTTTTATATCGTCACTTAAAAGTGAGCTTAAAGAAACGAAAAAACTCTGATCTAGTAGTTCACAAGTTTTCAAGCTAAGGACTTGTGATTTTGCATGAACACCAGCATCTGTTCTTCCAGCATATAATAATTTATACGAATTAAGTATTTTATTTAATGAGTTTTGAATAGCAAATTCAACAGTTCTAATATTTTTTTGTTTTTGAAAACCATGAAAATTAGAGCCATCATAAGATATTTCGATTTTGTAATTGTTCAAATCAAAATACTATTTTTAAAGGACCTGAAGTCCAAACCAGAATAAACAAAAAAACTGCTGTGGATATCTTAGAACTATTCTTTTCAATAAAAAAAGCTTGCTCTAGAGATTTCGAAATAGTTAAATATATCCAAAAGAAAATTCCTAAACTTACAACCTGTATTGAAGTGGTACTAAAAAAACCAAAATAAGTTTTCATGAATAAACTTAAACTTAAAAATATTACTAATCCATGAGCATATCCAGTTATTGTAGTTATTGAATTTATATCTAAGTTCTCTTTAAATACCCTTCCTAACATAAACCACATAGCAAGACTAGATAATACCCAAGCAAATGCTCCATCCAATATTCCAAAGAATATAATATCAAAAAAATTTCTGAAACCATTGCTTAATGTTACTGGTAAATAAATCGACGCTAAGCTTACAAATACTATTAAAAATGCATTCCCTGACTCATACCTATCACTACTGATTTTTTGAATTGTAGAAGAATCAAATCTAATAAATAACTTAAATTGGTTCCAAACGTCTTTAAATGTATTCAAATTAAACTAATTCTAGAACAGCCAACTCGGTCTTATCGCCTCTACGATAGGTTGTTCTTGTAATTCTTGTATATCCACCATTTCTTTCTGAATATTTTGGACCAATTTCATCAAAAAGCTTTGCTACAACAGCTTTATCTTGAATCATTTTTAAAACCTGCCTTCTATCATGAAGTGTGCCTTTTTTAGCTTTTGTTATTACTTTTTCTGCGTAAGGTTTTACAATTTTAGCTTTTGTTATGGTTGTCTCAATTTTTTCATGCTCAATTAATGATCTGATTAGATTACTAATAATTTGATCTTCATGTGATGAAGATCCTCCAAGTCTTTTACCTTTTGTAGGTTTAGGCATCTGAATTTTCTCCAGAATCAAGATCAGAACTAGTAGGTAAGCTCAAGCCTAATTCATCAAGCTTTGCAACAAGCTCGTCAAGACTTTTTTGACCAAAATTAGTTAAATTTAGTAAGTCATCTTCTGTGTACTCAAGAATTTGACCAACAGTTGTTATGTTCTCTCTACCAAGACAATTTCTTGGTCTTTCTGAAAGATCAAGTGCATCTACTGATAGAGATAAATCCGGAGAGCTACCTTCAGAAATTGTCAACTCTCCTAATTCAAGACCAACTCCTTCATCAATTTCTGCAAATAGCTTCCACAATTCTCCTAAGGTTTTTCCAACTGATGAAATAGACTCACTTGGTTTAATAGACCCATCTGTTTCAACATCAATTGTTAACTTGTCATAGTTTGTTACTTGACCAACCTGAGTGGGAGAAACTGAATAGTTTACCTTTACAATAGGAGAAAAGATTGAATCAATTGGAATAAAGTTAGCATCACTAGTTTTATTTTTGTCAGCTAGTATATATCCAACACCATGTGCAATTGAAACTTCCATATCTAAATTTGCTTCTTTAGAAAGAGTACAAATAGTCAGATCTGTATTTATTACTTCTACACCAGCTGGACATTGAATCTGTGCTGCTTTTACTTCTCCTGGGCCTTTTGCTTTAACCGTCAAAGTATGGCTATCTAAATCCTCTACACGTAATACAAGTCTTTTTAGGTTCAATAAAACATCTAACACATCTTCTATAACACCAGGAATAGAAGTAAACTCATGGTTTACACCTTCAATTTTTACTCCTGTTACAGCAACACCAGGCACTCTTGAGAGTAAAGCTCTTCTCATTGTATTACCAAGAGTCAGCCCAAATCCTGGCTCTAATGGTTCAATTGTAAATACAGATCTATTTTCACTTACCTCTTTAAGTGATATTTCTGGTCTTTGTAATATTAGCAACGTTATTTCTCCTTTCTAAAATATTCTATTTCGAATAAAGCTCTACTATTAATTGTTCTTCAATTTCTTGACTTGCGTCATTTCTTAATGGTTGTGATAAAACTTCAATATTTTTTTTATTTTTGTCTACATTTAACCAATTTGCTTCTTCTCTATCTTGTCCTGTATCTATACTGTGCTGAATTGAAATCATGTTTTGACTAGATTCTTTTAACTCAATTTTATCTCCTGGTTTAACCTGAATAGATGGTATATCAACTAATTTACCATTTAATTTAAAATGCCTATGAGAAACGAGTTGCCTTGACTGCGGTCTAGATGAAGCAAAACCTGACCTATATATAACATTATCAAGCCTTGACTCAAGAAGAATAAGTAAATTTTCTCCTGTAATGCCTGCCATCCTTGAAGCAGTTTTATAATAATTTCTGAATTGTTTTTCCATTATTCCATACATATATCTAACTTTTTGTTTTTCTTTTAGTTGGGTCCCATAATCAGTTTCTCTTAATCTTTTTCTACCATTTTCCCCTGGTGGGTAAGGTCTATCTTGAAGGGCTTTGTCTCCCTTTTTATTTTCAAAAACATTAAAACCTATTCTTCGAGAGACTCTAACTCTTGGTCCTGTATACCTGGCCATTATCCTCTCCTTCTTTTTTTGGGTCTACATCCATTATGAGGTGTTGGAGTAATGTCTTTAATAGCTCCTACATCCATTCCCATATTTTGTAAGGTCCTCACTGCTGTCTCTCTCCCAGCACCTGTCCCGCTTATAACAATATCTAATTTATGGAGTCCATACTCCGTTGCTCTTCTTACTGCTTCCTCTGCAGCTACTTGTGCAGCATAGGGAGTAGATTTTCGTGAACCTTTAAATCCCACTGAGCCTCCAGAAGTCCAAACAATAGTCTCACCATTTGAGTCCGCGATATTAATAATTGTATTATTGAAACTTGCTTTTATATGGGCAACACCTGAAGAAACTTTTCTTTTTACTTTCTTTTTTGATTTTGATTCAGCCATTACTTTAGAACTTTCTTTGAGCCAGCAACTGCAAATCTTGGACCTTTTCTTGTTCTTGCATTTGTATGAGTTCTTTGGCCTCTCACAGGTAACCCACTTCGATGTCTAATCCCTTGGTAAGTTCCAATTTCTGTTTTTCTTCTAATATTTTGGGAAACATCTCTTCTTAAGTCACCTTCAACTCTAAAATTTGATTCAATATATTTTCTTATTTGAGCAATTTCATCATTTGTTAAATTACTAACCCTTGTATCAGGATTAATTTTCAAATCAGTACAAATTTCTTCTGCTCTTTTAGATCCTATACCATGAATGTATCGTAAAGAAGCAATGACTCTTTTTTCTCTTGGTATGTCTATTCCTGAAATTCTTGCCATTAAAATTTAACCTTGCCTCTGTTTATTTCTTGGATTTCTTTTGTTAATTACATAAAGTTTTCCTTTACGCCTAACAATTTGATCATTGGGACCACGCTTTTTTATACTTGCTTTTACTTTCATTTATGTCTCCAAGTAATCCTACCTCTTGTAGGATCATAAGGCGAAACTTCCATCTCGACTACATCGCCTGGAAGAATCCTAATGTATCTCATCCTCATCTTTCCCGAAACATGTGCCAATATTTCAGCACCACTTTCAAGTTCAACCTTAAAAGAGGCATTTGGTAAGGTTTCAGTTACAGTCCCCTGTACTTTTATTATGTTTTTCTCTTTTTCTACCAAATTAACCTTGATTTCAAGACCGACTTATCAGATTAGTGCGATTATATAGTATTACCAACACATTTTTCATTTTACTTCTCCGTAAAAATACATATTTCATTATCTAAAATTCCAATTGTATGCTCGAAATGTGCTGAATTTAAACCATCAACGGTACGTACAGTCCACCCATCTTCATCTACTTTAGTTTCAGCAGAACCTAGATTAAACATTGGTTCTATACAGATGGCCATACCAGTTTTTAAAGTAAACCCTTTTCCTTTAATGCCATAATTTGGAATTTGTGGATCTTCGTGCATTTCAAGCCCTATACCATGACCAACATATTCTCTTACTACTCCATAAGAATTATTTTTACCGATTTTTTCTATTTTATTTCCTATAGTTCCAATCTTCTGTCCATTACTAACTAATTTTATTCCCTCGTATAGAGCTTTCTTAGTTGTTTCAATCAATGCTTGATTCTCTTTAGATATTTTTCCAATACCGTATGTTAAAGCTGCATCAGCATGAAAACCATTTACTGATACACCAACATCTATTGAAAGTACGTCACCCTCTTCAACAATATAATTTTGTGGTATTCCATGAACTATTACATCATTTGGTGAGGCACAAATATACGAAGGAAAACCTCTGTAGTTTAGAAAGCTTGAAACAGAATTTGATTTCTTAATGATTTCTTCTGCTAAATCATTAAGATCTTCTAGTTTTGTACCTGGAATTGAAGCATATTCTAGTTCTTTATGAATACTTGCAACTATTGAACCTGCCTTACTCATATTCTTAAAATCTTCTTCAGATTTATAAGTTATCATTTATAAATTAATCAATTCTGAAATAGTAGAAGAAATTTCATCTATAGACCCTAAAGCATTAATTTCAGTTAAAAGATTTTTTTTAGAATAGAAATCAACTAATGGTTCTGTCTCATTTGAGTAAACTTTTAATCTTACTTTTATAGATTCTTCTGTATCGTCTGATCTACCTCTTTCAAGCATTCTTTTTACTAACTCTTCCTGGTTAACATCAAAAAAGATTACACTCTTAATACTAAATTTTTCATCATTCTCTAGGCTTAAGGCTTGAGGCAGTGTTCGTGGAAAACCATCCAATATAGCCCCATTTTGGCAATCTTCCGAATCTAAACGATCTTTTAACATCTCTATGACCAAATTATCAGGCACAAGACTTCCTTCATCTAAAATACCCTTGGCTTTAATTCCTAAATCAGTTTTGCGATCTACATGTTCTCTTAACATTACCCCTGTAGAAATATGGGCTATTTCAAATTTCTCTGAAATTTTTTCAGCTTGTGTGCCTTTACCTGATCCTGGTGGTCCAAGAAAAATAAGTATGTTGGTCAATCAATGAACCCTTCATAATTTCTCATACTCAACTGACTATCAATTTGTTTCATTGTTTCTAAAGCTACTCCAACTGTAATTAAAATAGAGATTCCACTAAATCCAAGTGGGATGTCCCATATCGCTGAAGCTATGGAAGGTAAAACTGCTACCGATGCCAAAAATACTGAACCAGGTAAAGTAATTCTATTAATAATGTGTGATAAATAGTTTGTGGTTGATATTCCTGGTCTTACGCCAGGGATAAAACCACCTTGTCTTCTTATCATGTCAGACTGTCTAACTGGATCAAATTGTATAGTTGTATAAAAATAAGTAAAAAATATAATTAACATACCTAGGAAAAATATATAAAACCAACTTGTTCCTTGAGAGTTAGCTAAATTAACATCTATCCAATTCCTAATACCAGCAGTAATTCTATTATCTTGTGGTAAAGATGTTGCAATTAGGGCTGGGAAAAATAAAACACTTGTTGCAAAAATAACAGGTATTACTCCTGCACTATTAACTTTTAATGGTATATATGTGCTTTGTCCGCCCATAACTTTTCTTCCTCTAACTCTTTTTGCAAACTGTATTGGTATCCTCCTCTGTCCCTGTTCGACAAAAATTATTCCAACAATCATTATAAAAAACATAAAGACAAGTATAGAAAATTGGCCAATTCTACCTTGCCCAGCTGTCACCTGATAAGCTCCACCAAAACTTGCTGGTAGTTGACTAATTATGCTTGCAAATATAATTAAGGACATACCATTACCAATACCTCTTTGCGAGATGAGTTCTCCAAGCCACATTATAAAAGCTGTACCAGCTGTCATTGTCAAGACTATTAAACCAACCCTTGAAGGAGTGTAATTTGGAATTAATGAGATTCCTCCTGTTAAACTTCCTCGTGAAAATATATAAGTTAAACCAGTTGACTGTAAAAGAGCCAAAACAACTGTCAAGTAACGGGTCCATTGAGTAATTACTTTTCTACCAGACTCTCCTTCTTCTTGGAGTTTTTGTAGTCTAGGAATTACAACAGTAAGAAGCTGAAGAATAATGCTTGAGGTTATATAGGGCATTATTCCTAAAGCAAACACTGAAAAAGTTTCAAGCGCTCCACCTGAGAATAAATTTAACAAACCATATATTCCAGCCTGAGTTCCTGATTCAGTAAGTCTCTGTACAGCTTCTAAATCAACACCGGGTACAGGAACTGCTGCTCCAAGTCTGTAAACACCAAACATCAATAGGGTAAATATAATTCTTTTCCTGAGGTCTGGAATTTTAAACATATATTTAAAAATAGATAGTTTCAATTTAGACCTCTATAATCTCAACTGTTCCACCAGCTTTTTCAATTTTTTCTTTAGCTACTGTACTCACTGAATGAACTTTTAAATTTACAGAATTAGAAATCTCACCATTTCCTAATATTTTTACTAATCCTTTTTTTCTTGTTAATCCCACTTCTCTGAGTGTATCTGTATTAACATCTCCTTCCAAATCTTTAGCTTGAAGATCTGATACATTTACAACTACATAAGACATTTTTGGTTTATTTTTTAGACCTCTTAACTTTGGAATCCTCCTATATAAAGGAATCTGACCACCCTCAAAGTAAGCAGGTACAGTTTTTCTTGCACCAGTACCCTTGGTTCCTCTACCAGCAGTCTTCCCTCTTTTGCCAGCTTCTCCACGTCCCTTCCTTAACTTTGACTTTGTTGATCCTGGAGAGGGTTTTAGATGATGGTATCTCAATTTACTCATTTACTTACCTCTTCTATAGTCACTAAATGGTTTACAACACTCAACATCCCTTCTAATGAATTATCTAATTCTTTTTCAACAGTAGAATTGATTTTTTTTAGGCCTAAAGACTTAATTGTTTCTCTAGATTTATGGCCTTGACCAATAAGACTCCTTTTAAGAGTAATCTTAACTTTCGCCATCATTCACCTTAATTTTTCTTTCTGATTTTGTTTTTTCATAAGCATCAATTAAACCCTGTGGGGCAACTTCAGAAACTTTTTTACCTCTTAGGGCAGCAACAGAGTCTGGTGTTCTTTGATTTAATAAGCCATTTAATGTTGCTTTAGCAACATTCAAATGTGTTGGTGACCCAAGGGATTTAGCAAGAATATCCTTAACACCAGCAGCTTCTAAGACTTGTCTAGCAGCTCCTCCAGCTATGACTCCTGTTCCTGGCGCTGCAGGTTTTAATAAAACCCTTGAGGAGCCATGTTCACCAATAATTGAATGCACTATAGTGCTTCCTGCCATTGGAATAGGGTGTATATTCTTTTTTGCATTTTCTATGGCTTTTTGAATAGCAAGTGGAACTTCTGATCCTTTTCCATATCCAATTCCAGCATTGCCATTACCATCTCCAACAGCAACTAACGCTGTAAAGGCAAAATTCCTACCTCCCTTAACAACTTTTGCAACCCTATTTATATGGATTACACTCTCTTGTAATTCTTCAACACTCATTAAAAATTTATCCCTTTTTCTCTTATTCCATCAGCTAAAGCTTCTACTCTTCCGTGATATACATAGCCACCTCTATCAAACACTGCTTCACCTATGCCTAATTTAATTAATTGTTCTCCCATCATCTGTCCAACTTTTTTAGCTGTTTCAAGTGATAAGGGCTCAGATTTTAATTCATCTGATAAAGTGCTTGAAGTTGCAATTGTTTTTTGATTTAAGTCATCTATAGCTTGAACGTAAATATTTTTATTACTTTTATAAACTGCGAGCCTAGGTTTCTTTTCCATACCAATAATCTTTTTTCTTATTCTTATTTTCCTTCTCTGTCTTAAATTTTTATTATTTAATTTCATACTTTATGCTCCAGTTGTAGCAACAGCGGCCTTGCCTGCTTTTCTTCTAACATATTCATCTTCGTATCTGATACCTTTTCCCTTATAAGGTTCAGGAGGTTTAATAGCTCTTATGTTTGCTGCAACTTGCCCAACAAGTGCTTTATCTATACCAGAAATTATTATTGTGTTTTGGTCAGGTACTTCAAATTTGATATTTTCAACTTTTTTATAAATTACGGGATGAGAAAAACCACATAAAATTTCTAAGTCATTACCTTTTAGTGTAACCCTATGTCCTACACCTACTAAAGATAGAGTTTTCTTATATCCTTCTGAGACACCAACTATATTATTTGACACTAAAGATCTGTATAGACCATGAAGACTTTTTACTTCTTTATCATCTGATGATCTAGAAAAAACTAAGGATTCAGATTTTATTTCAAATTTTATTCTTTCATCTACAACTTTAGTAGTTAGTTCACCTTTACTACCTTTAACTAATATTTCCATTCCAATTGCTTTAACTTCTACGCCTTCTGGGATAACTATTGGCTTATTTCCTATACGACTCATGACCAAACCTCACAAATTATTTCTCCGCCTAATTTTCTCTTTCTAGCTTCTGAATCAGACAATAAACCTCTGGAAGTTGAAACTATAACGGTTCCTAAACCACCATTATTTCTAGGCAATTTATCAAAGCTTGAATATATTCTTTTACCTGGTCTAGAAAGTCTATTCATTCCTGAAATAACAGACTTTCCTTCTTCAGAATATTTTAATTCAATATTAATTATTTTTTTTGATCCTTCGCCTAAAGTTTTTACATCTAAAACATACCCTTCTTCTTTCAATAGCTTCACTAATTCATATTTATATTTAGAATGAGGAACTTCAATACTGTTTTTAGATACCATAGATGCATTTCTCAATCTAGTAAGTAAGTCTGAAATTGGATCTGTAGTCATTATTACCACGAAGCTTTCTTTATGCCAGGAAGTTCTCCCTTTAATGCTAAATCCCTGAATGTATTTCTAGACATTCCAAATTTTCTTAATGTACCTCTTGGTCTGCCGGTAACTTGACACCTATTTCTATGACGAGTAGCTGAAGCATCTCTTGGCATTTTTGCAATTTTCTTTTGAGCTTCTCTTTTATCATCATAAGATGAATCAGGATCTTTTATAATTTTTAATAGCTCTCTTCTTTTTTCATAGTAAAAATTTGAAGTTTCAAACCTCTTGTTATTTTTAGCAACTTTACTTGTTTTAGCCATAATTAATTCTCCCTAAATGGAAATCCTAAAGAATTTAATAATACATGTCCTTGATTGTTATCGTTAGCAGTAGTACAAATAGTAATATTCATTCCTCGAATATCCCTAACTTTGTCATATTCAACTTCAGGAAAAACTAATTGTTCATTTAAACCTAAAGAATAATTACCATTTCCATCAAAAGACTTCATACTGAATCCTCGAAAATCTCTAATCCTTGGTACTACTACTTGAATAAATCGGTCATAAAACTCCCACATTCTGTCACCTCTAATTGTTACAGACGCACCTATAGGCATTCCCTCTCTGATTTTGAAACCAGCGATGGATTTTTTTGCCCTTTTTATAATTGGCTTTTGTCCAGAAATAGCGGCCAACTCTTCAACCATAGATTCCAGTGCTCTACCATCTGTAGCAGCTTTTCCATCACCTATATTTATTACAATTTTTTCTAGAGTAGGTATCTCATTAACGTTACTTAGATTAAGTTCTTTTTTAATCTTTGTAGCTAATTCTGAATTATACCTATTTTTTAATCTAGGGCTCATACTTCATCACCTGTTTGGGCAAGTACTCTAAATTTATTGCCATTTTTATCAAATTTATAGTTAACTCTTCCACTTTTCTTATTTACTATCAATGCAACATTTGAAATATTAATTGGCATACTCTTATCAATCACTCCACCTTGCATAGTTTGACCTTGAGGTTTTTGGTGCTTCTTTGCTATATTGACACCTTCAACTAAAACCAGGTTCTTTTTAGGAAAAACTTGTAACACTTTACCTTCTTTTCCATTATCCTTTCCAGAAATTATCTTAACTGTATCTCCTTTTTTAATTTTCATTAAAGCACCTCTGGGGCAAGAGAAACTATTCTCATAAATTTCTTTTCTCTTAACTCTCTACCAACAGGTCCAAAAATCCTTGTACCTCTTGGTTGGGCTTGATCATTTAAAATTACACAAGCATTTTCATCAAATCTTATATATGTACCATCTTTTCTTCTTGTTTCTTTTCTTGTTCTTACAACAACTGCCTCAACAATATCACCTTTTTTAATCTGGCCTCCAGGGATTGCGTCTTTAACGGTAGCCGTAAATACATCTCCTACGCCTGCGTATCTAATTCTTGAACTTCCTTTAACTTTTATACATAAAACTTCTTTTGCACCAGAATTATCTGCAACTTTAAGACGTGACTCTTTCTGTATCATCTCGCCCTCTCGATCACTTCAGCTACTCTCCATCTTTTTGTTTTTGAAATTGGTTTAGTTTCAATTATTTTTACAGTGTCCCCAATCTTAGAATCAAATTTATCATCATGAGCATGCAACTTTCTTGTTTTCTTAACAATTTTTCCATATTTTGGATGAGGATACTGAAGTTCAATAGCAATAGTTACTGTATTTTCTCTATTATCAGAAACGACAACACCCGTTCTTACTTTTCTTGAAGTTCTAGTTAATTCACTCATCTTCTCTTTCTCTCATGTTTTTTTCTTCTTCTTTTTCTTTTAAAACAGTATTGGTTTGAGCAATTTCTTTTTTTATTTTTTTAAATATTGAAGTATCTTCTATTTGACTTGTTGCTAAAGAAAACCTTGCATCCATTAACTCTTTCTTAAGATCGAAAATCTTATTTTCTAGTTCACTGACTGAAAGCTCTCTTAAATCTTTAATACTCATATATTCCTTGATACAAATTTAGTTTTAATTGGTAACTTGTGACCTGCTTTTCTCATTGCTTCTCTTGCTACGTCTTCCGGTACACCAGAAATTTCAAATATTATTCTACCTGGCTTAACAACAGCAACATAATATTCAACATTACCTTTTCCTGAACCCATTCGCACTTCAGCAGGCTTTTGTGTCACTGGCTTATGGGGAAATATATTTATCCATACTTTACCCCCTCTTTTCATTGTTCTAGTAATTGTTATACGAGCAGCTTCAATTTGTCTCCCGGTTATATAAGAAGTTTCTACTGCTTGAAGTCCATAATCACCAAATTGAACTTCATTCCCACCTTTTGACATTCCTTTTCTTCTGCCTCTGTGAGATTTTCTATATTTAGTTTTTTTCGGCATCAACATATTTACTCTTCTTCCAAAATAGACTTCTCTTGTTCGAACTGTTCTTGGGCTTTTTCTCTTGTTATCTTTGTGCCACCACCTGCTTCTACTAAATTAGGATTGTTGTCTCCAGCTTTCTTACCACCACCTGCTTCAAGTAAACGTGAATCTTTCGTTTCACCTACTGCTGCTTCTACTCTAGACTTGACAGATTTTACCCTACCTCTTGCAGGGCCTCCGCTTGCTAGACTTGCTTCTGCTGCTATTTTGTCTTGATGTAGCTTGTTAGAACTTACAACATCACCCTTATATACCCATACTTTCACACCTAAAGTTCCTACTGTTGTATGAGCAGTTGCCCTACCAAAATCTATATCTGCTCTTAAAGTATGGAGCGGAACTCTACCTTCTCTATACCATTCTCTTCTTCCCATCTCAGCTCCACCAAGCCTTCCAGAGCATTCCACCCTAACGCCTTCAGCTCCAGCCTTTAATGCAGCACCTACGGCACGCTTCATCGCTCTTCGAAAAGCAACCCTGCTTTCAAGTTGATCTGCAATCGCACGAGCCAATAATTGAGCATCTAATTCTGCATCCCTAACTTCAATTATATTAAGCTTTACTGGCTGACTTGTTAGTACTTCTAGGCCTTTTCTTAATCTATCTGCCTCAACACCCTTTCTTCCGATTACAACTCCAGGCCTTGCTGTGTGGATGTCTACCTGAACTTTATCACGAGTTCTTTCAATGTCGATTCTTGATACTGCTCCTTTAATCAATTGAGAAGTCAAAAATTCTCTAATTTTATAATCTTGGTTAACAAGTTTTGTATAGTCTTTATCACTGAACCATCTTGACTTCCAGTCATTTACAATTCCGATTCTAAATGCATAAGGATGTGTTTTCTGACCCATTATTCTCCTGTACTTTCTAATTCAATAGTCAAATGTGATGTTCTTTTATTAATTCTCCCAGCTCTTCCTCTCGCTCTTGGTCTAAATCTCTTTAAGGTTGGACCTTCGTCAGCAATAGCTTTTGAAATAAACAATTCTGAAGAACTTACCCCAATACTTGACTCTGCATTTGCAATAGCGCTCTCGAGCACTTGTTTAATTTCTTCCGCGGCTTTTCTTTTTGTGAATGATAAAATATCAAGTGCTTCATTCACTTCTAGCCCTCTTATTAAATTTAGAACTAATCTAACTTTATAAGGAGATTGTCTCACATATCTACTCTTTGCTCTTATTACTTGATTATCCACTGCTCTGTCCCGGGTGTCCTCTAAATGTTCTTGTTGGTGCAAACTCTCCTAATTTATGGCCAACCATTGCTTCCGTTATAAAAACTGGTAAATGCTGTCTTCCATTATGAACTGCAATAGTTAGGCCTACCATTTCAGGAACAATTGTTGAACGTCTACTCCAAGTTTTTATTACACTTTTATCTCCACTATTTTGTGCCTTCTCAACTTTGGTCAATAAATGATTATCCACAAATGGGCCTTTTCTTAAACTTCTTGACATATAACTAGCCTCTTCCCCTTTGGGATCTTCCTCGAATAATTGACTTGTTGCTGTATTTTTTCTTTTTTCTTGTCTTAGCCTCTGGTTTACCCCATGGACTTACAGGAGTCCTACCACCTGAAGATTTTCCTTCTCCACCACCTAAAGGATGGTCAACAGGATTCATTGCAACCCCTCTTGTTTGAGGCCTAACACCTTTCCAGCGTTTCCTACCAGCTTTTCCTAACTTAGTTAATTCAGCTTCAGCATTTCCAACAGTCCCAACAGTAGCTCTACAGTCCATAGGGACTGTTCTCATTTCCCCAGAAGGTAACCTCAATAATGCAAGCCCTCCTTCTTTACTCATTAGCTGAACGGAAGATCCTGCAGATCTTGCCATTTTAGCTCCACCGCCTGGGCGGAGTTCAACTGCATGGACAAATGTACCTGAAGGTATGTTTCTTAAAGGTAGAGAGTTACCGTCTTTAATATCTGCTTTAGGCCCAGACTCAATTAATGAATCAATTGTTATTCCATCTGGCGCAATTATATAAGCTTTCTCACCGTCCATATAGTGTATTAATGCTATTCTTGCATTTCTATTTGGATCATACTCAATAGAAGCAACCTTACCTGGTATACCGTCTTTAATTCTTTTGAAATCAAGAACTCTGTACTTCTTTTTATGGCCACCACCTCTATGTCTTGATGTGATCCTGCCTTTATTATTTCTACCACCTGTTGATTTTTTTGACTTTATTAAAGATTTTTCAGGCTTAGATTTAGTTATTTCTTTGAAGTCACCAGATACCTGTCCTCTCATACTTGGTGTTACTGGTCTAATTTTTTTTGATCCCATAATTAAACCCCAAAAGCCTCTATTGTCTGACCTTCTTGAAGAGTCACTATAGCTATTTTCCTAGTACTTTGTTGTCCAAATACAAATCCAAATCTTTTCTTCTTACCTTTCCTGTACATCGTGTTTACTGAAAGCACATCAACATCAAAGAGTTCCTTTACAGCTCTTTTTATTTCTGTTTTATCTGATCCTGGATGCACAAAAAAAGTATATGAATTTGAATCAGCAATACGATCATATGACTTTTCTGAAATTACTGGTGATATTAATACATCTTCAAGATATTTCATTTTGCTTCCTTAGATATATCATTAATGGCATTTATTGAAAAAATAATATAATCCTTAGATATAACATCAAATGTTGAAAGTTTTGAAACAGAAATAATATTAGAATTTTTTATATTTCTAAATGACTTTATAAGGGCATCATCATTTTCAGAGTAAACAAAAGTAAATGATTTATTTATTTTAAATTCATTAAGAATTGACGAGGCTAGCTTAGTTGATGGCTTCTCCATTCCTTTGCCGTCAACAACAAATACTGACTCCTCGCTAATCCTTTTTGAGATTGCCATATCTAAAGATTTTCTTTTCATTTTTTTTGGTGTTCTATCTATATAAACTCTTCCACCTGGTCCATGAGCTACTCCACCACCTACAAATTGAGGTGACCTTAATGAACCCTGTCTTGCTCTTCCAGTTCCTTTTTGAGCCCACGGCTTAGCACCTGTTCCTGATACTTGTGCCCTTGTTTTGACTGAAGCAGTATTATTTCTATGATTTGTTCTGTTAGCTTTCGAGACTTGATGAAGGAGCCCAATATTAATCTCATCAATAACATTAAATTCGTATTGCTCTTCTAAGACTTTTTTCTCTTCAGTTCTATAAGTTGATAATTTAATACTCATTATTTATTCTTCTTCCAAAACTTCTTCTTTATTGTTTCTTTCTATAATTTTTATTGATGTTGTATTTTTTTCATCAGCATTCAAAAGCTTTACTGCTGGCCTTACTTGAACAATATTTCCTTTTTTGCCAGGTACTGAGCCATTTACTAAAAGATAATTCTTATCTTCATCGATACCCACAACAGTTACAGATTGAATAGTATTTTTCTCATTACCCATTCTTCCTGCCATTTTTTGACCTTTAAAAACTCTTCCCGGATAAGAGGCATTTCCTATGGAACCTCCAGCCCTATGTACTTTATGAACACCATGACTTGCTCTTTGTCCAGAAAAATTATGTCTCTTCATTACTCCGCTGAATCCTTGTCCTTTTGAGAATCCTGTAATGTCAACTTTTTGACCTATTTCAAAAAAGTCTGTGACATTTATTATCATTCCAGGTTGAACTCCAGAATCTGGTTCTATTGGAACTTCAAGCAATACCTCCCCTGGCTCAACATTGTTTTTTCTATAATGTTCTGATACAGGTTTATTAACATTTTTAGCTTTACCTATTGTTAATTGAGCAGCATTATATCCATCAGAATCTTCAGACTTTATCTGTACCACTCTGCAATCTGAAACATCTAGAACTGTTACACCTAAAGCAATAGAATTTTCATCAAATATTTGAGTCATCCCAACTTTTCTTGCTATTAAGGCATTCATAATTTAATCTCCACTTCTACACCAGCAGGTAAGTCCAGCCTCATTAACGAATCTACTGTTTTTGGAGTAGGCTCAACTATATCAATTAACCTCTTATGAATTCTCATTTCAAAATGTTCTCTTGATTTTTTGTCAACATGTGGAGACCTTATAACACAGTATCTATGTATTTGGGTAGGTAAAGGAATAGGCCCCTTGACTTTAGCCTGCGTTTTCATAACTGTTTCAGCAATTTTTCGTGCTGATTCATCTACAACATAATTGTCGTAAGCCTTCAGTTTTATTCTTATCTGTTGATCTTTTTTTGCCATTTCTACCTTAAAAAAACCGGGAGTTTAATTTTACTCCCGGTTTTTTTTAATTACTCTATAACTTTTGTCACCTGTCCAGCACCTACAGTTCTGCCACCTTCTCTAATAGCAAACTTTACTCCTTCTTCCATAGCGATTGGAGATATAAGCTCGACAGAGATTGATACATTGTCACCCGGCATAACCATTTCGGTACCTTCTGGAAGGTTTACTTCGCCTGTTACATCTGTAGTTCTGAAATAAAACTGAGGTCTATATCCTTTGAAGAATGGGTTGTGTCTTCCACCTTCTTCTTTTGTAAGCACATATACTTCAGCTTCAAACTTAGTATGTGGTGTGATTGAACCAGGTTTAGCAATAACTTGGCCTCTCTCAACATCATCTTTCTCAACACCTCTTAAAAGAAGTCCTACGTTGTCACCAGCTCTACCTTCATCAAGAAGTTTTCTAAACATCTCAACGCCAGTACAAACTGATTTAGATGTTTCCCTAATTCCAACAATCTCAACTTCTTCGTTAACGTTAACAATACCTTGTTCAATTCTTCCTGTAACAACAGTACCTCTACCAGTGATAGAGAACACATCCTCAACAGGCATCAAGAATGGTTTGTCAACTATTCTTGTTGGCTCTTCAATGTAGGAATCAACTTGTTCCATTAATTCTAGAACTGCATTTACTCCTTCTTCTTTCCCTTCAAGAGCTGCGAGTGCTGAACCTTTAACAACAGGAACATCATCACCTGGAAAGTCGTATTCATTTAATAATTCTCTAACTTCCATCTCTACAAGATCTAAAAGCTCATCATCATCTACTTGATCGACTTTATTAAGAAATACTGCAATAGCTGGTACACCAACCTGCCTAGCTAAGAGAACATGCTCTCTCGTCTGTGGCATTGGTCCATCTGCTGCAGAAACAACCAAAATAGCTCCATCAACCTGCGCTGCTCCTGTAATCATATTTTTTACATAATCAGCGTGACCAGGCATGTCTACGTGAGCATAATGTCTGTTTTCAGTTTCATACTCTACGTGAGCAATCTGGATTGTGATTCCTCTTTCCCTCTCTTCAGGGGCTTTATCAATATCATCAAAAGCAGTAACCTCGCCGGAACCAGCTTCAGCTAAAACTTTTGTAATAGCGGCCGTCAATGTGGTTTTACCGTGGTCAATGTGTCCCATTGTACCAACGTTCACATGAGGCTTGCTACGGTCAAATTTTTCCTTTGACATATTTTCTCCTTTTTTTTAAATTCAAACCTATTCAGGTTTAAACCTCTACCTCTACTCCACGAATACTCGCAGTTATTTCTTTAGTTATGCTGTCTGGTACGTCCTCATAACTATCAAACTGCATCGTAAATGTTGCACGGCCTTGAGTTCGAGAACGCAAATCAGTTGCATAACCGAACATTTCTGATAATGGTACCTTTGCATTGACGACCTTTGCGGATCCTCTTTGCTCCATTTCAGCTATCTTCCCTCTTCTCGAAGAAAGATCTCCGACAACATCTCCCATAAAATCTTCTGGTGTAACAACCTCGACAGTCATTACTGGTTCTAATAACTTAACTCCTGCTTTCTTTGCACCGTCCTTTAGTGCCATTGATCCAGCTATCTTAAATGCCATTTCTGATGAATCAACATCATGATAAGAACCATCTACAAGAGTTGCTTTAACGTTTACTAATGGGTAACCAGCCAAGACACCTGACTCCATTGCAGATTCAACACCAGCATTAACAGAAGGTATATACTCTTTAGGTATTCTTCCACTCTTAATTAAGTCAACAAATTCATAGCCTTCATTTGTAGGTTCAAATTCCATAACTACATGGCCATATTGACCCCTACCTCCACTTTGTCTAATATATTTTGCTTCAACGTTTGCGGATTTCTTAAGCGCTTCTCTGTATGCTACTTGAGGTTTACCAATATTTGCTTCGACCTTGAATTCTCGCTTAAGTCTATCAACTAGAATATCTAGATGTAACTCTCCCATTCCTGAAATTATTGTTTGACCAGTCTCTTCGTCTGAATTTACCTTAAATGTTGGATCCTCTTCAGCTAATTTTTGTAAACCTTCTGATAGTTTTTCTTCATCAGCTTTAGATTTTGGTTCAATAGCTACAGATATTACTGGTTCTGGAAAAGTCATAGATTCTAACTGAATTAAATTTGATGAATCAGATAAAGTATCCCCCGTTTTTGCATTTTTTAAACCAACTCCCGCAACAATATCTCCTGTAGAAATAAAATCTATGTCTTCTCTTGAATTAGAGTGCATTCTTAAAATTCTCCCAAGTCTATCATCTTTTCCTGTTGTTGTGTTTTGTACTTTATCTCCCTTATTCAAAGTTCCGGAATAAACCCTGAAATAGGTAAGTTTTCCAACATGGGGATCACTAACAACTTTAAAAGCTAAAGCTGAGAAAGGTTCTTCATCTGAATGCTTTCTCTCAATCTCATTATCTTCTTCACCAGGTTTAAAACCTTTTACTGGCTCTATATCCAAAGGACATGGTAAATAATCAACCACAGCATCTAAAAGAAGTTGAACCCCTTTGTTCTTAAATGCACTACCAGCTAAAACTGGAACAAATAAACCATCTAAAGTACCTTTTCTTATTGCTTTCTTTATTTCTTCTACAGTAAGCTCTTCATCTCCTAAGTATTTTTCCATTACATCATCATCAGCTTCAGCAATAATATCTAATAATTCCTGTCTTTTTGATTGGGCTTCATTTAATTTTTCTTCTGGAATTTCAGAAATATCCCATTCAGACCCATCATCTTTAGTCCATGTGTGAGCTTTCATTTCAACTAAGTCAATGACTCCAACAAAATTTGCTTCTGACCCAATTGGTATATGTAAAACTGCTGGTCTAGCTTCTAACCTTT
Organism: uncultured Candidatus Actinomarina sp.; assembly: GCA_902565645.1. Taxonomy (GTDB): domain Bacteria; phylum Actinomycetota; class Acidimicrobiia; order Actinomarinales; family Actinomarinaceae; genus Actinomarina. The sequence continues at coordinate 51,749 of CACFFJ010000001.1, forward strand.
CAACAATTGATTGGACATCAAAATCAAAGTCGGCACCCGTTCTGTCTAGTTTATTAATAAAGCAAATCCTAGGAACGTTATATTTGTCAGCTTGCCTCCAAACTGTTTCAGATTGTGGCTCAACACCTGCAACACCATCAAAAACAGCAACTGCCCCATCTAAAACTCTTAATGACCTCTCTACTTCAACCGTAAAGTCTACGTGACCAGGAGTATCAATAATATTAATTGTATGATCATTCCAAGAACAGGTAGTAGCAGCAGACGTTATAGTAATTCCTCTCTCTTGCTCTTGTTCCATCCAATCCATCACAGCCGCACCATCATGAACCTCACCAATTTTGTAAGTTTTTCCTGTGTAATAAAGTATTCTTTCAGTTAAGGTTGTTTTACCAGCATCTATATGAGCCATAATTCCAATATTTCTTAAATTCTTTAAATCTATTGTTCTTCCCGACATACTTACCACCTATAGTGAGCAAATGCTCTATTTGATTCTGCCATCTTATGAACATCTTCACGTTTTTTAACAGATGCACCAGTCTTTTTGCTTGCATCAATAATTTCACGACCTAATCTTTCGGCCATTGTTTTCTCTCCTCTATTTCTTGATGCATCAACAATCCATCTTATAGCTAAAGTTGTACCTCTTCTGTGTGGTACTTCCATAGGAACTTGGTAGTTTGTACCGCCAACCCTTCTAGATTTAGTTTCAATCTGTGGTTTAACATTTTCAAATGCTTCTTTTAGTGTATTTAGAGGATCTCCTCCACTTTGCTTTTCTACTAATTCAAGAGCTTTATAAACTATGTTTCTTGCTGTATCTTTTTTACCATCTAATAAAACTTGGTTAGTTAATTGTGAAACTAAAATACTGTTAAATAAGGGGTCTGCCTCAGCTTTTCTTTTTAAGGATGGTCCTCTTCTCATAATTAACCTTTTTTACTTCCGTATCTTGATCTAGCTTGTTTTCTTTCTCCTACACCTGAAGTATCGAGTGCGCCTCTGATTACCTTGTATCTAACTCCTGGTAAGTCTTTGACTCTTCCACCTCTTACTAAAACAATTGAATGCTCCTGAAGATTATGCCCTTCTCCTGGGATGTAAGCGGTTACTTCAGTTCCCGTAGATAATCTAACCCTACAAACTTTTCTTAAAGCTGAATTCGGCTTCTTAGGAGTAACAGTGTACACACGAGTACAAACCCCTCTCCTTTGAGGAGATCCCTTTAATCCTGGTGTCTTCTCTTTAGACACTTTGGATTTACGTCCTTTTCTTACCAACTGCTGTGTAGTAGGCATTAGTTTTCCAATCTAAATATTGTATTTTTTTCTTACCGAAAAAGAAGTATATGACAGATTTAAACTTACAACAATGAATTATTCACAAGTTTTTACTCTGTTTCTTCATCTCCTTCTTCGCCTAACATAGCTAGCCATTGTGCCGGATTTGGTAGAGAATCTTCATCATTTACACCATTTTCAGAAGGTTCCTCAGTAAACCCTAAATTAGAAACTTCAGGTGCATCAGGTAGAGAAGGTAATAGTTTTTGATAAACATCTGAACCTGTTCCTGCAGGTATCAAAGTACCAATTATTACATTCTCTTTGAGGCCAGATAAACTATCTGTACTCTTTTTCATAGCTGCCTCTGTGAGCACTCTTGTTGTCTCTTGAAAAGATGCTGCTGATAACCAAGAATCCGTTGCTAGGCTAGCTTTTGTGATACCCATAAGTTCTGGTCTTCCTTCAGCAGGAACTTTTCCTTTCTTCACTAACTCTTGGTTAGTAAACCTAAATAATGTCGAATCAACTAATTCATTGGGCAAGTAATCAGAATCATTAGTCTTGACAATTCTTACTCTTCTCAACATTTGTCGAACAATCATTTCGACATGCTTATCATGGACTTCAACTCCTTGATCACGATAAGTTTTTTGAACTTCACTTACAAGATATTCTTGACATGTTCTAACACCGTTTATCTGTAAAACTTCTTTAGGGTCTTTTGGTCCTGTTGTCAAAGATTGGCCTGCACTAACTTTATCCCCTTGATTTATTAATAGTGTCTGTCTTCTGAGAACTAAGTGTTCTATTTCTTCCTTATCATTTTGAATTGAAACAATCTTGTTACCTTCTTCTGTATTATTAATAGATTTAATTTTTCCTTCAATGATTGAAAGAACTGCTTTTCCTTTAGGTGTTCTAGCTTCAAATAATTCTACTATTCTTGGAAGCCCAGAAGTAATATCTAATCCAACAACACCTCCTGTATGGAAAGTTCTCATTGTTAATTGTGTTCCAGGTTCTCCAATGGATTGAGCAGATATGATTCCAACAGCCTCACCTTCTTCAACAGGTTTCCCGGTTGCTAAGCTAAATCCATAACAAAGAGGTTCCATCGATTCTGGATCAAGCGAATTAAATGGAGAAAGAACATTAATCATATCAACTCCTGATTTTGCAATTGCATCAAGAGCTTCCAAGTCAATAAAAGTTCCTTTGCTTAGCTTTTTTTTATTTCCATATTCGATTGTTTTTTTATTTATCTTTATATCTTCACTTAGAACTCTTCCAAAGATTGTTGAATGGAGGTACTTGCTTACTTTCCCATCTTCATCTTTTATTGTTTTAGATGTTCCTCTCCAGTCAATATTTTCGTCACCTTTTTCTTTAATTACAATACCAGCAGCTACATCTACTAATCTTCTAGTTAAATATCCTGAATCAGCAGTTCTAAGAGCAGTATCTGCAAGACCTTTCCTTGCTCCATGAGTAGAAATAAAATATTCTAATACAGACATTCCTTCTCTAAAATTACTCTTTATTGGTCTTTCAATGATATCCCCCTTAGGGTTTGCAACTAATCCTCTCATCCCAGCAAGTTGTCTTACTTGCATCATGTTTCCTCGAGCACCTGATTTTACCATCATGTCTACAGGGTTAAATTCTTCTGACTCTAACTCAGCACTCATCGCATATTGAACTTTGTCTGTTGCTTCGTTCCATATTTCAATTATCTTCTGTTTTCTTTCTGCTTCAGTAATAACATCTTGCTTAAATAAATTTTCTACTTTTTCAGCTTCTTTCTCATATTTCTCTAAAATTTCATTTTTCTTTGGAGGAGTCTTAACATCATTCATAGCAACCGTTAAGCCAGCTTTTGCTCCAAACTTAAAACCAATACTTTTCATAGCATCTAGGAACTCTCTTAATTCAGCTTTATTGTACCTTTCAATAATTTCAGAAATAATTTTTCTCATTTCGGGCTTCCTGATTGTTCCCTGTATATATGGAAAATCTATAGGCAATATAGTATTAAAATACATTCTTCCCAAGGTCGTATTTACTAATTCATTACTATTAAATGGTTTATCAGATATTAACTCTGAGAATCTACTTTTAAGGGCTTTATGTATTTCAGGATCTCCTGATAATTCACCTAATCTTACTTTTATAGGTGTCTGTAATTTAATATGCCCATCCTCATAAGCAAGCTGGGCTTCGTTAATATCAACATAGGAATTCGATGCATTTTCTAAATCTTGATGGCATTCTGTTATGTAATAAAGACCTATAACCATATCTTGACTTGGAGATACAATAGGATTGCCACTTGCAGGTGAAAGAACATTGTTTGTAGAAAGCATTAAAACCTTTGCTTCTGCTTGTGCTTCTGCTGATAAAGGAACGTGTATAGCCATCTGGTCCCCATCAAAATCAGCATTAAATGCTTCGCATACTAGGGGATGTACTTGTACAGCTTTTCCTTCAACTAGAATTGGTTCAAATGCTTGAATACCTAATCTATGTAAAGTTGGAGCTCTGTTTAATAAAACTGGGTGTTCTTCAATAACTTCAGCAAGGACATCCCAAACTTGTGCTCTTGACCTTTCAACCATTCTTTTTGCTGATTTTATGTTTTGAGATAAACCAAGTTCAACCAATCTTTTCATAACAAATGGTTTAAATAGTTCTAAAGCCATCATTTTTGGTAGACCACATTGCTGAAGCTCTAAATGTGGGCCTACAACAATCACTGACCTTGCAGAATAATCAACTCTTTTTCCAAGAAGATTCTGTCTAAATCTTCCCTGCTTTCCTTTTAGCATATCTGATAATGACTTTAAGCCTCTTCCTCCAGCTCCAGCAACAGCACGACCTCTTCTTCCATTATCAAAAAGCGCATCCACTGACTCTTGAAGCATCCTTTTTTCATTACTAATTATTATTTCTGGGGCTCCAAGTTCTAATAGCTTTTTTAACCTATTATTTCTGTTTATTAATCTCCTATATAAATCATTCAAATCAGAAGTAGCAAATCTTCCCCCATCTAGCTGAACCATAGGCCTTAACTCAGGAGGAATAACTGGTATAACTTCTAATATCATTGCTTCAGGAGGATTTTTACCATCTGAAAATGGTTTTATTACCTTCATTCTCTGAACTGCTCTTTGGCGCCTTTGAGCTGATTTTGATTCTAAATCAGATTTTAATTTTTCCATCTCTGACTTTAGATCTACTAACAAGACTAAATCTCTTACAGCTTCTGCACCCATTCCTCCTGTAAAGTATTCATCATACTTATCAATCATTTCTCGCCATAGAGTATCGTTCTCAATTAAAGTTTTTGGCTTTAAGGTTTTTAGTGTTTGAAAAGCTTCTTCAATTACTTTTATCTCGGCATCTGATTTTCCTTTTTTTTGTTTGATTTCCTTTTCTATTTCTTTTTTTCTAAGCTGAACTTCGGCTTTAGGAACTTTGGCATTTTCCATTGCTTTTAGCTCAACATCCATTTGTTTAATTCTTTTCTTCTCCCATTCCTCAAAGTCTTCTTCGACAATTTCAACTTCAGCTACTACTGCTTCATCTAATTCTTTTAAATCCTTTGTTCTTTTTTTATCATCAATAGAAACTACAAGGTATGCTGCAAAATAGATGACTTTTTCTAGTTCTTTTGGAGACATATCTAAAAAATACCCAAGTCGACTTGGAACTCCTTTAAAATACCAAATATGAGTCACTGGAGCAGCTAACTCAATATGACCCATTCTTTCTCGTCTTACTTCTCTACGAGTTACCTCAACTCCACACCTTTCACAAACAATTCCTCGATATCTAATTCTTTTATATCTTCCACACGAACACTCCCAGTCTTTAGTTGGTCCAAAAATTCTCTCATCAAAGAGTCCTTCTTTTTCTGGTTTTAGTGTTCTGTAATTAATTGTTTCTGGTTTTTTTACCTCTCCAAAAGACCAGCTTCTCATTTGCTCTGAGGTTGCAAGACTAATACTTAACTCATCAAAAACTTTTTCCATCTTTTCTCCTATACCTCTGCCTCGTCTTCTTCAGGTCTGGTCATGTCTATGCCAAGAGTTTCTGCTGTTTTTACGTATTCATCACTAATTTCTTTCATTGATATTTCTTCGCCTGCTGAAAGAATCTCAACATTTAAACACAGACTTTGCATTTCCTTTAAAAGGACTTTAAATGACTCTGGTATTCCTGGCTCAGGAATATTATCTCCCTTAACAATTGATTCATAAACCTTTACACGCCCAACTGTATCATCTGATTTTATAGTTAATAATTCTTGCAAAGCATAGCTTGCACCATATGCTTCTAAGGCCCAAACTTCCATTTCTCCGAATCTTTGGCCTCCAAATTGTGCTTTACCTCCTAATGGTTGCTGAGTAATCATTGAATAAGGACCTGTTGATCTTGCATGTATCTTTTCATCAACTAAATGTATCAATTTCAATATATATGTATAACCTACTGTCACTTTTGAATCATATTCTTCACCAGTTCTTCCATCGAATAATGTTGCCTTTCCGTCTTCATCAACTAACAATTTTCCATCTCTGTTTGGATTAATATTTCTTAATATTTCATGTATTTCTTCTTCTTCAGCACCATCGAAAACAGGAGTTGAAATTAATGTCCCAGGTTCTGCTCCACCTGAGGCAATTGTGTTTCCTTTAAATTCCTTCCACCCCTGGTCAGCTGCCCAACCTAAATGAGTTTCTAGAATTTGGCCTAAATTCATACGACTTGGTACTCCTAATGGCGAGAGTAGGATATCTACTGGCGTTCCATCTTCAAGAAATGGCATATCTTCAATCGGATTTATTTTTGAAATAACTCCTTTGTTCCCATGCCTACCTGACAGCTTGTCTCCAACTTGTATTTTTCTTTGAATTGCAACATAAACTCTTACTTTTTGATTTACACCAGGTGGAAGGTCTGCACCATCATCTCTTTTAAGAATTTGTATATCAATTACCTTACCTCTTTCTCCATGAGGAACTCGTAATGAAGTGTCTCTAACTTCTCTTGCTTTTTCTCCAAATATTGCTCTTAAGAGTCTCTCTTCAGGAGTTAGTTCAGTTTCACCTTTTGGTGTGACTTTTCCTACTAAATAATCTCCTGGTGTAACTTCAGCTCCAACTCTAACAATGCCCATTTCATCAAGATCCATGAGTACTTCTTCTGCTACATTCGGTATGTCACGAGTTATTTCTTCCTCTCCTAGTTTTGTATCTCTAGCCTCAATTTCATGCTCAGCAATATGTACGGAAGTTAAAATATCTTCTTTTACTAGTCTTTCAGATATAACAATTGAATCTTCAAAGTTATAACCATCCCAAGGCATGTAGGCCACAAGAAGGTTTTTGCCAAGAGCTAGTTCTCCTCCTTGTGTGCTTGGTCCGTCTGCTAAAACATCCCCCGGTTTTACCTTAATTCCTTCCCTTACTAGTGGTTTTTGGTTTACCGAAGTAGCTTGATTTGATCTCTTAAACTTTTTTACTTCATAATGAACTTTTTTATTTGTTCCTACTTCTTTAACAATTATTTCATCACCTGAAACAGAAACTACTTCACCGGAAATTTTGGAAATTAAGGCTTCTCCTGAGTCGCGAGCTACATTCTCTTCCATTCCTGTTCCAATGTAAGGTGCTTCCGTCTTGATTAAAGGCACAGCTTGACGCTGCATATTTGAACCCATAAGTGCACGGTTTGCATCATCATGTTCTAAAAATGGTATTAATGCAGTTGTTACTGAACAGATTTGCTTAGGACTTACATCCATATAGTCAATTTCTTTATCACTTATGAAGGAAACCTGTCCACTATCTTGTCTACATAAAACTCTTTTGTTTTTAAAGGTTCCATCTTCATTAAGTGGGGCATTTGCTTGGGCAATAGTATATTCATCTTCTTGTGCAGCAGTTAAATAGACTGCTTTATTTGTTTTAACGATTCCTTTTTCCACTTTCCAATAAGGTGTCTCAATGAATCCAAATTTATTGACTCTTCCGTACGTAGCTAATGTACCAATTAAACCTATATTTGGGCCTTCTGGTGTTTCAATTGGACACATTCTTCCATAATGAGAAGGGTGGACGTCTCTAACTTCAAAACCTGCTCTTTCTCTTGATAAACCTCCCGGACCCAATGCTGAAAGTCTCCTTCTGTGAGTTAACCCAGCGATAGGATTTGGTTGGTCCATAAATTGACTTAATTGACTAGTGCCAAAAAATTCCTTTAATGAAGCTTGGATTGGTCTAATATTTATTAATGACTGGGGAGTTATTGCTTCTGGTTCTTGGGTAGTCATTCTTTCCCTTACAACTCTTTCAAGCCTACTCAAGCCAACTCTAACTTGATTTTGAACTAATTCTCCTACAGTTCTAATTCTTCTATTTCCGAAATGATCAATGTCATCTAAGCGAACAGGTATTTCCCTTCCAAGGTTGTTCTTGAAAATATCTTCTCCAGCATGAAGGGCTATTACATACTTTATGGAATCAATCATATCTTCAATTTTTATCATCCCCTCAACTTCTGTTGAGTAAAATTCTGCATCTTTCTCTCCATAGTCGCGTCCAAGTTTTTGTTCAACTTTATATCTTCCAACTTTTGTTAAATCATATCTCTTAGGTGTATAAAACATTTGTTTAACAAGATTTCTTGCAGACTCAACTGTTGCAGGTTCTCCTGGTCTTAACTTTCTGTACAGATCAATAAGCGCAGCCTCTGGTGAAGTGTCAGAATCTCTCTCTATAGTATTTTGAATTGATTGATAATTTCCAAATAAATCTAAAGCATCTTCTTTTGTCTCTATCTTGTACTTTCCCCATTTTTCAGGATCAACAGCATATAAAGCTCTTAAGAAGGCCGTAATGTGTTGTCTTCTTTTCCTGTCAACTCTTACACCTACCGTATCTCTTTTGTCCGTATCAAACTCTAGCCATGCACCCCTTCCAGGAATCATTTTTCCTATAAAAATATCTTTATCTGATGTTTTATCTATTTCTTGAGAAAAATATACACCCGGCGACCTAACAAGTTGGCTTACTATCACTCTTTCTGTTCCATTTATAATAAAGGTGCCAGTATCAGACATAATCGGGAAGTCTCCAAGGAAAACTGTTTGTTGTTTTATCTGACCTGTTTCTCGATCAAGGAACTGAGCTGTAACATAAAGGGGTCTTGAGTATGTTGAATCAGTTATTTTACATTCTTCAAGAGTTTTTAACGGTTCTTCAAAAAAATGATTCAATAATTCTAATGAAAATCTCCCAGAGAAATCTTCAATTGGAGAAATTTCATCTAAAATTTCTTTAAGACCTTCTTCTATAAACCAATTAAATGAATCTTTTTGAACAATTAATAAATCTGGAATGTCTAGAACTTTTGGAATTTTTGCAAACGAAAGCCTAGAATTCTGAACAGCGGACAACAAGCCTCCTCAAAAAAATAATAAGTGGTACCGAAAGATACAGTATATTAGTACTTTTTATTTAAGTAAACAAATATTCTAAAAATTATTTAAGTTCTACAGTTGCCCCAGCGCCTTCAAGTGCTTCTTTTGCTTTTTCAGCTTCGTCTTTAGAAACGCCTGTAAGAATATCTGAAGGAGCCCCATCTACAAGCTCTTTTGCCTCTTTAAGTCCAAGACTTGTTAAGCCTCTTACCTCTTTGATAACTTGTATTTTTTGTCCCCCAGCATCTGCAAGAACAACATTAAATGAATCTTTTTCTTCATCTGATCCTCCACCGTCTCCTCCACCAGCTGGTGCAGCGGCTACAGCCACAGGAGCAGCAGCAGTTACGTCAAACTTCTCTTCAAAAGCATCTAAGAATTCTTTTAATTCTAAGACTGACATTTCTTCAAAAATAGACAGTAACTCCTCTGTTGTCATTTTTGCCATTATTCCTCCTCTTTCTTAATATCTTCTTTAGCTTCATCAGAAGCTTCAGATTCTTCACTTTCAGAATTTATTTCCCCTGTTGATTCTTTCTTTTCTAATAATGCTTTAAATGCATAACCAGATTTATTTAAAACGCCTTTTATTGTTCCGGCTAATTTAGTTACAGGTGCATTAAAACCACCTGCAATTTTTGCTAACAACACATCTCGGGAATCAATAGAAGCTAGAACGTTTAACTGTTCGATTGTTAAAGGCTCTTCATCCATTAATCCACCTTTAACAACAAATGCTTCGTTTTCTGTTGAAAAGTTTTTTAATACTTTTGCCGCTTCAACTGGATCAGTTTCTATAACTGCTATACCTGTTGGTCCAGAGAAATAATCTAGTATATCTTTATATCCAGCATTCTCAGCAGCCCTTTTAGCTAGACTCATTTTTACTACATTGAAAGAAGCTCCTGCTTCTTTCAAATCTTTTCTTAACTGTGTTTGTTGACTAACAGTTAGTCCTCTGTATTCTGCCATTACCAAAGTACTAGCAGATTTAAATACTTCTTCTAACTCTTTTACTGCTTCAACTTTTTCTTCTCTAACCATAAAAAAATCCTTGCATACCAAGGACCGTACTAATTACCTGCGATAGAAATTAAGGCAAGCCACTATCGGTCTTTGGTTTTAATTGTTATTAAATGATACAGTCTGAATAGATTTATAAGAAATAAATATTAAATATTTATATTTACAGGCACTGAAGGGCCCATGGTTGATGAAATATAAACTGATTTAACATAATCACCTTTAGAAGAAGGGGGTTTAACTCTTTCAACTTCTACAATAACCTCATTTAAATTTTCTAATAATTGGTTTATTTCAAAAGATGCTTTCCCAATAGATAAATGTACATTACCAAATTTGTCATTTTTTATTTCAACTTTTCCTTTTTTAAAATCTTCTACAGCTTTAGATACATCATTAGTGACTGTACCTGTTTTTGGATTAGGCATTAATCCTTTCGGTCCTAGAATTTTTCCTAACTGACCAACTTCAGCCATCATTTCAGGAGTAGAAATTACTAAGTCCACATCTAATTTTTCTTCTGATGCAACCTTTGTAGCAAGTTCTTTCCCTCCAACAATATCTGCTCCAGCATTCTCAGCTTCAGATAATTGTTCCCCTCCAGCAAATACTGCTATTTTTATTTCTTTTCCTGTTCCATTTGGAAGAGAAACCGTTGTCCTTATATTTTGCTCAGAGTCCTCAGGATCTATGCCTAATGAAAAAACAACGTCTACTGACTCATCAAATTTAGCTGTTGCGTTTTCCTTACATATACTGAGCGATTCTTCTTTTGACATTTCTGTCTCAGATATATTCTCTTTAGCTTCTTTGTATCTCTTTCCGTATTTCTTCATGTAACTCCTTTTGGTTCAAACGATCCATTGATCTCCCAATCTATTTAATTACTTTCTTCTGAATCACCTTCAGTAAGAGCTTCTGTAGAAGCTTCTTCTTCAGAAACTGGGTCTTCTGATGCCCTCTCTTCTGATGCTTCATTTGAAACTGAAACGTCTATTTCTTTACCGTCTACAGTAACACCCATTGATCTTGCTGTTCCTGCTATTATCTTAACGGCTGCGTCAATGTCATTAGCATTTAAATCTTCCTTTTTCGCCTCTGCGATAGTTTGGAGTTGTGATGTTGTAATATTTGCAACTTTTTCTTTATGAGGTTCTGGAGAACCAGAATTAAGTCCAACAGCTTTTTTAATTAAGTATGAAGCTGGAGCAGTCTTTGTTGTGTAAGAAAATGAATTGTCTTCATAAATAGTAATTTCTACTGGAACTATTTCACCTTGTCTGCTGGAAGTATCATTATTAAATGCTTGAACAAAATCCATAATATTTACTCCATATTGTCCAAGTGCAGACCCAACAGGTGGTGCTGGTGTTGCGCCGCCGCCAGGAATTTGTAATTTAATTTTTGCTTTTATTTCTTTTGCCATTTTTTAACCTAATTTTTTACTATATCAGTAAATCCAAGCTCTACAGGTGTTTCTCTTCCAAATATATTAACCAAGACAGTGACTTTTGATTGGTCTAAATTAATTTCTTCAATAATCCCATTAAAGTCTGCAAAAGGACCTGTCGTGACTCTGACTGTTTCTCCTGTTTCGAAGTCTGGTCTGAATTTTGGAGATTCTTTTTTAATTTCTACTTCCTCATTTGTGCCTAAAATCCTTTCAATCTCTCTTCTTGATAAAGATATTGGCATTTTTCCAGAACCAACAAAACCTATAACTGATGGCGTATTCCTTATCTGATACCAGGTCTCATCATCTAAATCCATTCTTACCAATACGTAACCTGGAAAAGTCTTTTTTTCAACATTTACCTTCTTACCATTCCTTATTTCAACAACTTCATCTGTTGGGATAACTACTTCATACACTTTTTCTTCTAAATGTAAGTTTTTCAACCTAGTAAGGATATTTGTCTTAACTTTTTTCTCATGACCTGACTGGGCGTTCAATACAAACCATTCTCCGGGTAAATCATAAGGATGTGATGCTACAACAGAATCTTCTAACTCTTCAATCTTCTCTTCTTCAATTACTACTTCGTCAGACATTTATCCTCCAAGAGATAACAGATTAATCAAGGTATTTTTAAATCCAAAATCCATTCCAAAAATTAATATAGTCATAGTTACCATTGTAACTATTGTCACAATGGTAAATGATGACAATGTATCTCTTGATGGCCAATTTACTCTTTTTAGTTCTGTTCTAACTTCACCAAAATAGTTAGCAATCCTTTTAAATCTTGATACTTTTTCACCACTATACTGACCAATATTTCTATCAGCCTTTTTAGCCAGGCGCTCTTCGCGCTCTGACATTCTTCTCATCTCTCTATTCATTTCATTCATAAATACCTCTTGCAGGGGTGGTGAGATTCGAACTCACAACCTCCGGTTTTGGAGACCGGCGCTCTGCCAGTTAGAGCTACACCCCTAAGTTTTTACTCATCCTCTAGCTCTTTATTAGAAGAGCGCTTTCTTCCTAAAATTAAAACCAATAAGGTTACTAATCCAAGCAATATCAATAGTATTATTTTTGTACCTTTATTTGAAGTAGTTTTTACTTTTTTATCTAATGATGCAATTACCCTTGATGCGAAATCTTCAGGAATTTCTATTTCCTTGTTTACTTCTGTCTCTAGCTCTTCTCTGAATGCTCTATATCTTTTTCCTGCTATCTGACATTTTGGACAAAAGGAGACATGATTATCAGCATCAAATTGAAAATATTTACCACTTAAATAAGTTTTTATCATCTGGCTTCTTCTCTTTCTACAAATATAGCTATTCTTAATTTCTTCAAATAAAGATTTCATACATCAATCTCCTCTAGTATCTGCCTTAATTTTTGATGTGCTCTGTGAAGTCTAACTTTTGCTGCTGTTACACTAATGTCTAAATATTCTGCTATTTCCTTATGAGACCTTCCTTCGATATTTTTTAATTCAACAATAATTCTTTGTTCTATGGGTATTTGGTCTAGAGCTTTCTTTAAAACAGATGAAAGATCTGAGTTCATTGCTAAAAATTCTGGATCTTTCTTTTCATCAATAACTACAGGTTCTTGAGTCTCTTCAATATTTAATGAATAATGTTTTTTTGCTTTTTTTCTTAATGTCCATGCTGTATTTACAGTTATTCTGTAAATCCAAGTACTGAAAGTTGAGTCTCCCCTAAATTTTTGAATAGCCTTCCATGCTCTAATAAAGGCTTCTTGAGCTACGTCATTTGCTAATTCTCTATTTCCAGTTAACTTGTAAGCTAAAGAAAAAACAAGTTCTTGATGTCTTTTTACTAATTCCTCGAAAGCACCCTTATCTCCCAGTTGAGATTTCTTAACTAGTTCAGCATTAGAAACATCGTCCGAATATTCATTTAATTTTCTGACATTACTCATCTTATGATTAAGGATATCTAGATTTTATATATAATCTACTATCTTTTTTCTCTATGGAGTGCGTGTTTCCTACACTTTGAACAATATTTATTAAATTCCATTCTGTCAGGAACGTTTGTTTTGTTTTTGGTCGTTACGTAGTTCTGAGCTTTACACTCAGTACAAACCATAGTCAATGGTGGTCTCTTGTCTGAAGCCATTTATTCTCCTTTTTCTATGTAGCGGCGGGCAGACTTGAACTGCCGACCTCACGATTATGAGTCGTGCGCTCTTACCAACTGAGCTACGCCGCCTTGAGACTTCTATTCTATTATAGATGTACTCTGAGCCCTCTTCCGGGTTTGAACCGGAGACCTCTTCCTTACCATGGAAGTGCTCTGCCAACTGAGCTAAGAGGGCAAGTGCCGGGTGATGGATTCGAACCAACGTAGGCATAGCCGGCAGATTTACAGTCTGCTCCCTTTGGCCACTCGGGCAACCCGGCAAAAAATTGTCTTTCTAAAGTTTAGATTATATATGAAAATTAGTTAGATGAAATTTTATTAGATTAGGATTAGATTATGGACAAAAAAGTAAAAGAAATATTAAATAGATGGCTTGAAAATGATCTAATTAATCAAGCTTCTTATGAAGAAATAGTAAAATTTGAAGAAGAATCAAATCCAAATCAAAAATCTAAAGTGGCTAGAGCAATAACTTTAATTGGAGGTTTATTTCTTTTATCTGGTCTTCTCGGAACGATACCTCTATTGTGGATGAATCTTGCATATTGGGCGCAACTTGGACTTTTGGTAGCAACTACTTACTTCTTATTTTATGCAGCAACTTATAGTGAAAAATTAGAAGACGGAAAACTATTCATTTTTAAATCAACAGAAAGAGTCAGTTCCTTTCTTTTCTTGATTTCCACTATTTCATTTGGCACCTCAGTAACTTTTGCTATAAATATTCTCCAACAAACTGAACTCGTAAATTTCAGTGAAGAGATATCTTATATTCTTGTATCTTTTTTTGTATTACTTTATGCAATTTATTTATTTTTTAGAACAAAATTAATTTTTCAACATGCAGCATTATTTTATTGTATATGTGCTCATCTTGGAGCTATCGGGAATTTATTATTTCCTAATATCGAACCTTGGGCTGCTGGACTTTTTCTAATTGCTATTGGAAGCATATGGGGTCTGAATACTTATTCAACACTTCTGAAACCAAGCTGGTTGGGATATTTTCTATCGGCATCCACAGTTTCTATTGGAACAATAATTTTCGTAGAAGACCTAATTCAAAATGAAATAATTAGTATTTTAGTTTTAATCTTGGGATCAATATTTTATGTTTGGGCAAGTATTCAACTCTCTGAACAAGTAATATTTTTTATTGGTGGTTTGGGTCTAGTTATAAACCTTCCAAGGTTGATAACTGAAATATTGCCAGACAACATATGGCCACCTTTAATTCTTTTCCTAGTAGGAGGAGTGCTTGTAGTAGTAGGTTTATATTTAAATTCAATAAGAGAAAACATTAAATCTACTGATGCAGAATAAAAAAATATGAAAAAAAGAAATACTCCTTTATTCCTATCACTAGGAATACTTCTTATAACTACAATCATTGTTGCTATATTTGGAGTAGTTCCTTTACCGGAATATGAAATCTTAAAGAATGAAGAAGGACTCAAAGGAAAATTAATTTATCATGTTCAGGTTCAAAGTCAAAATTTAATTCCTCCCGCGCCAGATATTATGGATGAATGTATTTTATCAATTGACCTTGAAGCTAATTCATTTAAAGAAGAAAAAATAATTTGTAGTAGCGACCTTTACGACATGTCATATGATATTTACTTTTATGATACTGAAATTTTTGAAGATGAAAATATCTTACTCAGATACTGGGACGAATCATCAGGTGACGAAATGGGGCTAATAATAAATATAGAGACAAAAAAAGTAGTCGATAAGATACAACAACCAAATTTTTACTCTGAAGACAGAAATAGGATGAATGTATATGGTGAAAAACTAATTGATCCATGGGACACGTCTGATTATAGCTCAAGGGTAATTGGAGTCTACTATGCAAATAGAATGGAGAATATAGAAGTTTTCAAATCGAAAGCACCCACCAACTATTACTTTGAGTCTCTTCATTGGTCTCCAAACGGTGACTATATTGCAGCATTAGACTCGGAGGAAAATTTTATAATTTTTTCCAAAAATAAGAAATCCAAACCAGGAATAATTGAATTTTCAGAAGTAAATTTGAAAATTTTTGATGATGAAGAAAGAGAAATACAAAATTTAATAGGTTGGACTGATTAATTAAATTTTCTTTTAGGTCTTACACCAATCTCACTAATAACATGTGCAGCGCTTTTATTAGCAAAGTTAGCTGACTCATCAATGGAAAGGCCCTTTTGTAAACCGTAAAGATATCCTGCTGCAAAAAAGTCCCCTGCGCCTGTCTTATCAATAACTTTTGTTTCGGTAGCTTCAAAAGAATGTCTTTCACCATTCTTTAAAACTACTGCTCCGTCTGGTCCTAGAGTGCAAATTAATTCTTGAACTTTAGGAAAATTTTCTTCAAAATATTTAAATGATTCATTTGTAGAACTTTGAAGAGTTAGAGAATTTAATTCATCCTCATTGCAAAATACATAGTGTATATTCTCTTTAATTAGATCAATAAAACTTTCTCTATGAGCTTCTACACAAAATACGTCTGAAAGAGTTATTGCATTTTTACCACCTGAGTCAATGTTTATTGAGGAAGCGTGTAAAAAAGCATCTTTGCTTGAAGGCTTATCCCACAAATATCCTTCCATGTATAAGATTTGTCCCTTTTCAATTTCTTTTTCGTTTAAGTCTTCTTTAGACAAATATTCCCCAGCTCCTAAGTACGTATTCATCGTCCTTTCACCATCAGGAGTTATGAATATCGCACATAAACCTGTCTGTTTGTCATCACTTTCAAAAACTGTTAAATCTTTTAATCCAGAATCGCTGATGCTGTTCTTAAATTGATTTCCTAATTTATCATCAGATACTTTTCCAATAAATCCTGCTGAACCTCCTAATTGTGAAATCCAATATGCTGTATTTGCAGCAGAACCTCCTGCTGCATAGGTTGGATTAGGCATATTATCTAATAAATAGTTTGATCTTTCTTTATCTACTAGTGTCATCCTTGCTTTGTTTAGACTTAATTTTTCAATTACTTCCTCTTCAATAGTTTGAAGAGAGTCAACAAGTGCGTTTCCAATACAAATTATCACAAACTGAGTCTAGATAATATTTCCTTTTTTTCCACTTGAATCTTGTACGTTATCAGAAATTTCAGAAAATTGTCTCATTCCACCAATCATGTTGAAAGATTCATAACCTTGGCTGTCAAGATAAGCAGCTACTTTTCCCGATCTGTGTCCTGACCTGCAAATAATTATATATTTAGTTTTCTCTTGAAAATTATCCATAGATTCTGGAATTTGACCCATAGGAACATGAATAGCATCTGGATGATGTCCTGCATTCCATTCATGCTCTTCTCTAACGTCAATTAATTTATACCCATCATCAATATGTTGCTCTATATTCTCTGGAAGAACTGAATTTACCTTACCTATACCGAATACCACTAGCTTCCTGTCTTAGTCTTCTGACTCTTTCTTTCGTTGGTGGGTGAGTGCTGAATAATTTGCCAACTCCAGCTCTTGAAAAAGCTTTCATTGGATCAGAAATAAATAGCTGACTTACAGCTGGATTTACAGGCATTGGTAATTTAGAATACTGTTCTATTTTCTCAAGTGCTGATGCTAAGGCTAATGGGTTACCTGATATTTCTGCTCCTGTTTTGTCTGCACCAAATTCTCTAGTCCTCGAAATAGCCATACGAATAATAATTGAAGCGATAGGTGCTGCTATAAATGCAATAATAGAAACTAAAGGATGGGTACCTCTACTTCGATTGCCTCCTCCCCAGAGAGCAATCCTTGTCATAAATGATAACGCAGCAGCAAGCATGGCAGCTATGCTAGATACTAAAATGTCTCTGTTTTTTATATGAGACAATTCATGAGCTAACACACCTTCTAATTCCTCTCTGTTTAAAACTTTTAAAATGCCTGTTGTAACAGCAACAGCTGCGTTCTTTGGATTTCTTCCAGTTGCAAATGCATTAGGTTGATCACTTTCTATGATATATAATCCCGGCATTGGCATTTTTTCTTTTTGAGTTAAAAAGGTAATTATCCCAACAACATCCTGGTACTGACCTTCTTCAATTGGCTTTGCTCTTGTTGACGCTAGAGCTAATTTTCCGGAAAAAAAATACATAATAAAATTGAAAATAAATGCAAAGAATAAAGAAGATATTAAATCCATACCGAGGGCCTGTGCTGTAAATAAAAGCACTAAGGTCATTAAAGTTAATAAAGCTGTTGTCTTCACTACATTCATAATCTAATTATAAGTAATATATATTATATTTTTTTAGCAATCAATGTATAGAAGCCTCCTAGACCTCTTTCATTATGTATTGCCTCTAGGCCTACCAAATCAGATTTGATTTTTAATTGATCTACTCCTGAAGTTTTTTGAAAATTGTTTTTTAATTTTTTATAAATTTCATCATATCCATAGTTATCAAGAAATTTATATTGGTATGTTAATTCCACTTCAAAATTTTTCTTTTCAAAATAGCTTTTTAGAAAAGAAAAATTTACATCATATGTAATATCTGTAGCACCAGGTTCCATTAAGGGGTCGGTAGATAAATGATGACCTTTATAAGTTCTCAGCAAAGAAGCATATGGTTTTTTATGTCTGTCCTTATATTCGTATCCATAGTCAAAAATTAAGATATAGTTTGGTTCAAATATATTAATTACCCCATCCAAAAACTTTTCTGAATTATATTGAATTTCTAATTCAACATTATCAATAGGATGAAAGTTATATTTCTTTATCCATTCAAGATTTTCTTCTCTTATATCTGTAAGTTCGTATTTAAACTCATCTGTATTGATAGTTTTTTCATACCATTTTTCATCTTCATTAATAGCTATAGAGCATGGAATATTATCAAGTAATTCATTCATATAGATTAAATCTATGTTTTTATTTGATAACTTTTCTGGATTTTTTTCTACTTCAAAATTCTCTTTCTTTAGTTTATTTAAAGCCATTAATGAAGTTTCTAAAAGATATAGTTTTTGACTTATAAGCTGATCTATTTGTTTAGCTAATGAGCCTGTTCCAGCACCAATTTCAAGAACATCTCCTTGTGGGTTAGTTTTATTAATAAAGTTTGCAATAAATGCACCAAAATATTTTGATACTTCAGGTGATGTAAGGAAATCTCCTTCTTTCGATGATCTAACTATTTCAGTGTTAAAAAACCCAAACTCAGAATAAAGGGACTCATCCATATATTCATCAAAATGTAAGGTCTTATTTTTATATTTTTCTCTAATGTATTTTTTTATATCTTTAGACAAGAGAATATTTAACTACTAAAAAATATTGCTGAAGCTTCACCTAGGTTTGCAAAAATTCCAGGGAATATACCTGACAAAATTGTTAAAGCGAGACTTATAAAGCCTACAACTTTTAAAGGATTTGTAATTGTTACTACTTTTTCTTCGTGTATAGAACTATCCATCCATATAATCTTTGAAATTCTTGCATAATAAACTAATGCTATTACAGCATTTATTGCTCCAACTACTCCTAATAACACACCAAAGATTTCTCCGGTACTCAATAAACTTCTGAATACTACAAACTTAGCAAACCAGCCTCCTAGTGGTGGAATGCCTGCTAATGAGAAAAAGAAAATTACAGCAAAGATACCAGCCATTGGAGAGTTTTTAGCAAGTCCACCCCATTCATATATATTTTCAGATCCTGTTGCATTTATCAAGATATTTACAACAAGGAAAGCTCCTAAGTTCATAAATGCGTAAATAATCAAATAAGTGATGCTTGAATAAACTCCGTCTTTATAGTTTCCTGTTATCCCTGCTACGGCAATAGGCGCTAAGATAAATCCAGCTTGAGCAATCGAAGAATAAGCTAGAAGTCTTATAGGATTTTTTTGTTGAAGAGCTGAAAGATTCCCTATAAACATTGTTATACCTGAAATAAGAACCAATATAATTCCCCAGCTACCTCCTGATTCATAGAAAACTTTTGTAAACAAAATAATCAAAGCTAGAAAACCAGTAGCTTTTGAACTAACTGAAAGATATGCGGTTATTGGTAAAGGAGCACCTTCATAAGTGTCTGGTGCCCATGAATGGAATGGTACCACTGATATCTTGAAACCAATTCCAGCAAGAACCAAAATAGCGCTTAGCAATACAACTGGAGACTGATGTAAACCTAGTGCTGATAATGTAGCTACAATTTCTGAAAAAATAATTTTTCCAGTAACTCCATACAATAAAGAGAATCCATAAAGTATTAAGGCGGCAGACAAAACACCTAGTAAAAAGAATTTAATTGCCCCTTCATTAGACTTTGGATCACCTTTTCTCCAACCAGATAGTAAAAACATTGGACCTGAAGCAAGTTCAATTCCTATAAATATTGTTAATAAATCTCTTGATGAAGCAACTACTAATGCACCTAAGAGAGAACTTAATAAAAGAAAATAATACTCCCCTTCATAGTATGTATCACTTTCTACAAAGTTAATTGATAAAAGGAAAGTTAAGTATGTAATTAGGATAAATAAACCTTTTAAGATAATTGAAAACTTATCGATAACATAACTTCCTTCAAATAAAACTATGGCTTTAGAGTAATTAGCCCATTGGAAAATAATTGGTATAAACGAAATAAGTGAACCCATTAATGCAAAGAGTGCAATAAGGTATTTTGACTTTTTGGTCAAAATTAAATCCATAGATATGGTTCCAACAATAGTAAAAATTACTATTAGTTCACTTGAGATAGCTAAGTAATTAATACTGATTTCAGCCTCCAAAAGCTTTGGTTACCAAGTTGATAACAGCATCATTTGTGGAACCAAAAATTATTTTAGGAAATATACCAATGAGAACAGTCAAAATTACCAAAGGAATCCATGCTGCTAATTCATAATTATCAGCATCATGTAAATCTTGATTTACCCATTCTTCATCTGGTTCTCCTAAGTTCACCCTTTGTAACATCCACAACAAGTAACCCGCAGTTAGAACTGTACCTATTGCTCCCGCAACCATTGAAGTTCTAAATACTGTTATATTTAAACCTGAAAGTGGGTTGTAAGCACCTAGCAATGCCATAAATTCACCCCAAAATCCTGCAAGACCTGGAAGACCAAGAGAAGCCATTGCAGTAAAGCCTAGTAAAGCACCAGTCTTTGGTAAGAGCTTCATGTTTCCACCAAGTCGTCCCATATCTCTTGTGTGATAAGTGTGTGCCATAGAACCAGATATGAAAAAGAGTAATCCAGTAATTATCCCGTGGGCAACCATACCAATCATTGCTGCATTTATTCCAATTGAAGTTAATGATGAGATACCAAGCATTACAAACCCCATATGTCCTACTGAAGAAAAAGCAATCAATCTCTTTAAGTCAGTCTGTGCTAAGCAAGCTAATGAACCATAGATAATTCCTATTGCTGACAATATAGCAATTGCTGGCGCCCATGCTTTAGCTTGTTCAGGCAATATAGGTAAAGCTATTCTTACAAATCCATAAGAACCTAATTTTAAAAGTATTGCGGCTAATAATACTGAACCAACTGTAGGCGCGGCTGTATGCGCATCAGGAAGCCAAGTGTGTAAAGGCCACATTGGAACTTTTACAGCAAAACCTAAAAATAATACTGCAAAAACTAAAGTTGCAAATGTACCAGTAAAAGCTCCTGATGAACCTAATTCAATTAATTCTGGAATGCTGAAAGTTTTACTACCTCTAAAATATAAACCTAAAAAGCCAAGAAGCATGAAAGCAGAACCAAATAGTGTAAACACAAAGAACTTAATACTTGCATAAAGCCTAGTTTCAACTTCATTCTTGAAGCCAGCAACACTCCTCTTTGTTCTATCTCCCCAGATTCCAATCATAAAATACATAGGTAAGAGTACGAGCTCAAAGAAAACAAAAAACAATATAAGATCTAGAGCTACAAAAGTTCCGTTCATTCCTGTTTCTAAAATCAAAATTAGTGACATCATACCCTTAGCGTTGACTGGCTCTGGAAGATGTTCAAAAGAATAGATAATTGCCAAAACAGATATAAAGGTTGATAGTAAAAGTAATGGAAGAGATATACCATCAATTCCAATCTCATAATTAGAATTAATGCTTTCTATCCAGGTTAATTTATTACCTAGCTGGAAAGTATGTGCTTTTGAATAATCAAACTGAAAAGCAACAACAAGGCTCAGTAAAAAAGTTACTGTTGCAGATGCGAGAGTAACAATTTTTATAAGGAAGTCCTGTGTTTTTGGAATAAATAAAATAATTAAAGCACCTAGAAGAGGAAGGAAAACTACTAAGCTAATTCCCAGCCCTTCTGATAACATATTCCCAATACTTGTCATAATTACTATTTTCCTCCTATAACACTAACAAAACTAATACACTAATAACTATTACTCCGACTAAAAAATACATTAAATACTGTTGTGTCTTACCTGTTTGAATCAACTTGACTCTTCCACCTAAAGCATCTGTTCCAGAAGATGTTAAATTTAATGCTTTATCAATTCCACCTTGATCAAATTTGTTATAAATAATTCCACCTAAGTATGAAGCTGCGCTCCCAAAACTATTTATAACTCTATCTAGTATCTCTGTATTAAACCTATCAATACCTTTTGAAAGAGTTAACTTAACTGGATCAATAATGTATTTGAAATAAAAATCATCCAAATAATATTTATTTTCAAGAACTCTCCATACAGGTTGAAATTTAATTTTGCTATCTCCATCTTCAGGTCTGCTAATTATTTGATAAATATAGTAAGCAAGCCCAATGCCTATTATTCCTGCAAATAGACCACTTGATAATGCAAAGTAATCAAATGATTCAGGATGGTATTCTATGATTCCATTTTTTCTTGTAGTAACCCAGTTAGTAAATCCTGTATAAATCCCTGGTATATTAACCCAACCAGCTACAACAGCAAGGAAAGCTAAAGCTACAAGAGGATTTGTCATCATTGAATCGGATTCATGTGGATGACCATGTCCTCTGTATTCTCCATAGAAGGTTAAAAGAACTGCTCTTGTCATATAAAAAGCAGTTATAAATGCTCCAGCAACTGCAATCATGAAAAATAGATTGTGACCCTCGTGATTTAGAGAAGCTAGAATTTCATCTTTTGAAAAGAAACCCGCTAATGGTGGTAATCCAGCAAGAGCCACTGTGCCAATGATGAAAGTTATGAAAGTCTTGGGCATCTCTTTCCTTAGTCCTCCCATTTCTGACATATTATTTGTATGAACTGCATGGATGACTGATCCTGCTGCAAGAAAAAGAAGGGCTTTAAAAAAAGCATGAGTCCAAAGATGAAACAACCCAGCTGTATAAGCTCCAGAACCCATTGCAGTTACCATGTAACCTAATTGACTTACGGTCGAGTAAGCTAGTACTTTCTTTAAATCATCTTGAACAATTGCAATTAATCCTGCGCTGAATAAAGTTATGACACCAAAAATTAATACTACATCTAAGGCCTCGTGAGCAATGCCTTGATAAAAAGGAAATAGTCTACCAAGTAAATAGACCCCTGCAGTTACCATTGTTGCAGCATGCATCAGAGCTGAAACTGGAGTTGGCCCTGCCATTGCATCTGGTAACCAAACATGCAGTGGAAATTGTGCACTTTTACCCATTGCTCCAATAAATATTAAAATTCCAGCAATATAAGCAACCGCTGTAATTGCTTCATAGTCATGTGTAGCTTGATAAAGTATTTCTGAAATTCTTAATGTACCAGTCGAAAGAGCCAAAATAATAATTCCTATCATTAACCCTACGTCAGCAATTTTATTAGTAATGAAAGCTTTCATAGCTGCAGAAGAGTTTTCTTTCTCTTCCCAGTAATGGCCTATTAATAAGTAGGAACATACACCAACTAATTCCCATCCAATTAATAGCTGTAATAATGTAGGAGCTGATACAAGAACTAACATACTTCCAGCAAATAGTGTTAAAGATGTAAAAAAGAATGTGTATCTAATTTCACCTTCCATATAATTTATTGCGTAGATAAAAACTAGTAGTGATACCGTGCCGACTACAAAATACATCATTATTGAAAGGCCGTCTACAACCCAGCCAAATTCAATTTGAAATGATCCTATGCTTCCAACGTTTACAAAGAATTCAGAAGCTACACCTTTTGAAATATTTAGATAAAACAATATACAACTATATAAAAAAATAAAAAAAACAGAACCTAAAGCTATCTCAGCACCCTTCAATGGCAAACTTTTACCAAAAAAAGTAATTCCTAAAGCAGCAATGAAGGGAAGGACAACAATTATCCATGCAAATTCAGCAAACACTCCTCCGTCTGTATAAGTAGCTTTACCTTCAGCAAGTAGATTTATTGTTTGCATAGTTACCATTTCATTAAATCAAATTCATTTATATTAGCTGTTTGTCTATTTCTAAATAACATAAGTACTATTGCGAGACCAATTCCAACTTCTGCTGCAGCAATTGTTATAACAAAAATAGAAAAAATTTGTCCACTCAGCAGAGTATCTGAAAGCATTGCATTAAACACAACAAAATTTATATTTACAGCGTTCAGTATTAATTCAATAGATAATAAAACCATTACTGCATTTCTTCTTACAAGTATTCCATAAATTCCCATAGAAAATAAACCTGCTCCTGCAATCAAAAATGGCTGAACACTCATACTTGATCCTCGTCAATCAATGCATTATCTTTCCTTGCTAATGTAATGCCACCAATTAATGCCGCTAATAAAACAAATGAAACTATCTCAAATGGATAAACAAATCTAGTTAATAGTATTTCACCTAATACTTGAGTAGATGTTCCTTCAGTTATATTCATTTTTCCATCAAAAGAATTAATTATTACGTATGAAAATAATGCAAAAATTGATAAAGAAATTACCAAGCCTAATGTTTTATTTTTTTCATTATCCAATTCTGCATTTTGACCAAGCGGTGCCCTTGTAATCATTATTCCAAACAAAAACAATACAATTACAGCACCTATGTAAACCAATACAACTACCATCCCTACAAATTCAGCAGATAAAAGCAAAAAGATTACAGCTGTTATGGCTAATGTAAAAACTAAAGATATTGCAGCGTGAATAACATTTGAAGTTGTCACAACTCTAACTGCTGCTAAAAGTAAGCCCAAAATTAAAAAATAACTTACTATATCTATTGCTCCCATATTAGCTTTCTAGTCCTCCTGTTTCTGGAACAGTTTTTAACCATTCATCCAATCTATCTTTATCATGTAGCATGGCTCCCATGTTGTATTCAGAATATTCGTACTCTGGCGACCAAAAAAGAGCATCAAAAGGACAGACTTCTACACAAATTCCACAGTACATACAAAGCGCATAGTCTATATCAAACCTATCGAGAACTGCCCTGCTTCTTTGCCTTCCTCCGGGCTTTGATGGTGGTTGTAATTCTTTATGACCTTCTATATATATACACCAGTCAGGGCATTGTCTTGCACATAGCATACAACTTGTACATGCTTCACTATCAAGAGCTATTACTCCTCTTGCTCTAGGAGCCACTTCTTCTTTTTCAAACGGATAGTTAACGTTTGGATTTTTTGTCAAAGGAGATAATGTCTTAAACATATTAAATAATAGAATTTTCATTCCTGTTAAAAATCCTGGAAGTTTAGGTCTAAAGTTTTTCATTAAAAAACAACTTTCATAATTGATGTTACAAATATGTTTAACAAAGAAAGAGGTATTAATATCTTCCAAGCAATATTTTGTAACTGATCCTCTCTAAATCTAGGAAAAGACCACCTAACTAATACAAGAATAAAAGCAAGCCCAAGTGTTTTTGTTAATAATACAACTGGACCATAAAAATTAACCCATTCTACTGGTAGTAAAGGAACATGGTACCCACCAAGAAAAATAGTTGCTGCAATTGCACACATTACAAACATATTTATATATTCTGCAATATAAAAAATTAGAAACCTTATTCCTGAATATTCTGTCATAAATCCCATTACTAATTCAGATTCACCAATTGGCATATCGAAAGGAATTCTCATCATTTCAGCAGTCGCAGCAATCATAAAAATTACAAAAGCTATCCCTTGTCCTGCTATAGCAAAAGGTAAGCCCCATTCAATCTGCTTTTCCACTATCCCAACCATAGACATTGTCTCAGCTTGGATAACTACTCCAACTACTGCAAGTATTAAAGGGAGCTCATAAGCAATTAATTGTCCTGCAGCTCTAAGTCCTCCCATTAATGAATATTTATTAGCAGATGACCATCCCGCAATTAATACCCCAAGAGTTGATAATGTGCTGATTGCAAGTAGGTAAAATACTCCTAAATTTAAATCGACAACTACCAAGGTAGGACTTATAGGTACAACTACAAAAAGTCCAAATACTGAAAATAGAATGAAAGCTGGAGCAAGTTTGAAAATTGTTTTGTCAACTTTTGTAGGAACAATATCTTCTTTTTGAATAAATTTAATTACTTCAGCCAATGGAAAAATAAAACCTCTAAGTCCAACATGAAGAGGTCCAGGCCTTCGTTGCATCCAAGCACTTGCTTTAACATCCATTAATGTACAAATCACTGCACCATTTAAAGCAAAAGCAAGAACCACTCCTACTTTTACTAAGATCTCAGTACCAAAACTCATCTATCAACATCTCCTAAAACGAAATCCAAACTTCCCATGATTGCAATTAAATCTGGTAGTAATTGCCCTTCGAGTAATTCAGGAAGTATTGAAATGTTACTAAAGGAAGGTGTTCTAATCTTTAACCTATAAGGACCTAACCCTCCTTCAGATATTACATGAAAACCCATTTCACCTTTTGGGTTTTCTGTTCTTACATAAGACTCACCTTTTGGAACTTTTATAACTTTGGGAACCTTTGTTTGTAGAGGACCCGAAGGCATTGAATCTATTGCTTGTAGAATTATATTTGCTGATTCTTTCATTTCCATTAGTCTCACATACCATCTATCGTAGCAATCTCCATTTTCACCAATAGGTATTTCAAAATCGAATTTTTCATAAGGTAAAAAATCTGTCTTTGTTCTTAGGTCAAATTTAACTCCTGAGGCTCTCAGTATTGGTCCAGAAACACCATAATCTTCTGCCATTTCTTTAGTAATTATTCCAATATTTTTAGTTCTTACCTTAAAAACTTCATTACCTCCTACTAAATTTTCAAACCTTTCAACGCCTTCAAGGACTTTTTCCATAACTATCCTTGTTTCTTCATAGAAACCTGCAGGTAAATCTTGAATATCTTTTTTAGTGGTTGGTCCAGCACCTGCAGCTGGCTTAATACCCCCAATTCGATTAAAGTTTGGATGGAACCTTCCACCTGTAACAGACTCAATTAAGTCAAGTACCCTTTCTCTGTCCTCCATAGCTAAGAATATTGGAGTTAAAGCTCCAATCTCTAAAGCGTAAGCACCATTAAATACAAAGTGTGAGGCTATTCTTGCCATTTCTGTCAAAATCAAACGTATATGCTGAGCTCTTTCAGGTACTTCTATTTCCATTAATTTTTCAGTTGCGGCAATAAAAGGAATTTCATTAGCAAATCCTGATACCCAATCAATTCTATTTACAAGTGTTGTTATTTGAGGATAGGTTCGAACTTCTGCTAATTTCTCATAACCTCTATGCATATAACCAAGAACTGGTTCTACACTGGATATTTTCTCTCCATCAACTTTTGCTACCAATCTAAGAACACCATGAGTTGAAGGATGTTGTGGACCAATATTTAGAGTCATGTCTTCAGTTTCTATTTCTACAGAAACCGAAGCATCAGAAACAAAAGGCTTGTTATTTGGATCCAGTGTTGTATCCATCTAGCTATCTCCTTCCTCTTTACCGTCTTCCGGCATTCCTTCTACATCTACATCTCCAGGCCAAGGTTTGACTTCTCTACTAATTAGTTCAAAAGATTTAAGCATTGGATTACCTTCATAACCATCTGGTAAATAAAGTTTCGTTAAGTTTGGGTGATCTATAAAATCAATGCCAAACATTTCATGTGCTTCTCTTTCATGCCAATTTGAACCTGCATATATATTCACTAATGAATCAATTGAAGGATTGTCTTTTTCTATTTTTGTTGATACTAAAACTAAATTACCTTCAACTGACTCGGACAAACAACAAATTATTTCAAAATGAGGATTTACAGATTCTTTTGGTGGGTCTCCAACTGAAACTTCGTTTTCCCAATCAACAGCACTAAGCCAAGAAAAATAAGTAAGTTCAAATTCATTTTTTAAAATAGACATGGTCTCAGTCCATTCAGAAGCTTCAACATTTATTTTCAATGTATCAAACTCATTTACTATATTGCTGAATTTTGAAGAAATTGAATCTAAAAAGCTTTGGGAATCAGACTGGTTCAATTTGTTCCTCATTCCATTTTGTTTTTATGTCCTCACCTCTGATTTTTTCTTGTAATAAAAGAATTCCCTCTTGTAACGCTTCTGGTCTTGGAGGGCAACCAGGAACATAAACATCTACTGGTATTAATTGGTCAACACCCTTAGTAACTGAGTAAGAATCCCAATACGGTCCTCCACTATTAGAACAAGAGCCCATTGAGATAACATACTTTGGTTCAGGCATTTGGTCGTAAAGTCTTTTTACAGATGGTGCCATTTTGTCTGTAACTGTTCCTGCAACAACCATCAAATCAGCTTGTCTAGGTGATGCAGGTAGGGGGATTATTCCTAACCTCATAAAATCGTGTCGAGGTCCACTTACAGCCATAACTTCAATAGCGCAGCAAGCTAAGCCAAATTGAAAATACCATAGTGAATAAGATCTTGCCCAATTGAAAACTGCAGAAATTGGTTTTGGCAAGCCAAACTTGTCTACTACTCCCATTTCAAAACATCCTTTCTAATTGCATAAATAAGACCAATTAATAATATAAAAATAAATATGAGCATTTCAATTAAACCAAAATAACCAAGCTTCTCAAGATTTATTGCCCAAGGAAATATAAAAACAGCTTCTACATCAAAAATAACAAATAAGAGACCGAAAACATAATACCTAATATATGTCTGACTCCAGCCAGTTCCAACAGGGTCAACTCCAGATTCATATGTTGTTAATTTTTCACGTGTCGGATTATTTGGCCTCAAAACGGCAGCAAGACTAGTAACTAAAACCATTAGCGCTATACCCACGCTTAGAACAACCCCTACTGTTATATAGTCCTGAAAATAAGAAATCATAATGTAATTTTAGTATGTTTAAAAAAGTTTAGTTTTTTTTAAAACTTCAGTGGAATTATTTGTAAGATTTTTCTATGAGTAAATTTGACGATTTGATTAAAGAACCAAATCTTTTAGACTTGTCCAAAAAAATATTTAACGCTGTATTAAATGAAGATTTTTTTGTAGAAAATAAATCTATTGAACTATCTCCTTCTTTGTACGAAGCAGAAACAATTAATTTCATAATTGCTGATGGTTTAGGTAGTAAAAATATAGAAAAGATTGATTCAAAATTAAATAATCTAAATTCTGGTTCAATCAATTCAACATTTCCAAGCTCTACAAATGTTGCATTAAGCACTATTAATTTAGTAACAGAACCTATTAATACAGGAATTTTAAGTTATTTCCAATTTGATAAAAAAAAATATGGATTAATCAATGCTCTTAACTGGAGTAAAGAAAATGAAGAAATGTTAAATGAAGATTTTTTCATAAAAAATAAAACTATATGGAACATATTTAAGGAAAAAAATATATTCAGTAATAACGTCCAACCAAAAGATTTAGAGAATAGTGCTTTATCAAATTATTTATATAGAGATTCACACCAAATAAATTATAAAGACGAAGAAGAACTGATTGACTTAATAGAAAATAGCTCATTGCTAGAAAATAGATTTAACTTTATATACTATCCAAAAATTGATATCTCAGCTCATTTGTTTGGAGTAGGAAGTGATGAGTGGATTAACGAAATAAAAATTTTTGAAAATATTGTTGATAAAATAAATAACTCTTCAATTAAAAAAACATATACTTTAATTTCTGCAGATCATGGGTTAACAAATATAGATGAGAAAAACAGATATATATTAAATTATCCAGATACAGTAAATGTTTACGGAGATCAAAGAACGGTTTACATTAATGGCCCAGAAGAAGAAGTTCTAAAGGTTTTTGAAAAAATTCCTGGAAAAATAATTAGAAAAGAAGATTTGGAACTACTCCTTGGAGAAAATGATAATGGATACATCGACAGACTTTATCCAGAATTTTGTTTTTTAGTGGAAAAAGGAAATATAATTTTTCCAGAACATTTAAAAGCTAATCTTGTTGGTCATCATGGCGGACTAACAGATGAAGAAATGAAGATTCCGTTAATTGAGCTTTCAAATTTTTAACATATATAATGCTTAGCATGAAGAATAAATTATCATTCTTACTCTTTATCTTTCTAATATCTTGTTCTCAAAATTTCTCTGAAACTGACTCTGGTTATTATTCGGAACCTATGTTTGGAGAAGCAACAGAAGATTTGAGCATCTCTAGATCTCAAAATCTTTCACAAGGAGACTACATAATAAAATCTGCTTATGGATCTACAGATGTAAGCTCAGCAAGTTTTAATAGTAAAATTGAAGAATTCAAATCTCTTGTTGATAAGTATGAAGGTTATATAACAAATACTTATTTATCGACGAATTATCAAGGTTTAAAAAGTTATAGTCTAACTTCTAGTATCCCTGCAGAGAGTTTTGATAAATTTTTAATTGATGTAGAAAAAATTTCAAAATTCACAAATATAAATATAAATGCTAATGATGTGACAACTTATGTCCTGAACATTAATTCAAGATTAAATTCATTACTTAATGAAAAAGCAGACTTGGAAGAAATTAAATCTCAAGCTTTAAATACATCTGAAAAATTAGAAGTGCAATCACAATTGAGATATGTGAACCAAGAGATTGAAATTTTAGAAGATCAAAAAAACTATTATGAAACAGCTGTATCCTACTCAACATTAAATCTTGAAATAAGAGAAGGATCGGGAATTTCTTTATTTTCTTGGAACTACTATGTTCAAAGAGCTCTTAACTGGATTGAAGGTCTAGTCGGAATTGTAATATCTTTATCGATTGTATTAATACCTTTGGGCTTCTTGATTTATCTAATAAGACAAATTAAGAAGAAAAAATAATGGCCCTATCTTATCTAGGTTTACTACTTATAATTTTGCTTGTTATTTTTTATGGAAAAAAAATAAAATAATCTAGTTTGGCTGATAAGTTCCAAAAAATACTTGCCATGCTAAACAAGTTTTCGACAGAAGGCTTAACCATATATAAGCTCTCTCACCATACAGGTAATCTTTCCATTTACCTACACCCTTGTATTGCAAAACCATATTTATTGAAAAAGTGTTAAAAAATAAAAAGATGCTAACAAAAATCCAAACTACAAACTGAGGGACTCCCTGTGGGTTTGTGTCACTAGCAACTCCATCACCAATTAAATTTATAAATATAAATATCCATGGAGCTATGCCTACTATTGTCCCCATAATATAACTGGTCCAATCTACTTTATTGGTATATTGATTATGAACTTCCATCATCCATCCAAACCAACACATTGCTGCACACATAAAAAATACACCTACCAATGCCCAGATATCATAAATTCCAACCAATAAAGCAATCAGAACAAGCATCACAGAAGCACTAATTGAGTACTCTATCCATCTAACTTTATTTAAGCCCTTCTTCAGATCTTCTTGGTATCTGGAATAAAATGGACCAGAAATTAAAAAATGTGCAACCGCAGATGCTAATAAGAATGTTGCCACAGCAGGTCCAAAATTTGTTATCTCTCTCCATATTTCCAATTTAGGAACTAAAGCAAAACTAGATGGATCTCCTGGGTTTCCTTCAGCTGCTAATTGAGTAAGAGTTATAGGGACTACAAAATCTGTATTTACAACTGTTCCTAGCCAAAATAAAGCACTTCCTTGAATTAAATGAAGAAATCCCATAATTACATTAAATCTTTTTAGTTTTGTTATCTTTTCAGACATTGTTTTATTCTCCTTTAAATATTTATTATTATATTTAATCAGAAAGTGAAATTTAATTTATGGATAAACAAGATATTTATTCTGAAATAGAAATGCTAATTAATGAACTTGAAACATTAGTTAAATCATTAGCTACAGCAAGAGAGCTTATTGCTGAGAACTCAAACAATAGAGCATCTAATAACTTATCAGAAATAGAGATACAATTACAAGCTATTGCTGGAAAAGTTTCGAAGATTAAATCAAGTATTTGAAGGAAAAGTTGTTACTTCTGTAATATCAATCGAAATCTTATCACCTGGTTCAAAAATAGTCGAAGGTAATGATCTAGATCTGAATACTTGACCAACACTATTTTGAAAAGATATAACCTGATCATGCCCATAAAAAATGCACTCTTTCACAACATACGGTCCCTTTGAGTCAAGAGTAACTTCTATACATTCTGGACGAATGGAAACATCTAAAGCTCCGTCATAAGCTGATACAAATGTACCTAAGGCGGTCTCTACTCTGCCATTTGTAGAAAAGCCCTTAATTATATTTGGGTCACCAACCGAATTCGCTACATTCTGACTTATAGGATTCAAATAGATTTCTTGAGGTGTTGCACTTTGAATAACTTTTCCTTCTTCTAGGACACTTACAATATCACAAACAGACAATGCTTCTTCCTGGTCGTGAGTTACGATAATTGCTGTTGTTTCTGTTTCATTTAAAAGGGAGACGACTTCATCTCTAAGTTGCCTTGCCATTTGAGCATCTAAACTAGTAAAAGGTTCATCAAGTAATATAACATCTGGCTTGGGGGCTAAGGCTCTAGCAAGAGCCACCCTCTGTTGCTGTCCTCCTGAAATATCTTGGGGGAATTTATTTTTATATTGATTTAAATTACACATTTCTAAAACTTCATTTAAACGTCCATTGTTTATTTCTTCATTAGATAAGCCAAATGCAATATTTTTTTCAACATTTAAGTGTGGGAACAATGCATAGTCTTGAAAAACCATACCTATATTTCTTTCTTCTGGAGGTAAATTTACTTCTTCACTAAATACAGTTTTATCATGCATTTCAATAATTCCTGAATCTGGATTTTCAAAACCTGCTAACAATCTAAGTGCAGTAGTTTTTCCTGAACCTGAGACACCTAGAATCCCAAATATTGAACCTTTCCAAACATCTAAATTGAAGTCTGTTAGAACAACCTCTTCACCATAAGACTTGCTAAGTGACCTTGCTCTTATAATTAAATCGTCAAAAACCATTTTTACCTATTTAAATTCCTCGTACTTAATATATAAGTAGGAATTGCACTTATTGCCAACAATATAAAAGCAGAAAATGCTGCTTGTGTAAATAAACCCTCTGATGCAAAGGACCAAACATCAACAGCCATAGTATTGAAACCAGTAGGTCTTAGTAATAGTGTCTGTGGTAGCTCTTTCATGGTTGAAAGAAAAACCAATGCCCCACCAGCAAATAAGCCTCTATATATTAAAGGAAAGGTAACTTTACGGAAAGTCTCAAGTTTTGACTTACCGAGACTTGAACTTGCGTCAATATAAGAAGCTTTGACTTGTTCCATAGAGGCTTGACCTCCTCCTACAGCTTGAGGTAAAAATACAATTAAATAAGAAATTACCAAAGCAAAAAAGCTTTGATATATAGATGGAAAGATTTTTATTGTTATAAACAAAATAGATACTCCTACAGCAAGATGAGGCAATCCATACAATGAAAGAATTACTTTCTCTAGAACATCTCCAAATCTCGATCTATATTGAGAAATCAATATAACTATCGGCATAGAAATTATTACTGCAAGGATTGAAGTAACAATTGAGGCAGAAAAAGAACCTACTACTCCTCCAAAAACTGCCCTTACGTCATTCCCGACTGAAAGGCCTCTTATTAACCAGTAAGAAAGAACTGAAACAGGTAGTAACAAGCTAAAAAATATAACCGTAATAAAAAATAAATAGACAAAAAATTTATTCCTTGAACTCAATTCAACTTTTGCTGGGATTCTAGGTGTTCCTGAAACTTTTGCTGCCCTTGAGACGTCCGACCCTCTTTGTATGAAGCTAATTATTAACGCTAAGAAAATTAACAACCCTGAATAAAAAATAATTGGATCGCCCAGTAAGCTGAATTCGTAATAAGTGTATATCGCTTTTGTAATTGTTGAATACTTCATTAACGAAACTGCACCAAAGTCTGAGATCACATAAAGACCTACTAAAAGAGATGAATATATAATTGGTTTTTTTAATCTTGGTATGACTACAGATGTGTAAATTCGGAATCTTTTTGTTCCAAGAGATCTTGCAGCTTCTTCAACTGTTGAATCAAGATTTCTCAATGCACTACTACAAATTAATTGTACATAAGGGTATGTAAACAAAGTTAAAGCTATCCAACTACCTATAAATCCTTCTATACCGTTTATTTCACTAATACCCGTAAATGAAAATAATTGAACAAATAATCCTTTTGGAGAAAAGGCTGATACATAAGTTAAGGCCCCGATATATGAGGGAATTACTAATGGTAAAGCACATAATGTGAATAATATTTTTGAATATCGAATTTCGAATCTGATTAATAATATTGAAATTAATAACCCGACTGTTACGCTTGAAAATACAACCACAAAAAACATAGAAATAGTATTAAACAATAAACCATATACATTCCAAGACTCAAAAAAACTTTCAAATGACCTTGTAAATGTAAAAAATCTCCAAACCATATAAAACACAGGCATTAAGAAAGTTGTAAGTATAACTATATTTGAAAGCAACAATCCTTTAGGAGTTTTCACAACTATAAGAATATCCCCTAATTGTAGTTATTTAAAGAAAAAATCTGACCAGATTACTCTGATCAGATTTTTCCGGTTCGGTTTCGAGTTAATTAATGACTGACTAAGAAATTAATTAATGAAAACTCTAAAAACCTGCTCCAGCTATTAACTCAACAGCTTTTTCTTGCCATATAGCTAATGCTGACCAGTTCAAATCCGTTGGAGAATTTAAACTATTTATATCTGGTAAAAGCGCGTTTGGTGTAATACCTGGTACGAGAGGGAACTCGAATACTGTATTAGTGAAATGCTCCTGTGCACTTGTTGAGTGTAAATACTCAATAAATGCTAAAGCTGCTGGTTTATTTTGACTAGAAGACAAAATTCCTGCACCTGCTGGCATAACCATTGCACCACAACCACCATCCAAATATACATTCTTTACAGGACTATCACCATTTTCAGCCAATACCCTTAAAGTGTAATAATGGTTTATCATTCCGATGTCTAACTCACCTGCATCTGCTGCTGCAACTTGAGGAGAGTTCTTTGGATATTCTCCATAATCAAGACTGTTAATTCCTGACAACCATTCAGCAACTTTTTCTTCACCGTCTTGTTCGATCATACAAGCGATCATTGCAATAAATGAAGAGTTGCTTGGAGCAAGTCCCAATCTTCCTCGGAATTTTTCATCATTCAATCCGTAAATGTCTCCTGGAAGTTCTGATTCAGTTACATCTCTTGTGTCAATAACTAATGATCTTGATCTACCAGATGTACCAACCCAGTAACCTCTCTGATCAACTGCCCAAGCAGGAACATTGTCTAATATATCTTCGGGCAATACATCAAACAAACCTTCTTTTGCAACAACACCAAGACTTACAGGATCTTGTGATAGGAAAACATCAGCTGGGCTAATTGCTCCTTCAAGAGCTAAGGTTCCAGCCAAAGCAGCGCTTTTAGCGTATCTAACTTCAACTGTTACTCCTGTTTCAGCAGCAAATGCTGCGATTACATCAGCAACTAAGCTTTCTTTTCTACCACTATAAATTACAAGTGTTCCTCCAACTTCAGTTTCTGGTTCTGCCAAAGCAGCTTCAACAGCTGCAGCAACTTGAGCATCAGAAACTTCACCTGCAGGACCCTGTGCTCCCTGTTCTCCTTGTTCTCCTTGTGGACCAGCTTCACCAGCACAAGCAGCAAACAACATCAGAAGTACAGAGATTAAAGCGATTGATTTCTTATTCATAATTTATTAACCTTTAATTTGCTTATTATTTTGTTAATAGTAGTTAACAAGTAAAGTTAAGTGTAATTATTTTTCAAAATATTATTAGTAAATTTATTGTTCTTTAAGATCTTAATTATTATTGAATAATGTCATTAAGCCAGAATGAAGGTGTCCTTTTAGTTAACCTAGGATCACCACAAGAACTTAACAAAAAGAGTGTTAGAAGATACTTAAAGGTTTTTTTATCTGACGATTATGTTGTTGATTTACCTAAATTTCTTCAACAATTTATACTAAGATTTTTTATTCTCCCATTTAGACCTAAGAAAACACTTGAAGCTTACAGTCAGATTTGGACATCAAAGGGCTCCCCTTTGATAGTGTCTACAAGTCAAATTGCTAAAAAACTAAAAGAAAGAACTAATTGGAATATCGAAATTGCTATGCGCTATGAAGAGCCAAGTATAGAAAAAGCTTTAAGTAAATTGAGCAATCAAGGATGTAAAAAACTCTTTGTTATTCCTTTATATCCCCATAATGCAATGGCAACAACGCTAACTACTGAATTAGAAGTAAAAAGGATTTCAAAAAAAATTTTTGAAAACCTTAATATCATCTTCATCAACCCTTTCTACAGCAATGAAAAATATATAGAAGCGTTGAAAAACAGTATCAAGCCTTATTTGAAGCAAAATAATTTTGATAAGTTAATTTTCAGTTACCACGGAATACCAAAAAGACAGGTAATAAAGACAGATTCTACAGGATTACACTGTTTTTCTACAGAAGACTGTTGTGAAATGGTGTGTCCAGGTTCTAATAAATGCTATAAAGCACATGTAGTCCAAGCGACTAATAGAGTCTCAGAGGAACTTAAATTAAATCAGAAAAATTGGGAAATAACTTTTCAGTCAAGAATAGGGCCAGGTTGGTTAAAACCATTCACAGATAAACGATTAGCTAAGATGCCTAGTGAAGGAGTAAAATCAATCGGTATAGTTTGCCCTTCTTTTATCTCTGATTGTTTAGAGACTTTAGAGGAGATTGATATCCGTGGAAGGAAAACCTTTATCGATGCCGGAGGTAAGAATATGACATATATACCTTGTTTAAATGACTCAGAAGATACTATAAATTTGTTAGAGTCACTTGTTTTGGAAAGCAATAATTATATTTAATAATTTAATTATTTTGTTAATTCGAATCTCTTAATAAGAGCACGTGGGAATATTTTTCCGCCTGAACGGACAACCCACATGAATGCGGCAAGTATATAAGCAAATGGACACGCCATACTCTTATTTTAGACGATGATTAGTATAAAAGAAATGGATATAAATATAAAAGAACAAGAAAAAGATCCCAAACTTATTAGAAAATTTGAACCATTTATTTGGGTAGCTTTTTTTGCATTAACAGCTTTGGTTGGCTGCCCCGCTTTTTAATTTAAAATCTAATTCACAATTTCTCATGTTTTGTTAATACCTGTTAACATTATAAGTGGTTATGGATAAATCAAAAAATATTTTATCTCATGAAAAAGATGGTCAAGAATTGATTGAGAAATTTCCAACGTCCTTTTTTTCTCATGCAGAGGCTATTTATCATTTACAAGAAGCAGGTATTGAGCTTAAAAAAACAAGAGTGGCTGACTGGTTAGAATCTAGCAGAGCAAACGTATCACAAGTTATAGGTAGAATGCAAAATAGTGGTTTAGTGTCTTTTGGGGAAAATCTTAAATTAACTGATAAGGGCTTATGTTTAGCAAAAATAATCACTAGAAGACATAGGATAACTGAGAGATTCTTATCAGAAGTTTTGGACTTACCTTGGAACGAAGTCTACGAAGAATCCTCTAGGTGGGAAAATATCTTAAGCCCAACTACAGAAAAAGCAATGCTAAAGATCTTAGGAAACCCAACAACAGGACCTTTTGGTAATCCCATCCCATATTCAGATTATAAAGAAAAAGAAATGTACCCACTTTTAGATGTAGAATCAAAAAAAAGTTATTCTATTGAAAAAATAACTGAAGAACTAAAAAAAGATAGCTCAATGATAGATTTCTTACAGACACATAATATGATTCCGGGAAGTAAAGTTAGTATTGCTGATGCTGGGGAATTCTCAATAACCATTACTACAGATAACAATAACTACTTCGGTATAGATAAATTTATTGCTAAAAGAGTGTTTGTCGTATGACTAACTTCTTAGAGCAAATCCCTACAATAATTTTTTCATATATAGGTGGAGGAATATTTGTACTATTAATTCTCTATAAATTTTATCCAAAAATATTTTTATCAATCCATAAACCATTTTTCTTTACAATTGGAGTTCTTTCATTATCTTTGGGATACATTGGAATTGTAGTACCAGGATTACCAACAACAGTATTTATACTCATCTCAGCTTGGGCTTTTTCAAAATGCTCTGAAAGATTTACAGCATGGTTAGAAAATCATAGAATCTTTGGTCCAATAATTCTCAACTGGAAGACATATAGAGGTTTGTCTAGAAGAGCTAAGAAACTTGCTATAGCAATGATTATTCCAACTTTTATTTTGACAATTTATTTAGTTTTCTCATTAGTTGGTGATTTAATTTTTGGTGGTTTCGGAATTGCATTATGCACTTGGCTTGCAACAAGACCTGAGCCGCCTGTTGAAACTAGTAACTAATTAGCTTCTGGTATTTGATAGTCAATAGGAGAGACTTTGTCTAATTCGAAAACATCTCTTGCTTGAGCTTCATAATTTAACCCTATAGAGATTTGGTCTCCCTCAGTTACTCTATTTCCCTCTTCATCAAGCCGAGCATTAAATGTAGCCTTTTTACCAGATTTACATATTGTTTTAAGCTCAACTAATTCATCTGCCCAACCTAAAAGATATGCGCTTCCTGGAAAAGGCTCCCCTCTAAAATCGGTTCTTAATCCATAACAAAGTACAGGTATTTTTAGTTTGTCCACTACCAAAGTAAGTTGTAAAACCTGCTTTGGTGTTAAAAATTGGGCTTCATCAACTAAAACACAAGAAATCGGTTCACGTTGATGTTCGTGTGCGGTCCAAACATAAAGGTCGTCTTCGCCTTCAAATTTCTCAACTTCTCTTTCTAAACCTATCCTTGAAGTAATTTTTCCTTCTCCAAATCTATCATCTAATTTTGGAGTAAAAATCAATGAACGCATCTCTCTTTCTTCATAGTTGTATGCTGACTGAAGTAAGTTTGTGCTTTTTCCAGCATTCATAGCTGCATAGTAAAAATAAAGTTTTGCCATATTTTTATATTACTCAATTATTCTTATCTTTATTCTTTTGTATCATAGAAATATGGAAAATATTTTAACATTTGTTCACATGGTAAGTTTATGTATTTGGCTTGGCTCAATGGTTACATGGGCAGTTTTTGCACCAAAGTTATACAAAATTGACCCATCAAAAAATACAACAAATACTCTTCGTGGATCATTTACTAAGATATCTTGGGGTTCTTTCTGGGTTGCATTTAGTTCAAATAGTTTAATTCAATTAACTACTGATTCATCTTCTAATTGGATGAACGAATTAATTTTTCTTTCAGTAGCTGCTGGAATAATTGCTTTACACAGCTTGCTTGGGAATAAATTAAGTGCAGCTATTAGAGGAATGTTAAATGGTGTAATGTTAATAATCGCACTTGTCGTTGTATATCTAGCTACAAGCTATATTTAATTTAATTTGATTTAATTAGATTTACTTCTTTAGGGGTTATTACCCCTGAACCTCTTAAGAGAATATTTCTTGAATCTTTTTCTATCAAAAACCAATATATAGATTGTTCATCAGGTATTTCTAGACTTTGTTTAAATTCTTCTTTATCAATATAGGCTGTTATTGTTCTATTTCTGATTCTGTCTTCTCTTATAGCTCTTCTCATGACTCCGTCTAGATAAATTTCATTCAGTTTTGTAGACTTTCTAATTGTTGGAACTTCGATAATATTATGTGTTAAATCTAGTTTATCTTTTTCAAGATTTTCAATTGACTCATCAACTAAAGGTTGATGCCATTGTTGAAATGCAACAATAACAATTAAATCTCTATCAACAAAATCATCAGGTACAATTTTTTTAACTTTGTTTAAGTTATTTCCCTGAATTGATGGAAATTCATTAATTTCTGAGCTCATACTTGAATTTTCGTTATTTCCACAAGCAAATACAAATAGAAAAGCTGATAAAACAAAGACAAATTTAGAGGGGGTTGAGAACTTCTTCAAGATTCTTTATATTTGTATCCATTAATTTTTTAAACTTAGGACCAAAAAATAATCCTATAATGATAAAAATTCCCTTGTATTTAATATCTATTGAGTAGGTGAGTTCAGTGCCTTTAGCATTCGCAGATAAAAATATAGTATCTACTAATTCAAAATTATTAGTATTTGCTCTTAGTGAAGCTCGAAGAGGTGCTCCCCACTCAATTACTTCGTAATCCAAAACCATTTCTCTATTGTTAAAATGTGTTTTTACTTTAAATACTGAGCCCTCTCTTAAGGGTTCCTTTGTAATAAGTTCTGCCTCATCACCTTCATTCCATTTATCTAAGTTTCTGAAGTCGGCAGTAAAATTAAAAGCAGATTCAATGTCTGTATTTACAGTTATGGTTCTTGAATAAACTGGCATATTACAATTTTAAGCGAAAAATCGTTCTATGAAAAAAATTTACCTTAGATTTAAAGATCTATTTCTAAATCCAACAAAACCAATGATTAAAAAGATAGAAATTTTTGCTAATACAAGACCTATATCTCCACCAATTAATCCATCTTGATAGGGAGCCCCGTAAGCTCCAAAGGATGAGATATTATCGTCAATCCAGAGAAAGAAGTCGTTAGTACCACTCAATGAAGTTGAAATCCATTCAAGGGCCATAAGTCCAGCACCAAAAGCCCACGCAGAAGATGATTTTCCAGTATAAGCACCTAAAGCAAAACCTAATACACCATAACTAACTCCTGCTAGACCTGCCATTAATGTTGCTTTCATCAGCGGTGCGTAATCTAATGTTTGGCTTAACTCCATTGTTGCTACTGGTATATACATAACATTTGTCCATGTAAAAGTAATAACCAACCCGAATAAAACAGCTACAACTGATTGTGTTAAGTAAATAGTTGATCTTGTCATTGGAAGAGAGGCTACGAATTCAAATGTACCATCTTCTTCAGCCTTTGAACCCATCTTATTTAATAAAACAATAGTGGCTACGGCAACCAAGATAATCCCAAAAAGACTTAAAAAGTAAGCTGAAACCATGCCCTCAAGCGTAAAAACATTGTCCCAATCTGATATTCCCAATAAATTCATCATGGTCTCATTTTCAGACATACCCCTAAATGCTTCCCTCTGGGTATCAATCACTAAATCCTCAACACTGTCATTTGCAAAAGCTAAAGGTAGTATAAGAAAATATATGGCTGGAGCTATAGCCCATGTAATTATAAATTTTTTCGGAACACTCAACATATATTTTAAATAATTAAACATTACTACTTCTCTCTATCGTAAAATTCAAAAAAGGCATCTTCTAATTCCTTACCTTCATCTTTTGCTTTCTTTTTGAATGTCTTATATGATTCGTCATAAATTTTTGAACCTACCTTAAGAACAGCCATTGTGTCAGCTACTTTCTCTACCTCAGAAATTATATGTGAAGATAGTAAAACAGATGCTCCGTTATTAGAAAATTCTTCAATAGTCTCAAAAAATGTTCTCTGGTGAAAAGGATCTAAGCCTGAAGTCGGCTCGTCAAGAACTAAAGCTTTTGGTTTATGTAACAATGCCAATATAACAGCAGTTTTTTGTCTGTTTCCTTTTGAAAGTTCTTTAACTGTTTGTTTCACATCTAACTCAAACTTTTCTGCTAACTCCATTGCATAATCTATGGACTGACCTCTCATATCTGCACCAAGTTTAAATAATGACTTAGAATTTAAATTTTGTGGAAGTTGTGGATCTCCTGGGAGATATCCGATTATTTCTTTAGCTTCAACAGGGTTGGCTATAGTATCTATTCCGGCTACCTTAAGAGAACCCTCGGATGAATTCAAAAAACCCATAAAACTTCTCATTGTTGTTGATTTCCCTGAACCATTTGGTCCTAGTAACGCTTTAACTTCCCCATCGTCAACAGAGATATTGATATCATCTACACCTTTACCATTTTTGTATTTCATGGTTAGATTTTTAATTTCAATCATAAAATAATTATATAAGGAAAGTTAAGTAGTAGTAAATTATTCTTCCAGATTCTCTTCTCTTTGTTTTTTTCTTAACCACGTAAGTAGTAATGCTGGGACAAGAAACCAAAGGATTTCATCCCAACCACCTTGATGTAAAAAAGCAGCAGGAGGGGTGATTTTTGATATCATTATAAATAATTTTGTATAACCCAGCGAGATATATTAATTAAAGAATTAGGTAACAAACCAAAATAAATAGTTGCAAAGGCCAAAACACTTAATGAAAGAACATGAGACCTTGAAAGAGTGATTTTTTCAACAGGTGACTCAGATTTTTCTATCGCAGCTATCCAAATTGGTCGTAAATAGAAATAAAACCCAGCAACAGTAGACAACATTAGTATGACGACTAATAGATAACTTTCATATGACCAAAGATTAGTTATCAATATAAATTTTGAAATGAAACCACTAGTAAGTGGTATTCCGGCTAAACCAAGCATAAAAATGCTAAAACATATTGTTAGAAATTTGTTTTCAACAAAAAGGCCCGATATATTTTCTATAGAAAAATTTGAAGATAGTCTTCCACTTATAACTGTAAAAATAATAAATATACCAATTAATTGAATTACATATGCAGTCATATAAAATATGGAAGCACTTGTACCGTTTACACCAGATACAATTCCAGAAAGAATGAAGCCAGACTGTATAACGCCACTATATGCAATAAGCCTCTTTAAATCTGATTGAACTGTTGCAAAAAATGAGCCGATAAAAATTGAAGCTATTACTACTACCACAAAAAATAGATCGAAATTATCTATTACAAATCTTAGTGAAACTACACAGAGCCTACATAGGACAAGAAATGAAGCTACTTTTGCAACTGATGCCATATATCCAACATATCCTGTTGGAG
Source organism: uncultured Candidatus Actinomarina sp. (assembly GCA_902565645.1). Lineage (GTDB taxonomy): Bacteria > Actinomycetota > Acidimicrobiia > Actinomarinales > Actinomarinaceae > Actinomarina. The sequence continues at coordinate 94,446 of CACFFJ010000001.1, forward strand.
ATCCTTGATAAACGTCTGGTGCCCATGATTGAAATGGGGCAGCAGCAACCTTGAATAATAAACCAACAACTAGAAGCAAGAATCCAATAAAGGTTGTTAAAGGTACGTTTGGAGGGCCTATATATGAAATAGCAATTGCTGTGTCATAAAAACCTGAAATTGAGAGTGATATATAAATTAAGGCCACTCCATAAACAAGTACACATGAAGCTAAAGAACCAAGTAGAAAGTATTTTAAGGCTGCCTCGTTACTTAATAAATCACCTCTGTTTATTCCAGCTAAAGCATAAAGACTTATAGAGCCTATCTCTAAACCAATGAAAAGCATCATAAAATTCTCAGCATCAATCATTAACATAAATCCAGAAGCACTCATCAAAGTTAAAATTATTGCTTCTGTGGTTTTGTCCTTCACCTCAGCTGAGGTGTTCCAAATTGATGTGAAGTTAAAAAGGAGAATTAATGAAATAAGCACATTTCCAAAAAGTGAAAATTCATCTAGTAATATTTTTTCTGAAAAGTAGGAAGATACTCCATCTGTAAAAAATAAACCAAATTTTAAAAATACTGTAAATATTGTTGCCAAGATTCCCATTAAAGTAATGCTTTGCTTAATAAAAACTGAAGTCTCAATTGTTATAGTGCAAAACAAAAGTAACAATGCGGTAGCTACTAAGACCAATGTTGGACCAATAACAATTAGATTAAAACCGATTATATCGCCAATAGTACTCAATTTAATCCTCCATTAAATAGCTCAATTAAGTTTGAAATTACTAAAGCGTCTTGTGCAACATAGCTTTCAACAAAGCTTGGATAGATCCCAATAAATAACATTAAAACCGCTAAAGGAACAACGGAAATCATTTCTTTAGTATCTAAATCTTTAAGCTCTTGATTCTCGCTTATAGAAATCTCTCCAGTAAACATTCTTTGATACGCCCAAAGCATATATATAGCAGCTAGAACAACACCGAATGCTGCAAAACCAGATAAAAGTTTATATGTAGAATAGCTTCCCATTAGTATCATGAATTCGCCTACAAACCCATTTAATCCTGGAAGACCAATTGAAGCAAAGGAGCAAAATAGAAATATTGCTGCATACTTTGGCATTGAAATTTTTAATCCTCCAAAATCAGATATTCTTCTTGTATGTCGTCTTTCATATATAAAACCAACAAGCATGAATAATGCGCCTGTCGTAAGACCATGATTAACCATTTGAATAATTGCACCTTCTAAACTTAAATAATTACCAGCTGAAATACCTAGCATTACAAATCCCATGTGGCTTACAGAAGAATAAGCTATAAGTCTCTTTATGTCTATTTGAGCAATAGCAACAATTGCACCATAGATAATCCCTATTACAGATAAGACGGCAATAATAAATTTATATTCTATAAAACCTTCGGTGAAAAAAGGAATAGAAACCCTTAGTATTCCATAAGCTCCTACTTTTAGTAAAACACCAGCTAATAATATACTTCCTGCAGTTGGTGCTTCAACGTGAGCATCTGGCAACCAAGTATGAAGAGGGAATATTGGTACTTTAATTAAAAAACCAAAAGTAAATAAAAGAAACAGGGTTTTTGATTGTTCAGCAGTGAATGAGATTGAAGAAAGAGTAATGAAATCTAGAGCCAACCGACCAGTTGAAGAATAACTTATTACACCTGCATAGACCGTTCCAATAAAAATAAAAACGGAACCAAATACTGTATAGATAATAAATTTAATCGTTGCATATCTTTTGTTCTCTCCTCCCCAGATACCCATTAGGAAATACATAGGAATTAGAAGAGCTTCAAAGAATATAAAGAGAGAAAGCAAATCACCACTTAAAAAGACACCATTAACAGCAAAATGTAAAACTAGTATTGAGCCAATAAACCCTTTGCTTTGAGAGTATTTTTCAGTTACTGAGAAAAAGGACAAAAGAGTCAATATTGCTGTTAAAAATAAAAGCAATAGAGACATACCAGAAATACCAAAAGTTAAATTAATTCCATAAGATTGAATCCAATTTATTGTATCAATGTCAATATAAGATCCTTTAGATTTTGTATTTGTAAATAAATATAAACAAAGACCAAATGGGATCATGCTTACAAAAAGTGCAATAGGTCTAAATAATTCTGATCTATTCTTTGGCATAGTAAAAATAATTAAAGAACCAAATAGTGGGAATAACAATAGAGTATAAATTAAAGTACTCATAATATAATCAACGGTGTTGCTATAAAGATTGAGATTAGAAGAAGTAGAAAAAAGCCAAAGTATACAACATAATTTCTAACCAACCCTGATTGTGTTACAGAAATGGTTTTTGATGATTTGTAAAAAAGACTTGAAACCCCATTAACAAAACCATCAATTATCAATCCATCTATTAGCACTGCTGTTTTTCTTGCTAACGATTTTGGTACTTGAACAAAAATCTGATTTCCTATTTTATTCAGATATAAAACGTTGTATGAAAGATCTTTTACTTCCTTTGTAAAAGGAATCTCAAATTTAAAGTAAGAGAATATATCAACAATATATATTAAATAGGCAACACCCAGTCCTGTGAAGCCAGCCCCTATTGATAACAATGCAAGAATTACAACAGTTATTCCTTCAGGTAAATGAGTAACCTCTACATCGATTAATGTGTAATGAAGAACTTTTTCTAATCCATGAAAAAATGGTGTGTTAATGAAACCTATAAAGATAGAGAACATACCTAGGAGTAGTAATGGTCTTGTCATCATTTTTGGTGCTTCATGAACATTTTCAATATCTGTTGTAGGGTCTTTATGGAAAATTAGTAGCCAATGTCTTCCCATATAAAATGCAGTTAAAAATGCAGCTAGTAACGAAAGAAGCCAAAATCCATAATATATTCCTCCCTTAGAGAAAACAGAAGCTAAGATTTCATCTTTTGACCAAAAGCCAGCAAGTGGTGGGATTCCAGAAATTGCTAATGTTCCAATACCCATCATTGCTGCAGTGAAAGGCATTTTTTTCTTTAAACCTCCCATTTTTTGAATATTTTGTTCATGATGCATTTCATGTATTACTGCTCCAGCACCTAAGAAAAGTAAAGCTTTGAAAAATGCGTGAGTAACCAAATGAAATATTGCAGCAACGTAAGCTCCTGCACCAATAGCTATGAACATAAATCCAAGTTGCGAGATTGTTGAATAAGCAAGAACTTTCTTTATATCATCTTGGTTTATAGCTGCAAAAGCAGATACTAAGGCAGTTATTAAGCCAATACTTATAACTAAAATACTTGTGATTTCTGAAAACTGTAATAAAGGTGAAACTCTAACCAACATAAAGACACCTGCTGTAACCATAGTTGCGGCATGGATTAGAGCACTTGCAGGAGTAGGACCTTCCATAGCATCAGGCAGCCAACTAAACAAAGGTAGCTGAGCAGACTTTCCAAAAGCTCCAATCATTAGAAAAATTAAAATAATATCCAAATTATCTGGTTGGTTTAATAAGGTTGCTTCAAATATTTTTTTGAAAGTAAATGTATCGAAAGTATTCAATATCATCATTAACGCAATTAAAAAGCCAAAGTCTCCAATACGATTTAATACAAAAGCTTTGTTGCCAGCTTTTGCTGCTTCTTTTTTCTCAGACCAAAATGAAATCAGAAAGTATGAACTTAAACCTACAAGCTCCCAGCCAAAAAACATAACTAAAAAATTTGATGACATAACTAGTAAAAGCATTGAGAAAACAAAGAAATTAAAATAAACAAAATATTTAACAAACCTCGGATCTCCACTCATATATGAAGTTGAAAATATTTGTATTACTAAACCTAATCCAGTAACAAGTAGCATCATAGTACCTGATAGTCCATCTAGTAAGAATTCAAAACTTATGTCGGGGTTAGGTATCCAGGTAAATAAATTTAAAGATATCGGTTTAAATTTATCTAAAAGCAAAGCACCAAACATAAATAGAGAAATAGAAAATGATAAAAGTGCTCCATTAATTGTTACAAAAGTAGTCAATCTTTCATTTAAGAATTTCGATATTGAATTTAAAAATATTGAAACCATTAAGGGGACAAATATCACAACTAATAAAATATACTCCAACTTAACCCCTCGATGATCTCAATATATCTACAGAAGCTGTTTCTTGTTTCTTGAATATAGAAACAATTATTGCTAATCCAACAACTACTTCAGCAGCGGCTACTACAAGAACAAAGAAAACCGAGATTTGAGGTTCAATTTGTCCAAAATGTTTTGATGCAGTTATAAAAGTTAAGTTAACTGCATTAAGCATTAATTCAATACACATAAACATTATTAAGGCATTCTTACGTACCATCATTCCGATAAATCCAATTGAAAAAAGTAGAGCAGCTAAAGTTAGGTACCAATCAGTAGTGACTTCAATCATCATCTCTCCTGGTTTTTGTATCGTAAGCCAAAGCAATAGCTGCTGTTGCAGCAACAATTAACAGTATTGAAATAACTTCAAAGGGGAAAATCCAAGAGGTAAATAGGGAGCCTGCTAATACGTCGGGTGTTCCCTCAATGCTGTAATCAACAGCTGGAAACCATAGATCCCATTTAAATCCTGAATTAATAACTATATAAGTTAGTAATGAACCTAATAAAATTAAGGTTCCTAATACAAGGAAGGTTTGACCTTTTATTTCTTCTTTTGTTTGTTCAGCTTTATCAACGCCAATCATCATTATTACAAATAAGAAAAGAGTCATGACAGCACCCGCGTAAACTAGCATCTGTACCATTGCTACAAAAGTTGCGTTTAATGTTATGTACACAACTGCCAAAGAAGCAAGAGTTAAAACAAGTCCCATAGCATTATGAACAGGATTTTTTGCAAATATAACTATTAAAGCTCCCGCTAAAACAAATGCAGCAGGTATAGCAAATAAAAATAAATCTAACATAATTATTCTTCTTCTAAAGTTTGCCCTTTTTCAGGGTCTCTTTTACCAACCCCTAAAGAACCTGTCCATCCAATAGTATTTTGAAAATCAGGATTTCCATTTGAGGAAGTGGCTCTCATCCATCCATCAGCTTTTTTCAATTCTTCAGGATTGGTTAATTTTGTTTGTTCTTCATGAGTGTTAGGATCGCCATCATCATTTACTAATAAGACAGACTTGTCAAAAACTGCTTCATCTCTATTAGCAACACTCATTTCAAATAAAGAAGTCATAGTAATGGCTTCAGTTGGACACGCCTCAACGCACAAAGCACAATAGATACATCTCAACATATTTATTTCATAAATAAAGCCATAACGCTCGCCAGGACTTACCGGATTGTCTTCCGGATTGTCTTCGCCCCTTACGTATATGCATTGAGCCGGACACGCTCCTGCACATAATTCACAACCTATACACTTCTCCATCCCATCTTCATATTTATTAAGAACATGTCTACCGTGGAAGCGCTGAGGCTTTTCTCTAAATTCCTTAGGATATTTATCAGTAACAGATTTTCTAAACAACTCCTTAAAAGTTACTTTTAATCCTTTTAGTAAATCGTATCCCATACTCATAAGCTTCTTAACTCCATGGCAATCCAAATTCTCTTAAACCTAAAACAATGGAAGAAAGAATTAACCATATAAGTGATATAGGTATTAGTCGTTTCCATCCTAATTCCATTAACTGATCGTATCTTAAGCGAGGTAGAGTTGCTCTAATCCATACATAGATGAATAAGAGTGCAAATGTTTTAACGCCTAACCAAATTGTTGGCATAAAAGCCGAAAGAATAGGGGGTAGAAAGTTTGAAAATGTTGGACCTAGCCATCCTCCTAAAAAGAATGTTGCTGTAATTGCACACATATTAAACATATTTATATATTCCGCTAAGAAAAACATAGCAAACCTAAAACCAGAATATTCTGTATGGAATCCACCTACTAATTCTTGTTCTGCTTCAACAAGGTCAAAAGGTGCTCGATTTACTTCAGCTACAGAAGCTATGAAGAAAATTGCAAATGCTACAAATTGAGGAAATATATTCCATTTTGGAATGATGCTTACAAAAGCATCCAAGAAAGGTATAGGGCTTGATAAATGACCTGATTGACTTCTTACTATTTCACTCATGGACATTGATCCTGAGTATAAAATAACGGGAACAAGCGATAGACCCATTGCAGCCTCGTAAGAAATCATTTGAGCAGATGCTCTTACACCTCCTAAAAGTGGATACTTGGAACCAGAGGACCACCCAGCAAGAACTACACTGTAAACAGCTATTGATGAAAGCGCTAGAAAGAACAAAACTCCAACATTTAAGTCAGCACCAACAAGCGGAACTATAATATTTTGTCCATTTATTTCTAAATTTAAATCTGGACCAAGAGGAATAATCATAAATATTAGAAATGAAGGCACTAAAGCAATAATAGGTGCTAATAAATACATTGCCCTATCAGCTTTAAGGGGCATGATTTGTTCTTTTAGTAATAGCTTTATAGCATCAGCAACAGTTTGTAAAATACCGAAAGGCCCTGCTCTATCAGGTCCTACTCTTGATTGCATTCCAGCAACCAGTTTTCTCTCCAACCAAATCAACAATATAGTATTTGTTAAAAGTAGACCTAAAATTAGAAATGCTTTAATACCAGAGATAATTAAATCAGTTGACACTTAATTCCTCCCTGTTTCTAGCTTCAGTTATTTCAAAATCTTTACTTGGGTCAATATTTTCAAACCCCCTTCTATTGATTGGGGCTATAACCAAATCATCTGGTAGTAAATTATTAATATCGATTTTAATTGAGATTGAATTACTCCCCTGTATAAAGTTTCCAACTTTAGAGCTAATTCCATATTTTTCTGCTGTTGAAGAATTCAATTCAATAAACCTTTCGGAACCTAACATTGAAATTGAAGGTGAATTTATCTGTGTACTTGAATCTCCATAAAGCCTTCTAACCATTAATAAAGGAAAGTCCTGCTTTTTTAAATCTTTGGTTGTTATATTTATAGGTTTAGTGTTTATAACTCCATAAAGATTGCTGGGCTTATTTAAGTTATCAAAAGTCGGCAAAGACTCTTTATCTGAATAGTCCCTTACTAGGTCAGCATTTATTTCAATTTCATTTTTATATTCAATATTTATTCCCATTGCATTAAGAATCCCGATTAAATATTCCCATTCAGACAATGTTGAACCAGGAGCAGGAAGTATTTTATTTTGCTTCATTACCCTCATCTCCATATTTGTAATAGTCCCTTCTTTCTCTCCTAATGAGGTAGTTGGAAGAATTAGGTCAGCAAGTTCAGTTGTGTCATTGATAAATAAATCTAAGGAAATTACGTAATCTGCTGCAATTAGATTTTCTTTAATTGCTTTACCAAAATAAGAGGAATTTACTGGATTTACACCAATAGTGAAAACAATATTCTTTTCTTCATTATCAAATTCTGTTGAAAATTCATTTAATCCTTTAATTTCATGAATATTTTGTAAAGCTCCAAAAGTATTTCCTTTACTAAATGAATTAAATAGTTTTAATTCTGATATTTCATTCAAGTAATCTACTAGCTTATCTAAAGATTCTTTTTTCTGTGAAACTGCTGCCTTTCCTACAATAGCTGTGACTCTTTTTCCTTCTACATTGTTTTTAAAGTCTTTTAATTCTGCTGGATTTAACATTAAGTCAAAATTATTTGAAACAACATCCTTTCCAAAATAAAAATCTGCTAATCCTGCTATTGCCGTATTTGTATGCCCAAAAACAATTAACTTGGCACCATTTCTTACTGCCTTTTTAATTCTTAAATAAAGAACTGGTAAGTTGTCTTTAATATCCTCCGACCAAAGAACTATGGTTTCAGATTTGTCTAAATCCTCAAAAGTTGCTTGAGTATATTTTTCTTCAAAATAACCTCTAGATAACAAATCATCACAAAAATATACGTTTGATTTCTCTTTACTCAAGAATTTATCTTTATTGAGGTGATTAGAAATTTGGTTAATTACAAAATATTCTTCATTTGTACTATGAGAGCCTATAAGAAATTTAATATTTGGATTTTTTAATTCTTTAACTTTACTTGTAATTTTCTTGATAGCTTCAGATGTTGAGATTTCATTAAAGGAGTCATCGTTTTTTTCCAAAATATTTAAAACCCTATTTTCAGAATGTAGGTAATCGAAGTTATATCTACCTTTATCTGAAAGCCAACCTTGATTGGTAAATTCATTGTCTTCACCTAAAATTCTTAACATTTTATTCTGCGAAGTATTTAACTCTATAGAACAACCTACCGAACAACAGTTACATGTCGATGATATACTCTTTAAATCCCAAGGCCTTGCCTTAAATCTGTAGGATGTAGAAGTCAATGCGCCAACTGGACAAATCTGTACTGTGTTGCCAGAAAAATATGATCTAAATGGCTCATTAGGAAAAGTATTTACTTCCGTTTTGTTACCACGTTGTATAAATTCAATTAATGGGTCTCCTGAAATTTCGTCTGAAAACCTTGTACACCTTGCACAAAGAATACACCTTTCTCTATCAAGAAGTATGATTTCAGAAATAGGTATTGGTTTTTCAAAATGTCTTTTTTCTTCAACAAATCTTGACTCACCTGGACCATAGGCCATGGTTTGATCTTGGAGTGGGCATTCCCCGGCTTTATCACAGACAGGACAGTCTAGTGGATGGTTAATTAATAAAAACTCTAATATACCTTCTTGTGCTTTTTTTACTACCTCAGATTCAGTATCAACTACAAGATCTTCTGTTATTTCTGTTGTGCAGGACGGAACTAATGCTTTTCCTCTTGGTGTCTCTACCTCAACAAGACACATTCGACACATTCCAACTGGTTCTAGTCTTTTATGCCAGCAAAATCTTGGTATATGGATTCCAGAATTTTCACAAGCCTCAATCAATAATTCACCTGATTTAGCTTCAAGCTCAGTTCCATTTACTGTAAATTTAATTTCTTCACTCATTATTAATTAATACTTTCCTAGGAAGCAAGCTTTCTACTTCTTCGCGAAAGCTATGCATTAGTGATGTAATAGGTGAAACTGCTGAAGGTCCTAGTGGGCAAATAGTGGTCATTTTAGGAGGCCAGGTTAACCCTGGAGAAATATTGTCACAAACGTCAAGCAATAGATCAATATCTGATGCCCTGCCTCTTCCGCTCGCAATTCTATCCAATATCATTTCTAGCCAAGTAGTACCCTCTCTACATGGAGTGCATTGTCCACATGATTCATGAGCAAAAAAGCTAACTATACTTTTGGCAGCTAAGACTAGGTTTGTATCTTCATCCATAACAACTACAGCACCTGAACCTAGCATTGAACCTGCATCAGCGACGTCGTCTATTGTCATTTTTATATCTAGTTGTTCCCCAGTAAACCATGGGGCAGATGCTCCACCAGGAATATAAGCTTTTACAGATTTATTTTCTCTTATCCCTTTTCCAAAGGTGTCTATAAATTCCCCAAAAGAACAACCCATTTCAATTTCAAAATTACCTGGAGTGTTTACATGTCCAGATAAGCTAAAAATTCTTGTACCTGTTGAGCCTTCTACTCCTAAATTTGCATAATCTTTTCCTGAATTATTTATTATCCAAGGAACAGAAGATATTGTTTCAACGTTATTAACTAAAGTTGGTTTATTATAAAGGCCCTTAACTGCTGGAAAATATGGAGGCTTTAATCTTGGTTCTCCTCTTCTGCCTTCTAGGGAATTAAGTAATGCCGTTTCTTCTCCGCATATGTAAGCACCAGCTCCAAGATGAACAACAACTTCTAGGTCTTTTCCTGAATCAAATATATTTTTACCCAGATACCCCTTTTCATATGCTTGCTCAACAGCATCCTGAACCCTTCTCGCTGGTTTAGCGTATTCTCCTCTAACGTAAATAAAAGCTTTTGAGATATTTGAGGCAAAGCAAGTAATAATTACTCCTTCAATTAATTGGTGAGGATCTCTTTCAAGCAAAATCCTATCTTTAAAAGTCCCAGGTTCTGACTCATCAGCGTTTATAACTAGATATCTTTCTTCATCTTCAGCTAAAAACCCCCACTTAACTCCTGTTGGAAAACCAGCGCCCCCTCTTCCCCTAATATTTGAAGTCTTAATCTCTTCAATTATTTCTCCAGGGTTGTTCTCTTTTAAAGCTTTTTTAGCTGCACTATACCCATTATTCTTTTCGTAGACCTCAATTAAGTGACTATTTTCAGGATTTTCTCTCATGTGTTTTGTTAGTAATAAGGTTTCTTTCATGATTAATTTTCCTCTGCTGTTCCAATAATTTGAAATCCAGGTGCTGTAGTTGAAGTTCCTGAATTATCTTCTATTGCCCATTCAAACGACTTTATGCCACCAAACTTTTCTTGTAAGTCATCAGCAACTATTACTTTTGGCTCTTCCTCTTTTAAGTATTTACATAGATCTAAAGCTTTCTCAGGAGTAACTCCTTCAATAGTTTCATAATTAACTTGTACTGCAGGAGCTCCTCCACAAGCTCCTATACACTCAACCTCTTCGAAAGTAAAAGTTTTTTCTGGGTCCGTTTCATTACTTGATAAACCTGTAAATTCTTTAATTCCACCTATAACCTCTTTTGAATTATTAATTTCACAAGAAATAGATTTACATACACTCAATAAATATTTTCCTGTTGGTTCTTGTTTATACATTGTATAAAAAGAAGCAACAGATCTAACTTGAACTTCGGTAATTCCTAAAAGATTACTAATCTCTACAACCGAATCATCATCTATATACCCTTCTTTATTTTGTGCTAGATACAAAAGAGGGCCAAGAGCAGATCTTTTCTGAGGATATAGTTTTATAATTTCTTCAGCCTTTTTGATTAATTTTGAATCCCAAGTCATCTGTCTACATCTCCTATTACTGGATCCAAAGAAGCAATTGCTGCAACTGCATCAGCAATTGGACTATCAGCCATTATTACAGGAAGTGCTTGTAGATTACAAAAGGATGGGCCTCTAATATGCATGCGATATGGTTTAGCGGTACCGTCTGAAACTATGTAGCAGCCGAGCTCTCCTCTTGGGGATTCAACTGCTACATAAGCCTCTCCGGGAGGAACTTTGAAACCTTCTGTATAAATTTTAAAATGGTGAATCAGAGCTTCCATTGATTCATCCAGTCTTTTCCTTGGAGGTGGTGTTACTTTCTTGTCTTGAATTCTGTAAGGTCCTTTCGGAATTGTGTCCATCACTTGTTCAACTATTTTCAAGCTTTCAAATATTTCCAAAACCTTTATTCTCCACCTTGAAAAAACATCACTATCAGTTAAAAGTGGTACTTCAAATTCATAATTTTCAATCCCCGAATAAGGTTGCATTTTTCTTAAATCCCATGAAAATCCAGATGCACGAAGGCTTGGTCCAGTTATACCATAAGCTAAACACTCTTCTGTTGTTAAAATACCAACATTTTTTAGCCTTCCTTTCCATATAGGATTATCAAGAAGCATTTCGTCATAGTCTTTTAGTTTCTCTGGAATAACTTTTAATATTTCTTTTACGTCTTTTTGCCAATTGTCTGGTAAATCAGCCGCAACACCCCCTGGCCTTATATAGTTATGGTTCATTCTTAATCCGGTAGTTTTTTCAAAAAAGTTCAAAATTAATTCTCTTTCTCTAAAACCAAATATCATCATTGACAATGCTCCAATGTCCATTCCCCCTGTAGCAAGAGCTACTAAATGAGATGAGATTCGGTTTAATTCTGTCATCAATATTCGTATTGAGTCTGCCCTTTCTGGAACTTCTATATTTAGTAATTTTTCAGTGGTTAGAGAAAAAACTAATTCATTAAATAGTGGGGAAAGATAATCCATTCTTGTTGTATTTGTAGGACCTTGAAAGTATGCAAGTTCTTCACCTGTTTTTTCCATACCTGTATGAAGATATCCAATAACAGGTTTAACTCTTCTTACAACTTCACCTTCTAACTCCACTTGTAGCCTTAAAACCCCGTGAGTTGAGGGGTGTTGAGGGCCCATATTTACAATCATTCTCTCATCATCAGTTGTTTCCTCGCTGTAAAAATAATCATCAACTACATCTGATCCGGTTTGTATTTTTATCTGTTTCTCACTTTCATCTTCAAGCATTTTCTGGGAACCCTCATCTGTTGAAGCTATGTTCCATCCACCTTCTTCAGAGTTTGTAGCCCAAAGCTCTAAGTCATCTCTTAATTTATTTTCATCATCCATTATTAGTCAACCTTTGGAGCGTTTTTAAACTGGACTGGTATTCTTCCTGTCCCGTAATCTTTCCTTAGAGGATTCCCTTCCCAATCATCAGGCATTAAAATTCTTGTTAGTTCAGGGTGATTCTCAAATTCAATTCCAAACATATCGAAAACTTCTCTCTCGTAAAAATTTGCACTAGGGTATATTTCACATATTGAAGGAACTTTTAATTCTTCATCCTGTACATTGACATTTAAAATTATTCTAGAATTTTTTGATACTGATAAAAAATTTACTACAAGTTGGAATCTAGGCTCTCTTTTTCTGTACCAATCAACAGCAGTTAAATCAACCATCATTTCATAGCCATCATTTTTAATGCTTTCAACTTTTTCCAGATATTCATCTACTTCAACATTTATTGTTTCGTAACTCACCTGTTTATTTCACCATCCATTATTTTGTCATGTAAAGTTAAAATCCCATGCATTAAAGATTGTGGTCCAGGTGGACATCCAGGTACATATATGTCTACTGGAACTATGTGATCCACTCCTTGTACTAATGCATAGTTATTAAACATCCCACCAGTTGAGGAACATGCACCCATTGCGATTACCCACTTAGGTTCTGCCATTTGATCATAAACTTGCCTAAGTACAGGAGCCATTTTTTGAGATACTCTACCTGCAACAATCATTAAATCTGCTTGGCGAGGCGAAGCTCTAAAAACTTCCATACCATATCTGGCTAAATCATATTTAGCAGATCCAGCAGCCATCATTTCAATAGCACAGCAAGCTAATCCAAATGTTACTGGCCACATGGACTGTGTTCTAGACCATCTAACTGCTTTGTCTATAGTGGTAGTAAAAATATTATCAGGTGAAAACATTATGAAACTCTTTCTTTTTCATCAATTTCTGATTTGTGATATCTTTTTCTTCTAGGAACATTCCAATCTAGGACATCTTTTTTCCATACGTAATATAAAGTTTCTAATACAAAGAAAGTGAATATTGAAATTGCTAGTATGCCATACCATCCAAGCTGATTAAATCTTGTTGCCCAAGCTAGTAAAAAGATTATTTCAATATCAAAAACTATATAGAGCATTGCAACCATATAAAATTTCACTGGAAATCTCTGAGATGGTTCTTCTTCTGGAAAAATTCCACACTCATAAGGTGCTAGTTTTTCTGTTGTTGGATTTTTAGGAGACAATAAATAAGAAACCCCTAATGACACCAAAGCAAAGCCTAAAGCTATTAAAAACATGATTAATATAGGCAACCAACTAATCATTAATCCCTCCCGTGTTTGTGAAAAGTTTCACAAACTATATAATTATTCTACTACTTTTTTCTAATTTTTGTGAAGAGATTAGTTACTTGTTTTATTAAGTAATTTAAGGATATTTATAGGCATTAGAAACTTAAGTATTAAAAGGATTGTTTCTTTTAATGTTAAATTTGCCTCGTCAAAAAGTAATTCAACTACAAAATCTATTGTGTGCTGATCAGCTGAAGCAATTGCAAGAAGTCTCTTTGTCATAAATGGACTTTGGAAAACTAATCTAGCAAGAGAGCAACTTAGAAAATGTTTACCAAATCTTTTATTAAATCTATTCTCATAATTCTTAATACCAAAATTTAATTTATCTATATTGTTATCAAGCAATTCAAAGGTGTCTTTGGCTAGTAAATATCCTGCCTCCATACCGTAGAATATTCCTTCTCCACTCATTGGGTTAATCATTGAACCTGCGTCCCCAATTAATGCAACACGGTCATGTGCAAGCTTCGGTCTTGAGGAAGCAAAAGGCAATAAAAAACTCTTCTCCATTCTCAAGTTCTCGACCTTAACTCCCCTTTTGCTAAGGGTATTAATAAACTCATCTAATAAATTATTGATATTCATCTTTTCTTTTTTAAATAAACTAAGTGGAACACCTATCCCTATATTTACTAAATTGCCTTTGCTAGGAAAAGCCCAAGCATAACCTTTAATCGCTGAAACATTAATTTCAAACATAAGAGTTCTCTCTTTAAAAACATCAACATAGTTTGGACTGTCTATATATGCCCTAATTGCAATAGCCTTATGCCAATCACTATTTTGTTTTATATTTAAACTCTTTCTTACCCTTGAGTTTGCACCATCAGCACCAATCAATAAATTTGTTTCAATTATAAATTCTTGTTTATTCTCATCTTCAAATTTAACTTTTAATGAATCTTCTTTTTTCTCAAAGTTAATATACCTGAAGCCTTCATAAGATACGGCTCCACACTTTTTTGCTAAATCAAAAATTCTATTATCTAAATCATATCTAGGGATTACATAAACAATTGAGTCTTCTTTGTTTTTTACTTCTGGAATATAATTGTGTATTCCAATATTTTTTGGTCCAAATAAAGTTGTTGAAACAACTTCGGGATCATTTTTTAGAATGTGTTCATTATTAAATCTTTTAAGTGCGCTTATAACACCAGGGCCTATCGCATCACCACAAGATTTATCTCTTGGAAAATGTGCTTTATCAAATATTGCAACTTTTAAGTCAGGATTCAAATTTTTATATGAAATTGCTGCATTTGATCCTGATGGACCTGCGCCAACTATAACTACATCATAAAAATATTTATTTTTCATTGTGATTTCCAAATTAACATAATCAAATTAAAAAGATAAAGGAAGGAGTAAATATAAATTTACATTTACTATTTAACATATTTTTAAATTCTTATTAGATTGTGCATTAGTGAAAATAAATTCAAACATACCGCCTGCAACTGTCAAAAGACTTCCCTTGTATCTTCAATGTTTAGAGCAGATTGATAAGGCTACAGGTGGAATATCTTCAAAGAAAATTGCTGAAATTGCTAAAGTTAACGATGCACAAGTAAGAAGAGACTTGTCTTACTTAGGAACATTAGGAACTAGAGGTGTTGGGTATGATGTATCAAAGCTTAGGAATCAAATAGAACTTGAACTTGGTTTGGTAGACGGTTGGACAGCAATAATTGTGGGTATTGGAAATCTTGGTTCAGCATTAGCACATTATGGTGGGTTTAAAGAAAGAGGCTTTAAAATAGTTGGCCTTTTTGATACAGATCCAAAAAAGATAGGCAAGCAACTTGCTGGATTAACTGTAAAACCCCTTCATGAAATGAAAGAAATTTGTGCAAAATATAATGTAGCAATTGGAATAATCGCAACCCCAGAAAAAGTTGCAGAAAGTATTGCTGATGATTTAGAAGTTTGTGGGATTAAATCAATTCTTAACTTTGCTCCTGTTTTATTAAAAAATAAGCCTGGGATGCAAATTCGTTCAGTTGACTTATCACAAGAATTGCAAATTCTTAGTTACTACTTAGAAAGACCTTCTTTAAAAATAGCTAAGTAATTATTTTCTCTGGTAATAACCTCCTATAAGAGCTCTGATAACTAGTGATATGACTAATGAAAACCAAATAGTATTAATATTCTGGAAAATGCCAATAAGCACAAACAAAATTAGAGCACCAATAGATGAAGATGTAATTGTTGTATAAGCAAACTCTTTATTTTTATCTAGACCTAACAAAACACCGTCCCAAAGAAAAGCGTAGCTTCCGAAGAAAAGAGTTAATGAAAAGATAAGCCTTAAGTAATTGTCTTGTATCTGAGTAAAGACTTGATTTGATATTAGTTCAGTCATGAAAGGAATGAAGAAAAACCCGATTGCAGTGGATACCAAAGAAAAGATAACTGTAATTTTGATTAAAGCTTTATACAAATCAGAACCAAGATACTTCTTTCCTTTTGAAATATGTTCGGAAACAAGAGTTTGAGATGCAATTGCAAGGGCATCTATAAAATGATAGCCAAAAGTCCATATTTGATTCATGACATGATGTAATGCAATATCATTCATTGACAATCTAGATGCTTGATTGCTTAGAAGCGCCATATAACCAGTCAAAAATGCAGAACGGATAACTATAGTGACTCCTACGGAGAAAAATTTCTTTTTCAATTTTTCTTTACTCACTACATCAAGTGTGCTTGTAAACTCATTCACTCTTCTTTGTTGTATAAAGTTTGCATAAACTGATGCAACAAAGAAAGCTATGCTGCTTGCTGCTGCTATACCAACGATTCCAAATCCTAAAACTATACCAAGTAAGTAGCTTAAAAATATATTTGTAATTGTAACAATCAAAGAGCTCTGTAAAGTAATTTTCGGATGCCTTAATCCTCTCAAAACAGCTGTAGAGTGCATATTTAACAGATAAAAAGGAATCCCAATAGATCTTACAATTAAATAGCTAGAAGCTAAATTTGAAATATCTGGAGTGGGTTTAAATAAACTAATAAAAAAACCATCGAAGTTAAAAATTACAAGGAATACTAGAAAGCCTAAAAATATAGAGGTTTTACGACCAAATGATATGAAATACTTAAGATTATTTAACTCATTATTTGTTTTCAACTTCGCAACTAAAGGTGTTGTCCCATATGCTAAAAAAATAAAAATCCAGGTAAATACAAAATAAATAGTTGTTCCAATCCCTACAGAAGAAAGCGTATCTAGCCCAATAATTCCTGCAATTCTTGAATCTACTAAACCAGCTAAAGGTTCTGTCATTAACCAAATAAGAATAGGATATGAATTAGCCCATATATCTTTGTATGTTAAATTATTCCTCATTCATATCACTTGATTTTTGAATTCCCCATTCCATTATAAGTTTATGTCCTTGTTCTCCAAAACTAGCTGGGGTTAGACTAAAGTTTATATCAAAAACCTCGAACAAGAAATCGTTTACTAATTGTGTTGGAGTTTTTGATTGTTGAAAACTAGGCTTTGAAAGTTCTCCGATTAACATACCTTTAAGCCTCTCTTCATTGTTACTGTCTAATAAATTACCCGAGAGCTCTACTTTTTCTTTGGTTGCTTTAATTATTTCATCAATTAGTTTATTTATAAAATTATTCATTTTCCAAATATTTGCACAACCATTAACCCTGTTGGACCAGATACAACCCCTACACCAACTCTCCTAAACTCAATCCCTAATATTGTCTTTTTATGAGATTCAGAAGTCATCAAACTTTCGTGCGCCGAATAAATGGTTGAAGAAATAGCTAAATTCTCACCAACATCAGAAATTCTGAATCCTATTTCATTTAACCTATCTATAGCTTGATAGCCATTGGTGGGATCCTGATGGCACCAAAATCCCTCTGAATACATCTTTAATGCATAATTTTTTGCAACATTTGAAAACTCTTGATTGAATTGAAGTGGATCTAAATCCTCATTTATTCTTTCTATATTAATAAGGTCAAACATTATTAGAGCTTCCTCATCTTTTGAAATTAATTTTGATAAAGGCTCAGAAGGTATTTCCAAACAACCAAATTCATCAACAACTACAGATGAGCTTCCTGTTAATTGTTTTATCCTATTAGTTACTTTTAATAAATCTGTACCAGTTATCAACTCTAAACTCTGTTGAGGAGTCCCTTCTGGGTCAATATAAAAAGAAACGAGGCTTGAACTGTCCATTCTCTCTTGAATGAAAATAGGTAATGTAAATAATGAAATAAGTGAAACAACCAAAGTAAGAATTAGGTTGCTTAAAAATAAAGAAAACACACTTCCAAGAAATTTATTGCCAAAATCTTTATC
Source organism: uncultured Candidatus Actinomarina sp. (assembly GCA_902565645.1). Lineage (GTDB taxonomy): Bacteria > Actinomycetota > Acidimicrobiia > Actinomarinales > Actinomarinaceae > Actinomarina. The sequence goes on from CACFFJ010000001.1 coordinate 112,346, forward strand.
TTGCTTATTAAAACTGATCATATTTTGAATTAAAGAAAAAATTGTAATTGATGAAGTAAATATAATTAAACCAGCAAATATTTGTGAAACTTGTTGGTTGGAGCTTAACCAACTGCCTATATAATCTCCTATAAAAAATGAATATTTGAAACTAAGAAAAATGGAAACTAATAAGCCAACTATATAAAAAACAATTAATAACGATCCCTTTTTCCAGCCAAGAACTATTAAATAAAATATAAAAATATAGATTAATATATCTAAATAATCCTGATTATTAAGGAAAACGAGTATATTTTCTAATAATTCTGTCATAATTTAATTTTTTTTAATCTGCTATTGAAGAGTACTAAAATCACGCTATTGTTGTAATACATTCCTACAAATTATGTGGGAATTTTTTTTCAGTGACTGAAAGGGAAAAATATGAGAAATCGCAAAGCGATTGCATTATTTGCAATATTAGCGATTTTCGCAGCAGCCTGTGGTGGTGGATCTACAGCTGATGAAGTAGTTGAGGAAGCTCCAGAAACAACTGAAGCACCAGCTACAACAGCAGCTCCTACTACAACAGCTGCGCCTGTAGAAACTAACGATCCTTTGGTATTGGCATCACTTATGCCTTTATCTGGTGATTTAGCATTTCTTGGCCCTGGTATTGCACTAGGTGCGGCACTTGCTATTGAGCATGTAAATGCAGCTGGCGGTGTTAATGGACAGCCTGTCGTCTTGTTAGAAGGCGATAGTGGTTGTGATGGAGCTGTAGCTTTGACAAGCCTTCAAGATGTTATTGCTCAAGGAGCGCAAGGAGTTATGGGTGCTGCATGTAGTGGTACTTCACTTGCAATTCTTGACACAGCAATTGGAGCTGGAGTCGTTATGGTCTCCCCATCAAACACCAGTCCTCAGTTTACAAAAATGGACAAAAAAGGATTATACGCAAGAACTGCCCCATCTGACTTGTTACAAGGTCAGGTATTGGCAAAGCTTCTAGTTGATGATGGAAGAAGTACTATCTCAATCATTTCTAGAGCTGACTCTTATGGTAGAGGTCTTGCTGAAGCAACCGCATCAGCTTTTGAAGCAGCTGGTGGTGTGGTGAATACAATTGTATATCATGCAACTGATGCAACTGAATTCTCTGCTGAAGTTACAGCAGTAGGAAAAGGTAGTGTTGACGCTATAGTATCAATTCTATTCCCAGAAACTGGTTGTGGTGTGCTCAGCGTAGCATACGAACAAGGTTTGCTTGATACACCTTGGTACTTTACTGATGGTGTGAAGGACGCTCAACTTGATTCTAACTGTGGACTTAATGGTGCACTAGACGGAATGAAGGGAACAGCTCCTGGAGCAGCAGCTGGAGAAGCAATGACTAGATTTAGTGCAGCTTATGCAGCAGCTAGTGAAGATGGATCAGAGACATTTATCTTTGCTCCTCAAGCTTATGATGCAGCAATGTTGATGGTATTATCAGCTATTGCAAATGGAGTTACTGGAACAGAAATTGGTTCTGGACTTGTTGCAGCTTCTGGTGGAGGTACACCATGTATTGGTGTTGACTGTATGCCACTTGCAGCAGCAGGAGAAGACTTCGATTATGTTGGAGCATCAGGAGATATCATGCTAGATGCAAATGGTGACCCAACAGCTGCCACATATGATATTTGGCAAATTAGTGGAGATGAAAATCCGACTTTAGAATCAGTAGATTTTAAGCCGTAAGAATCTCTAAATAATTTAAAAAAGGCCTGTGAAAACGGGCCTTTTTTTTATAGTTTACCTAGATACAAATCTACAACTCTTGGATCGTTTAATAGCTCTGATCCTTCACCCTGGTAAGCGTTTCTACCTTGATCTAAAACATAGCCTCTATTACTAAAACTTAGAGCTCTCTTTGCATTTTGCTCTACTAATAATATAGAAACTCCTTTGTCATTTATTTCTTTTATTGTTGTAAATACTTCGTTTATAGCAACAGGTGAAAGTCCCGCGGATGGCTCATCTAACAAAAGTAACTTTGGAGAAGTGACTAAAGATCTTGCTAATGCAAGTATCTGTCTTTGTCCTCCTGATAAATTCCCAGCTTTTTCTTTTTTTCTTTCGTCAAGCATCGGAAAATCTTCTAATGTCTTCTTTATGGTACTTTTTCTAGATTTGTTTAATGACCAAGCTCCAATTTCTAAATTTTCTTCAATTGTTAATGAAGGGAAAACATTTTCAACCTGTGGAACATAACCTATCCCTTGATTTACTATTTTATGAGTAGACAAATTAGTCTTATCGGAGCCATTAATATAAAACCTTCCGGCAGATACATTGATTAATCCCATTATTGCTTTTAACAATGTTGACTTCCCTGCTCCGTTAGGGCCAATGATTGAAACAATTTCACCTTCAGAGACAACCAAATCTACTCCTTGTAATATGTTAAGTCCTTTTACATATCCAGCAGCTATACCATTGCATTCCAATATTGCTTTACTCATCACCACCTCCTAAATAAGCTTCAATTACTTTCTTGTTTTCTCTTACTTCTTGAGGAAGTCCGTCAGCTATTAATGATCCTTCGGCTAAAACAATAACTCTTTCAGAAATTTTCATTACTGCCTCAATATTGTGCTCCACCATTAAAATTGTTATTCCATCATTTGAAAGTTTTTCTATTATTTCAAGTATTTCTTCAGTAAGTTTTGGATTTACACCAGCTAATGGTTCATCCAGCAAAAGAACATCTGGTTTTCTTATTATTGAACGTCCTAACTCTAACAATTTTTTTTGTCCTCCTGAAAGCTCTCTAGCGTAAGCATTTGACATTTGTTCAATATTGAGATCTTTCATAACTCTTAATGCTTCTTCTTCTAGTGAGTTTTCATAATTTTTCTGTTTTGGAAATTGGATAATTGATTGAAATAAAGAATCATTTGAGATGTTAGATCCGGCGAACATTAAGTTCTCTAAAACAGTCATCCTGTCAAAAACTTTCGTTAACTGAAATGTTCTTACCATTCCTAACCTTGCAATTTTATGTGGTTGGCTTTTAGTTATGTTTTTCTCTTGGTAAAATATTTCTCCACTATCTTCTTCTTGGAAGCCAGAAATTAAATCAAAAAGAGTCGTTTTCCCGGCACCATTAGGTCCTATTATCGAAGTAAGTTCATTTTTGTTAAAAATAAGATTATCAATATCTACTGCTTTTACACCACCAAAACTTTTCTTAAGATTATTTACTCTCATTAAACTACTTGACATTTAACAACAGCTCCTCTTTCTTGCCTAATAAGCCACTTGGTCTGAAAATCATTAAAATCATTATTAATAAACCAACTAAAACAAACCTCACCCCTGCTAATTGTTGACCATTTGCATTTTCAAATATTAAAGCAGCTAATCTATCTGTTTCTGAGATTATTACCCAAAAAATAACAGAGCCAAATACAGGACCACTTAAACTCCCTACACCTCCAAGAATCATTATTGCCCATACATAAAAAGTAAGTAAGGGCACAAAAAGTGTTGTTTGAAGTGAACCATAATTAAATGCTAAAAAGACTCCTGCTAAACCTGCAATTCCTGCGCCTAACATAAAACTTTGTAGTTTGAGCCAAACAGCATTTTTCCCTAAAGCTCTTACAGCGTCTTCATCTTCTCTTACCGCTCTTAAAGCTCGCCCCCAAGGAGAACTGTTAAGTCTTTTTAATAACAACAAAACAAAAAATATTGAAACCCAGGAGAGAAACCCGACCCAAATCTGTCCTGCATTTAAATCATACTTAGAAACAAATGTCTCAATAAAATTAGGCCTGTATTTCTGAAGAGAGTCCGAAAAGTTTATTATCCCGTATACACCTCCCGTAACTGACTCTAGGTCTCTAACTAAAAGTCTAAATATTTCAGCTGCAGCGATTGTTACTATAGCTAAGTAGTCACCTCTTAGTCGTATCGCTGGTAACCCTAGTAATAAGCCAAATAGTGAAGCAGATAAAATACCGATAACCAAAGCTAATAAAAAAGGTAGCCCCGTTTCAGTTATTTGGCCTTCTCTACCAGCTGCGTGGGGTATAAGGAGTAATGTAACATAGGCCCCAACACCCATAAATGATGCGTGTCCAAAATTTAATAGTCCTGTTAAACCAAAATGAACATTTAAGCCAATCGCAGCAAGTCCATAAATTCCAGCAAAAGTTAAAACATTGAAAAGTATTCTAAGCTGCCCTTCAGGATTTAGTGCAAAAACCATATAAATTGAAAAAGAAGTTAGCACTACTGTAACTATCCATTTAACCGAAAGTTTCACGAAATTCTCTCTTTTTCTCCAAATATTCCTTGAGGTCTAAATAGTAAAATTAAAATCATAATTGCTAGTGCAACTGCATTTTTGGCTTCAGTATGTCCTTCCATAAATGGTAAAGCAACGGAAACTTGAACAAAAATTCCTATTAATAATCCACCTACCATAGCACCAAATGATGTACCTATTCCCCCAAGTACAGTTCCAGCAAATATAAGTAATAAAATTAGAAAACCCATGTTGTATCTAACGTCATTAATAATCGCTTGAAAAATACCTGCCAAGCCTGCAAGCATACTGGATGATATCCAGGTAAATAAGATTATATTGTCCGAATTAATTCCAGAAACACTTGCTAATTCGCTTGAATCTCTAACAGCTCTCATGGCCTTACCCATACGAGTAAATGTTAAGAATAAACCAATTATGATCATTACTACTAATCCAGCAATCAATACTTTGAAATTTCTTGGAGTCATGTCAAAAAATAAATATGTCTGCCTTCTTTCTAATCCAAGTGGAAAATCTTGAACTTTGCCGGTTGCAAATAAAAGATAGAAGTGGCGAATAAATATTGACAATCCGATTGTCACAACTAAAACGGCTATATTCCCAACCTCTGCTTTTCTCAAAGGCCTAAACAAAAATAACTCAAGCAGGGCTCCAAATAAACCACAAAATAATATTGCTATTATTACCGAAGTACTGAAACTTACACCTAAAGGAGAAAACCTATCAAGAAAAAGAACTTTGGAATCTACGGGTGCTGAGAAAAATAAAGTAACTATAGCTCCTAAAGCTATAACCTCGCCATGAGCAAAGTTAACTATCCTGGTAACCCCATACAAGAGAGACAAAGCAACAGAAGCAACAGAAATTATTATCCCTAATAACAGACCGTTCCCTAGTTGATCTAGCATTTTATAATTTTATTCATTCTTAAATACTACTTTCGATCCATCAATTATTTCAATCTCTAATTTGTATGTTTCGTCTATTTGGTTCAATGTACCAATAGTAGCGTTAAACCAAGAATCGGGAAATTGAGCATTTCCCTTTACTACAATAGGAAGGTTTGTAGAGACAATAACTTCAAATTCACCATTTAGAACCAACTTTGTTAATTCTAAATTTGAACCTAGGTTGAGCTGACCAGTTCCTGAGATGAATGAAGGTGAAAGCCTAAGATTGTCTAAATTAATTTTTGAATCAACAGAAAAAAGATTTAACTGCCAAAGGTTATCGGAACCAAGTCCTATTGTCCATCCTTTTACCTTAAGTAAAGTACTTGTCTCAATTTGCCTAAATATTATAGCCCTAGGTTCGCCTAAAAGAGTCTCGACAGTCTCTGGGTATCCTGATTTTCCTGGCTTATCAATAATATCAACTTTGTAACCGTTTCCTAAAAATGAAACAAGTTCAATTGAATTATTTTCATCTATGTAAAGTTGATATTCAAAATTTTCATCCAAATTCATATTTTCAAAATCTGAATCATAAGAATAGGTTGTCAGAAAATTTGCTTCTAATAAATGTGCAATATGAAAAAAGAGAGAAACTGCAATTAAAAAAGAATAACTATAAACAATAATCTGTTCTTTGTATTCTGTATTTCTTGTAGTTATTAGGAATATTAAAGGAAAAATAATTAGAGGCCAGTAATCTAAGTAATCATAAAGGATAGATGGTCTCAAAAATCCAAAAAATACCATAGATAACTGAAGAACAATAATTATTCCAAGGGTAAATTTTATTGTAGTTTGATAATTTCTCACTTAGAGCCGGAGAGGGGAGTCGAACCCCTGACCTGCCGATTACAAGTCGGCTGCTCTGGCCACTGAGCTACTCCGGCGAATAGTAAAATAATAGCAAATAAAAAAAATCAGTTAATTTATTTTTTAATAAATATTTGATTCATTGCTATTGCTGCTGCTGCAGAAACATTTAATGATTCCATATCTTTAGTCATTTCAATTCTACAAACAATATCTAGTTTATTTTTCACTTCACTACTAAGTCCAGTTTCTTCTGGTCCTAAAAATATTGCGATATTTTGTTTACCTAAATTTACATCATTAATCTCTTCTGTTCCGTCAGCATCAAGGCCAATAGTCCAAATATCTAGTGAATTTAATTTTTTAATTAATGAAAAAATAGAATTGTAATATAAAATCTTAACCTTTTCTAAACCTCCTGAAGAAATTGAAAATACTTTATCACTTAACTTTACTGATCGTTTTAATGGAACAGCTAAAACACCGAAATTAAATGCAGCAGCACTTCTTGCAATAGCTCCTAAATTATTTGTGTCCTGTATATGATCACAAACTATAAAATTAGAACTCTTAAATTCACTTAACTGTGACTCTTTATAAGTTTGTACTGATTCACAAATAGCTACAATTGAATGCCTAGTGCTATACTCCCAATTGCTTTTAGCACCTACCTGAGATATTTTTATATTACTCTCTTCTGCTTTTGTTAATAATGATGAAAATTTACTTTTTTTGTTATTACTTTTTAAGTATCTTATCTCAATTACTCGATTTGACTCTAAAGCAGCTTCAATAGCATTGCTACCTTCAACTATTCTTCCAAGACCAGCCATTTTCTGTTCCATCTTCTATGCTTATTCCGAGTTCTAATATGCTTTCTCTCATTTCGTCTGCAGCTTTATATTCTTTTTTCTTTCTTAAATTTTCACGCTTCGCTATATACTCATTTATTGAATCATCAATATTACTGAATTTAATTTCATATTTTTTAAAGAAGTTAATTAAATCTTCATCTGTGTTTTTTTGTCTTTTTTCTTTTAAGAAATTAAAGCCTAAAATTTTAAAAATGTATTTAATGGTTGATTTCACATCTTCCAACTCTTTCTTATCGAGATCATCTGATTCATTGATTATTTTAAAAATCTCTCCAATCAATTTTGGAGTGTTTAGATCTTCGTTCATTGAGTCTTCAAATATTTTTAATAGATCATTGTTCTTTGGGGCTGCTTCTTCATTTTCAGTAAAGTGAATCAACTTATTTAATGTAGATTCTGACTCTTTTAATAATTCTTCACTAAACTCTTGGGGACTTCTATATTGTGACCTTAAAAAGAAAAATCGTACAGCTTCTCCACCAAACTGATCTAAATATTCATTCAATAATTTAATATTCCCTTCAGATTTTGACATTTTTTGGCCTGATAAATTCAACATCCCATTATGAAGCCAGTATTTAACAAATAATTCATTAGGGAACGCTCCTTTGGATTGGGCAATTTCATTTTCATGATGTGGAAAAATTAAATCATTTCCTCCACAATGAATATCAATGTTCTTACCAAGAATTGAATTTATCATCGAAGAGCACTCTATATGCCAACCAGGCCTTCCCTCTCCCCACGGGGATTCCCAAGAAGGTTCGTCTTCCTTAGAAAATTTCCATAACGCAAAGTCTTCTGGGGCTTTTTTGTCCTCTTCAAGGCTAATCCTGCTTCCAGACAAAACGTCTTCCTTTGTTCTGCCAGATAAATTCAAATAATCATCATATTTTGATATATCATAGTAAATTCCAGAATCGGTTAAATAAGCAAAATCATTTTTAATTAACTTTTCAATATATCTAATAATTTCTGGAATAAATTCTGTAGCTTTTGGTTCTTTATCTGGAGCGATACAATTAAGAGTCTTATAAGCTTTTCCGAATTCCTCAGTTACTCTCTCGCCAAGTTGAATGTATGTAATACCTTCTTCTTTTGATTTTTCAATTATCTTATCGTCGATATCAGTAATGTTGCGGACAAATGTTACTTTGTAATCCAAGTATTTTAAATACCTTACAAGAAAATCAAAAACAACTGCTGACCTACCGTGACCTAAGTGTGGTGAAGACTGAACTGTCGGACCACATAAATAGATCTTTACCTCTTTTTTATTAAGATCAACCTCTTCAATTGAGCTGGTGTAGGAATTATGTAATTTAAGCATGCTCTAATAATATTGTTACGAGGCAAGAAGAAGCCTTTTTGTCTCCAACTAGGCCCATGAAATCAGTTGTTTTACCCTTAATGTTTACCTTCTCAACTTCAATATTTAACAATTTTGAAATATTTTCCTCTAGCTCTTCTCTTTTTTCACTGATAAGTATCCTCTGTGAAATAATTGTTATGTCAATATTATTTACTCTATATTGATCATATTCAATTATCTCTAAAATTTTTTTTAATATCTCTGTACTCGAAATCCCTTTTTTTGTTGGTTTTTTTTGATGGAAAATAATATCCTAAATCTTTTTTTCCTACTGCTCCTAATAAAGCATCACTTAGAGCATGAAGAAGAATATCACCGTCAGAATATGCTTCAAAACCTTCTTCTTCGTCAAATTCTAAACCACCAATAATTAAGGGCTTAGATGAAGTATGTTTATGTAAATCCCATCCATTACCAATTAACATAAAAAACCTTTGCTAAAAGAGCTATTTATAGAATTATAAACCGTCGTCAGGCTCTTCTTCCGGAAGATACTGATTTATTTTTTCTATCGCAGCTTCTTCGTCAAGTTCTAGAGCACAGGCAATCTCACTAGCAAGTGTCATTCTTGCTTTGGCTAACATTCTTTTTAGTGCAGGAGAAATCCCTTTGTTTATTTGAGCATGAGACAAGTCTCTAACTACTTCAGCTACTTGAATTATATCCCCAGAAGTCATTTTCTCTGTTAACACCTTATACCACCTACTCCAATTCGTACCTGCCTCCTCAGGTTTCTCCTTAAATATTGGGAAAACCTTCCTTGATACGGCACTCTTTGAAATTACTGGTCTAATAACTTCATCAACGCTTTCAACTGGAACCATTACTGTCAATCCATCAAGTAATACTTCAATTTCAAAATATTGCTTCCTCTTTGACTTAACTTCACCTTCTACAAAAATTTCAACATTTTTATTTACCTTACGTATTACTTTTGCAGCACCATGATGAGGATGAACTACAAACTGGTTCGGCTTGTACTTATCAGCTGTCTTTTTTGATTTAGTTGCCATAGATGTAAAGAATACTATAACTAAAAATGTATTTAATGACCATTAATATATGAAAAACCTATGTTTTTTAGTAATGTGTCAAAGTATTCTCTTAATTGTTGTGCCCTATTTCTACCAATACCCTCGACTTGAAATAGTTTTTCAGTTGAGGCACTAAGCAAATTTGGTAACGTTTTAAATTTTTGAATTAAAGAATCATGAAGATTATCTGGTAATCCTGGTAATCTTGCTAAAACCCTATAACCTTTTGAGACTGAAATTTCATCTAAAGGCTCCATAAATAGAACGGAACCTAAATGTTGAATTGTATTTAATTCTTCATATGATAAGTTAGATAATTCTTCAACAGCTTTATTAATATTTCTAAATTTCTTCGCTGGTAAATGATCCTTCAGAACTAAATTTAAAGTGTTCCTAACCCCAGATTCAAGAGAATCAATTTGTATCATTACTAAACCAGAGTCTTCACCTAAATCAACTGCCTCGTTTCTTACTTGTTGAGAAAGCCTTCCAAGTAACTCACCTCTTTGAATGACTTCAAGGACTTGTTGGTTTGTTAAAGAATTCTCTATTTCTAATTCACCAAGCTCTAATACAGCATCATCAAACCTTCTTCTAGTTCGATCAATTGACTGGAGTGATTCATTTACTCTTCCAAATATTATTGATGAATCTTCAAGCTCTGTAACAGATATTCCATTAAAAACTTTAATCGTTGAAGACTCTTCTGAAACTGCAACTACATTTAACCCTGTTTCAATAGAAACTCTTTCAGCTGTCCTGTGTCTTGTTCCTGTTTCTGAAGTTTCTATAATATCAGAAGGGTTTAAATGAACATTCGCTTTTAATATGTTGTTTACTTCGGAATCAACAATAATTGCTCCATCCATTTTTGATAACTCAGATAACATTTCAGGTGTATAGATACAATTATTTAAATTCAATCCACCTGATGATAATTTATCTAACTTAGGAGATGTTCCTATAACAATTAAGGCTCCCGTTTTTTTATCAGCTATAAGGTCTAGACCATTTCTAAGAGGCTCGCCCGGAATCAATTGATTCTTAGCCATGAAACGTCCCTTCTGTTCTTTTATTATTTGAGTATTTTATTTATTGGAATGTTACTGTATTATTTTATTATTGTTTTAGTTAACAAAGGTTATTGTGGAAAAGATTACTTGTAAAGCCTGTCAAGCACTAGTTGATGAAAAATTAGAATTTTGTTCTAGTTGCGGTGAATGGCTTGGTTTAAAAATTGAAGATCTTGAGGATACTGAGGTATCTAATGAAAGTAAGTTCCAAAAGAGAACAAGGATACCGCAAATAAGATGCAATAATTGTGGCAACAACAATTTACCTTCAATTAAAAATTGTAAAGAATGTGGTCTTCTTTTGGTAAGACCTCTTTCTAATTATGGAGCTACAGAACTTCCAACTAGAAAAGAAGTTCCAGGAATAAGAGCTGTTTTTTTTCTTGCTCTTATAATTCCTTTAATAGCAGGGGCTAGTTACTTCTACAATACAAGATTGGCTGAAGAAGTTATTGAAGAAATAGAAATAGTTGAACAAACAACAAGTACTTCAACCACAACAACCTTACAAAGTATTCTTAAAGTCCAAACACCAATCTCTTGTGCTGCGTCTAGTACATATGAGTCAAGTAACCCTAACGATTTTTCGTGTGAAAATCTATATGACAATGACTATACAATGTGGCAAGACAACTCTTTAAGCTGCCAAGATGCATGGTTAGAGTTTACTTTTCCAAAAGACGTATTTATAGAATTTATTGTTATACAAAATGCTGAAAAAAGCTCTTCCTTTAAAAGGAATTACAAAATTAGAGATTTAATTATTACTTCAGATGCTGAAGGGCAACAAATACAAAAAGAACTCGAAAATCGCAATACTGAACAATGGATAGATATAAATGCAACAACAGCTTTTTTAAGAATTGACGTTCTTAGCGCTTATCCAGGAGAAGAGTTTAATGGTCAAAACCCGTTCGAAGAATGTGCAATTCAGGAAATTAGGTTTTTCGGAAAAGATACAGGCTAAGTTGCTTCACCTTTTCTATATGACTTTCCAATAAATTTTGGCATTCTAAGTCTTTGACTTGCAAATGATAAAACAATCAAAGTAGTGATATGAGGGGTGAAAAAGACAAATTCATTTGGAACGGTTGAGGAGTTGAAAAACCAAATAGCAAACAAAATAGCTACAGACAATGCTCCAACTGCTGATTTAATTTTTTTGACAAAAAATGAGCGTATTGCTACCAATAATAAAATCAGAACAATTAGTAAAAGTAAGCCATGAACAGACTCTTCTGATCTAAGCTGTAATGAATCTGCATATCCAAATAAACCTGAACCTAAAAAAGTACCAAGAGGTTTCCAATTCCCAAAAATCATAGATGCCAAACCAATAAAACCTCTTCCACCAGTCTGTCCCTCTCTATAGATACCTGCGCTTTCAATTACTAAATATGCACCAGCCAAACCTGCAAATGCACCAGAAGTAGTTACACCAATGTATTTCATCAAATAAACATTTACACCAACTGATTCGCTACCAACCGGATATTCTCCTACGCTTCTTAACTGTAGTCCAAAATTAGTTGACCAAAGAATCCAAACAGAAATTGGGACTAATGATAAAGCAAGAATTGAAAATAAAGAAATATTTCTAGTCAATCCTCCTAAAAGTCCAAAAATATCAGAAATTAAAAATATGTCCAAAGACTCTAGAGACCCAAACAAATCAAAAGTTTTTTCATCATTGATTTCTCCTCCTGACAAATAAGGAATAGAAATTTGGCTTATTCTATCGTCAACTCTAGGTGATTGTGTTGCTCCACCTGAAGGAACATCTGCATAAGCAACAACAGATAAGAACCTTGCTACGCCTGCTGCAAGAATATTAATTGCTACCCCTGACACAATGTGATCCACTTGAAAAGTTACTGTGCCTATTGCATGAATCAATCCAAATAAAGCTCCTCCTAAAAATCCAGCAAGGACTCCATACCAGGGACCATAAAGCCAGCCAGCCCATGCTCCAAACCATGTTCCCATAATCATCATTCCCTCTAGCCCAATGTTTACAATTCCTGATCTTTCGGAATAAATAGCTCCAACCCCTGCAAGACATATTGGTATACAAAGTCTCAATGCAGCTCCAAATGTACCACTAGAGGTTAATTCTGAATACTTATCAAATTGTGCGATAAAAATTAAACATACTATTGGAAAAAGTACAATATAACGCTTTTTAACTAAAGAAAGTATTTTATTCATCAAGTACCTCTTTGGAAGCTTCTTTTATTTGTTGAGTTAGGACAAACCTTCTTACAATTTCATACCCAACTACTACTGTTAGAATTATTATTCCCTGCATTATTCTTTCTATCTCTTTAGGAACATCTTTGAGGTCCAATATTTGTGAAGATCTTTCTAGGAAAGAAATTAATATAGCGCCGAGTGCCATGCCAATTGGATGATTTCTACCAAGTAAAGCTACACCTATTCCTGCAAAACCAAGGCCTGAAGGAAAGTCTATCGTATATCTGTGATAATATCCTGTAAGGCCACTCATCCCTACAAATCCTGCAATACTTCCTGAGATGACCATTGCTAATATAATAAGCCTTCCAGGGTCTGCGCCACTAAATTTTGCAGCTACGGGGTTTGATCCAGTTGCTCTTAAATCAAAACCAAGAGATGTTTTCCAAATTAACCAATAGTAAAAAACTCCAATAAATATGGCTCCAATCAAAAATCCGTGAAGATCTGGTAGATCTTCTATCCCAAGCATTTTGTTCAAAGGAGGTATCATTGCAGATTCTGGTAAATAATTTGTTTGAGGTACTTTTAAACTATCTCCCTCATCTTTTTCAAAAAATACCTGAGCTAGTAAATAAGCAACTGTGCCTGTTCCAATATAATTAAGCATTATTGTAGATATAACTTCATGAATGCCTTTCTTTACTTTTAAGTAGCCAGCAATTGCTGCCCACAAACCAGCACTTACAGAAGCCATAACTAAAATTAACAAAACATGTAAAACTGGAGGTAAAGACATGTAAGAACCAAATGCTGCAGCTAATAACGCACCTAATAAGTATTGACCTTCTACCCCAATATTAAATAAACCCATTTTAAAACCTACAGCAACTGCAACAGCAGAAATATAAAGAGGTACAGATCTATTTAGAATGGAGACTAAGGACTTTCCTGTAATCCCGTACTCCCACATAGACTTAAATGTTTCCACAGGGTCTTGATCAATCAAATTTAAAATAAACGAACATATTAATACTGCTGTTGACAATGCAATAAGAGGTGTGAGAAAGCTTAAAATCTTAGTAGTATATTTTATCATTGTTCTAACCCCGTCATGTAAGCACCCAGAACTTCTGGTGTTGCTTCTTTTGGAAGTAACTCTTTGACTATTTTCCCTTCATATATAACAAGCAACCTATCTGACAGTCCCAACAATTCTTCTAAATCTGCAGAAATTAGAAGAACTCCTAAACCAGAATCTCTGGCATCTCTTAATTTTTCCCAAATAAGAGCTTGGGCTCCAATATCAATTCCTCTAGTTGGTTGTGAGGCTATCAACAAATTTGGTTCGTCGTTAAGCTCTCTTCCAACAACAAACTTTTGTTGATTTCCGCCTGAAAGCGCAAGAGCCAATGTTGCAGAGCCAGGTGTACGAACATCATAATTATTTATTATTTCTTCAGAAAAACTTTTCGAATTCTTATAGTTAATATTGTAGAATTTTGTTCTATATCTTTCTTTAGTTTGCCGACCCAGCATTGCGTTCTCAATTAATGAACTATCCATAACTAGTCCTTGAGATTGCCTGTCTTCAGGTATATAACTAACGCCCAAGCTTCTTCTTGTCCTTGTCTCAAGGTCGTTTATATCTTTATTGTTCAAACTAATTTGACCTGACTCAATTGGATAAACCCCTAATATTGCTTCCGTAAGTTCTCTCTGACCATTACCTTCTACTCCAGCTATTCCTAAAATCTCTCCTTTTTTTACTTTAAAATTAATATCAGAAAATGGAGCCTTAGAATCTAATACTTCACCATTAAGGCCTTTTACTTCTAAACAGATTGATTTTGAAGCACTTGTATCTCTTTTTGGGGGTTTTGGTAGTGATTTACCAATCATCATCTCAGCAAGATCAGGTTTTGATACGTTTGATGATTCTACTGTTCCAACATGCTTTCCACCCCTCATAACGGATACTCCATCAGCAATTTCAAGAACTTCATCAAGTTTGTGAGAAATAAATATTATGGTTACCCCTTCTTTTTTTAGGCTTCTTAAGTTTTCAAATAACTCATTAACTTCTTGAGGGACCAATACTGCAGTTGGTTCATCTAAAATCAATATTTTTGCACCTCTATATAAAACTTTAATTATTTCAACTCTTTGCTTCTCTCCTACGCCAAGGTCATCTATAGTTATTTTTGAATCTAGAGGCATTCCATATTTTTTAGAAATAGATTCAATTTCATCATTATATTTCTTTTTATTAATTGGTTTTAATGATGCATTTTCCAATCCAAGTACCACATTTTCTAAAACTGTTAAGTTATCGGCTAACATAAAATGTTGATGAACCATCCCAATACCAGAGTTAATAGCTTCTTTTGGAGAGTTAAATTTTTGTTCTTTATTAAAAACTTCAATTGTTCCTGAATCTGGTTGTATCATCCCATATATAATTTTCATCAAAGTTGATTTTCCAGCCCCGTTTTCTCCCACAATTGCATGAATTGTCGCTTCAGGAATGTTTATATCTATATTGTCATTAGCTAAAACACCTGGAAAGGATTTTGATATATTTTTTATTTTTAAAGCTATAGACATTTGAAATGGAAAATTTCTAGGACCCAAATTAATGGGTCCTAGAAAATAATCTTTATTTACTTACGGTGTGTCGGGTACTGTAATTGCACCACTAACTATTTGAGATTTATAATCTTCTAGTTGTGAAACAATATCATCTACATAGCCACCTGAAGTTGAATAACCAACTCCATCAACACTTAAGTCATAAGTTGTTACGCCGCCAGCAAAAGTTCCATTAACAACAGATTCTATTGTTAAGTAAACTGCTACATCAACTCTCTTTAACATAGAGGTCAATATATATGGCTGTAACTCAGCGCTAACTGTGTTGTACTGATCTGAGTCAACACCTATAGCCCAAACCTTTGAGCCGCTAGATTCTGAAACTTCTTTCGCAGCTTCAAAAAGACCAGCACCAGTACCTCCTGCAGCATGATAAATCACATCTGCACCTGCATCATATTGTGCAAGGGCGATTTCTTTACCTTTTGCAGGATCACTAAATCCGCTAAAGTCTGGCGGTACTGTTGCATACTTAATATCAATTTCAATATCAGGATTTACTGCCTTAACACCAGCAACGAATCCAGCTTCGAATTTTTGTATTAATGGGAATTCAACACCACCAATAAATCCAACTTTGTTAGTTTGTGTTTTTAATGCTGCCGCTACACCGACTAAGTAGGAACCCTCATGTTCAGCGAAAACCATTCCTGAAACATTTGCTGGTTCAACAACTGAGTCAATGATTCCAAAGTTAACATCTGGATATGCAGTAGCAACTTCAGTAATTGAGTCTCCGAAAAGGAAACCAACACCAATTATTACGTCTTTGCCATCATCAGCACAAAGACTTAATAGTTCTGCTCTGTTTTCTCCACCTTCATTTGGTTCGAGATCTTGTGCGTCAACACCTAGATCATTAACAGCTTTTTCTAACCCTGCGTATGCCATGTCATTGAAAGAGAGGTCTCCTCTTCCTCCAATATCATATACCATACATACACTTGCAGTTGGTCCGGCTGGAGCAGCAGTAGCAGTTGGAGCAGCTGTTGTAGCAGGGGACTCTAGAGTCTCTGCAGGAGCTTCTTCAACTACCTCAGCTTCTTCAGCTGTATCGGATCCACCACAAGCAGCAATAAGAAGGCCAAATACCATAAAAAGTATTAGCCATTTCGACTTCATTCGAGTCACTTTTACTCCTTGTTCAACTAGTTGAAGGTATAAAAATTAATACCTATAACAATTTTCATAGTAGACAAATTATTAAATATTAGCCTTCAATACTGATAACTTTTTTAAGTTAATTTGACAGGAATTTTATGATTCTGTATCTACAAAGTCTACTTCTGGCTCACTAGGAGCTTCAACAGCTTCAAAATCTAAAGTCTGTTCTTCATCATTTAGTGAGACTATTATCGTTGACCCTGCCTTATATTTTCCTTGTAATAACTCTTCTGAGAGGGGATCTTCTAATAACCTTTGTATAGACCTTCTTAGTGGTCTTGCTCCAAACTCTTTGTTGTATCCTTCAGTTGCTAAATGTTCTTTAGCTTCATCCGAAAGAACGATCTCTAGGTCAGAATTTTTCAATTGCTTATGCACCCTATCAAGCATTAAATCCACAATTTCTTTAACTTCATCCAAAGTAAGTTCGTGAAATACAATTGTTTCATCAATTCTATTTAAAAATTCTGGTTTGAAGTATCTTTTAAGTTCTTCATTGACTTTTGATTTCATCTTTTCGTATGAGCCTGTATCATCTAAGTTGCTGAAACCAATATTTTTTGAAAGATCTTTGGTTCCAAGATTAGAAGTCATAATAATTACTGTATTTTTAAAGTCTACTGTTCTTCCCTGAGCATCAGTTAACCTTCCGTCTTCTAGAATTTGCAATAATGTATTGAAAACATCAGGGTGTGCTTTTTCAACCTCATCTAATAGAACAACGCTAAATGGTTTTCTCCTAACAGCTTCTGTTAATTGTCCCCCTTCGTCATACCCAACATAACCCGGAGGAGACCCAATGAGCCTACTGACTGTATGTTTTTCCATATATTCGGACATATCAATTTGTATCAAAGAATCTTCATCTCCAAATAAAAATTCTGCCAAAGCTTTAGCTGTTTCTGTCTTGCCAACACCTGAAGGTCCCAAAAATATAAATGAACCTGATGGCCTTTTTGGATCTTTTAACCCTGACCTTGTTCTTCTTATAGCCTTTGATACTGCAGATATGGCTTCTTCTTGCCCAACAATTCTTTTGTGAAGCTCTACTTCCATCTCTAGTAACCTTGCTGTTTCTTCCTTAGTCAATCTGTGTACAGGAATTCCTGTCCATTGGGCTAAAACTTCTGCTATTTCTTCTTCATCAATAACCATTTCAACTTCACTTGAATTAGATCCTTCTGAAGAATCTAATTCATCTAAAATTATCTTTTCTTGATCCCTAATCTGTGCAGCCTTCTCAAATAATTGAGATTGGACAGCATCAATTTTTTGCTCTCTTAAATTTTTTAATTTATCTGAAACTTCTTGCTTTTCTGAGTCAAGAGGTTTCTTATAAACCCTCATCCTGCTTCCTGCTTCATCTATTAAGTCAATAGCTTTATCGGGTAAAAATCGATCTGAAATATAACGGTCAGCCATATTTACAGCAGACACAATAGCTTGGTCTGTAAATCTTACTCCATGATGTACTTCATACCTATCTTTTAATCCATCAAGTATTTCAATGGCGTCAGAAAGATTTGGCTCTTCAACCTTTACCGATTGAAATCTTCTTTCAAGTGCTGCGTCTTTTTCAAAATGTTTTCTGAACTCTTCTAATGTTGTTGCTCCTACAGTTTGAAGCTCACCTCTAGCTAACATTGGTTTTAAAATAGAAGCTGCATCTATAGCTCCCTCTGCAGCGCCTGCCCCAACTAGGGTATGTATTTCATCAATAAATAAAACTATATCTCCTCTTGTTTTAATTTCTTTAAGAACTTTTTTTAGCCTTTCCTCAAAATCTCCTCTATATCTTGAACCTGCTACCAATGCTGATAAATCGAGTGTATATATTTGTTTTCCTTCAAGCGTTGAAGGAATGTCACCAGAAACAATTTTCTGGGCAAGCCCCTCTACTATTGCAGTCTTACCAACTCCTGGTTCTCCAATTAAAACTGGATTATTTTTTGTTCTTCTTGAAAGTATCTGCATAACTCTTTCAATTTCTGTTGTTCTACCTATAACTGGATCTAACTTTCCTTCCTTTGCCATTCTTGTTAAGTTTCTACCAAATTGATCCAAAATTGCGGATCCTGTTCCAGATCCAGGCCTTTCTCTGCCTCCAGTAGATGCAGCTTGTGGTTTTTTGCCTTCATCAGAATTAGAAATTAATTTAATTACTGTTTGTCTAACTTGAGAAAGCTCAGCACCCAATTTTTTCAATACTTGTGCAGCTACACCTTCTCCTTCTCTTATTAAACCTAATAAAATATGCTCTGTACCTATATAGTTGTGTCCTAACTGTAAAGCCTCTCTTAAAGAAAGCTCTAAAACTTTTTTTGCTCTTGGTGTAAAAGGTATATGACCGCTTGGAGATTGCTGTCCTTCTCCAATTATTTCTACGACTTCAGATCTAACACCGTCAATATTTATGTTCAATTCTTCTAAGGCTTTTGCAGCATGGCCTTCTCCCTCCTGAATTAATCCAAGAAGTATATGTTCAGTACCTATATAGTTATGATTCAAACGTCTTGCTTCTTCTTGTGCAAGAACAACTACTCTACGAGCTCTATCGGTAAATCTTTCAAACATATGTTTAATCTTAATAACTCTTTGTTTATACATCTAAATCAAAATTCCAAGTATTTATTAAAATCTCTTATTCTTGTATATATGGATTCAAATAAACTCAAAGAAATTATCCCAATCGAACAAATATGGATTAATTTAGAAAATTTTGAAAGTCGGTTATATGAAATTAGTGGTTCTGAAGACTCATATTTAAATGAAATTTCTCATTATTTAATTAATGCTGGCGGAAAAAGATTTAGACCTATATGTACATTATTAGCCGGAGAATTAGGGAATGGTGATAATAATAAAATTATAGATGCTGCTGTAGCGATTGAATTAATTCATCTCGGTAGCCTATACCATGATGACGTAATTGATGATGCAGAAACAAGAAGGGGTGTAGCAAGTGCAAATGTTAAGTGGAATACAACTCTGTCTATACTTGCGGGTGATTACTTACTAGCAAAATCATCTGAACTCGCAGCTGAAACTCTTGGTCTAGAGTCTGTAAAGCTCCTGGCATCAACTTATGCAGAGCTTGTTGAGGGACAAACAAAAGAAGTTCAGTATCAATATGATACAGATCATACCACCGAAGATTATATGAAAGTTATTGAAGGAAAGACAGCAAGTCTAATTAGAACTAGTGCAAAATTAGGAGCAATGGCAGGGAATTGTGATAAAAAAACAACCAATGCAATTAGTAAATGGGCTTGGCATAATGGAATTATTTTTCAAATAACAGATGATATTTTAGATTTAAGTTCGGATACTCAGACTCTAGGTAAAGAGGCTGGTAAAGACATTCTTGAAGGAACTTACACCCTTCCTGTTCTTATTGCATTGTCAGAAAATAAAGATAAAGTAAAAAAAATATTAACAGGAATAAGAAATTCAGAAATTGAATTATTAGAGGTTATACAAGAATTTAATAATGAAAAAATAATTGACGCATCCAAAAAATATCTAGATCATCATTATAAAGAAAGCATGAAGAGTTTAGATGCAATAGAGGATTCTAAAATCAAAGAGATATTAATTGATATTAATAACTATCTAATAAAGAGAAGTAACTAGTTTTCAGGTTTTAAATGTGGGAAGGCTGTGACTTCTCTTATTGAAGAATTATTAGTTAAAATCATTACAAATCTATCAACTCCAAACCCTAATCCTCCAGTTGGTGGTAATCCATATTGAAGAGCCTCTATATAGTCTTCATCTTCAACGTGTGCCTCTTCGTCTCCTTTGGCTTTTTTTTGTGCTTGTACTCTGAGCCTGTTTTCTTGTTCTTCTGAATCAATCAGCTCAGAAAATCCATTAGCCAACTCACTTCCAAATGCAAATAACTCAAATCTTTCTGTTACGCCTGGCTTTTTCTTATTTTCTCTTGCAAAAGGTGAGACTTCAACTGGATAGTCGGTCACAAATGTAGGATTAATAATACTGTCTTCAATGTAGTTTTCAAAAAGCTCATAAACCAGCAAGCCAATTGTTTGAGCTTCAGGCCTATAGTCTAAGTGCTTTTTCAATTCGTTTTTGATTTTTTTTATATCAGAGTCATGCTTAATTTCAATTTTAAACTTTTTCGAAACAAGCTCATACATACTAACCCTTTTCCATGGTCTTGAAAAATCAGCTTCATTATCAATAAATTTTATATTTTTCTCAATACCTAATTCATCAAAAATATGTATACACAAATTCTCAACCATATCCATTACTCTATTTGCATCAACATAAGCCTCGTAACTTTCCATCATTGTAAACTCAGGTGAATGTGTTTGGTCAACGCCTTCATTTCTAAATGTTTTTCCTAATTCAAAGACTTTCTCAAAACCCCCAACAATTAATCTTTTCAAATATAACTCTGGAGCTATCCTAAGATACATATCCAAATCTAAAGCATTGTGATGTGTCTCAAAAGGCTTTGCTATTGCCCCTCCGGCCTTAGGTTGTAAAATTGGAGTTTCAACCTCAATAAAGCCTTCGGATTCCATGAATTTCCTCATTAGATTAATTATCTTTGATCTAGTTTCAATAGTTCTCTTCGAATCTGGATTAACAATAAAATCAAGATATCTTTGTCTAAATCTTGTTTCCTTATCTTTTAAACCATGCCATTTTTCGGGAAGTGTTCTTAATGATTTAGAAAGAATGGTGCTAGATTTTACCTTAATTGATAATTCACCTTTTTTAGTTTTCATTATTTCTCCAAGAACTCCGATAATGTCTCCGGAATCATAGTTTTCAAAATGAGAAAGTTCTTTTTTAGAAATAAAGCTTTTATCAACCAAAAGTTGTGTCTTCCCTGTGTTGTCCAGCAAATCAAGAAAAGAAAGCTTTCCAAAAGATCGACTCTGTAGAATTCTTCCTTTAACTAGGACATCTATCCCTGTGTGTTCTCCAAACTCTATGTCTTTATGTTTACTAACAATATCTTTAATGTCAGCAGTGCCTTGAAAACTTGTTGGAAAAGACTTAGAACTTAATTCATTAAAAAAACTAATTTTTTGTTTTCTTAATTCGAAAATTTCCTTTTCTGATTTTGAAAAATTACTCACCTAATATAGCCTAATTATTTAATTTATATATTTCTTCAAGTCCATCTAATGTTAAATCTTCTTCATATTTAGATTTTATATTTAATAATGGCTGAATTACTTTACCTAAACCACCTGTAATAAAGATTTTAGGTTTCAATCCAGATTCAAGAATTATTTTTTCAATCATGGAGTCAATCATGGAAGTATGGCCAAGAATTAATCCACTTTGTATTGCTTCATAAGTATTTTTCCCAATAACATTTTTTGGTGTTTCAAGTTCAACAGACTTAAGCGATGATGTTTTTGAGGTAAGAGCATCTAAACTAATTTTAATTCCTGGTGCAATGGAACCACCTAAATATTCTTTTTTAGTATTTACAATGTCAAAAGTAGTCGCTGTCCCTAAGTCAACAACAATAACTTCTGAGGAGGCCTTACTGTAGCCTCCTATAGAGTTCGCTATTCTATCTGGACCAAGTTCTTTAGGGTTGTCTATATTAACTTTCAATCCCGTTTTGACACCTGGTCCAACAGTCAATACATCTTTGGAAATGAACCTACTTGTAGCTTCTGAAACACTGTTTGTAATCTCAGGAACTACTGAACAAATTATAGCCCCCTCAATCAACCCTTCTTTAATTAATGGATTATCAATAATTGTTTTAAACATCATTAACAGTTCATCAGAAGTTACTGTTTTTCTGGTTGTGAACCTGTAACCTTGCCACCCTTGACTATTTCCTACACCTATTGTTGTCTCACTGTTTCCAACATCTATAGCAATAATCTTCATAATGTTTCCTCTAATTGAAAATCTAAGTTATCAATCAACCTAATGCCTTCAACATAGGCAGCAATAACAATAATATAAGAGTTAGAAATTTTAGTAGGTTTACAAAATGTTTCATAATCAAGAATTTCTAAATAATCAATTTTTAAGTTCTTAGTTGATAATTTATCTCTTGCTTCGATTAGAGAATTTTCAATATCTTTTGAAGTTAAAAAATTCTTTTTTGTTTCATTAAGTAATTTTTTTATACTTGTCGCAATATTTTCTCCTTTTTTACTAAGTAAAATATTTCTACTACTCAGCGCTAAGCCGTTGCTATCTCTTACTGTTTTGCATTCAATTATTTGGATCTTATATTTTTTATCTAAAACTAATTTCTTAATTAAGAATAATTGCTGAGCATCTTTTTTCCCAAATATTACAGCTTTTGGTTCAATTAACTCAAATAATCTATTAACGACTGTTAGGACTCCATCAAAATGACCTGGTCTCGATTCTCCTTCATATTTTCTTCCTAACTCACCAGAGTCAATGCTTTCAAAACCATTGGAAGGATAAATATATTCACTATCAGGAATGAATAGATAATCAACTTGTAAATTATTCAAAATCTCAATATCTTTATCTATTGTTTTCGGGTAGTTAGCGAAATCATCTTTGTCGTTAAATTGAATCGGATTAACAAAAATTGAAACAATTAAAGGAAGTTTCAATTTTTTTCCTTCTTTTATGAGTTGGATGTGTCCAGCATGTAATGCGCCCATAGTAGGAATTAAACAGGCTCCTAAAGTTAATATATCTTTATCTATTTCTTTAATAATTTTCATAGTTATCGTGCCCTAAAAATTGGTGCCCGTAATTACTTGTTAGATATTTTAGCTACTTTTTTTATTTTTTGATTATTTATTTTGTACTCAGACAGATCAAATTCTTTAAATAGTTCAACTAGAGGCTCAACTACAAACCTTCTATTTTTCCAATCATAATGAGGAATTGTTAGTTGATCATTTTTTATTTCTAAATTATTGAAAAAAATTATATCAATATCTATTTTGCGTGGACCATACCTAAAAGTTTTTACCCTTCCTATCTTCTTTTCTATATTTTTGATATCTATCAATAAATCCTCTGGTTTATTTTTATAATCAATTTGAACAATCAAATTTAGAAAATTATTTTGCTCCTCATAAATCAATGGTTCAGATTCATATATTGAGGAAACTTTTTCAATATTAGAAATTTTTGAAAGTTCACCTAAACAATCCTTTAAATTAATCTCTCGTTTACCAAGGTTTGTGCCTAAAGATAGAATAATTTTATTTAGATTTTTCACTTACTGTAACACTTATATCGTCTGTAAACTTACTTAACTCTGTTTCAGGTTTATGAACAGTTACAGAAATTTCATTTATTTTTTGGTCCCTAAGTTTGTCTATCAGGCTAAATGCTAAAGTTTCAATTAAATTAAATGATTCTTGTTTTACTATATTAATAACTGTTTCTACAACTTTTTCATAATTAATCGTTTCATTTAAATTATCTCTATGAATATTATTTATCACCTCTTTATCTTGATTAATCAACAATTTAACATCAATAATAAAAAGCTGTTCTTTTTCTTTTTCTGCTTTATAAACTCCATGTTTACCATAAGCTTTAATACCTTTAACATCAATAGTTAAGGACATCTTCTATTGATTCGGTATAAGAGATATTGCTTTTGGAGACAATGGTTTACCTAAAATTCTTTCAAGAATTGTTCTTGCTAAAATTGGATCTTCAAGAAGTTTTGAATAAATTAAATACCCAGCAAGAACACCCGGAACTTCTTCATCTAAATACTCCCTGTGTATTAATAGTTTTCTTTCTTTGTCTGATAGGGCTTCTTTAATTGCTTCAAAAATAACTTCTACTGATTCTTTAGGTATATTATCCCCAAATGGAAAGTGGTATGTTCTAAAACCTACTTCTTGATAGTTTTTTAAATTAAAGTCAGACTCAAGTAGGGAAAAAATAGAGTTAATTCCTTGACCTTTTAACCACTGAATTTCTTCTTCTCTCCTAATTTTTCTTGCTGTTAGTCCTCCACCACCAATACATTCTGATACAGCCAGTTTTCCCTCAATTATCCAATAAAAATCATTTGGTTTTAACCCAGCCATTAATTTCCTTTTAAAACTTCCAGTATATTAGCTTACACGTTAATTTCAGTTATCTAGGTGCAATCGCACCATGGAAACGCCTGAATCAAAACAATGATCTAATAAATCTTTATCTGATAAAGGAATTAAATTTCTAAATTTTTTCTTTGAATAACCAACAATTACCGGGAACTTTTCACAAAGTTTGTTTACTCCTAGCAATAATTTTGCAGAGTCTTCAATCCTTTTGCCAAAACCGAGTCCTGGGTCAATTGCAATTTGGGACTCTTTTATCCCTTCACTAATTAAACTTTCAATTGTTTCATCCAATTGGTACTTAACTTCTTCTACCACGTCTTTATATTCCTTTATTTCGTGAATGTCCTTTGAAGAAGGATTTCGATGTACAACTATTAAACCTGCTTCAGTAGATTTAGCTTTATTAATTATTTTTTTATCTTTTAGTCCAGAGACATCATTTATAACTAAGAAACCTGCTTCAATTGCTTTTTCTATAACGTTTATATTTGTTGAGTCTATGGAATATTTAAATTTGTAATTAATATTTTTTAAAAAGAATTCAAACCTTTCTATCTCTTCTTCTATTTTAATTTTTTTATATTTTGGCCTAGTAGATACACACCCAATATCTAAAAACTCAATATCTAAGTTTTCAGCTATCTTATATTTATCTTGAATTGATAGTTTAGAATTTAATAATCCATCTCCAGAGAATGAATCTGGTGTAATGTTTATTATCCCCATAACTTTTTTATCTAATTCAGATAAAAAGTTTTTCCAGGAAAACAACTTAGTTTAAATTTAAAATTGCTTCTGAACGTAAGGAGTAATCCAACTCGTATAATCCTATCGAATGAGTGGTAATAACATCTGAAATTGAGTTTTTTGGGTTTGTCATGTCAGAACACAAGTGCTTTGCAGTAACTCTTGTGAAAACACCCTCACACTTTAATTCTTCATATATGGTCTTTGAAATTATCTCTGTAAATTTTTCCTGAAGAGTCAACTTTCTTGAAAGAAAATCAATTAATTGAACAAACTTTGAAACACCTATAATCTTGCCTGATGGAAATATAGCAATATCTACGTTTCCAAAAAAGGGAAGCAAGTGATGCTCACACAAACTAATAAATGGTAACTTTTTAAAGTAGATTGGTTGGTGGTAATCAACATTGTCTAATACTTGAAATATTGAATTAATCTCAATATCTTTATTTTCCAGTTTTGCTTGTATTTCATTTAAAAATTTTTCTGAAACATTAAACGACTCTTCAATTGTTTTATTGGAATGCTCGGATATAAATTTAGCTAAAACTTCCTCTACTTCCTTTTTCTCTTCTTTAGTTTTTTTTGTCATGCCAGTTTAAGATTTCTACCTGTACCCTGAACTTTAACTTTTTTAATAGAACTAAAGATCTTTGCAACTTCGTCTTTATCGATTGTTTCTTTCTCAATTAGTACTTTCACCATAGTTTCCATTTGTTTTTTGAATTTCTTTAAAATCTTTGCAGCAATGATGTGAGCATCACTTAATAAATTCTTCACTTCTTCATCTATTGATGAAGCGACTTCATCTGAATAGTCCTGTTGTCTTCCATAGTCTCGTCCTAAGAAAACCTCATTGGATCCTTTACCGTAAAGCATAGGACCGAGCTTATCACTCATTCCGAATTCCATAACCATACGCCTTGCTATTTCAGTTGCTTTTTCTATATCATTTGATGCACCAGTTGTAGGGTCAGCAAAAATAATCTCTTCAGCAACTCTTCCTCCCATCAACATTGCAAGCCTATCTTTTAATTCTGCTTTAGATGTAAGATATTTCTCACCTTCTGGAAGAGCCTGTGTGTAGCCAAGAGCCCTTCCTCGTGGGATTATCGTAACTTTATGAATTGGATCAGCATTTGGAAGAGCCCAGCCAACTAATGCATGACCTGTTTCGTGATAAGCTATTATTAGTTTTTCATCTTCACTCAAGAGTTGGCTCTTCTTTTCTGGTCCTGCTAAAACTCTGTCTATAGAATTTTCTATATCTTTATTTGATATAGTCTTTTTATCTTTCCTTGCGGCTAATAATGCAGCTTCATTTAATAAATTTGCTAAATCAGCACCTGTAAAACCTGGGGTCTGTTTTGCAACAGTTTTAAAATTAACGTTTTTTGACAAAGGTTTATCTTTTCCATGAACTTTTAATATTTCAGTTCTTCCATTTAAATCTGGTCTATCAACTATTACTTGTCTATCAAATCTTCCGGGTCTTAAAAGAGCAGGATCAAGAACATCGGGACGATTAGTGGCAGCCATTAAAATTACACCTTGATTAGATTCAAATCCATCCATCTCTACAAGTAGTTGATTTAAAGTTTGCTCTCTTTCATCGTGGCCTCCACCTAAACCAGCTCCTCTCATTCTTCCAACTGCATCAATTTCGTCAATAAAAATTATTGAAGGAGAAGAGTCCTTTGCTTTCTTAAATAAGTCTCTTACCCTGCTTGCTCCTACTCCAACAAACATTTCTACAAAATCTGATCCAGAAATACTATAAAATGGTACATCTGACTCTCCAGCAACTGCTCTAGCTAATAAAGTCTTTCCTGTGCCAGGTGGTCCTACTAAGAGAACACCTTTTGGAATTTTTGCTCCTAGTTTATTAAATTTCTCAGGAGATTTTAAAAACTCTTTTATTTCTTCTAATTCCTCTTTTGCCTCTTCTGCTCCTGCTACATCTTTAAAGGTAACTTTTGGTAATTTATGATCTATCTCTTTTGCTTTTGATTTACCAAATTGCATTACCTGATTCCCATTAGATCTCGCTTGAGAAAACATAAAAAACATAAATCCAGCAATAAATATCCATGGAAGAAAAGCTATAAAATATTCTTGAAATCCAGCTGGCTCAGTATCTGTTGTTAGTACTATATTTTGATCAACTAAAAGTTGAAATATTTCACCTTCAAAACCTTCGGGATACTCTGTGCGGTATATTTCATCTTCAGCCACAGTTTTAAACTCAACAGTATTGGATTGTTCTTTAATTGTTGCTTCATAAACTTTTCCATTATTAATTAATTCCTGAAAGTCAGAAAATGTAACATCAGTTGGTGCATTAATTGTTTGGTTATATTGCTGAACACCAATAAAAATTAGCAATCCTAATGCAACATATAACAAAAAAGGTTTATTCTTCTTTTTTTCTTTATTATCCACTAAGTTTTAATTTAATATACAGAGGTTTAAAAGCAACCAACAAATCTTAAGATAAGGCAGCTAAATATGGTAGCTCTCTAAATCTACCCATGTAATCAAGGCCGTAGCCTACTACAAAGTCTGACCCAATCTTAAATCCTTGATATTTAATATCTACTGGAATTTGTTTGTCGTGTGGTTTTATAAACATACACATTATTTCAATGCTTTTTGGATTTCTCGACTCTAATATGTCAATTAATGAAGAGAGTGTTAACCCTGTGTCAAAAATATCTTCAACAATTAAAATATTTTTCCCAGATATATCTATATCCAAATCTTTTTCTATCTTTATTTGTCCAGTAGATTCAGAACCTTCATACGAAGATATGCTCATAAACTCAAATGAAACATCTAAATTTAAGTTTTTCGCTAAATCACTTATTGCGATAAAGGCTCCCTTTAGAATACCCAATATAATTAATTCCTTACCTTTATAGTCATTATTAATTTGATTTGCTAAATGAACTATTTTTTCTTGTATTTCTTTTTCGCTTATAAGTTTTTTAGCTATGTTCAAAGGAACTCTTTTCTATTGAAGCAACCAGTATATTTGATTCTTTATTTATTTCATATTTTTTCAATAAGTCAGATTTTCTAACCCCTGGAATCCAAAGGATTTCTTCATCTTTAGAAATTATTGGCCATACCTCTTTTAATAGATTTCTAATTCCATAGTTTCTAAGTACTTCTGAGACTTTATTCTCTTTGCCATTGATTAATATCTTGTCCCCATCATTTAATGGTCTAATTTCAATATTCTCATAATCAATTGGTAGGCGTGCAGTCCAATTATTATTAAAACTAATATTGTCTTCTAACGAAAATTTGAAATAACCAAAATGTTTATCTTTTTTTTGATATTCTTCTAGCCAATTTTTTTTATTTATAAAAATTAATAATGAATTAGAAGAAGTACAACTCCAGTCATTATTGAGTTGTGTTTTTGAACCAGTATTGATTACGTTTTCTATTTTTGCTATATCTTTTTTTTGAAAACTAGGTATTCCTATAGCATTAGAAATCAATGAAAGATAAATGTTGCGTTTAATATTTCTATTTTGAACTAACCTTATTGGGATTTCAATATATCCATTCGCTAATTTAATATATTTAAAATTCAAGTTATTGTCATCAAAAATTGTTTCTATTTCATTAACCAATAAACTTATTTTTTCCTCGACATTTCCTGGAAGTCTTTTGTCTACTTCAGGTATTAATTCATTTCTGATCCAGTTTCTTAATATTTTATTTTCAAAATTTGTTAAATCGTCTAAATATTCAATTTTATGTTCTTTTGCGTATGTGACTATTTCATTTTTGGAGATATTTATTAGTGGTCTTTCGATATTATCTATAACTTGTGGAATTGATTTTAATCCCTGAACCCTTGTTCCCCTTAGTAAGTTCAAAAAAAATGTTTCAACTTTATCTGAAAGAGTATGTCCAGTCAAAAGAATCTCTCCATTTTTAACTCTTTGAATAAAAGTTCATACCTAACTTCTCGCATTTTTGTCTCTGAAGAACCTAATTCAAGAGGTGAATCTAATACCTTATGTTTTATTTTTAACTTTTTTGCAATACTATTTGCCGCTTTTTCTAAATCTTCTGAATGTTCTTGATTATGCCTAACAAAAACAGACCTTAATTTTTCAGTATTTTCAGATGCTATTTTAGCAAGCACAGCACTGTCCACACCCCCACTTAAAGCTATTACATAATTCTTTGTATTATTAAGGTTGTCTTTAATATGTTCTTCAATTTTTTTTGTCATCTAGTAAATAGAATAGTTTTATTTTTCTATGACCTTATATCTTTTTTTTAGTGACTTGACGAAAATATTGAATAACATTACCAACTATTACTAAGGTAGCTATAGCAACAGAAATAGGTATTAAAAATCTATATGTCCATGCCGGATCTTCTTGAATTTCCACTTCTTCTTCAATAACTATTGCTGGAACAGGGTTTTCCTCATTAAAGTTTTCAGATATTGCCAGTACGCTATTATCCAATGAATAAGCTTCAGCATTGATTGACATTAGTCCTAAAAAAGCTAAAGAAATAAGTAATGTTTTCACAATAAAAGACTACTAAATTATGAAATAAAAATAACTTTAATTTTAAGTTATTTTTAATAATTTAAAATTAAGTTAAATGGTCTTCCTTACTTCTTTTGTTACGTCAACCATTGTTTTTAAACTTTCTTTAACCTCTGGCCATCCTCTTGTTTTTAAACCGCAGTCAGGGTTAATCCAGATATTTTCTAATTTTATTGACTTAACTAGCTGATCAACCCTTACTTTTGCGTCATTAACTTCAAGAACTAAAGGTGAATGAATATCATAAATACCTGGACCAATAGCTCCAGTATATTTTTCTTTAAGACCCTCATTTACTAAATCCATACCAGATCTTGAAGCTTCAATCGATAAGACATCCACATCTAATGCATTAATTGCATCTAAAATCTCATCAAACTCCGAATAACACATATGAGAGTGTATCTGGGTTTCAGGTTTTACACCTGAGCTACTTAGCTTAAATGAATTTACTGCCCAATCTAAATATTCTTCTTTGAATCTTTTATCTAGTGGTAAGCCTTCTCTAATAGCAGGCTCATCAATCTGAATAACCTTAATTCCATTTTTTTCAAGATCAACAACCTCATCTCTCAAAGCTAATGCAATTTGATAGGCAACCTCTTTTTTGGAAATGTCATTTCTTATAAAACTCCACTGAAGAATGGTAACTGGTCCTGTTAACATTCCTTTCATCGGTTTTGCTGTTAGTGATTGAGCATAGGTAGACCAAGAAACAGTCATCGGGTCTACTCTATTAACATCTCCATAGATTATTGGTGGCTTTACACATCGACTTCCATAACTCTGGACCCAGCCAAATTTTGTAAACGCAAATCCATCTAAAAGCTCACCAAAATACTCGACCATATCGTTTCTCTCTGCTTCGCCATGAACTAATATATCTAAATCAAGAGATTCTTGAATTTCGACTGTTTCTTTTATTATCTCTTTTAGCCCTTTATGATACTCTTCATCGTTTATTTCGTTTGCTTTGTACTTTTTCCTTAAATTTCTTGTTTCAGCAGTTTGAGGAAAGGAGCCAATGGTTGTTGTTGGAAGAGGTGGAATGTTTAAATTTTCATTCTGAAACAACAGCCTTTCTTCTCTTTTAGTACTTCTATTAAAGTCTTTTTCATTAAGACCTTCTACTCTTTCTCTCACTTCAGGATTAACTCTCCCGCTTAATTGTTTATTTGATAATTGAAATGAGTTATTAAATTCTTTTGCTTCTTCTGAAACTTCAGCTTTATTTAGTGAAGTTACTATAAGCTTAAGCTCATTTAATTTCTCATACCCAAATGAAAGAATGTTTTTTAAATCCGGATCTAAGATGCTTTCTTCTTCTAATGAATAGGGGGAATGCAAAAAGGAGCACGAGGAAGAAACAATATAATTTTCAATTCCTAATTTATTTAACCAATTAATCAAATCTAGAATATTTGATTTCCAAATAGACCTTCCATCAATTACGCCAAAAGATAATTGAAATTTCTTCGACAAACTTTTTATCTCCTCATCTTGGAAACTTCCCATACATAAATCCAAATGAAGAGTTTTAATTTTTAATTCCTCTAATCTTTCAAGATATCCTTGGTAGTTCCCAAAAAAACCATTCAAAAATATTTCCATATCTGATTTGTTTACAACATCTTTAAGCACATAAAATAGGCTCTCTGAAATATAGGAATTTCCAACACCAACAGCTCCTTCATCTAGCACTACAGAACTTAGCCCTATATCTTTAAGTTGATTAAATAAATTTAAATAAGAATTAACAATTTTTTCTTTTTTTCCGTCATCAATGGAATCTTCCCTTGAAAGTTTTAATAGTGTTGCTGGGCCTTGTATTTTAGCAATTACATCAATATTGTTTTTTTTAGCTAAGTTAAGTTCATGCTTAATTCTTGAAATGTTTGGACTAAAGTCTTTATCCCAATCAATTTCGGGAACTAAATAGTGGTAATTAGTATCAAACCATTTAGTCATTTCAAGTGGTGCTTCTTTTTTTCCATTAACTTCCCCACCTCTAGCTGCTTTAAAATAATGTTCCAAATCAGTATTGCTGACAATCCCAAACCGCTTTAAAGGTATCCCTAGGTAACCTATCGTTTCAAGAATTTGATCGTAAAAAGAAAAATCCCCAACTAATTGTTTAGAGATTCCGAAATCCCTCTGAATCTTCCACTGGCTAACTATTAGTTCATCTGTCTTAGCTAAAAATTCATTTTCTGTTATTTCACTCTTCCAAAATTTTTCTACGGCCCATTTATATTCTCTTTTAGGTCCTACTCTTGGAAACCCTGTAACAAAACTTTCAATACTCATTATGAACCTCCTAATTCTACTTTTTAAATTCTAAATTATTGTGTATATCAACAAATGCTTTTGACCTATTAAGTGTATAAAAATGTAATCCGTCTGCTCCAAAATCAATTAGTTCGTTGCACATTTTAGTAATATATTTAATCCCATATTCTCTTTCTTCTTCTTTTGAGCTACACTTCTCAAAACCTTGTTCAAGTTTGCTTGGCAGCTCAACGTCACAAATCTGGGCAAATCTTTTTGCTTGATCAAGACTAAGAAGGGGCATTATCCCAGCATATATTGGAACTTCATTATTACTTTCCTTCATTTTGTTAAAAAATATTTTGTATTCTTCTGAGTCAAAAAATAGTTGCGTTGCAGAAAAATTACCTCCTAAATTAGATTTTATTTTAAAAGTTTCAACAGTTTGTTCAAAAGATTTATCTTCTGGATGCCCTGTAGGGAAAGCACCAAAACCTATATTATTAATCCCTTTACTTTTTAAATATTCTATTAAATCACTAGCATGCCTGAATTCATTTTCTCCAGAAAAATCTATTTCATCCGGATCAATCAAAAACTCATTTGTTGGACAGTCTCCTCTTATTACCAAAAAGGAAGTGATATCGTTTTTTTGATATTCATCAATAAGTACATCAACATCTATTTTTTCTTTATCACAACTTGTTATATGAGCAACAACTTCTGTTTCGCTGTATTTTCTTAAAATTTTAACAGACTTAATGATATCTCTATTCTTAGATGCTCCGGCACCATCAGTAAATGAAACAAAAGTCGGCTCGAACTTAGAGAGAACCTTGTAAGTTTCTTCAAGACTTTTATATTCTTTATTATTCCTAGGAGGAAAGAATTCAAAAGATAATTCCATTTCCTTGTCAAATATCAATTATGCACCTCTTTATTTCTGCATTTTTTAAAAGACTGGCTAGTTGGTTGCAAAAGCCACATTCTTTTAGCACCTTGGATAGCCTTCCAGGTTGCTGAGGATTTAACCTCTCTAAATGCTTAATCAAATTATATCGAGCTTATAAAGTAAAATTTATAAACTTTCTATTTTTTCCCAATTCCTTTCTTCATGCCCAAAGTGTGAAAATAATGTATCTTCTCTATAATTAACATTTAATAAATCTAGTCTTTCTATTATTGAACCTGGCTTCATATCAAAGTTTTTTACAAAATCATTCAATACTTTTTTATCAGATTTATCTGTATTAAAGGTATTTACAGTTAGTTCATAAGGCTCTGCTTTCCCAATAGCATAAGCAACCCTAACTTGACATTTTTCTGCCAAATTATGAGCAACTATATTCTTTGCCAAGTGTCTTGCAGCATATGCAGCAGACCTATCTACCTTACTTGGATCTTTACCAGAAAAAGCTCCCCCACCTACTGGTACTGATGGGCCATAAGCATCAACTACTATCTTTCTTCCTGTTAATCCTGTATCTCCAGCAGGCCCTCCTTTTATAAAGGAACCCGAAGGATTTAGGTCAAGAATGAACTCCTCTTCTACAAAATTTCTAACTAATTTTGTAAATTCTTCATGTAATTTATCAATGTCAGCTTTTTCTTGGTGCTGTGTGGAAATAACAACCTTTGTCATCTCACCTCCGGTTGTTACTTGTACTTTTGAATCTAAATCAAGCATATCGTCATCATTCTGTATCCTCCATAAAGCTTTCTGAATATTTCTTGATTTATCAAAAGTTGGAGGCATAAATGATGGTGTCTCGTTAGTAGCGTAACCGACCATGATGCCCTGATCTCCTGCGCCTTGGTCCTCATCATCTTCAACAGCTGCTCTAATTTCTTCAGATTGAGGCGTAAGCTCATTTTGAATTAATAATTTTTCTAAGTCAAAATCTCGAAAACTTGTTTTTATTGTTTTTTTTAGAGCTTCATGAACAATTTTAATTACATCATCATCAGATATATCAGCTATTTCGCTAATTTCACCTCCCACAACAACTAAACCGCCGTTGTTAGTCCCTGTTAAGAACGTTTCCACAGCAACTCTTGATTTTTTGTTATTTTCAAGTGCTTGAGTTAAAACATAATCTGAAATCAAATCAGCTATTTTGTCAGGGTGTCCTGGAGAAACTGTCTCTGCTGTTACGAAACTGGTCAAAATAATCCTCTCTTAGTTAATTTTTTGAGAGATTTCACGTCTCTCTATGTTTTTATATGTTAATGGCAAGAAAATCTTTTTCAATATTTTCAACAGAAAACTTTATTTAATTAGTTACTCTTTATATATGTATTCTGAAATTAAAAATATCTTTAGCATACTATTATCGGTTGCTTTTTCATCAATAGGATTTATTGCAGCAATAACTGTCGCAGCTTTATCAGTTAGAGAAGTTTCAACAAATCCTTATCTAGTAGGCTTTCCAAATGCATTGGGTGTTGGTGGAGCATTTGTAGGGACACAGATATATGATTTTCTATCAAAAAATTATTCAAGATTAATCGCTCTATCAAATACATTTTTTATTGGGGGACTTGGTGGGGTCTTGTTAGTTTTTAGTTTGGTAGCTGATTCTTTTTTACTCTTATTAGTTGGAGCATTTGTTCTGGGAATTGGGCAGTCTGCAACTTTACAAAGTCGTTATGCAGCTTCGTATGTAGCTTCTGAAAATTATAAAGCTACTGCCCTCTCGTTAGCAGTTTGGTTCTCTGTTTTTGGTTCAATATTCGGACCAAGTCTTGTTGGCCAATATTCTGAACTATTTCAAGAAAGATTCAATTCTGAATTAATTGTTGGATATTTTTTAGCAGCAGGTGGAATGATTATTGCTGGTTTGTGTATATATTTATTTTCAGGAAAAGAAACTAGGTTAAAAGATACAGCAATAACTCAAAAAACCTCAGAAAGAATTACTTTAGACAGTAATGCAAAGTTGTTAACAAAAATTTTAGTTTTAAATCATTTCACAATGGTTGTGATAATGTCAGCAA
Organism: uncultured Candidatus Actinomarina sp.; assembly: GCA_902565645.1. Classification (GTDB taxonomy): domain Bacteria; phylum Actinomycetota; class Acidimicrobiia; order Actinomarinales; family Actinomarinaceae; genus Actinomarina. The sequence continues at coordinate 147,439 of CACFFJ010000001.1, forward strand.
CACCACTTCATATTCAAGATATAGGTGAAACAATAAAGCTCGTTGGAACAATAATAAGCTATCACACTTTAGGCATGTTTTTATTTTCCCCAATTTTGGGAAATCTTGTTGATAGATATGGAAACAAAATTTTTGCTTTTATTGGAAGTTTTATAATGCTACTTAGCTGTATTCTTTCATTATTCAATACAAATATTCTATTACTTAAAATTGGGCTCTATCTTTTAGGTTTAGGGTGGAATTTTACTTTTATTGCAATTAGTGCAGCTATATCTAAGTACTCAATTGATAATTCAATAAACCTAAATATAAAAAGTGACTCTATGGTTTTTCTTGCAAGTTCGGTTGCACATTTATCGCTAGGGATAACTTATATTTTATTGGGATATACAGGTTTAGTAACTTTCGGTTTGTTTCTTTCAGTTTATTTAATATTTAGTGTTAGAAAGTTTGCAAAACTTACGACTAATTAAATCTCAATATTGAGCAAATCTTCACCTATTATAAGTTCGCCTTTGTATTTTTCCGATACTACAGCTTTCAGTTTTGATTTATCAAATACAGGTGGTACAAAATGTGTCAATATAAGCTTTTCAACATTTGCTTCAGCAGCAACTTCTCCAACCTCATTTGGATTGGTGTGATAATCGCTAACATTCTTTATTGTTTCTTTTGTCATTCGTTTGTTGTCAAACTCAAGACTTACAAAAACTTCATGAACAAGAGCGTTAGCATTTAAGGACTCTTTAATTAATTTCTTACTTTTCCTTGTATCTCCAGAAATAATTATCTTCTTGTCCTCTCCTTTATCAGAAAATTCAATTTTAAAACCATAGGCTGGATCAACAGGTTTATGGTCCACTTCAAAAGGAGTGATTTTAACTTCATCATTAGAAAAAGTATAATTTTTATCAATTTCCAAAATTACATAATCTAAGCCCAGTTTATTAGGTCTTGCTTCCCAGTTTTTCCTTCCTTCTAGTTCTTCCTGAAAAGCTTGTAATTGTGTTTCAAAAAATTCTCTAATCCCGACAGGTCCAATAATTTTAAATGGTTCAATTCTTCCTTGATGCCAACCAGAAATATATAGTTGGTAAATGTCAATAATGTGGTCGGAATGCATATGAGTTATAAATAAAGCTTCAACCTCTGAAGACTTAATATTTGATTGATTAAGTCTTTGAGATACACCAGAACCTGCATCAAATAAGTAATTTTTTTTGCCGATTTGGATAAGAGTACTGGGACCAAACCTTTTGTAACTTGGGCTTGGACAACCAGTTCCTAGCAATTTAATATTGCTCATAATTTACTCGAAATGATAGCAAGATTATTTAATACTATATTTGCTCTTAAGCCTTTATTAATGTCATCTATAGAATCTTGTAATAATTCGCAATATCTATATTCTTTCTTCCCAAATTCTCCAGCTAACAATAGATTTCTAATTAAATACTCAAAAGAAGTTGAAATAATCCTATTCGAGTTTAATGAATCTTGTTCGTTTTTTATTTTTTGAATACCGTTAAATAATTTTTGAATTTTTATTACTGTACGATTTGAATCTTCATCTATAGCTCTTAATGATTCAATATTCTTAATAAAGGCGCTAGGAATATTTGTAAATTCTTCTTCCTCTCTTTTACTAGATTCTAAAAAATTTATAAAATCTCTTTCTTCAAAGTTAAACTCAACCTCAATATCTGAATCAATAAATATACTTCTGCATCGACTTTTAATAGTTGAGAGAATACCTAAAAGTGAATCATCTCTTGCATGGGTCCAAAATTTACCACTTGAAGTCAAAATAAAAATACTTGAATCAGAAGGTTCTTCAAGAGTTTTTAGTAAAGCATTTGAAGCTTCTTCAGTAAGTGATTTTACTGGGGGAAAGATGACAACTTTGTATTTTGCCTCTATTGGAACTAAGCCATCTTTGTTTATGACATCTCTTATATCGTCAACTCCTAAAGTGTTTACATTTTCTGAAGTAATAATTTTTATATCAGGATGCTCTTTCTTGTCATCTACTCCAAACAATACCTTAGAAGCAAAAATTGTTGCTTGATTCAATAAATCACTAGATGAATTTCCTAATAACAAATAGGCATGAAAAGGTGACTCTAATTCATTTATTAATTTTTTATTTAGACTGTCCAACATCTAACCATTCACATATAATTTCTTGATTTTTTGTAAATTCTTTTTCCGCATCAATTATAAGAAACTGATCATGAAATTTTTTAGCTAAGTCAAGATAACCTTGTCTGGCTCTTTCAAAAAACTCAATTTCGGAACTTCCAATCCTGTCCATGATTCTTTGCCTAGCAAGTGAAATTGTAGGGTCTATGTCTAATAAAATTATTTTTTCAGGCCAGAATCCATTTAAGGCAACATTGTTAAGCTCGTATATCTTATCAACACCAAGTCCTCTTCCAGCACCTTGATAAGCCACCGAAGAAAAAGCGCTTCTGTCGCTAATGACTATAGAGCCTGATTCAATTTCGGGCACTACAACAGTTTCAATTAGTTCCGCCCTGTTTGCAGAAAATAAAAAAGCTTCGCTAAGGGGAGGAACTTGAAATGCTTTACTCAAGAGAAGCTCTCTTATTCCTTCTCCTAATTTAGTTCCACCAGGTTCACGTACTACTTTATATTTCTTCTGTTCTTTATCTAAAATTTCACATAAACCTTCTATAAAACTTGTCTTACCAGAACCATCAATCCCCTCAAAAGCTAAATAATTACAATTCATTCTGGCTCATCCTCTGTTGACCTAAAGTCTAATTTTAGATTATTAAAGTTTGAATTCTCAATTTCAATAGCACTATTTATTTGTTTGTATCCTGAAACTATACTTATAGCACCTGATATAAATATTATTATCGCACTACTTTGTAAAACTATTTCAACTCCAGATCCATTAAAGTAGTTGTCTAGGAAATTTGCAATTAGTCCTGTTGTTAGGAAGGAAACTAGCAAGGCAACCCTCCCAATTGAATAAAAATTTCCAAAAACTCTTCCCCGAAGATCAACCTCAGTAGTAGCTTGAAGAAAACTTATTGTCAAAAGATAAATGCTCCCTGTGCCAACCCCTGAAAGAAAAATAAAAAATAAAATATAGATAAATTCTGTAGATCTAAATGCAGCAAATAAGGCTGCCCCTGTAAGTAGCATGCTGATACCAATTACAAAACTTACTCTAGAAAAAGACGAAACAAAGTAATTGACGATAGCCATGCTAAATAATATACCTAACCCAAAAGCTGCAATCATAAAACCAAAGGAGCTTTCTGAAAATCCAAGATCGACAGTTAGGAATGTATAGCCAAGAATAAATAGTGCGCCTGCAGCAAATAAACTTAACGATATAGATATTGCAATATTTCTAATTGAAGGAGTTTTGAAAAAGTAGCTTAAGCCTTCCTTAAATTCACTATAACTAAAGACTTCGCTTCTACTAGAATTCTTATGTTTTTCAGATTTAAGAAAAACGAGTATGTATGAAGACAATAAAAATGTAAGAGAATCAAAAATAAATATAACAGAACCGCTCCAGCCATTTCCATAATTTAATATAGAATCAGAAATTTTAAAATCACTAACTACTCCTAACATTATTGATGCAATAGGCAGTGTTGCGTAGGTTCCAATAGCAAAAAGAGAATTAGCCTTTACTAAATTTCTTTTTTCTACAACCTCAGGAACAACCGCTTCTCTGGATGGTTGTCGAATTAAAGAAAATATTTCTGATATAAAATTTATTACAAATAAAAATATTAAGTTGTCTGCAAAAAACAAAAGAAATACGACAACCATCCTTATTAGATCACAAAAAATCATAATATTTTTTTTGTTGAATTTATCTGCAATTAGGCCAGCAAATGAAGAGAGAAAAGCAGGAATTATTCTTGCTACTAGTGGCACAACAGCTGTTATTTCAGAATTTCCTTCAGTAGTGCCAATTTGACTAGCTAAAGCAACAGAGGCAAATAATGTAGCCCAATCTCCAAAGCTTGAAAGCGAACCTGACCACCACAAAATTGAAAATTGTGATCTTGAAAAAATCTTTAATGAATTCATTACTCTTTACCTATAATAAATCGAATTTAAAATACTTTTTTTTTAAAAGCTGTACATATTTAAAAAATAGTGTTATCAATAAGGACATGTCAAAACCTTTAGTAATTGTAGAGTCTCCTACGAAAGTAAAGACTATATCAAAAATACTTGGGTCTGAATATATAGTTAAATCAAGTGTTGGGCATATTAGAGATTTACCAAGAAACACAAAATCTATTCCTGCTGAATATAAGGATAAAGAAATATATTGGGGAGCTGTAAAACCTAAAGATTTTGAAAACATCTATGTTATTCCCGAAGATAGAAAAAAAGTAGTTAAAGAGCTAAGAGATTTAGCAGATAAAGCTCCGGAAGTATACTTAGCAACAGACGATGATAGAGAAGGAGAAGCTATTGCCTATCATCTGAAAGAGGCTCTTGAACTTAAAAAAGAACCTAAAAGAATCAAATTTAACGAAATAACCGAACCTGCAGTGTTGAACGCAATAGAGAATCCTGAAATTATTGATATAGGAAAATTTAAATCTTATGAAGCAAGGAGAACTCTTGATCGAATGATTGGATATGAAATATCACCAAAATTAAGAGACCTTGGTGGTGCTTTTATATCAACAGGAAGAGTCCAAGGCCCTGCTATAAGACTCATTGTCGAAAAAGAAGAAGAAAGATTAAGTTTTGTTAAATCAAAATATTTCGAAATAGACGCAACTTGCAAAACTTCAGATATTGAATTTCTTGCAGATCTAAAAAGTGTAAAAGGAAATAAAATTGCTTCTTCAAAAGATTTTGATAAAAATGGAAAAAAAATAAATAAGGATAGAGAATACATTACAGAAAAAGACTGTAATCAAATATTAGACATACTGAATAATGGTTCAGCTAAAACATCTAAGATAAAAGAAACACCAAGAAGTGGTAAGCCTCCTAAGCCTCTAAAAACGACAAGCCTTCAATCTTCAGCAAGAAACAATCTCGGATTTCAACCAAGAAAAACTATGAGTGTAGCTCAAAAGCTCTATCAAGAAGGATTAATAACATATATGAGAACAGATTCAATCCGACTTTCAGAAACTGCTATTAAAGCATCCAGAGAATATATATCTGAAAACTTTACAAATGATCACCTACCAAGTGAGCCAAATTTCTATGGAGATAGTAAGAATGCACAAGCAGCACACGAAGCTATAAGGCCGTCTGGAGACAGTTTTACAGAACCAAAAGAACTATTAGGAAAATATAAAGAAGATAGTGATGAATTTAAACTCTATTCTTTAATTTTTAATATCACTGTAGCCTCACAAATGACGGAAGCAAAGGGAATAACAAAGAGCATTGAAATAGAAATACAAGATGACACTTTTGGACCAATTGTTCTTGGAATTTCTGGAACAACTTGGACTTTTGGAGGATATCGAGATTTAATTAAAGACTTAAGTGAAAAATCTCAAGAATTACCAGATTTAAAAGAGGGTGATCTAGTAAATATAATAAGCTCCAATTCAGAAGAAAAATTTACAACGCCTCCAAATAGATATTCCTCCACTTCACTAATAAATAAACTTGAAGAGCTAGGCATAGGCAGGCCATCAACTTATGTTTCTATTATTGAAAGCATTACTTCTGTATTTATAAATTCTGAATCTAGTTTGAAGCCAAGAATTCTTGCTATTGCAATGATTAATAATTTTATGAAGCCTTACTTTGATTTGTATATAGATTATGAATTTTCAAAACTAATGGAAGATGAGTTAGATAAAATACTTGAAAGTAAGAATCCAGAAGAAGCAAAAATTAAATTTCTTGAAGAATCATATGAGAAAATAAAAAAACATATTGAAGGGTATGAAAATGCCTGATCCAGTAAAACTAACTTCTATTCCCTTACCTTTTGATTCACCATATGTTATAAAAACAGGAAGAATTCAAGGAAGAATACCTTATCCTTATCTCTTAAGAAATGATGATTTTAAGATTGGACTACCTCCTGAAATTACAATAGAAGAAATCACTAAAGAGCTAATTGAAGATCTTGAAAAAAAACAGGAAGAAAGTTTAAGTAAAGAGCGTATCATATGTGAATGCTCTGAGTGTGGTACTTCAATATATATCAAGTTAGGACCAAATGGAGGTTTTTACATCCAACATGGAGTTAAAGAAAAAGGAGTTAGACAAGATAAATGTATCTATAAAAATATGATTGGACCTATTTTTGAAGATGAAGACCCAGATAGCCTAACACCAGAAAATGCAATAGAAAGATTTTCTTTATCTGCAAAAAATCCAAGACATATAGTAACAGATAACGGTTGGGACTATATGACTGCAGTTGGTCCTTATGGCGGTTACTCCATGAAGCAAAGAAATAGGCAAGTTTTTGATATTGATTTCTTAAAAGGTTTAAAAAAGAATGAAATCTTTGAATTAATAGAAGAAGATAAATCCCAAAGAATTATAGAAATATTAGATAATGAAAATAAGAAAATACCTAAAAGCAGCACTAAAGAAAAAATTATAGATTCAATTGGTGTTGTTTTTGAGATAAATGAAAAAACAATAAAAAAATTATCTAAGGATGAATTAATAGAACTTTCAAAATTACTTGAAATAGTCCTCTATAGGGGAAGATTTAGAATGAAAGCAGAAGATGCAACTAAAGACAACCTAATAAATAAAATTGTTACTGAAAAAAAGAACAAGCCGTTAGAAAGCCCGAGAGACGCTTTAACTATAAGTCCTGATGAAATACTTAATTTATTTGGAGACGCTCAAGAATAAGGTTAAATATTTAAATAAAATTTGATTCAAGTTTATTAATTGACTTATCCCAATTGTAATTTTCCTCAACAAATTTTTTATTTGCTCTACCAAATTCTTCAATTTTTTCAGGATTATTTATGAAATATAAAATTGCCTCCTTCAAAAGCTTTGGAGAACTAACTACAAATCCACTTCTACCTGGAAGGATGGTCTCTACTGAACCACCTGAAGCTCCTACTATAACAGGCAAACCATAAGTGCCTGCTTCAAGGTAAACCAAGCCAAGACCTTCAAACTCAATTCCAAAATACTTTGACGTAGAAGGCATCGCAAAAATATCTATTGATTTATAAAATTCACTGTTTCCCTCTCCGTCTAAATCATCAAAAAAAGTTACTTCCGCAGAAGTAATGCCCGCTAATTTTTTTAAATAATTTTCCTGCTTACCAAAACCTAAAATATTTAACTTTATTTCATGCCCTTCTTGACTTATTTCATGAGCTGCATCAATAAGCCAATTTATTTTTTTTCTTGAAACAAATCGACTTACTACTCCAACAGTTATTGCTCCTTCTGTCTTATAATCTTTTTCAAAATCTTCTATATCAGCTCCTGCACCAACATTTATTACTTCAGTTGAAGTTATGTCAATTAATTTTTTACGAGAGAATTCACTTACAGTAAATACCTTATTTAAATTGTTAAGATTTCTTTTCAAAATTGTTCTAACCAATGGAATATAATTTAAAATATTAAATTCTGCTCCATGGCATATCATGTATTGTGGAATTTTCATGTGACGTGGTTGGTCTGGAAGTTCTAAATTTGTTAATTTATTTACAAACAAAAAATTTGGATTACTTGAACCGTGAAGAATTAAGTTTATATCTTTTTCAATAACAATTTTCTGTACTTCTTCTAAAACAATTTTAGGATTAAATATGAATTTCTCATTTGAGTTAATTACATTTTCCCCTGTAGCCCAATTTGGAGCATAGATAGTTAAATTTGAATCGAGATTTTCTGAGAGCTTCGTAAGGTAAGTTGTAATTCCACCTTTTTTTGGTGTCCAATCGTTTGTTATCAATAATATATTCATAAACTCTTTGAATAATATTATACGTATAAAGTAAAAATGTACTTAGTTAAAATGCCGAAGCAAATATTAAGCTAACAATAGTCATTACTTTTATAACTATATTCATTGCAGGACCGGAAGTGTCTTTAAATGGATCTCCGATTGTATCTCCAATTACAGCAGCTTTATGTTCATCAGAACCTTTACCTGCTCCACCTCCTGCTTCAATATATTTTTTGGCATTATCCCAAGCTCCTCCTGAGTTAGCCATAAATATTGCTAACAAGAAGCCTGTTACAAGTGAACCTGCTAAGAATCCGCCTAAGGCTTCTTTATTCCAAAATCCAATAACCAGTGGTAAGGCTATAGCTAAACCTCCTGGAAGCAACATTTCTTTTAAAGCAGCAGAAGTTGCTATGTCTACACAAGTTGTGTAGTCGGGCTTTGCTCCTTCTTTGCCTTCTCTAAGGCCTGGAATTTCTTTAAACTGTCTTCTAACCTCTTCAATCATTTTAAATGCAGCCCTTCCCACAGCATTTATTGTCATAGCTGCAAAAAGAAAAGGAAACATTCCGCCCAAGAATAACCCTGCAGTAACCTCTACCTTGGTTATATTTAAACCAATATCACTTAAGCCTGCACTTTGAACAAAGGCTGAAAATAAGGCTAAAGCAGTGACTGCTGCTGAACCAATTGCAAATCCTTTAGCGATTGCAGCTGTTGTGTTTCCAAGTGAATCTAATTCATCAGTAGCTTCCCTGACTTCTGGAGGAAGGTGGGCCATCTCAGCAATGCCTCCGGCATTATCAGCTATCGGTCCATAAGCATCAACAGCAACTGTGATCCCCAAGGTAGCCAGAACACCTATTGCAGCTATCGCAATACCATAAATTCCACCACCAGATCCTAAAGCCCAATCACCAGCTGTATAAGCTCCTCCGATGCCAAAAACTACAACTATCACTGAAAAAGCTGCTGACCTCATCCCTTCAGAGATTCCAGATAAAACAAGTGTCGCAGGACCTGTTTTTGCTTGGTCCGCTATATTTTTTACAATTGAATAATGATCAGATGTAAACCATTCTGAGATTTGACCAACAAGTAAGCCCACTGCAAGACCAATAATTACAGCAAAAAATAGCCCTACAGAATTTTCAGTATATGAAGAAAACATATTTTGACTTAGAAAGTAGACGCCTAAGGTTGTCAAAGCTGCAGCACTATAAGTCCCCCTGTGTAAAGCTTGAGCTAATTTTCCTTCTTTTGGAACAACAAGAAAAGAGGAAACAATTGATGCCCCCATTCCAATAGTTCCAACAGCTAATGGAAAAAATAACAATGATGGTAAAACTGCTTGCCCACTAAACACAATTGCTGCATATGCAAGAGGAGCAACTAGTGACCCTACATAACTTTCAAAAAGATCGGCTCCCATTCCTGCAACATCTCCAACATTATCCCCAACATTATCAGCAATAGTTGCCGGGTTTCTTGGGTCATCTTCTGGTATGCCTGCTTCAACTTTTCCAACTAAGTCAGCACCTACGTCAGCAGCTTTTGTATAAATTCCTCCACCAACTCTAGCAAAAAGAGCAATTGAAGAACCTCCAAGACCGATAGCTGCTAAAACATCATATCCATTTGGGAGACCAAGTATATCAATAAATATCCAGTATCCAGCTGCTACACCAAGCAATCCTAGCCCTGCAACTGTAAAGCCCATAACAGCTCCTCCCCTAAAGGCAACGGGAAGAGCTTTAAGGGTTCCCCCATCTCTTGCTGCTTCAGCTGTTCTTCCGTTAGCTGCTGTTGCAATTCTCATTCCAATAAATCCAGCAAGTGAAGAAAGCAAAGCACCGGCTACAAATGCTACTGAACCCCATGGATATCCCCATTCAGTTAATGTAGAGATTAAGACAGCCAATACAACAACAAAAACACTAATCCATGAGTACATTCTCTTTAGGAAAGCCATAGACCCTTCTCTTATAGAAGAAGAGAGCTCTTCAACTTTACTGTCAGTAACTTTTATTGATAAAACCTTGTTCGCATAATAAGCTGCCAAAGCTAAACCAAGCAATGCAGCAATAATTGAGTTTGTTAACATTTATTATTCTCCCTTAATAATATTGACCCATAATATGATAGTAAAAATCTAATATATTATGTCTATTTTATCACTCAACTACTGGCGACTCAAAGCGATCATCATCTTGTGGTTTTTTAGCGGATTTTTTTAAGATTCTATTAAGTAAAATTGGAGCAATAATCGTTGTGTTAATTATCATCCAAATGATTATTGCAATTATCTCTTCACTTATTACAGGGTAAGCACCAACAACTGCAACAAAAATTAAACCTACCTCTCCCCTTGGAGCCATACCAATCCCGATTACGGAGGTGTTCATTCCTTTTCCAATCGCTCCAATTGCTGAAACATATTTCCCAATAAAAGCTAAGAAGCTAATTAATAAGCCTAGTAAAAATATATCTAAGGATGCAAGAATAGTGATATTGACCTTTGAACCTATATAAACAAAAAATACGGGGACTAAAAGAAAATTAATATTTTTCATTTCGTCTCTTATTCTGGTGGTCATGTTTGCTTCACCAGCTAATACTCCTCCTGCAAAAGCACCCACTATTGGGTGCAGGCCAACTGAATGTGCTGCAGCACCTAACCCCATTGCAAAAATAAAACAACCTGTAACAAATGTTCCTGGTGAAGGTATTTTTACAAAAAAGTTAAATATTGAAGGTGAAAGTTTTCTTCCTAGAAAAACAGTAAGAAGTAAGAAACCTATAGCTTTGACTGTAATTATTCCAAGGTCTTGAACTGAAAAATTTCCATTATTACCGAGTAATCCTGCAAGAGCAGAAAGAATTAGTAAACCTATGATATCATCAACCACTGCTGCTCCAATAATGGTTTTGGCTTCTTTAGTTTTTAATGCTCCCAAATCTCCAAATACTCTTGCTGTTATACCAACTGAAGTTGCAGTCATTGCAGCCCCAACAAATAATGCAGTTTCAAATTGGAAATCTCCTCCAAGATTTAATGCATAAACTGAACCATAACCTAAGGCAAAAGGAGCTATCACTCCAATTAATGCAACAAACAATGAAGTAGAGCCTAACTCAACAAACTCTTTCAAGTCAGTTTCTAAACCAACCTCAAAAAGTAAAAGAATAATTCCTATCTCTGCCAAAGTTGAAATAACACCTCCATCTTCAGCGTATGATAAAAGACCTAGCGCGTAGTAACCAATTACTATACCTGCAATTAATTCACCAATAACAGCTGGTTGGTTGATTCTTCTCATTAATTCTGCGCCTGTTTTCGCTGCAATAAGTATTATTACAATCTCTAAAAGGTTCTCAATTATTAAGTCCACATATTAATAATAAATTTTTTATGTTTAAATGATGAAGAATTTAGTAAATTTAATATATGAAACCAAGAACATTATTTGAGAAAATATGGGATAAACACTTAATTGCATCAATAGATGCAGAAACCAACCTGTTGTTTATTGACATGCATCTTGTTCATGAAGTTACTTCTCCACAAGCTTTTGATAGCTTGAGAATTAGCAATAGAAAAGTGAAATTTCCTGAATTAACTTTAGCTACGGTTGACCATGGTGTGCCTACTTCCAATAGAGCCTTGGGGATTAAAGACCCTTTATCAAAAAAACAAATTGATGCCTTGGAGGATAACTGTAAAGAGTTTGGAGTAACAATTTATGGGGTTAATGATCCAAGACAGGGAATAGTTCATGTAATTGGACCTGAGCAAGGTATTACTCAACCCGGAATGACAATTGTATGTGGGGATAGTCATACTGCAACTCATGGAGCTTTTGGAGCATTAGCTTTTGGAATTGGAACTTCCGAAGTTGAACATGTACTTGCAACCCAGACTTTAGCAATGAATAAACCGAAAACAATGAAGGTAGAAGTTGTTGGAGAATTGAATGAAACAATAACTCCAAAAGATGTGATATTAGGAATTATTAGAAAAATAGGAACTGGTGGTGGGGCTGGCCATGTTATTGAATACTCTGGTGACGCAATTAAAAAAATGAGTATGGAAAACAGAATGACTATTTGCAATATGTCTATAGAGGGTGGTGCTAGAGCTGGAATGATTGCTCCTGATGAAATTACATACGAATATCTAAAAAATAAAAATTTTGCCCCAAAAAATGACGACTGGGACAAAGCTATCAATGAGTGGAAAGAACTTTACTCTGATGATGATGCTGAGTTTGATAAAACTATAAAAATTAATGTAAATGATTTAAAACCTTCTATCTCGTGGGGAACGAATCCATCTCAAGTAATTTTTATAGATGAGGTAATACCAAGTCCAAATAGTTTTCAAAATGAAGCAGATAAAGAAGCAGCTGAAAGAGCTTTGGAGTATATGGATTTAAAGCCGGGACAAAAATTTGATGATATCTCCCTGGATAGAGTTTTTATTGGTAGTTGTACAAATGGAAGGTTAGAAGACCTGAGAGCTGCAGCAAAGGTGATTGAAGGAAAAAAAGTCCATGAAAATATAAATGCAATGGTTGTACCAGGGTCAACTCTTGTAAAAAAACAGGCTGAGGAAGAAGGTCTAGACGAGATTTTCATAAATGCTGGTTTTGATTGGAGAGAAGCTGGTTGTTCAATGTGCTTAGGAATGAATCCTGATATATTACAGCCTGGGGAAAGGTGTGCTTCTACTTCAAACAGAAACTATGAAGGAAGGCAAGGGGTTGGAGGAAGAACTCACTTGGTAAGTCCTCAGATGGCAGCGGCTGCAGCAATTAATGGTTATTTTGTAGATATTAGGGAAAGGAAGTAAGTAGTATGAAAAAGCTTAGTTATATAGAAAGCACCATGCTCCCGCTTCCAATGTCAAATATTGATACTGATCAAATAATGCCAAAAGAATTCTTAAAAAGAGTTGAAAGATCAGGGTATGGAGAATATTTATTTTACGATTGGAAAAAAGATGCTAATTTTCCATTGAATAATGAAATTTACAAAGAATCAAAAGTGTTACTAACAGGAACAAATTTCGGAACTGGATCTTCAAGAGAACATGCTCCTTGGGGGCTCCAAGACTGGGGATTTGATGCAATAATTTCATCTAAATTTGCAGATATTTTTAGATTGAATTCAATAAATATTGGGCTTCTCCCAATAGAAGCAAGTGAAGATATAATTGAAAAATTATTTCAAAAAGTTTCAGAAAATCCGAAAACAAAAATAGAAATATCTATAGAAAAAAAGTCTGTAGTTTGTGAGGAAATCGAATTCAATTTCTTTATAGATGATTTCTCTCAAAATAGAATCTTAAATGGTATTGATAAAATTGATATATCTTTAGAGTTTGAAGAAAAAATAGATGAATTTATGCAGAGCAGAAATAAGTGGGCACCTAAACTAATTTAGAAACACTTAAACTTAAACTATCTCCAACTTCTTCTGAAAGCAATAATCCATTATGTATTTGTAATGAAGGACTAAGGTTCTTATCGTTTTTATAATTTTCAAACCAGTCTTCCTCTAATAGGAAATGTACATACTTTTGCAAAGCTGTTGAGAGTTCTATGGAAGAAGTTTTTGGTACTGCTCCTGGAAGATTTGGAATTGCAGAAATTAATACACCGTCCCTGTTCTCAAAAGGTTCCGAATGAGTGTTTGCCTTAACGTTCTCAACACACCCTCCTTGATCTATGGCTACATCTACAATCACTGTTCCTTTTTCCATTTTTGATATATCTTCATTGCTAATAACAATAGGTGGCTTCATCCCTGGAATTAGAACTGCGCAAATAACTAAATCGGCACATCTAATTGCATCTGTAGATTCTGGTGTATCTCCTTTTATAGTGTTTATTGAATCTCCATAAACTTTTTTTAAATCTTCAAGTACTTTTTCATTTAAATCGATGGCTGTAACATTTGCTCCAATATTTATTGCTTTACTTATTGAGCTTTTTCCTACTTCACCGCAACCAATGACCGTAACATTCGAATTCTTTTTCTCAGAAATAGAAGATACCAAAACACCCTTTCCGCCTGATGAATACTCAAGAAATTGCATTCCTTTCTGTATTGCTAAGTTTCCTGCAATTTTTGACATAGGAATTAATAAAGGATATATGCTGTTATCCATAATCATTTCAGTTGCTATTCCAGTTAGCTTTTTTTCCAATAGTTTTTTTGTTAAGCCTAGGTTCGAAGCAAGGTGTAAGTAGCCAAATAATACGTGGGAAGAATTAAGTAAATCAAATTCTTGTTCTTGAGGCTCTTTAACTTTACAAATTATATCTGAGTTCCCATATAGTTCTTCAGCACTATTTACTATCTTCGCTCCTGCTTCTGTATAATTACTATCTGAAAATCCTGATCCTATTCCGGCTCCTGATTCAACAAGAATATCGGCAACCCCTGTGAACTGTGTTATATGTTCAGGTATAAGGCTAACCCTTCCCTCATCTTTTTTAACTTCCTTTGGTATACCAATCTTTTTAATCATCTTTAGGTACTGTTTCTTTAAGATGTTTATCTAAATATTTCATAAATGGCGTTCCACCGGTTCCTACAATATTTGAATTCGACTGTTTCTTTAATGCTTGGTCAAAAATATAATCTTTTGCGTACTCCAAGTGTTTATTTCTAAATTTATGAACTTCACCAATAATTTCATTTACAAATGTTTCATGCTCTACTACTTTATTTTTTGGACCCTCTTCTAAAAATTTATCCAATCCCGCTAGTAAACCTCGATGTTCAGAAGGCATATAGATTCTCATCTCATCTAAATATTCTCTTAGTGGGTCATTGGAGTGAGTTATACCAAGTAAAGCATCTAAAGCTGGGACAATTGAACTTTGAGCCCCAGTCTCTCCTCTAAATAATTGAGGTTCATCTTTATACTTCTCAACTCCTTTATAAATTACTCCTTTTGGGGTTGCTGGATTGTTTTTCCAGCCAAATATATAAGGTCTTACTCGATTGTAGTAAATATAAGGATCACACTTTTCTGGCATTCTGTTCATAATTTCATTTATCTTTTTAATGCTAGTTAATGCATCTTCAAGGTTTTTATTCTCAAAATCTTCATCAAGATAATATTTTTTCAAAGAACCCAAAACATTCTTTGCTTCATATTCAATAGCTACATGAATCATAATGAACCAATCTTCATCTACTCCTGATAAAAAATTCTGTAGAATTCTAATATTGTCAAGACTTAGGGGTTTTGATTCATCAAGAAGAGCCCAGTTATTTAAAGCGTAGGATGCATAAGACAAAATAGGTGGTCTATCTAATTTCTCTGAAATTTCATACCATGTTACTGCAATATTCTCAGGTATTGTATCTTCTACCTCTTCCTTGCCCCACATATAGGCATGTCCGACATAAGAATAAAGCAGCATTGCTCTTTCAAGTTCAGAATTTGTAAGTTTAGACAAATCTTTTTCTTGAGTTATTTCATTTACTGCGTTTGTAATTTGATTATTAGCAAGTATTTTATGCAATGAAGATGCTATTTCTTCAATATCTTGAAAACCTTCAGGTAAAACTTTACATATCTCATCAGGAATGAATCCCTTTTCAAGTAGTTCTTTGTTCACCTTTCCCCTTTATTCAGCCTTATGGATAATAGTAAACAAAGTTCAATACCAATGAGATAAAATTATTTACTATTTAAGTAGTCTCTAAATTTTATTGGCTCGTCTGTAATAATCCCATCACAACCAATTTCAAGACATTCTTTAAGGTGATTAATTTTATTAACCGTCCAAACATGGAGTTGTAAATTATTTAATGTGCTAAATTCTCTTAATTTTTTTGAATATATTTTCAAACCTTTCCAGTAATAAGGAGCTTGGAGTGCTTGTATTTTAAAATTTCTCTTTTTATTTTTTAGGAACTTAGCGATAGCATTCTCCCTAAATGAGCCTGAGGTCAGTATTTTGCCTTGGCTGGCTTCAAGAAATTCATCTAGCCTTCTATAGCTAAATGATGAAACTAAAACCCTTTCAATTGATTTAGTAGATTTTATTATTTTTACTACTTTTTCTGCCATACCTCCCTGTTTTAAATCAAGATTAAATTTTAAATCTTTGTATGTGGTCAAAGCGTCCTCTAAAGACACAAAGGTTGTCTTAGAGGAGTGATCTCCATTTTTTTTATAAAATGTTGCTCCAGCATTTATCTTTTTTATGTCTTCCCAATCAAAATCGTGTACATTCCCTTTTATGTCTGTTGTCCTGTCAAAACTTCTGTCATGATGTAAAAAAATAACCCCGTCCTTCGACATTCTTAAATCTGTTTCGAAATGTGTAAATTTCTCTTTATATGTATTTTCAATTGCATGGAGTGTGTTTTCAGGAACTATGTTTCTACCTCCCCTGTGAGGTATTACTAAAGGTTTTTCCCCTTCAAAGTATGTTGCACTAACCAGAAACTCCTCCGGTGAAATTAAATTCTTTTAAATGGAGCATTGGAACATTTAGAATCCCTTCCCCAAATTCTGAGTCAGCAAATCTTGATTCCGACCCCAGTGATATTACGTTCCCAGCTGCTAAAGAGGCGATGAAGCTTTGAGTAAATCTTAAGCGTCCAACAGGTTTTGTTATCTTTCCATTTTCAATTAAAAATGAGCCATTTCTGTTGAGACCAGTTACAACTTGGGTAATTGGATCAAGAACCCTGCAGTACCAAAATTCATTAATGTAAATTCCTCTCTCTACTGCTGATATCATATCTTCCTTTGTTGAACTTCCAGGGTTTAAATATATGTTTGTTCCAATTCCCCCAAAACTATCCCCCCAGCCAAATAACTCATGAAAAGTATTGTCTTCGTTTAATTCTTTTGCTGTTCTTCTTGTGTGAAATAAAGATTTTGGAACCCCATCCTTAACTATTTCTAAGGTTTTCTTTGGAGCTCCAGATGCATCTATCTTAAAACCTAATGATTTATCCCTATGTGGATCATCAATTAGGGTAAGTTTTTCATCAAACTGTTGTGAGTTCATCTGTATAGGAGATGTGCCTTCAATTTTGCTTCTTGCATTAAACCCATAGACCCCAAGAAAAACTAGAATCGTGCTTACAGCTTCTGGCCCAAGAACTACTTCATATTTCCCAGGATCAATATCTTTTGGGTTTTGAGAATCTTTAGCTAATTTAAAAGCTTCAATCCCTGCGGTCTCTGAGTCTATATCTTCTAGAGAAGTTCCTCCTCTATGAGATGATCCAGAAGATGTTTCTGTTCTGAAAATACCATCAATGAAAGCACTGGTTGTTGAGTCTGATGATTCAAGTCCATTAGTATTCCAAACAAAATAATGATCCACACTTGTAGAGCAATACCCGGCAGCGTTAAAATCTTTTCCAACTTCTATAAAGTCTTTAACTTTACCTGCTCTTTCTTCAGGGTTTTTAGGTTCAATTTCTTTATAACTATTAAAAGAAGAATCACTTTCTGGCATTCCAGCCCAACCAGTGTCGTTTGGACTGTTTTCAACTTCAGCCAAAGCTTTGTCTATTAAGCTCTTCGGGGAATCAATACTTGTTATATTTGAATTTAAAGTAATAGTCTTATCATCTTTATGAACAGTTAGATAAATATCAGCAACTTCTTCTTCCACATTTTGATGAATATGTGAATTTGCAAAACGAGTTAAGGAATTGGTAGAAGATATCATTTTAATCTCACAATCAATACTTTTTGGTATGTGTTTTTTTGCTTCTTCTAAAAATTGATTCCAATACTTCAACCCTTAACCCCAATCCTTACATTTTTAAATCTCGCAGGAGATGCAGGGTGGCCTGTATGCCCAACTTGTCCTGGCTGTCCTTTCCCACAATTTGGTGTTCCCCAAAATACCCATTCATCTTCACCCGCTAACATATCCATACTTGCCCAAAAATTTGGTGTGATTCCTGTGTACGTTGGATTCTTTACCATATCAGTAATTTTTCCATTTTTTACTAACCAACCCGCTTCACATCCAAATTGAAAATTTAACCTTATGTCATCAATAGACCAGGATCTGTTTGTTTCCATATAGACTCCATCATCTGTGGCTTCTATAATTTCATCTAGAGAGGAATTTCCTGGAAGTAGGCCAACATTGGTCATTCTTACCATAGGTATCCTTCCGTATCCATCTGCTCTTACCATTCCGCCAGGGCTAACTCCTGCTATTGCGGCACTGTCCCTACCAGTTAAAACACCCTTCCATATGCCTTCCTCGACAATATTGACTCTTTGAGCTGGTGTCCCCTCATCATCATATTTAAAAGTTGCCAATGCCCCTGGAAGTGTTGCATCTGCAATAATATTCATTAACTTAGAACCATATTTATGCTTATTTAATTTATTTAAATCTAAATGTGATGCTCCGGCGTATGCAGCTTCCCAGCCAAGAATTCTGTCTAGCTCAATTGCATGTCCTACAGATTCATGGATTTGTAGAGCTAGTTGGCTTCCTTCTAAAATTAAGTCTCTAGTTCCCTCGGGGCACTGTGGAGCTGTTAATAATCTTTTTGATTCTTCTGCAAGTCTTTCGACTTCATTTTCAAATTTAAAACTTTCTATTACTTCCCATCCCCCTGTTCTGTATTCTCCAAATGATTGGGGGTAAGATCTAATCTGTGTTTCTCCATCTCCAATGGATAAAGAGGATATTCCACCTCCAGATTCAACTATATTTTGATAAATCTTGTGTCCTTGACTTGAAAAAAACCACTTTTCTGTATCCCAGAAATCAAGCCTCCCAGAAGCATGTGAGCTTCCATTTTTTTTCATCTCTTCTGTTGATTTAACAAGTAAATTAATTTGGTCAGTGGAAGAAACTTTAAATGGATTTTTCTCATGAGGTGTGGTGTATTCATCTTCAACAATTGGTACATCTGCTAATGGAAACTCCTTACCTGGAACTTTTGCAGACGCTTTTGCAATATTGTGTGCCTTTAAACCTGCATTTACTAGTGATTTATCACTTAAATCATATGTTGAATAAAAACCCCAAGAAGAACCAACCAAAGCCCTAATTCCTATTCCTATACTTTCAGATTGATTAAAGTCTTCAACATCTCCATTCCTAGCAGAGATTGATCTAGATTTAGAATTTAATATTCGTGCATCTGAATATGCTGCGCCAGAAGATATTGCTGAATCAACTGCTTTCTGAAGTAGGTCAAACATATCTATAATGTTAGATTGTTTTTAAATTTTAGACTAACTACTTGAAGGTCTTATTAAACTAAGTCTTGCTCTCTAATCCCAAATGATGGGTGTCTAAGCCTACATAAAGCAAGCTTTTCTAACTGTCTTATTCTTTCTCTTGTAAGATCAAATTCTTCACCAATTTCTTCGAGGGTTCGTGGAACCCCGTCGTAGAAACCATATCTTAAAGCAAGTATTCTGCCTTCTCTTTCTGGTAGCCTACCAATGCTTTCTCTTAAGCTTTCAGCAACATCAAGATCTTGTACTATTAATGATGGATCGCTTGCATCTTCATCTTGAATGAAATCTCCAAGTTGAGCTCCATCCTCACCAACTGGTTGTTCTAGTGAAACAGTATCGGCCACACTTAAAGCAAGCTCTACTTTATCAACACCTACTCCTGCTTCCTTTGCTATTTCCTGAGGCTTAGGGTCTCTTCCTAGCTCTGCTTTTAACTGAGCTTGTGCTGCTCTAACTGCAGCCATTGTGTCATGTAGATGTACCGGAATCCTAACTGTTCTAGATTTATCTGCTATAGCTCTTGTTATTGCCTGTCTAATCCACCAAGTAGCATAAGTTGAAAACTTAAATCCTTTTCTCCAATCAAATTTTTCAACAGCTCTAATTAAACCTAGGTTGCCTTCTTGAATTAAGTCAAGAAAGTCTATACCTGAAGTGTTTGCATATCTTCTTGCATTTGCTACAACAAGTCTTAAGTTCGCTGTAAGAAATGCGTCTTTTGCTTCAGCACCTTTTTTCCTGTCTCTTTTTAATCTTATTTCTCCCTTTTTATCTTTAAACTGTTTCTTTCCTAATTTAACAGCAGCTTTTTCTCCAGATTCAATTTTTTGAGCTAACTCAACTTCTTGTTCAGCAGTTAATAAATCAAAGTTTCCAATTGCTGTCAAATATTGACTAACTAGGTCAGTAGTAAGTTTTCCTTTATCATCTGCTAATTTTTTTACTAAGGATTTTGCTTTTTCTCTAGCAGCAGCTTCTTGCTCTGGGGTTAAGGTGTCCTCTTGGGCAGCAAGTTCAGCCTCCTTCTTTGAAGATTTAGGTTTTGAAGGTATTGTCTTAGTTACCATTAATTATTTGACCTTTTTTTTCTTGTACTCGTTACCGAACTGTAAGCTTAGGCCTGTTTCCGTTATAAATCTAATTCTTTAATCTATTATTTTTAAATTACTTAATTTTTTCTGCAATTTTATAGATATACATTATCCAAAGTAAGTCTGCAATTAACAAATGTAATATACTCAATGGAAGAATTATATTTGAAAAAACATTTAAAAGTCCCAAAGCAACACCCATTAGAACAAGTACCTTAATGTGGGTTGTAATAATTTTATATTCTCTTTTTAGCCTATTAGCTTCTAAGTAAAGGTATATCGATAAAGCTGACGCAACTATTGGATGTAAGATTCTCATTCTTGTTAACAGCTCACTATTTGGGTCAAAATCTTGTAACAAACCTGTAAGAAAAGTCTCACTCGGAAAAATAACATCTGCTAAAGCTGTAATTGATCCAGTGGCTCCAGTTAAGAGAAATAAGATTAAAGCTGTCTTGAAACCTCTATCAAAGAAATTATTTATATTTGTTTTTACATTTTTTGTTAAATAAAAAAGCAAGGTATAAGCTCCAAGCAATCCAAAAGTATTTACTAAATGTAAAGGTACAGCAATAATTCTTGGTGTTGATGAGTTCAAACCTACCCATTCATAAATTACAATTACAGCACCTATTAAAGCTTCTAATAATACAAAAAAAGTTAAAAGCCAAATTAACTTTCTCCAAAGTGGTGGCGTTTTAGCATTAAATGATTTAATAAATATTGCAATTGTAATAACAAGAAGGACTCCACTAATTGTCCTATGAGAGAATTCAATTAATTCGGGAGAGCTTTTTAGTTCTGGAATTATTTTACCATTACAAGTTGGCCAGGAAGCTCCGCAACCATCACCTGATCCTGTAGCTCTAACAATTGCTCCAGCAATAATAGAGATAATTGAGATTACCAATCCATAAAAAGAAAGCCTATTAATTGTCACAATAAATTATTAATTAACCCTTTTAAAGAATCCCAAAAAAGTTCAAAACCTTTTACTGAAAAATAAAGAAAAAGTATTACCCATATTGTAGCCTTAAAATTTCTAGTGAAATAAAAGGCTATTTGTTTTGGGTCATTAATATAGGGTTCTTCTTGTATTGCACCTTCATAAATTATTTCTGACTTATCTATTTCTTCCTGAGTTAACTCTTCAACTTCTAGTAAGTTTTCATAAGTGTAAATTTCTGTTTGAGTATTCCTTCTCTTTTTTTCTTTTTCACGCCTAAAACGATTTAACAAACCTGAACTTGTTTTTGTTTGCTTTGCTTTGTCTACTTTAAATATTGAATCTTCAATTAAAGTGTCTCTCTTAATGTTTTTTTCATTTGTTAGATTTTTTAATCCTTTAGAAATTTCATCTCCCAAGATACCCTCTAATGCTGCAATTATTCTTTTTTCTGTAGGAACTCCAACACCTGATTCCCATCTCTTTACTTCTTTTGAGGATGCACCAGTAAATGAAGCTATTTGTTTATTAGATAAGCCTCTTTCCTCTTTTAATCTTATAAATAAATTAGAAAAATTTTCCATTACTAACTAATTGTATTCAATATATATATTTTTATACAATTAGTCTTAATAATGGAGGTGAATGAGCGCCTGGTGGGCTCCCCGGTCTTCAAAACCGGTGAAAGGTTGTATAATCTTTGGCGGGTTCGATTCCCGTCCACCTCCGCTAATTAATTTAATTTTGTATATTATTAGTAAAGATATAAATTTAGGAATAATTGAATCAGAGAAATAACCCAAATCAAGTAAATAAAAGGTTGCTGACGGTATCTGATAGAGATATTTTTGTTACTGTTCAAAAAGCTTTATTAGTTGGAATAATATTAAAAAATGAAACAAGAGCCGATAAAGAAGAATCCTTAAAGGAGCTTACAAATTTAGTAAAAACTGCAGGCTCGAATCCAGCAATTATTCAGACAAAACGTGTGGATAAAATTGATCCTAAAACTTTTATAGGTAAAGGTTCAATTATTGAATTAGAAGATATATCAAAATCAAATGACATTGATGTTGTAATTTTTGATTGTGAGTTAACACCCAACCAGCAAAAGGAGCTTAGAGCTATTTTCCAATGCGATGTTGTTGATAGAACGGGTTTGATTTTAGACATCTTTGCTCTCCATGCTCAGTCTAAAGAAGCAAACCTTCAGGTAGAGTTAGCTATGTCAGTCTATCTTAAACCTCGGCTTGCTGGTCTTGGTAGAACACTTAACCAGCAAGGAGGTGGTATTGGAACTAGGGGGCCAGGTGAGACAAAGTTGGAAACAGATAGTCGATTAATTGATAAAAGAATTAATGGGCTTAGAAAAGAATTGAAAAAAATTGAAAAACAAAGAATTGTACAATCTAGCTCAAGAGAAAAAAATAATACACCGTTAGTTTCTATAGTTGGTTATACAAATGCAGGAAAATCCACACTACTAAAAAGTCTTACTGATGCTGATGCATATACAGCAGATGAATTATTTGCAACTGTAGATTCCCTTCAAAGAGAGTTGAAGATAGATAACATTCAAGATCCTTTAATAATTTCAGATACTGTTGGATTTATTCAAAACTTGCCTACAACATTAATTGAATCATTCAAGTCAACACTTTTAGTTGCTACAAAAGCTGACCTGCTTATACATGTTGTTGATGCAGCAACTGCTGTGCCAGAACTTCACATAAGTACAGTTGATCAAATATTGAAACAAATAGAAACAACAGGTAATCAGATAATGGTGTTTAACAAAATAGATAGAATTGACAAAGCTTCATTAAATCAACTTATAGATAAATACCCAAATGCCATATTTATATCCTCATTAAAAAAGAAGGGATTAACAAAACTTATAGAAAGAATAGCAATAGAAATCTATGGAGAAGACGCCAATGGGGAATTTAAAATAAAACCTAGTAATTTAGAGATAGTTAGTAAATATGGAAAAATTTTGAATGTACAAAATGAATCAGATTATTTAATAATAGAATTAAACATGAGGGAAAAACTAATGGATAGTCTTTGCGTAAACAAAGTAATGGAAGATGTTAATAATGCTTAAAGAAATTGGCCTTATAGGACTTGGAGTCATGGGTAAAAACATTGCATTAAACCTCTCTGAAAAAGGTGTTGTAATTAAAGGTTTCAATAAATCAAAAGATAAACTTAATGAGATTAATGAAGAATTCTCTGATAATTTTGAGGGTTTTACGGACTTAGATGAATTGGTGAAAAATCTTTCAGTCCCTAGAACAATTTTATTAATGGTCCCTTCCGGAGAAGCAACTAGAGAGGTTATTGAAAAAATTAGTAATTCTCTTGAAGAAAATGACCTAGTTATTGATGGAGGCAACTCTTACTATTTTGATAGTGAAGATAATGGAGAATATTTATCTGATAAATCTATAGATTTTATTGGTATGGGTGTTTCGGGTGGTGAAGAAGGGGCAAGGAAAGGTCCAGCAATAATGGTCGGGTACAAAACTAAAATTAGTAATGAACTGAAAAATACTTTAAGTTCAATAGCAGCAAAAGCTGGAAAAGACTGTATAGGTTTCTATAAAGGTTATGGAAGTGGTCACTTTGTAAAAATGGTACACAATGGCATTGAGTATGCCGAAATGCAACTAATCGCAGAAATATACCAATTACTAAAAAGCTCAAACAAAACAAATGAAGAGATAGCAAATTTTTTTGATGGATTAAATGATGAAAATCGTTCATCGTATCTTATCGAGATAACTTCACAAATATTAAGAAAAAAAGAAGATGAGGTTTCGGTAATTGACAAAATAAAACCTGTTGCAAGTAATAAAGGTACTGGCAAGCTTACTGTTGAAACTTCTTTAAACCTTAAAGTGCCGGTCCCTTCAATTTATGCAGCATATGACGCAAGGGTTCAAAGTAATAATAAAAACGAGTGGGCTACAAACACACCCAACCTAGAGGGTTTATCGGAAGAAGATTTAAGTAATTGTTTATATTTTGGAAGAGTAGCCTCAATGATTCAAGGATTAGAACTAATAAAAAAATATGATAGTGAAATTAATTTAGGAGATGTTTTAAATAATTGGAGTGGCGGATGCATAATTAGATCTAACTTATTAAGTGAACTAAACGATATTAATAAAACTACAAAAAATTTACTGGGTGATAAGAATTTAAATTCATTATTTCAAAATAATTTGTCATCTACAAAAAAAGTTCTTTCAAAAGCAACAGTAGCTGAAGTTGCAACACCAGTTTTGTCAGCATCATTTAATTGGTACATAAATTTGACTACTTTAAACAACCCCTCAAACCTTATACAAGCCCAGAGAGATTATTTTGGAAGGCACACGGTACAATTTATTAACTCGAATGAAGATGTAAATATTGATTGGAATTAAATTAATTTAATGGATAAAAATAGACTCCCTAAAACTTCAAGACCTAAAAGGTATGAAATTAAATTAGATATTGATTTGAATAATTTTTCATATGAAGGGGTTGAAAATATAGAACTAGAAGTTTTAGAAAATACTAACTCTATATTCTTAAATAGCTTAGGTATTGAAGTTACGAGTGCTTCTTTAGAAGTGGATAAAAAAGAAGTGAATATTCTTTCAGTAGAATATCTTGAAGATGAAGAAAGGATTTGTCTTTCTTCAGAAAATGAAATAGTCAAAGGAAGCTATATACTCCATATCAAATTTAAATCAGATATTACAGATGACTTAAAAGGATTTTATAAGAGCAAATATCTGACTAAAGAAAATGAAGAAAAATGGATCGCTACAACTCAATTTGAACCTACCTCTGCAAGAAATGCTTTTCCTTGTTGGGATGAACCAGAATATAAAGCAGTTTTTTCAATAACACTTATTGCTGACAAAAAATTACTTAGGGTCAGCAATGAGAAAGTTCTTGAAGAAAAAGAAACAAAAGATAACAAGGTAGAAACAACTTTTGTTGACTCAATGAAAATGTCAACATATCTTGTAGCGTTTGTCGTAGGAGAGTTAGAAGCTACTGAAATTGGTTCTGCAGGGAGTACAGAAGTTAGAATTGTTCACAGACCAGGATTCTCACACCAAACAAGCTATGCGGGAACTGCTGGAATCAAGCTTCTTGATTTTTTTGAAGACTACTATGAAATTCCCTATCCGGGTTCAAAACTTGACCTAATTGCAATTCCAGATTTTGCTATGGGAGCAATGGAGAATGTAGGGGCAGTTACATTTCGAGAAAACTTACTCTTAATTGACGAGGAAAAGGCCACCAGGGATGAACTCGATCGCTCTGTTAGCGTAATTGCTCATGAGCTAGCACATATGTGGTTTGGCGATTTAGTAACTATGAAATGGTGGGATGGAATATGGCTAAATGAAGCTTTTGCAAGTTTAATGGAAGTCATTGCTTCCTTTAGAACATACCCTGAGTTTAAACAGTGGAATGCAATGAACGTATCAAGAAGTGCTGGTTTTTCAGTTGACTCCCTCGAAAACTCAAGACCTATAGAATTCGAAGTCGAAACTCCAGAAGAAGCTGAAGAAATGTTTGATGTTCTTACATATGAAAAAGGATCTACGGTATTAAGGATGTTTGAAGTTTTCATAGGGGAAGAGAAGTTTCAAAAAGGCGTACAAGAATATTTAAACAAATTTAAATATGGAAATACAAACTCTTCTGATCTCTGGGATAGCTTAAGTGAGGTTAGTGGAGAACCACTTAGTGAAATGCTTCCATATTGGATAAAAAAAGAAGGATATCCATGTGTTGAAGTATTGTTTAATGGAAATTCATTACTACTAAAGCAAAAGAGATTTTTAATGAAAAATATTGAAACTGAAAATTTAACTAAACCTATACCTATAAATATGAGTTTCTTAGATACGAATGAAAAAATGACCTTCGTCTTAAGTAAAGAAGAAGAGAAAATAGATATTGAGAATTTGGGAATAATTCCTCTTGTAAATAGTGGGGGTTGGGGCTTCTACCACGTTTTTTATGATGATGACATGTTTAATAAAATACTTGATAACTTTAATAATCTAGATGATTTGGAAAAATATAGACTTCTAGAGGATCGATGGATGCAATTTAGAAAATCTAGTGGCGAATTACAAGAAAATGACGTTGTAAATTTTTTAAAATTCCTTTTGCATTTTAGATATGAAAGAGATGAAGATGTATGGATGTATATGGCTTCAATCATATCAACATTGGGCAGCATAATTAATGAAAAAGATCTTGAAAATTTTAAAAAATTTGTAGATGAATTAACACTCCCGCTTAGTGAAGAGTTGGGAGTTGAAGTAAAGCCGGGCGAAGATACAGAGACTAAAGAACTTAGAGATCTAATAAATAAGTTGAGAGCTAAAAGCTTAGAAGATCCGTCTTTTATTAATTATTTTAGTGAAGTATTTAATAGTGAAGATTTTGAATCTATAACTGAAGGTAGCTACTTTAGTACTGTTTTATATATTGCAGCATTAGATGAGTCGAATAAAGTTCAGACATTTTTAGATAAATTCATTAATGCGCCTTCACCTCAGTTGCAGGGAAGATATAGATCAATATTGGGGGTCATAAAAGATAAAGACGCACCGAGAGAAATAGTGAAGTACATGCTTGATGGAAAAATCAGAGGTGCAGACTGCCCTTATATATTAGCTTCAATGATTATGAATAAATATACAGGGAAAGAATCATGGAATATTATAAAGGAAAATTTTAAAGATTTATTAAAAGTTATGCCTGCATGGACAGCATCAAGAATACTTGATTCCCTATCTTCAATATATGATGAAGAATTAGGAAAAGACATAAAAAATTATATTACAAAAAACCCATTGCCTTCAGCAGAGAAAATTGCTGCACAAAAATTAGAGAGATTAGAAGCTAATATGGAGTTTGTATTAAATATTGAAAAAAAATTTAATACTGAAGTTATGGAAATAGTTATAAAGGAGGAATAAAAATGAAACCAAGAATTGCTGTATTTTTGCAACCTCAGCATGCAGAATATGACCAAATAAGGAATGCTGCTTTAGAAGCTGAGAAAATTGGTGCAGATGTTATTTATAATTGGGATCATTTTTACCCTCTATATAAAGAAGATAATACTCAATGGGCTGAAGGAGAAAGAAGAGAAGGGAAGCATTTTGAGTGTTGGACTATGTTAGCTAGTTGGGCTGAAGCAACTAGTACTGTTGATATAGGACCTCTTGTTACATGTAACTCTTATAGAAACCCTGAATTACTAGCAGATATGGCAAGAACAGTAGACCATATCTCAAATGGAAGATTAATACTAGGAATTGGTTCTGGCTGGTTTGAACAAGATTATGACGAGTATGGTTATGAATTTGGCACTGCAATATGGAGACTTAAAGAACTTGAAAAATCATTAGAGAGAATTGTCGAAAGAATGAAAAAATTGGACCCTCAGCCAACAAGAAAAATCCCAATTCTAATTGGTGGTGGTGGTGAAAAAGTAACTTTGAGGATTACTGCTAAATATGCCGACATTTGGCACGGGTTTGCTTCTAGAACTGAAGATAGGTCAGGAATTGAAACTGTAGCTCATAAAAATAATGTACTTGATAATTGGTGTAAAGAAATTGGAAGAGACCCTAAAGAAATAGAAAGATCTATTGGTATTGATATTAATAGAATTGATAAAGCAGATGCTCTACTTGAGGCAGGAGCTACAGAAGTTACGCTAGCAGTTAATGGTCCAGGTTATGATTTATCACCTGTAAAAGAATGGATTTCTTGGAGAGACTCTAAAGGCTAAACAGCAATGGATCTTTACATTACAATTATTGGATTATTAATAGGATTCATTCTGCTTGTTAAGGGTGCTGAAGAAATGGTCCGTACCGCAATTCAAATTGCAATGAGATTCAATATGCCCAATTCTGTAATTGGTGCAACTTTTATAGGTTTTGGAACTTCTGCTCCAGAATTGTTCGCAAGCTCAGGTGCAGCATTAAATGGAAATTTATCATTAGGTATAGGAAACATTATTGGATCAAATATAGCTAATTCTTTGGTAGCTATTTCAGTATTGTATTTTGCACTGAATAAAGATTTTCAAAAAAAATTAAATCTTAATAACACCTCACCTTTATGGATGGTTGTAGTAACAATTCTATTTGTTGCTGTGTACTTAGCTTTTAATGAGTTTCCTTTATGGCTTGGAATTACTCTTTTAGCTTTAGTGGTGTTTATTACTTATAAACTTGTTACAGAAGAAGCTGTTGATCAAGAAGATTTGTTAATTGAAGAAAAAGAACATATTTGGTTGAGAGCTATTGGATCTTTAACAGCTACTGTCTTAGGAAGTACATTGGTTGTAAATAATGCTGTATCTCTAGCAGAGTATTTCAATATTTCTTCAATCATTATAGGTGTTACGGTTGTTGCTTTAGGGACAAGTCTTCCAGAAGTAGCTGGGACTATAGCCGCAGCAAAAATGAAAAATCCTGATATAGTTTTTGGGAATATATTTGGCTCCAATCTTTTTAATATTGCTTTGGTTGGAGGTGTCTCGGTTAGCATTGCCCCAGGTGAGATTGAAACTGATGTTACTAATGAAATGTTGATAATGTTTATTGTTTCTTTGCTTGTAATTCTTCTTTCAAAGTCTCTGGTTAAAAGAAGCTATGTTGTTGGAGCTTTGACCTTAATGTCCTACTCTGTCTTTATATATACTTTATTTTAAGTTTTTATTTCTAAGGAAAACACCAAGACCTATTATTGCAAGAATAGATCCGCCTATTTGATTCCATGTAAAAATACCAATTGTTGAATCACCCATGCCAAATCTTAAAGTATCTAATATTGCCCTCTGGGTGCCATACCAGATAGCCCATAAACCAATCCATGATCCTTTTCCAAAAATAAAATTATTTCTCAAATATTTAAATATATAAAAAACAATTAAGGCAAGAAATAGATCGTACATTGCAACATGGTGAAATGTCCCACACGTAACTAATGGCTCTGAACATTCCAAAGCATTATGCTGTGGGGCTACATCATAACCTGGTTTTATTTCATAACCTAAAACAAAATTAGTTGCTCTTCCAAGGTGTTCAACTATAGCTAAATCTCCAATTCTGCCAATTACTGTTCCAAGAATTAATCCAGTTGATGCATAATCTGAATACTGTTTAAAGTCTCCTTTACCAATAATTTTAATTTTAAGATAAGCAGCAATAATACCTCCTGACATACCACCCATTATTGAATAGCTTCCTGCCACCGAAAAGATATCGTCAATTCCATATCCTGGATCTCCTATGTGTGCTGGGATTGTAAAGAATCTAGCACCAATTATTGCTCCGAAAATTGCCCAAGTAAGCCCTTGCTCAAAAAGTAAAGTATCTTTTTTATCTCTCTCAGCTAATTTAATTGCATGGGCTGCTCCAAAGTAAAAACCCAAAGCGGCAAAAACGCCGTGTAAAGAAAAAGATAGGGGTCCTATTTGTGTTATTGGTATTGGTGGATAAGTAATTGAATATAAAGAATCAAACATAACCTATATACCTTTTAAAGTCCATAAAACATCTGCCACTATACCTATGAATATAATAGCTAAATATGTATTTGAAAATATAAAGTATTTAATTGGAGCAATACTTTTTTTAAAAAGATTAAAAGATTTTAACATTAAGTTTCCTCCAAAAAATATAGCAATTATTAAATACACAATTCCTAGCTGCAAAATTGGTGCTGCAATTATAGAAATCAAAACTGTCGCACATGAATATATAGAAATAAATATTGATGTGCGTTCATAGCTTTCTTGTGTAGATAGCATAGGAAAATCTGCATTTTCATAATCAGATTTATTTTCAATAGCTAAAGCCCAAAAATGTGCGGGTGTCCACATGAACACTAATAAAAATAAAACCCAGGTACCAATTTCTATAGGTGTTCCGGTTGCTGCCCATCCAATTAATACTGGAGCAGCTCCTGCAGCACCTCCAATTACTATGTTTTGATTAGTTCTTGGCTTCAAGATCAATGTATATACGAATGTATAAAATAAGTTAGCTGATAATGCAATGAATCCCGCTAGAGGTGTTGTTAGGAAATAAAGAATAAGAAATCCAGAAATTCCAGTTAAAGATGAATAAATAATTGCATTTTTTTTAGTTAACTCTCCTGTAACAATAGGTCTGTCTGAAGTTCTTTTCATTAATTTGTCTCTGTCAACTTCAAACACTTGATTCATAACATTGGCACTAATAGCTAATAGTGTCCCCCCTGCTAATGTAAAAAAAACTAAACCCAGAGGTGGCATTCCATATATTGCAATAATCATTGATGGAATGGTGGTGACTAATAGTAGTTCGATTACCCTTAGTTTAGAAAGTTTTAAATAACTACTAAATAATGTATTTGATTTTGAAGCCATAAAGACATAGTACTTATGATTACACTATATATATGTAGGGCGCTATCCTTAAGAATTGTTGCGAGTTTTTTAATTTATGAGTAAAAAAAGTTTATTTAGGTATAGGAATTTTTCAATATTTAGCTTACTTTTTTTAAGTGCTTGTATTGAAAATGCACCAATGGATTCATTAAGTCCTGCTGGTCCATATGCAAGAACTATAGACGATTTATTTTGGTTAACTTTTTGGATAGCTGTAGGTGTATTTTTTATAGTCCAGGGTGCATTGGTTTTTGCTGTTTTTTATTTTCGTGATATGCCTGGGAAACCAGAGCCGAAACAAATCCACGGAAACAACATTCTGGAACTTACCTGGACAATAATTCCAGTCCTAATACTTGCAGCAATTGCAGTACCTACTGTACGAACAGTCTTTGATTTAGCTAGAGAACCTGAAAATGCATTGAAAGTTGAAGTAATTGGACACCAGTGGTGGTTTGAATATAAATATCCTGATTATGGAATTACAACAGCAAATGTATTAGTTATTCCTGAAGATACACCTGTAAGACTAGAGATGTGGTCAAATGATGTTCTACATAATTACTGGGTACCAAAATTAAATGGAAAAAGGTATTTAGTACCAGGACAAAAAACATATTTGAATTTGCATGCAGATTCAGCAGAAGAATTCTGGGCTCAATGTGGTGAATATTGTGGGCTTAGCCATTCAAAAATGAGAGGTAGGGTCATATCTTTATCCAAAAAAGATTTTGAAAACTGGGTTAATAATGAAAAATTAGATGCTCAAAAAGAACTTCCGGAAGGTTCTTTGGCTGCAGAGGGACAACAAGTTTATTTAAATGCAGGATGCACACAGTGCCATGTAATTAACGGTGTATGGGATGTTCAGGGAGACCGAATTGCTCCCAACCTAACACATTTTGCTAACAGAAATGTTCTTGCAGGTGCATCTCTAGATAACAATAAAGAAAATCTTACTAAGTGGCTAGCAAATCCTCCAGAAGTAAAACCTGGTACTTTTATGCCTAACCTAGAATTAAGTGAAAAGGAAATAGAGGCCTTAATAGCTTATTTGGGAACTTTAAAATGACAAAAATAGTAGAGCCAGATAAACAAACGAATATATTTAGAAGGCCTTCTTCTGAATATGGAATTTGGAGCTGGATAACTACAGTTGATCATAAAAAAATTGGGATTATGTATGGATATGCTGCATTTTTCTTTTTATTAATTGGTGGTTTGGAAGCTTTATTTCTACGAATACAACTAGCTCAACCTGATAATAACTTCTTAAGTGCTGCTGAATACAATGCTATGTTCACCATGCATGGAACTACAATGGTTTTCCTCGCAATAATGCCTATTAGCGCAGCCTTTTTTAATTACTTACTCCCCTTGCAAATAGGCGCTAGAGACGTTGCTTTCCCTAGGTTGAATGCACTTAGTTTCTGGATTTGGACTTTTGGTGGAATTTTCTTATATTCAACATTTATATTTGGTACAGCAGGCGCACCTGAGGGAGGATACCTAGCAGAAGAAGTTGGTTGGCTTGGGAATGCCCCTAATGGTGGTTGGTTTGGATATCAACCAAATGCAGGATTCAAATACTCACCTGGTACCGCAATGGACTATTGGGCTATAGGTTTGCAGATACTAGGTATATCTTCTTTGGTGTCTGCGTTTAACTTTATAGTAACAATATTAAATATGAGAACTAAAGGCATGCGGTTCATGAGAATGCCTGTGTTTACTTGGATGACTTTTGCTGTTGCTTTTCTTCTTGCCTTCTCATTACCAATAATTGCAATTGCACTTTTTTACGTAACATTTGATAGACAATTTGGTACTACTTTTTTCTTAACTGAGGGTGGAGGTGACCCCGTGTTGTGGCAACACTTATTCTGGCTTTTTGGACATCCAGAAGTATACATACTGATACTTCCTGCTTTTGGAATTGTTTCTGAAATTCTTCCTACATTTTCAAGAAAGCCTTTGTTTGGCTATCCTGCAATAGTTTTTGCAGGTTTTGGTATTGCTTTTATTGGATTTGGAGTCTGGGCACACCATATGTTTGCTTCCGCAATAAGTCCGGTGGCACAAGCTGGGTTTGGTATATCAACTATGGTTATCGCGGTTCCCACAGGGGTAAAGATATTTAATTGGTTAGGGACTATATGGGGAGGTAAGTTAAACCTTAAAACTCCTATGTTGTTTGCGCTTGGTTTTATAGGAATGTTTGTTATTGGTGGATTAAGTGGAGTAACCCACTCTATTGTCCCAGCTGACACTCAGCAAACAGATACTTATTATATTGTTGCTCATTTCCATTATGTTCTTTTTGGTGGTGCAATGTTTGGTATTTTTGGTGGGCTATATTATTGGTTTCCAAAAGTATGGGGAAGAATGTATAACGAAACACTAGGACAGATACATTTTTGGACAATGCTTATTGGTTTTAACTTAACATTTGGTCCAATGCACTGGCTTGGGCTTCAAGGGCAAATAAGGAGAACTTGGGTTTATGCTGAAGAAACAAATCTTGGATTCTGGAATCTTATTGTTTCAATAGGTGCATTTATAATTGCTTTATCGATACTTATCTTCATGGCCAATTGGATGTATTCAAAGAGAAAAGGAGAGATAGCACCATTTGATCCTTGGGATGCTAGGACTATAGAGTGGACTATACCGTCACCTACTCCTGTTTGGAATTTTTCAAAAGCACCTGAAGTTAAGTCGTTAGATGATTTCTGGCATGCAAAGTATGGCGAAGATGAAGAAGGAAGAGCTGTAAGAAGAGAGTCTGCTGATGATTTGCTTCTACAGCTTGAAGAAGAGGGTCTAAATCCAGAAGAAGAAATAATACTGCCAAACCCTTCTTACTTTCCTTTTGTTTTATCATCAGGTCTTCCATTTATAGGATATGCCGTAATATATAAATCTATTCCACTAGCTCTAATTGGAGTTGTGCTTTTATTGGTTGGTGCTTTCGGGTGGGCAACTGAGCCCCTGGAAGAGGAATTTAATACAGCAGAAGAGGAAGAATGAGTTCAGGTCATAATTATCCACATGAGTCAACTGGTGTTGAGACCAGAAAGCTTGGGATGTGGGTTTTCCTTTCAACAGAAATATTGTTTTTTGGAACATTAATTACAACTTTTATGATATTTAAAGGACGCGATTTCCCTGGAATTAAATTAACTGATGTTTATGACATACCTTTTACTTCAGTAAGCTCATTTGTTCTTTTAATGAGTTCACTAACTATGGTGTTGGCTCATAATGCCTTAGAAAATAGCGATCAAGAAAAGACAAGGGTCTGGTTGTTAGCAACAGCAATGCTAGGGTCTGTTTTTTTAGCAGGTCAAATTTATGAATTTACAGAGTTTTATCATAAAGGTTTCGAGCTTTCTACAAACATTTTTAGTTCAACATTTTACGTGTTAACTGGTTTTCATGGGCTTCATGTTTTTATAGGTGTTGTCTTCTTGATTGGGCTTTGGGCAATCGGCCAAAGACAGCAGGGTTTGTCTTTAGATAGTGGATTCAATCTTGAGTTTATAGCTCTATATTGGCACTTTGTCGATATTGTTTGGATTGTTTTATTTACTGTGGTGTATTTAATCTAATGTCAGCTGAACACAAAGAGCATCCGTCACCAAAACAATATGTTCAAATTGCCATAGTCCTTGCTGTTTTAACAGCAATAGAAGTGGCCCTGTATTATACGGAAGATATTGTTGGTGTTTTTACCGATCCACTCCTAATTTTTCTAGCTATTGGAAAATATGTAATTGTTGTTGGTTGGTTTATGCATTTACGTTTTGAAAATAAAATGGTTAATAGATTCTTTGCAGGAGGAATGATATTAGCACTATTCCTTTTTGCTATTGTAATGATTGAAAGAGCAACGGGAAATTTTTTTAATTAATGATTTCTATTATTTGGCATCCTCATTTTGATGTATGGGCACTAATTATTTCATTGATTATCTTTTTTGAATATTCAACCGACAATAACTATTTAAAGAAAGACAAGAGAAAGTATTGGTATTCAGGTCTCTTTATTTTGTGGCTTTTTACCGATTGGCCTATACACGATATTGGCGAACAATATTTATTTTGGGTACATTCTCTTGAACATCTGGTTCTAGCTTTAGTAACACCACCTTTGTTGCTCATGGGATTGCACAATGCACAAAAGAAAGTACTTTCCATAAAGCCTTTTATAAACCTACTTAAGATAACTAGCCATCCCTTAGTAGCTTTTATTCTTTTTAACACTGTTATGGTTGGAATGCACTGGAGTCTAGTAGTAAATTTAATGGTGACAAATAAACTTTTTCACTTTTTTATACATTCTCTAATGCTTTTAGTCTCATTAAATATGTGGGTACCTGTAATCGGATTTACAAAAGAAATAAAACAACTCGGCTCTCCTGGAAAAATAGCTTATCTCTTTTTACAATCATTATTCCCAACAATACCTGCAAGCTTTTTGGCATTTGGAACAGAACCTCTTTACAC
>CACFFJ010000002.1 GCA_902565645.1 uncultured Candidatus Actinomarina sp.
TGAAGAGGTTGAGGGCCATTGGTCCGAAGAAAGAGTTATTTTATATAATATCGCCGTTGGAAGCAGCCAAGACCCTATGAACAAAAGCGATTTAGAATTTACGGTTGGTCCTAGTCCGAAAGTTATACCTTCTTTTGCTGCATGTATTTATCCAATGGAATCAGTTTTTTCAATTATTGGAAGTGAGGGACTTGAAGTTTCACTAACATCACTGCTTCATGGAGAACAAAAAATAACAATACATAAAGATATACCATCAAGCGGCAAAGCTACAACAAAGGCAAAAATCACAGCTGTTGAGGACTACAAGAAATTTGGATCAGTAACTATTGAATCTGATTCATATATGGATGGTGAAAAGATAGCTACTTCTGAGTCTGTAATGTTGTTTATTGGTGAGGGAGGTTTTGGAGTAAAGCCTAAAAAGAAAGAAAAATTAACTGTACCAAAAACAGATCCTGACAAGGTGCTTGAGTACAAAACTCTTGATAACCAAGCGATACTTTATAGAATCCCTTCAGGGGACAACAATCCCCTCCATGTAGATCCAGACTTTGCAAAAGTAGCAGGGTTCGAAAAACCTATATTGCATGGGTTATGCACATATGGGATAGCCTGTAAAAAATTAGTTGAAAGTGAATTTGATAATGATCCTACTAGAGTCTCTGAAATTTCAGCAAGATTTAGCGGTCCTGTAACTCCTGGCAATACTCTAGTAATAAACGCCTGGAGTCAAGATTCATATACAATTGCTAACGTTATTGAAAAAGAAACAGATACTATTGTATTAAAAGACTTTGTATTAAAATCTAGATAAATTTAATTTCCTAAGAAATCAACAACACTCTCCCAGCCTTTACTTGTGCCTTTGTAAAAATCTGTATGTTTACATTTAGTACAAGTAATTGCTGTAAATTTTCTGTTTTGAATGTTCATAAATCTTGACCAGGACTTACCAGTCATTGTTACTACGTCTTCTTCAAATTTCATATTTTGACATTTTGAGCAATGCCAAGTTTTATTCTCCATAAGAATATTGTAGTATTTACATATGGGGAAATCCGATAACCTAAAGATTGGGAAAATTCTTTTCTTTGCTTGTCTATCTTTAATTATTTCTGCTTGTGGTTCTGGAGAAGCCTCTGGACCAGAAGCGCAGATTGTGAAAATTGTTGACGATGAATTCTCACCTAAGATATTAAGAGTCCCGGTAGGAAGCACAGTAATTTGGGAATCTGGAGGTGCAAACGATCATAATGTAATTGCAAGCGATGGATCGTGGCAAGCTGTTTCGTCTGATTATTTTGAATATGGAATAATAACTAAAGGCGACCAGTTTGAACACACATTTACTGAAGCTGGTGTTTATGAATACTATTGCCCGTTTCATGGAACAAATAATAAAGGTATGGTTGGAATAATTATTGTTGGAGATGTGGATTATGTTCCTGCTCCTGAGGAAGTAAACATTACTTTAAGCACTGACGTTTTAGAAGTAGGAAAAGGTTCTGAATACGAAACTATACAAAGTGCCGTAGATGCAGCTAAAGCTGGAGATTTAGTATTAATTAATTCAGGGGTCTACAACGAAAGTGTAACAATAACTACCCCCTATCTAACAATTAGAGGAAAAGATAGAAATGGTGTGATCATAGATGGAGAATTCATGAGAGAAAATGGAATCCAAATTTATGAGGCTGATGGAGTAAGTGTAGAAAATCTCTCTGTAAGAAACTTTTCCTTAAATGGAGTTTATTGGAATAACAGCAAGGGATATAAAGCTTCGCATGTAACGGCCTATAACAATGGTGACTATGGTGTTTATGCATTTAACTCTACCGATGGTATTTTTGAAAAAATCTATGCTTCTGGACATCCAGATAGTGGAATATATATTGGCCAGTGTTATCCTTGCAATGCTTTAATTTATGACAGTGTAGTTGAGGGAAATGCTCTTGGGTACTCAGGTACAAATGCTGGAGGTCATTTATATATTTATAACAATATATGGAGAGACAATATGTCAGGAATTATACCTAATACTCTTGATTCAGAATTAAATCCTCCAGGAAGAGAGACAACTATTGTCGGTAATTTAGTTGTAGATAACAATAACTATGAAGCGCCTGCAAATCGTTTTGGATTGGTCGCTCAGGGAATGGGCATTGTTATGCCAGGAAGAGTTGGAGATATTGTTGAAAAAAATATAGTTATTAATCATGATAAATATGGCCTTGTTGCAAGCCCGATGTTAGATGTAAACCTATATTTCTCGCAGCATGTGCAAGTTAAAAATAATATCATTATGGATTCTGGTTATACAGACCTAGCTTTAGCTGGACCATGGGGTCCGGGTAACTGTTATGAGGGTAATATCTATCAAACATCTACCCCTCCATTGTTGGAACAGCTTCATAACTGCGAATCAGTTGGAAATGGTTCTCTCTTATCAAGATTCCCTCTTCAGGGAGATGTTTCAGGTTTAATGATGCTTGCAGGTCTTTTTGCAGATGCAGCAAGTCAAGAGGCACCTAAAGCAAGGTATAAAGACTATCCTTGGCCAGACCCTCAGGAAAATATGACTTTCAGTGATATAAATAAACCATCACCAGCAATAAATTTATTTTATGTACCAGATATGAATTCAGTTGATCTTCCGTTCCATCTTTTAGATGGTGATAGTATTGAAGATCTTACTGGAGCTAAAAAGGAGATAATTATGAGTGGAGTACCGATTTCAAACCCAAATGTTTGGCAATTGTTATTTCAACTTTACGGATATCTAATGCCTTTTGTTTTGTATGCAGCATGGGCTGCATTGGCAATCAAAGATATAGACTCTAATGATCGAGTTAAAGGTAAAGGGAAGTACATGTGGCTAGCGATAGTTTACCTTGTGCCTTTCTTTGGTGTATTAATATACCACTTAGCAGGACCTAGTGCGATATCAAGGAGTACAAAGATTGCAGCAATAGGTGGAGGTTTGATAAGCTATATAGCAATACTTGTAGCTGGTGCCGTAATTAGTGGCTTAGTTTAATTAAAGAAACTAATTTAGTTAAAAATCTATATGGCCTTTAAAAATGTCCTTTGTTATGGAACAATAAATCCAGATTTAATGTACTTTATTGATGAAGTCCCAATCGTCGGCGGAGATATAAGAAGTAAAGATTATAAAATTAGAGCTGGTGGAACAGCTATTAATTGTGCTGAAAATATAAAAAATTGGAATATAAAAACTTCAATACTGGGTAACAGTATAGGTAAAGACCCTTTAGGAGAATATATAATATCCTATCTAAAAAAGAGCAAAATTGGCTTTGAAGATGTTATTTTGAATGAATACTTAACCCCTACATGCTCTATATATATTGATAAAAATGGAGAGAGGACAATAATATCTTCGGGTTATGAAACTTGTGAATGGAATGATTTAAATAATATTGAAAATTATGACTCACTAATTATTGATAGGTATTCAATTAAGTACATCCATCAAAACTTAAAAAAGAATAACCTAGATAATATTTTTATTACTCAAGCTGGCTATCAAGAAAAAATTGATTATAAACTTGATTTCCTAGTTGTAAGTAAAGATGAGATAGATGTTTTAGAAGCTAATAGTCTTTTGAAGGAAGGCCTGGTTACATGGATACTCCTCACTTCCTCTAGTTTGCCAGCAAGATTATTAAGCAGAGATGGAGTTCTTGAGATAACACCTCCTGACTTTAAAACACTAAATGCTACAGGGGCTGGCGATGTTACAGCTGCGTATATTGGAGCACATGGAGTTGAAGACGTAATTTCAACAACTAAAAATGCATGTGCAGCAGGTGCCATAGTAGCTGGTACTGGAAACCTTCCGTCTATAGAAAAAATTAAAGAAGTTTCTAAGTTAGTTGATATAAAACCACGTTAACTAGTTCTAGTAAAATACAAATTTAGAGTAAAATAATATTTATGGCTGTTGCATTTAAAGCACCCGTTAAAGATATAGTTTTTGGTTACGAAGTAATCGATTCTTACAATATCCTTAGTAAGATTTCCGCTTTTAGTGATTTCTCTGAAGATATTGTGATACCAACTATGGAAGAATGTGCAAAGTTCGCTGAAGAAGTCCTTGCACCTATTAACAGTATTGGCGACCAAAATGGAGCCACTATTAAAGACGGTGTTGTGACAATGCCTGAAGGTTTTGTAGAAGCATACAAAAGCTTCGCTGAATCAGGCTGGGCTTCAATTTCATTACCTTCAGAAATTGGTGGTGGTGGTATGCCGATTACTTTATCAGGGGGTACTTTAGAAATACTTAGTACTGCTAACTTAGCATTTGGTCTTGCTCCCGGACTTAGTGCAGGAGCTATTTCAGCAATAAATTTTCATGGGAATGATGAACAGAAAGAAAAGTTTTTACCAAAATTAGTATCTGGAGAGTGGACTGGAACTATGAATCTAAGTGAACCTCAATCTGGTTCAGATCTAGGAACTATTACTACAAAGGCTGAGGCGCAAGAAGATGGTACGTACAAAATAACAGGGACAAAAGTTTGGATTACTTTTGGAGAACATGATATGACAGAGAATATTATTCATTTAGTGTTAGCAAAAGTACCTGGATCACCTGAAGGGACTAAGGGGATTTCAATGTTCATAGTGCCAAAAATGCATATAAACGATGATGGTTCATTAGGAGAAAATAATAATGTAAGTTGCATCTCCATAGAAGAAAAATTAGGAATACACGCAAGTCCAACCTGTGTAATGGAATATGATGGATCAACTGGTTATCTCGTTGGTGAAGAAAATAGAGGCTTAAATTACATGTTTACCATGATGAACGAGGCTCGTGTCTGGGTTGGGGGACAAGGATTGGCCTGCGCAAATGGTGCTTTGATTGGTGCAGCTCAGTATGCACGAGATAGAGTCCAAGGAAGGCCTGTCGGCATGTCAAAAGAAGAAGCTAAGAAGTCAACAATTATCGACCATGCAGACGTTAGAAGAATGCTGATGACAATAAAAGCTTATGTGGATGCTATGAGATACCTCATGTTTGATAACCAACTAATGATGGACCTTGAGTATTTTGCAGAAGATGAAGAAACAAAAGCTTTTGGTGAAGAGAGATGTGGAATATTGACACCAATAACAAAAGCCTGGGTTTCAGATTTAGGTGTTGAACTATCATCAGTAGCTATTCAAGTTTATGGGGGAATGGGATATGTTGAGGAAACAGGGGTTGCTCAATATTTACGAGATTCAAGGATAGCTCCTATCTATGAAGGAACAAATGGAATTCAAGCTTTAGATTTAATGTTCAGAAAACTACCTCTAGATAATGGACAGGCTATGCAAAGGCTCCTAGGAGACGTAAACAAATTAATCGAAGAAATGAA
This sequence comes from uncultured Candidatus Actinomarina sp., assembly GCA_902565645.1. Classification (GTDB taxonomy): domain Bacteria; phylum Actinomycetota; class Acidimicrobiia; order Actinomarinales; family Actinomarinaceae; genus Actinomarina. Next base: position 5,394 of record CACFFJ010000002.1, read on the forward strand.
AAATGAAGATGAGGTTGTAGCTTCTATGGCAGGAAATCTTCAAACTGAGGTTGAAAAATTATCAGAAGTAACAATGTGGCTCGGATCAAGAATGCTTGAAGGAGAACTTGTTGATGCAAGCGCTGCAGCCACTCCTTATTTGAAAATGTTTGGACAAGTATTAGGTGGCTACTACATGGGTAGAGCTGCAATAATTGCCAATAAAAAATATAAAGAAACAAATGATGAGTTTTATGCAGATAAGTTAACTCTTTGTAGTTTTTATATAGAACAACTTCTTCCTCTTGCTTCTGGATATGCTTCTGCAATTACTGCAGGAAAAGATGACTTATTTGCCATGAAAGCAGAAAATTTTTAATTGATAGAATCTCTTAAAGACAAAAATAAAGCAATTGCATTGGTCGGCGCAAGTAATGATCCGAGTAAGTATGGTAATAAAATCTTATTAAACCTTAAATCTAAAGGTTTTAATGTAATACCAATAAATACTAAAGAAAATGAAATAGATGGTTCAACTTCTTATAAAAGTGTTACGGATATGAAAGATTGCCCTTCAATAATAAACTTTGTTGTGCCTCCAAATATAGGTATTGAAATTACAAAAGACTTAGTAGAAAAAGGTTATGATAACTTTTGGTATCAGCCTGGTGCCGAAAGCGAAGAAATTTCAAATTATTTAAAAGAGCATGGTAAAAACTATATTGATGATCAGTGCATTATGGTTGTCGCAAAATAGAAACTATTAGTCGTCCGTACTTTTATTTACTTCATCCAATTCTTCAAAAGACTTCTCTAATTTATTAACACGAGTACTTTTTAGTTTTTCAAAAGACTCAACAGTCTGATCTAGTCTTTTAGTAACATCATCAAAAGATTCGATAAATTTCCTTATTTCATTCTTAACTTTTTCATGGGTAGCAAGAATATTCTTTGTGTCTGTTTGTAAACTAAAGAGCTTCATCGAGTGTCGGATAGTTTCTAGATAAGCCATTAAGGTTTGTGGGCTAACTAATATTACTTTTTTGGTAAACGCATATTGAATAACAGGAATCCTGTCAGCTCCTATCTCTGATGTAAGTAAGAAATGATAGAGGCTTTCAAGGGGAACGTACATAAGTACAAAATCCACAGTTCCTTCCTCAGCCGATATATATCCTTCACGACCGGCTGTTTCGTCAATTTTTGTTTTAATTGCTTTATCTATAAAATCTCTGTTCTTTGATTTTATTGACTCTGTTATTTGCTTTCTTGATGCTTCATCAAGGGTTTCATCTTCAAGATCTCTGTTTAATTTTGAAATCTCCATATATGTGGTTAAAGGAAATTTTGAATCCATATTTATTGTTTTATTATCTGGAAGATAAAAAGTAAAGTCTGGCTTTGTCCCTTTCTCCATAATCTTTTGTGTTTCATAATGGACCCCGTCCTTATACTCCATGATTCCTAGAAGGTCTTCGACCTGCAGCTCAGCCCACTGTCCTCTGCTTTGATTATTATTTAAAACAGAAATTAAATTTCTTGTTTGTTGGTCTACACCGCTTATAGAGCTTTTAATTTCTCCTGTTTTCTCTAAAAAGTCTTTTACTGTTTGGTCTGATTTATCAAGAAGTTTATAAATTTGTGACTCTTCATTCTCAATGATTTCACTAACAATACCCTTGATTAAATATTCATCATCATTCTCTTTTTCATTATCTTTTTTTAATGAGAAATAAAGATTTGCTCCAAGAAGCAAAATAATTAATACATAAAACACAAATTCCATAGTTTAAGAATAGCAACTAGTAAGGACAATTTGGAAGATAAGAGGGTTCCCATCCTGGAGAAACCCCTTATCTAAAATAGACTATTTAAATTCCTCAAAATAGATAGTCTTATCAAATATTAATAACGCTAAAGGTATAGAGGCATTATTATAAGTTTTAGGTAATAAGCCTGTTACCTCAAAAAAGAGTTCAGGAAACTGGACTCTTTTTTATTTGTATTATTAGACAGTATCAAAAAGCTTCTTGAAACTAAATTTAAAATTATCTGCTGAATAATTACTTAATATAAAATCTTTTGCATTTTTTCCAACATGTATTGCGTCTTTATAGTTAGTTTTAATTTCTTGTATTTTATTAGTAAGGCTTTCAAGGTTATTGCTCTCAAAAACATAGCCTGTCTGACCATCAATAACAATATCCCCCATTCCTGGTGCGTCCGTTACAAGGACAGGACATCCTGTAGCCTGAGATTCAAAAATTACTCTTGCTAATCCTTCAGAAACTGAAGGTAAAATCATCAAATTTGACTGTGAGTAATATTCCATCACTGATTCTCTATCTACAGATCCAGCAAATACTACTTGTTCTTCTAATTCGTACTTATTAACGAGCTCTTTTAATTTAGATAAGTAGCTTTCATTAGGTGTTGGCCCAACAACATAGAGATTTACGTCTTTACTGTTAAGGTTGTTTATAGCTTCAACAATTAAGTGAGGTTTCTTTCTATCAGTAACACTTCCTATAAATAAAATCTTAAAATCTTTATTGTTTTCTCTAACTGGAAGAATATCTTTAAAATTATCAAAATCAACCCAGGCTGGGAACCTGGTTATTTCTTTATTTTGATTTATTTCTTTTACTTGTGCTTCAGTAGAAGATGAGACAGCTCTTAATTTATCTGCTCTATCTAAGGTATATCTTGCCATGTTGAGAAATATTTTCTTATAAAGAGAGGGGAATAATAAATTCTTCTCTAAGCTTAATGTTTCAATAAAATCACCGTGTGTTTCAATAATTATCTTTACTTTTATTCTCCTTATTTTTAATACCAAAATTGAGAAGAAGCTTGAAACTGGATCTTGGTAAGAAATTATCTCTATCTTATTTTCTTTGATAATGTTTGGGAGAATAGTAGCTGATAGACCAAATATTTTAAAGTAATTTAATATTCGATTTTTGACCTTTTTATATAAAAAAAGCTTTGTACCTTGATGTACAAATTCCTTTTTATCAACACCAAAAGCAAAAATGTGTAGATTACATATTTCATTTAAATATTTAAATTTCTTTTCAATATTTTCTGTTAAAGGAACCTCATATGTGGTTGGAGCCACAAAAAGAACATTTTTCATAGTTCTAAAAATCTATCTAGCTCTTCAACAAGTTCTTGATCGTGAGTCCAGGGAATACCATGAGTTGCATCTATGAATATTTTAGACTCAACATTATTCAACCCCTCAGCTACTTCTATTGATACATCTTCTGGGACTAAGCTATCTTTACCTCCTGTAATAACAAGTGTTTCAGTCTGTATTTCACCTAACCATGATCTTGCATCAAAAGGAACAACAAAACGCCCCCCGTCAGCATAAATAAAATTATCTTTTGATTTGTGTAGATTATTCCAAGCCCAGTCTGAATATTCATCTTTTACTGCATTAGATTTTCTTAAGAAAGAAAATTTTGATTGTGGATTTTTATTAGGAAAGAGTCTCTCTCTTATTCTGACTCCCCCAACAAAAAGTTTGAATAAATTAGAATCAGGACTAAAACCTTGCCAACTAAAAGGTGTTATCAAAACTAATTTTTTAATAAGATTTGGATTTTTTCTAGTAATACTAAGTGAAACAGCACTACCCATCGACCAGCCAACTAAGTAACATTTTGAAATATTTAATTCTTTCAAAATGCTTATAACTATGTCTGCATTCTCGTCAATATCCCAACGGTTCCAGCTTGCATCTGATTTTCCATGGTTTTTAAGGTCAATTGCTATAAATGAATTTCTTTTTTGATATTTTGGAAGTACTTTAAACCAGCTGCCCAACGAGTCTGAACCCCAGCTATGTAAAAAAACTATAGGTGTAGTTCCATCAATATAAGACTCCCTTACAAAATACTCTTTCTCACGGATATAGAGAGTTCTTCCTGAAATTTTTATAGGATGGAGTTGTGTTATCCCTTCGGTTTTGCTTTTCTTTGTCTCAACTAAGTTTTTAAGAATTGCAGTAAAAGCAAATATCTTGGTAAGTCTTTTAATCATTAATTAAATAATATTTATCTTTTCATTATATTGTGTGGTTATTTCACCTATTTCCCATACATCAATACCGTACTTCTCTTTTACTTCTTTAGATTCGATATTTACATTGTTAGGTAGGGAAATTAATAGTCCTCCGCTTGTTTGTGCGTCTGAAAAGATTTGAATTTTTTTATTATCAATATCAAATATTAACTTGTCTCTTATTGATTCTAAGTTTCGTTTACTTCCTGATGGGAAAATATCTTTTTCCAAAAGCTCTTCAACACCATTAATTACTGGGACTTTCTCGGAATATATTGTTGCTGATAGTTTCGAACCTTTTAACATTTCACTTAAATGGCCGAGCAAGCCAAAACCAGTTACGTCTGTAATAGCATTAGCCTTGTAATCTTTTGCAAATTCCATTGCTTTTTTATTCAATGAAGCCATTATGTTGGTTGCTTCTAAAATTTCATCATCTGATGCAACCCCTTTCTTTATGGCTGTAGCAATAATTCCAATCCCCAATGGTTTTGTTATAAAAAGCTTGTCTTTATCTAAAATATTATTATTTAATATTGGGTTATCCTTAATTACACCTGTTACAGAAAAACCATATTTTGGTTCTTTGTCGTCTATGCTGTGGCCACCTATAACTGTACATCCTGCTTCAGCCATTATGTCTAGCCCTCCGTTAATTACTTCAGCTAATACATCAAAACTTATTTCGTCCCTTGGCCAACAAACTAACTGAAGAGCGGAAACAGGTTCTCCTCCCATTGCATAAATATCAGACAGGGAATTAGCAGCAGCAACTCTTCCCCAATCATAAGGATTATCTAAGATCGGAGTAAAGAAATCTACAGTCTGAATAATTTTGGTATCACCAACATTAATGACTCCTCCGTCATCAGGATTCTCTAATCCAATTATTAGGTTTTCAGACTTAAGTGCTTTGTGTTGTTCAAATTGCTTCAAAACTTGAGCAAGTTCGCTAGGAGCGAGCTTACATGCTCAACCAGAGCCATGAGAATATTGTGTTAGCCTCATTACACCTCCTTAATCTTAAAGTGTTTAACTCTTTTCTTTTTCAATTTTTGCTTTAAAAGAATTTTTAATTTCTGTAATAAGTTTGTCTTCTGAGTATTTAGAGCTATCAACCTTTTCTACAAATATTGCATGTTTTGCAGTAGATAAGATAAAGACAGAATCTACATCGTAAAGATCACTAATAGTAATTCTTGCCTCAGATACTTTTAACGCACCCTCGTCTGCAATCTCTAATAAACACTTCCTTGTTACGGAGTCAAGAATTCCAAGATCTAAATCAGGAACAAAGATTTCATCATTTTTTATCCAACCAACTGAAAATGAAGGGCCTTCAAGAACAATCCCTTCTCTATTAATTAGCAATGCATCTGTGAAACCGTTTCTTTCAGCAAACCTAGTTTCGTTCATATTCATTGCATAAGAAGTTGTTTTCGCAGCTATATTGTCTAACTCCTCCAAACTAAAATCTCCTCCCGCCATCCAATGAGCTTTTTGTGACTGGAGGGAATAGGTATCTGGAAAATCAACTGGTTCTTGGTGAAATATATATACATTAAAATCTTCTATAGAGGCTCCTCTTCCAATTATTACTCTTACATAGCCTGTCTCGTAATTTGAAGCTACTTTAATAAGGTCCTTTTCTATCTCAGAAAAATTAATATTATCAAAATACATTTTTTTTGCAGAGCTTTTGAATCTTTCGATATGTTTATCTAAAGCAAACAAGTAACCGTCGTGAATTCTAATTGCTTCAAAAATTCCGTCACCCCTCCATATAACTAAATCTTCAACAGGAGCTACAAAATTTTCTTTGCTGACCTCTTCTCCGTTTACTAAATACATTTTTATTCTCTATCTCTTACGTAGGTGTTTGTAATTGGCATCCTTCTATCTTTACCAAAAGCCCTGCTGGTGAGCTTTACACCTGGTGCTACTTGTTTGCGCTTATATTCGTTCCTGTCTATTTTTTCTAAGATGTCATATACAACATCTTTATCAATACCTGAATTTATTATTTTTTCTGAAGAATAGTCAAGCTCTATATACATCTTTAGTATCTTATCTAAAACATCATACTCTGGAAGGGTATCGGAATCATATTGTTCTTCTCTTAACTCAGCACTAGGTTTTTTATTAATAATATTTTTAGGAATAACGTTTGTAATAGAGTTTCGATAATTTGAAAGCTTATAAACTTCGGTCTTATATACATCTTTTAATAAAGAGAAACCACCCACTAAATCGCCATATAATGTTGAATATCCAACAGCCATTTCTGATTTATTACCTGTTGATACTACCATAGCCCCTAATTGATTTGATAAAGCCATTAATATGTTACCTCTTATTCTTGCTTGTATGTTTTCATCAACAACACCCAATAAATCACCCTCGACACTTTCTCCAATTAGTTCTCGAAAACTCTCTACATTGTCTTCAATATTTATAGTTTTTAATTTAATATTCAAACTTTTTGCTAAGTCTTGAGCATCTTTTAAGGATGATTCGTGATTAAACTTTGATGGCATAGCAACTCCTACAACATTATCTGAAGTAAGTGAGTCAACAGCAATAGTAGCTGTTAGAGCAGAGTCTATACCTCCAGAAAGGCCTACTAAAACTTTTTTAAAATTATTTTTTTCTACATAATCAGATAGCCCAAGTTTCAAAGCTTCATACATTGATTCAAGTTCTTCTAAAGGTTCTGAGCTACTTAAAGAAGGTATCTCTGAATCTTTTTGGTTTATTGTTAAAACATTATCTGAGTTATTACTTTTAATTTCTAAATCAATATCAAAGCTAAATACCTCTTCAACAAATTGGGCTGCTTGATGTAAGATCTCTCCATTAGAGGTAACAACAAATGAACCGCCATCAAAAACTAATTCATCCTGACCTCCAACCATATTTAAATAAATAATTGGGACATTTAGTTTCTTTGCTTTATTTATTACCTTTTCTTTTCTTAATTTTGTTTTATCAATGTCAAATGGAGAAGCATTAATATTAATAATGATTGAAGCGCCTCTTTTTACTTGTTCTTCTGCAGGTCCTTCATCTATCCAAATATCTTCACATATATTTATTCCCACACCAATGTCTTCATACCAAAAAAGTTCTCCTGGTTTTGTTCCTTTTGCAAAATATCTTGCTTCATCAAAAACTGAGTAGTTGGGAAGATAGCATTTGTGATATATTCCTTTTACGTCTCCATTTTGAACGATAGCTGCTGCATTAGTAATGTTTCTATCTACATTGTCAGTTGTTTGTTCTTCTAAGCTTCTGTCAACAAAGCCAATTATGCCACTTGTCCTTCCAGAAAACTCTGAAATTTCTTCTAAAACTGAGAAATTTTTCCCAACAAAACTTTCTCTTAGAAGTAAATCTTCGGGGGGATACCCGGTAATGGAAAGCTCTGGAAAAACTACTATGTCTGAATTAATTTTTTCAGATTCTTCCATAGTGTTGAGAATTTTTGTTTTATTTTGCTGAATCGCACCAACAGAGAATGAGAGTTGAGCACAAGTAATTCTTAACTTTTTTGTATCCACAATTTAATGATAGATAGTTAGTTAACTAAGAAGATACCTTAATCTTGATATCTTTTGATTCCTCTATCCATTTAGAAACTCTCTTAATTGAAGGCATTCTATCAACTATTTGTTGTTTATTATTCATTGCTGTCATTGATTCATGAAGTGACTCAGCATTTCTTCTTTTTAGTTCTGAAACACTTTCTACACCTACGGCTTCTAGTAAGTCAGAATAGTCTCTCCCAAGGTCTTTTATTTTCATTAGTTCCGCCCTTTTTGCCCAATGAAGCAACTTTGGTGAACTAATTCCTGTTTCTTTTGTTAATAATGCTCTTCCGGACCTTGATGATGCAATTTGTAAAAATGTTACGGTAGTTCGAACCCTTGCTCTTCTTAATTTAGTAGCCTCTATGTGAGTCATACCGTTTATGGAATCTATTGAAGTCATTATTAAATTGTACAAAAAAAAATTTATAATTTAAAAAATTTCTTAAAGAGATTTTCCCACTCTAGAAATCATTTTGTTCGTCATAATCAGTTGGTTCTAGAAAATTAAAATTTACTATCTTTGACTTGTACTCAGATGATTCAAAAAAGTCTACTAAATCAAAATTTTTAAATAAAGAATCGTCCTCTCCTAATAGATTGTCGTGAGTTAACAGTTCAAGCTTACTCCAGAAAAATTTTGGAATAACAATTGGATAACTCAATTTATATCTATATTTTGAAATAACTACTTCGTCTTCTTTGTACTTAGTTTTTAATAATTTTTCAATAATTTTATTATTTACTGCAGGTTGATCACCCATAAAAATCATCACACTATCAATTTCTTTATTTTCACCCAAATAAAACAAGGCCGTCCTAATCGAAGACACTATTCCCTCTTCCCAATTTTCATTTATCAAAATTGTGCTGTTCTTAAAATCTATCTTTTCTGTAATGGTGTCGTTTTCATGTCCTAAAACTACTACTGTTTCTTCGAATTTATTAGTCACAGTATCTATTACTGTGTCTAATATTGTCTTTCCTTTGTATTCTGCTAATTGTTTTGGGAAGCCCATTCTTGAAGAATCACCAGCCGCAAGAATTACACCAGCTTTCATTTATGAGGTTGGAAGTAATAAAGAGCCCACAATAGTTGACCCAACTACCAATAATATAGTCTCTATGTTTCTTAAAAAATACACTTGCTTTAATCCTGAACCTAAGCAGAATAGGGAAAGTATGCCGGTAGAGACCCCTAATACAAGCTGAAGTAAAAGAGAGTCCGTAAATAGAACTAATATATTTAACAACCCCGGTACTGATGCAAAACCAGAAATAATTACAATATGAAAAAAGTTTGGTTCTTTTCTAAAAAGATATTTTAGAAGTAGAAAAACAAAACTTACACCAATTAAAGCAACAGCCAATGAAGACCCTATAGAAGTTAATAAGGCAGTAGTGGTCGTTTCAGAATTGAAAATCGCTTCTAATTCAGATACAGCAGTCCCGATCTCTATTAATAATTCTTGAGGTATTTCAGATGCAATAATAGATAGCTGTGTTTGAATATAGCTAATAATATTTTCGAATATTCTAAATACAGACAAAGACGCTATAAAAGCAGTAGCTACCCATATTGCAATAGCTCTTTGTAGAGAAGAGGGTGCAACAATTAATTCGTTATAAATGCTCTTATCTAGTTTTAAAATTTTAAAATAAATATTATCTTTTCTCATTACTTAACCTTGTATTTAAAATCTAGTTTATGACTATAACAAAAGTAATTTCTTATTTTATATCTTTAGCAATGATAAGTGTGATTTTATGGGCTCAAAGTGAAGTAAGTCTATTCGATTCAACAATTCCAAGCTTACCTTGGGGGGTTGTTTCTTTAGTGGATTTGTATTCAGGTTTTATATTTGTTGCAATTTGGATGATCTATAGAGAGAGAAACATTGCTGCTTTATTTTGGGTTATATTTGTAATGCTTCTTGGTAATTTAACTACTGCTATTTATATAATTTATTGCATAAATGATTCAAATAAAGACATAAAAAAATTCTTTTTAGGGAAAAATATTTAGTCTTTCTTTAAGTTATCTAAGAGAATCAAAGAGACATCTCTAACTCGTACATTTTCACCTTGTCCTAGCTCTTTAACTCCATCATCCATCATGATGTAACAGAAAGGACAAGCAACAGCAACCTCATCTGCTCCAGTATCGATTGCTTCTTGGGATCTCTCTATGTTTACTTTTTTCCCTGTGTTTTCTTCCATCCACATTCTTCCACCACCAGCACCACAGCAGAAACTTTTTGTCCCTTGACGTTTCATTTCCCTAATCTCTATACCGCCTATAGAACCTACGATTTCTCTTGGTGCGGTATATATATCATTATGTCTTCCTAGGTAACATGAGTCATGATATGTAATTGAATAAGGCTTCTCAGCAGTGCCAACTTCTATCTTTCCAGACTGTACAAGCTCTGTTAAAAGCTGGCTATGGTGTATTACTTCAAAATCTCCTCCTAATTGAGGATATTCATTTGCAATTGTATTAAAACAATGAGGGCATTGCGTAATGATTTTTTTTACCTCTAAATTATTCATATTTTCGATATTTTGAATAGCAAGCTGCTGATAAACAAATTCATTTCCTGTTCTTCTTGCTGAGTCTCCAGTGCAAATTTCTTTTGGACCCAAAACTGCATATGAAACATTTGCTCTCTTTAACAATGTTGCTACTGCTTTTGTAACTGGTATGTTCCTGTCATCAAATGCTCCTGCACATCCAATCCAATAGAGGTATTCTATCTCTTGTTTATTATTGTCTTCTAATATTGGAACTTCAAAATCTAAATCTTCAGACCATTTCATTCTATCGTTCTGTGAAGCACCCCATGGATTAGAAGAGTTTTCCATCGCTACATATGCTTTTCCTAATTCTGTTGGAAACTCAGAAGCCATCAATGCAAGATGCCTTCTCATGTCTAAAATCTTGTCTAATATTTCAATATTCACCGGACAAATTTCATCACACGCTTTACATGACGTACAAGCCCAAAGCTCTTCTGGTGTCACCCTCTCAAATACGCTTGATGTTTTAACTTTTAAGTCAATTGGTGTTGTTACTGTTGAAGGCACAGCTGGGTTCCCTGTTTCAGACATAACTTGACCAACTTTTAATATTATCTCTCTAGGATCTAGTGGTTTCCCAGTTAGGTTTGCAGGACAAACAGAAGTACATCTTCCACAAACAGTGCAAGCATCTAAATCTACTAATTGCTTCCATGTAAAATTTTCAATATTTTCAACACCTACAGTATCTATATCCTCTGCTTCTAGGAGGTTCCCAATGTCTTTCATAGCTCCCTTTGGCCTATCTTTAGGGCTTAGATACATGTTTACTGGTGAGGTTACAATATGTCGAAGCTTTGATTGAGGAAGAACTATTAAAAATACAAAAAATGAGATTACATGTAGTATCCATGAAATCCTATGAAAAATAACACCATTTTCTATAGGCAATAGATCAGCAATAAAGTACCCTACGAAACTCCATTTTTCATATTCCGGAAATCCTTCAACAATAATTCTCCCGGCCTCGGTAGTTAATCCTGAAATTCCCATAAATCCAAGCAAAATTAGTGTTAAATAGTCATCCATCTGTGTTTTTGTTTTTAATCTTTCTTCTCTCCCAAATATTCTTCTATAAATAGCCCAGGCAATACCACCTAAATAAATTAAAGATGCAATCTCAAGAGAAAAAGAATATACAAGATATGTGGTTCCTTGTAGAAACTTAAATGAAGGTGGCATTAAATGATGGATCTCTAATGTAATTGTTCCTGCAAATAATCCCAAAAAACCAACATATATCATCGAGTGCATTAGACCAGCTGCTTTAAATCTAAGTAATGTTCTCATTAAAAGACCATCAAATAAATTAATAAATCGTTGAGTTAGTTTTACTTTCCTTTTTTCTTCAGTACCTCTTGACCAATTTTTAGCTCTTAGGGAAAATAAATATCCACAAATAAATATTGATGAAGCACTTAATAAATAGAATAAATACTGTAAATATTTTGGTATGTTCTCAAAAACTCTTCTACCGTCTACAATTTCTCCTTCTGGAAAAATATAGCTAGCAGCCCATAAAAATAAGGTTCCCACTGCAGCGCCTGCAGAGAGAAGTAAAATGTATTCGTTTATTTCTCTTTTTTTTGTTTGGTTACTCATCATTAATTTCTTTTGATATCTCTACTGATCTTTCTGTAGCTGAGTTAATAGCGTTGAAAATAATCTTATCAAAAGAATCTTTAGTAAGCGAATTTAGACCAGCCTCTGTTGTCCCCTTTGGAGATTTAATTTTTTCTACAGTTTCTGCAAATTCTTCTCCCGTTATTAATGACGGTAAAGATTTCACTAGTTCACTAACGATATTATTTGAATCTTGTTTCGACAACCCTAATTCCTCAGCAGCTTCAGATATTTTTGAAGAAAGTTCTAAATACCAAGCTGGTCCGCTTCCGTATATTGCAGTAATAATATGGAATAAATCTTCTTCATATTCAGAAATTTGACCCAAACCACTAAGGATTTCTAAGAATGATAAATAATCTTCTTTGTATGTTTTTGTGTAAGGAATAAAACCTGTATTGTTTTTGATGGATAGATTTGGCATTAATCTTATTATTCTATTTTTAATAAACTTTGAAAAATATTGGGTATCTACACCTGCCAATACAGTACAAATTAAAACATCCCCCGATATTTTGTCTGAATTACTTTTTAAAAATTCATTTAAATCTTTAGGTTTAATGCATAAAACTAAAACACCTTTTTCTATAGATCCAAGTTCATTATTTACAGACACTCCATATTCAGCAGTAATAGCTTCTCTGATTTTGTTATCTTTTTCATAAAGATTAAATCTCAAGTCTTTATCTAGATTTTTTAAACCCTTGAGTAAAGAGGATCCTAGATTACCAAGGCCAACAATGTGAATATCTAAATTATTCATTATTCAATAATATCAGCATTAAAAGTAATGATTAAATAAGCTTTTTTTAGAAAACTAAAAAAAAAGTTTGTATTAATTCTAAAATATACTATATTTAAATTAAATCTAAGTAATTTTACTTAGATTTTATAACTGAATTAGGTTAGATAAGAAAGGAATTATTATGAGTTCTACATTAACAGCTTCATCAGTTAAGCCTGGTGTGAGAAGGTCAAAAAGTTATTCAGCAGGACGTGTCTGTGATTTTTCCGGATGTGAGACTGTAATAAGTATTTACAACAAAAAGAAGCTTTGTTTTCTACACTCTCCTGTTTCCTATCCAAGAGTAAGAGGACACTTGCCTAGAGAGCAATAATTTCAACTAATAATTCAGAAAGGAAATTTTAACAATGGGAAAAGCAGTAGGTATTGACTTAGGTACAACAAATAGTGTAGTTGCCGTCCTTGAGGGTGGTGAACCAACAGTTATAGCTAACGCAGAAGGAAATAGAACAACTCCTTCTATTGTTGCATTTAAAGGAGAAGAAGTATTAGTTGGTGAACTAGCTAAGAGACAGGCTATTACAAACCCAGACAACACAATTCGATCAATAAAAAGAGAGATAGGTTCAAAATGGAAAGAGAAGTTTGAAGGCAAGGATTACACGCCTCAAGAAATTTCAGCAAGAATCCTTCAAAAGCTTAAAAGAGATGCTGAAAGCTATATTGGTGAAGATGTAACTGATGCAGTAATTACGGTACCAGCATATTTCAATGATGCTGAAAGACAAGCTACAAAAGAAGCTGGTCAAATTGCAGGGCTTAATGTGTTAAGAATAATAAATGAACCAACAGCTGCAGCTTTAGCTTACGGTCTAGAAAATAACGAAGATCAAAAAATTTTAGTTTATGACTTAGGTGGAGGAACCTTTGATGTTTCTGTATTAGAAATTTCAGAAGGAGTTTTCGAAGTTAAATCAACATCAGGAGACTCTAAATTAGGTGGGGACGACTGGGATGAAAGAGTAATGGACTGGTTAGTAGAAAAATTTAAATCTTCAACTGGAATAGATCTTTCAGAAGACAAAATGGCTATGCAAAGAATTAAAGAAGGTGCAGAAAAAGCAAAGATAGAGCTCTCTTCTACCACTGAAACTGAAATAAACCTCCCCTTTATTACAGCAAACGATGCTGGTCCTCAGCATTTGTTAGAAAAACTATCTAGAAGTGAATTTGAGAAAATTACATCTGACCTTGTAGAGAGAACAAAAGAGCCTGTAACTAAAGCGGTTAAAGATGCCGGGTTGTCTTTTTCTGATATTCAACACATAATTCTTGTTGGTGGATCAACAAGAATTCCTGCAGTACAAGCTTTGGTTAAATCAATTACTGGGAAGGAACCTTCAAAAGGCGTTAATCCTGATGAAGTTGTTGCTTCAGGTGCTGCAATTCAAGCTGGTGTACTAAAGGGTGATGTTAAAGATGTTTTACTTCTTGATGTAACACCTTTAACTCTTGGGGTTGAAACTAAGGGTGGAATAATGACAAAGATGATTGAAAGAAACACAACAATACCAACAAAAAGATCTGAAACTTTCTCAACAGCTGACGATGGTCAAACAGAAGTAACTATTCATGTATTACAAGGAGAAAGGGAAATGGCATCAGGTAACAAGTCCTTGGGTACTTTTAACTTGACTGGTATACCATCAGCAAAAGCTGGAACCCCTCAAATAGAAGTTACTTTTGATATAGATGCAAATGGAATTGTTAATGTTAGTGCTAAAGATCTTGGTACAGGTAAAGAGCAAGCTATAACAATAACAGGTGGCACTGCTCTTGAAGAGGACGAGATAGAGAGAATGATTAAGGATGCAGAAGAACATGCAAATGAAGATGCTAAGAAAAAAGAGCATGTTGAGACAAGAAATTTAGCTGAAAGTATGGTTACGTCAACAGAAAAGATGCTTGAGGAAAATAAAGATAAGGCAACAGATGATGAGGTTAAATCAATTACTGAAAATAAAGAGCAACTATCAAAAGTTCTTGAAAATCAAGATGCAAGTATAGATGAGATTAAAAAAGCTGTAGAGGATCTAACTAAAGCTAGCCAATCTTTTGCAGAAAAACTTTACGCTGAAGCACAACAGGAGAATCAAGCTTCTGAAAATGAAGATGGACCCGATGATGTTGTTGAAGGCGAAGTTGTAGAAGATGAGTAAAAAAGATACATCAAAAAATAAAAAAGAGTCTACAAAAGATCAAGAAAATTCTAATAAAGAAGCAGTAGCCTCTGTTCCTTTAGAAGATTACGAGAAAATAAAAGATGACTACTTAAGGCTTGCTGCAGATTTTGATAACTTTAAAAAGAGAATTGAAAAAGAAAAAGAACAGCAACTTTTAGGGACTATTTCTCTCGTTTTAGCAGGTCTATTTCCTCTTATAGATAATCTTGAAATAGCTATGAACCAAGAAAAAACCCCAAAAGAAATCGAGGCACTTCATAAATTAGTAACTGCTTTTCTAGAAGGTTTAAGTATTAGTGAGGTTCCTGGTACTGGGGAAAATTTTGATCCCACACATCATGAAGCCATTGAACACACTGGTGAGGGAGAGAAAGAAATAGTCAAAGAAGTATTAAGAAAAGGGTATAAAATTCAAGATAAACTAATCAGACCAGCAATGGTTAAAGTTAGCAGTGAATAGAGACTGGCTAGAAAAAGATTTTTACGCCATTCTTGGCGTTTCAAAGGATGCAAGCACTGAAGAAATAAAGCAAGCATATAAAAAGCTTGCAAGAGAAAACCATCCCGATCTAAACCCAGGTGACACAGAAGCTGAAAAGAAATTTAAAGAGATTTCAGAAGCTAGCGCTATATTAACCGACGAAGGAAAACGTCAAGAATACGATCAAGTTAGGGCTATGGGAGCTTCAGGTTTTTCAGGTTTTTCAGGTGGTCAGGGTTTTAATGTTGACATTGGTGATATTTTTGGGGATATATTTGGTTTTGGAGGTTCAGGCAGAAGAAAAGGTCAAACCTATCAAACAAATCTTACCATTTCGTTTATTGATGCTGCATCAGGTATAGAAACTAACGTTCCTCTTAGGAAAGAAGTTGTTTGTGAAGACTGTAGAGGTAATGGTTCTGAAAAAGGTACTGCTTACCATACATGTAATATTTGCAACGGAAGTGGACAAACAGCTTCTAATCAAGGGTTCTTTTCTTTTGCACAGCCTTGTTCAGCTTGCAAAGGGCAAGGAAATGTAATAGACAAACAATGTAAAGCTTGTAGAGCTCAAGGTTCTGTTATAAAAAACGAAACTATAAAAGTTAAAGTTCCAGCAGGTGTTGATAATGGTACCGTTATTAGGTTAAGGGGCTATGGTGGTCCGGGAGAGGCAGGAGCGCCTGATGGTGACTTGTTAGTTCAAGTAGGTGTAGAGCCTCATAAATATTTTAAAAGAAATGGTAGTGATTTAATTCTAGAAATTCCTTTGCTTTTCTCCGAAGCAGCTTTAGGAGCCACTATTAAAATTCCAACTCTGAATAAAACAGTTAGTTTAAAAATACCTCAAGGCACACCAAGCGGTAAATCCTTTAAAGTAAAAGGAGAAGGTATTTCTCCTCAAGGAAGAAGATCTGGAGATTTATATGTAAGAGTTTCTATCAAACCACCTTCAAAATTATCTAAATCAGGTAAAAAGAAGCTTGAAGAATTTAGGGATGAAGGATACGAAGGAGCCCCGGAAGAATATAGAGGTTATTTATATGAGTGACGAAAAGATTGTTTCTCTATACTTTATTTCAGTAGCTTCTACTTTGTCTGGAATTCATCCTCAAACTATTAGAACTTATGAAGAAAAAGGTTTGATTAAACCTTATAGGACAAAAGGTGGCACAAGAAGATACTCTCAAGAAGATGTCGATAAATTAATACAAATTGCAAACCTCTCTCAAAGAGGAATTAATTTAGATGGGATAAAAATTATTTATGAAATGAGAGACAAGATTGAGGAAATGCAAGAAAAAATAGAGGGTTTACAAGATGAAATAAGTAACGAGAAGCTTGATAGAGTTAAAAAAGAAAATGAAATTCACAAAAGTTACAAAAATGAAATTGTTAAAAAGTCAAATAAGGACCTACGTAAAAAACCCTAAAATCTAATATTCTTAAATGAACAAAAATTTACGTATAACAAATCTTGATTTTATACGGGGTGTCGCGCTTCTTGGAATACTTGTTATGAACGTGATCTCATTTGGTTTACCAATTAGTGCATATTACAACCACTCTTCTTATGGAGTAGAAAATACACTTGACTGGATTGTAGTTATAATTTCATCAATCTTTTTTGATAGTAAAATGATGGGTTTGTTTTCTATGCTTTTTGGTGCTGGAATGGTGCTGTTCTATGATAGAGCAAAAGAAAAAACTACCTGGCCTTTATTGTTGTCTTTCTGGAGAAATTTTCTATTGCTTTGTTTTGGCCTTATACATATAACAATTTGGGATGGGGACATTCTTACTGTGTATGGAATTTGTGCAATGTTTATTATTGCAACGCGAATGGTAAAAATTAAAAATATTAAATCTTTAATTTTCATAACTAGCTTCTTTTTGGTTTCAAGCACATACATAACTAACTACTTTGACTCACTTTACGATGAAAATGGAAACTTGTCTTCTGAGTATTTATGGATAGAAGTAGCAAATAAAGGGAGCGATGTGTCTTTAGGAAAATTTTGGTTCCCTGATACAGATGCATTTAGTAATGTAATTGGACTTTGGTTGGTTAGTGAAGGATTTATAAGAGCTTTTACTTTGATGGTGTTTGGAATGCTTCTATATAGATTAGGTATTTTGAATGGAACAAAAGAAAAATCTTTTTATACAAAACTCATGTTTTATGGTTTTGGGATAGGTTTACCTCTATCTATTTATAGCATTTACATACTGATAACTGGAGAATATAGTCCGGGGTTATTTTTACCTAGCAGAATAGTTAATACTCTATCTATAATCCCAATGGTTACTGGATATGTTGGACTACTTACTATTTTAAATAAGCAAATAAAAAGTCAAATTGCTGAGAGGCTTCGAGCATGTGGAAGAATGGCATTTACAAACTACATAGTACAAACACTTTTTGGAACTCTTGTTTTTACTTACATCTTTGATCTTGGAGAACTCACCAGGTCTCAATTAATTTTATTCGTACTAATTGTCTGGATATTTCAATACTTTTGGTCAAAAGTAATTTTGGATAAATGGAAATTTGGTCCGCTCGAATGGTTCTGGAGAAAACTAACTTACTTCTTTATTTAGTTTTTATATTTTTCAATAAAAGCTTCAATCTTATTTTCTAGAATCGGTAGTGTTATTCCTCCGTCACATAACACTTCATCGTGAAAATAACGAATATCGAACTTTTCACCAAGCTCGTTTTCAGCTCGACTTCTAAGTTCTTCAATTTTTAATTGACCCATTTTATAAGCACAAGCTTGACCTGGCCATGCAATATATCTATCAGTCTCAATATTTGCATTAATCTCCTCAATAGGAGAATTTGATCTAAAAAAATCAATAGCTTTATCTCTTGACCACCCTAAGCCATGCATCCCTGTATCAAGTACTAAACGGCAAGCTCTCCAGGCGTCATTCCCAAGTCGTCCTAATTGTTGAACATCATTCGAATATAGACCCATCTCGTTAGCTAATTGCTCAGAATAAAGACCCCAACCCTCAACAAATGCTGTTGAAGCTGTATATCTTTGAAAGTCAGGAACACCTTGTAACTCAACTGCAATTGTTCTGTCAAGATGATGTCCAGGTATAGCTTCATGAAAAGCTACGCTTTCAGCTTCAAATATGCTTTTTGTCTCAGCTTTATAGGTGTTCAAAAAATAAGTACCATCTCTAGACCCGTCTGGCAGTGGAGGAAAATAATATGCTGGTGGAGCGTGTTTTTCAGATTGTGTTGGTACAGGCAGAACTTTACAAGGAGCTTTCGGAAACACTGTAAACCACTCTCCAAGAGGTTTGTATGCCCTCTCAATAGTATCTTCTGCTAATTGCAACATTTGTTCTTTGCTCTCGTATCTCATAGAAGGTTCGGTTTGCATTTTGTACAACACATCCTCTGGTTTTTCAACACCATCAAAAACATTCTTACCAATTTCAAAGAATTCTTTTTTCAATCTCTCTATTTCGGAAAGCCCAATCTCATGTACTTCTTTAACTGTTGTTTCTTTATGTCCTGTATATTTTCTAAGACTTCTTAAATAAACCTCTTCACCACCATCAATCCACATAATTCCTGGGTTTTCATCGGTTCTGCCTTTTGGCAAATGGTCAACTTGTAATTGTTCCAAGTAGCTCATTACACTAGGTCGAACATATTTTTCAATAATATCTTTTGCCTTGTCTTTCCACTGTGAAACTTCATTTTCGTCGATTTCTGGGGAAAAATTAACAAGAAGCAAGGGGTCCTCTTCAAGAGATGTGTCTAAATAGCTTTCCAGCTGGTCAATACTTCTTTCTAAGTTGCGCTGAGTTGCAACTCTATTCTTACTAAGTCCTTGTTTTTGAACATCTGAAATTTGACTATAAAATCTTTGATAAAGTTCTAACCTTTTTAGTAGCATGTCGCTAGATTCTTTATCCGGTACAAACATTTGCTGGTTGTAATCAATCAAGAAACCTTCAAAACCAGCAACGCCTGCTGAAAATTCCCAACTTCTATCAATAAGTGAATCATGATTAGAATCAAGTGCAAATTCAAGCATTCCATAAGTAACCTTTTCTCTACTACTTAAATTTTCAAAATCTATCTCGCTTAATCTCTGTTTAAAATTGTTAACATTTTGTATTTCTTTTTCGAATTTTTCTTCAGTTAGTTCCTCTATTTGATCAAAATATTCTTTACGGCCACGCATAATCGCGGATGTTGGAGAAGATTCTAGACTGGCTTTGAAAAAATCCTTAGCTAAAAGATCTAAATTTTCATCACTCATTTTTGGCCTCCCTAAGCTCATCTAATTCTTTGTCTATCTCTTCAAGCTTATTCAATACATCTTCAAGTGTAGTTTGTTTATCTCCAAAATTAGATAGAAAATAAGCAGAAACTGCAGCAGTAAGTGTTGCTATAAATCCAATACCAAGAATCATTAATGTACTAGCAACAATTCTTCCAAGAGTTGTATAGGGGGTTATGTCCCCATAGCCTACAGTTGTTATTGTAACTAAAGCCCACCAAATTCCATCACCAAAAGTTTCTACCTCAGGTTCTGCAACATAGAATAAAAATCCAAAGAATATAATTAAAAAGATAGTCGCATAAACAATAAATCTGAGTCCTCTGCTGTTAAAAATAGTTTTTATTGCGGTACCAAACTTTGCAAAGACAGCAGCTAATCTAAATAGCTGGAAAAATCTTAATAACCTAGGAAGCCTGACAAATCTTAAAAATCTTGAGGATTCAAAGCCTTGAGGAACAAAAGGTATGGAGGCAAAAACAATAAATAGTTCCAACTTATGATTTTTAACATATTCTTTTTTGTTTTCAGCAAGAAAAAAGAGATGGGTATATTCAAGTAAAAATATTACCCATATTCCCCAATTTAGATAATTAGCAAATTCTTTCAGAGGTGAGTCTCGATATTCTATGATAATTACTGGTATCAAAAGGATTACAGCAATAAGAACCGGTATTTCATAAAATTTCTCTACTTTTAAATATCTTGAATTGGACATACAGACATTATAAATATAAATTTAATACTGTGAAGAGGGTTATTTTTCTTACCGTATTACTAATAGGCACCTATGTGTTTGAATTTCTCCTTCTTAATCCTGGAAATGTTGCAGATGAAATTCACTACTATAAAGAGCCTTCTGAAATTTCAGTAACAAATCCAACAATATATAAAGAAGACCTAAAGCACTATTATCAAACATTAAAAAAATTGGATCAAGAAGATTTTGAAAATGTAGATGAAGCAATTTCTTCAGATGCTGATAGCCTTGTTGAGAATTTTAACTCTTTAATTAATCAGGCAGTTGATGAAATAAATTTAAACCTCATGTTTTATAATTTCAACAAATTTAGAAATTCAAACAATGGTATAAAAGGAATCTACATCAACGGATACCATATGAATAATGAAGAAAAAATTACTGAAGTAAAAGAAATTTTAAAAAATACAAATGTAAACACTCTAGTCATTGATGTAAAAACAGATAATGGTCACATAATGTTTAAGAGCAATGTACCAGAGGTGGCTGTATTAAATAACGAAAGAATAAAGTATGACGCTACATCATTAAATGGTCTAAGAGAAATAAAAGAAATATATTTAATAGCTAGAATTGTTGTTTTCCAGGATCCAATATTTGCAAAAAAATTTAACGAAGAAGCTGTATATGACTCAAAATCAAATAATATTTATTCACAAGATGGTCAGTACTTTTTAGACCCTGGTAGTGAATTAGTAAGAAAGTATATAACTGAGCTCTCTGTTGAAGCTTGTAGGTTAGGATTTAATGAAATTCAATTTGATTATGTTAGGTATCCTGATTCAAATTATCAATTTATGGTTTTCAAGGAAGAGAGTAACTATGAAAACAGAATCAATAATATTAATACTTTTTTAAGAGGTGCAAAGGAAGCCCTACATAAAGAAGGGTGTTTAGTATCAGCTGACATCTTTGGATATGTTTTAACTAACAAATCCGATGGAGGTATAGGACAAAATCTTGAAACTATAGTGGAGAGCGTAGATTTTATTTCACCTATGGTTTATCCGTCACATTACTCTAATGGTTCATTTGGTTATGAAAATCCAAATAATCATCCTTATTCAGTAGTTACAAATGCTTTAGACGATGGACTAGAAAGAGGGGTCTCAGAAGAACAACTAAGACCCTATCTACAAGGCTTTTGGCATACAGTTCAAGATGTAAGAGAAAATATAAAAGCAGCTGAAGATAAAAAACTTGATTGGTTAATTTGGAATAATTTAACTAAGTATGAATTGGATTATTTTACTAAACTCGAATCATGAGTATTAAAGAGCAATTCAAAAAAGACCTCGAGTCTATACATGACAATCTAATCCAAGTAAGTGACTGGATGTATGAAAATCCAGAACTTGGTTTCGAAGAATATAAAACTTCAGAATATTTAGTCAACTTTATTAAATCATTCGATAAAAATGTTGCTTTTCCTACAAAAGACCTGGAAACTGCGTTTGAAATAACTTTTGGCAAAAAAGGACCTCTTGTTGTCCTTTGCGTAGAGTACGATGCTCTTCCCGAAATTGGGCATGCTTGTGGTCACAATATTATTGCTACAGCGTCAATAGGTGCTGGTTTAGCATTGAGAAATCATGTAGATGAATTAGGAATAAGAGTAAAAATCTTAGGCACTCCTGCTGAAGAAGGTGGTGGTGGAAAAATAATTTTATTAGACAATGGAGCATTTGAGGATGCTAGTTGTTCAATGATGATTCATCCAGGACCATTAAATGTTGCCAATCCAACTTTTACAACTATACAGCAATATAAAGTTGAATTCTTTGGTAAGGATGCTCATGCTGCAGGAGCTCCAGAAAAAGGACGTAATGCTTTAGATGCACAGATTCAACTATTTGTAAATGTCTCAACGTATAGACAGCAAATGGTGCAGTCAAATAGAATGCATGGCGTTATAAAAGATGGTGGTTTTAAACCAAACATAATACCTTCTTACACCAGCTCCGAGTGGTACCTAAGGTCTCTTAATGAAGATGGTCTTGATGTCCTTGAAGAAGATTTTTTAAATTGTGTAAATGCAGCTGCTTTAGCGACAAAGTGTGAAGCAAAAGTAACTTCTCCCGATTACAAGTATCGTGAAATACTAAATAACAAAACTATGTACGAGTTATTTATGGAAAATTGTGAAAACATTGGAAGAGAAATGCCTTTAGAAGATCCTTTAAGGCCGGGTCTGGGATCAACAGACATGGGAAACATTTCTTTAGCAATGCCTTCAATACATCCTATGCTAGATATTGATGCTGGTGAAGCTGTTAACCATCAGCCAGAGTATGCCGCGGCTACTATTAAACCAGGAGGGCATAAAGCAATTTTTGATGGTGCATACGGAATGGGGACAACAATTATTGACTTAGCTGAAAAAAATCTTTGGGATAATCTTTAAAGTATTTGGCTTAAGAAAAGTTTAGTTCTTTCATGTTTTGGTTTGTCGAAGAACAATTCTGGTGTATTCTCTTCTACCATTTGACCATCATCAAATAACATAACCCTGTCAGCCACTTCTTTAGCGAATCCCATTTCATGGGTAACAACTATCATTGTCATACCGTCTTCTGCCAGTACTTTCATAGCGTCTAGTACCTCTTTAATCATCTCAGGGTCTAAAGCTGATGTAGGTTCATCAAATAACATTATCTTAGGTTCCATTGCTAATGCTCTCGCTATAGCTACTCTCTGTTGCTGACCACCTGACAGCTGGCCTGGGTACTTGTTTGCTTGCTCAGGAATACCCATTCTCTCGAGTAACTCCATTGCTTTCTCTTCAGATTCGCTTCTACTTTTTTTCCTAACCCAAATAGGAGCAAGGGTAACATTTTGCAGAACCGTTATGTGTGGAAACAAATTGAAGCTCTGAAAGACCATACCCACTTCTGACCTAATTGTTTCTATGTTTTTTAAATCATTAGTTAGTTCTGTTCCGTCGACTACTATCTGTCCTTCTTGGTGTTGTTCAAGTCTGTTTATACATCTAATAAAAGTTGACTTCCCTGAACCTGAGGGACCACAAATAACTAATACCTCTCCTTCAGCAACCTCCATTGATATCCCTTTAAGAGCTTGGAAATCACCAAACCATTTCTTCACATCTTTTGCTTGAATTATGCTCATATTTAAATTACCTTTCTCCTAATCCTAATCTTTTTTCAACTTTCATGCTTCGCCTAGATAGCGTAAATGTAAATATCCAATAAACAATCGCAACAAAAATTAAATTTTCTCGCTGATGTCCAACAAAGTTAACTGGTATAGATTGATTATCAATAACAGTCTTACCTATTGTCAAAAAGTCAAATAATCCAATAATGGTAACAAGGCTAGAGTCCTTAAATGCTGTAATAGCACTGCTAACAAGAGTAGGAATAACGGCTCTAAGTGCTTGTGGAAGAATAATTAAACCTGTTTTTTGAAATGGGCTCATACCTATTGCGTCTGCAGCTTCATATTGCCCTTTAGGTATGGATTGCAAACCTCCTCTAATGTTTTCTGCGAAGTAAGCCCCGCTAAAGAAAGCAGTAACCATTAAGACTCTTATTATCAGATTAAACTCAACACCTGCTGGTAAAAATACAGCTAATGTCACACTTGCAAAAAATAACCAAGTTATATATGGAACTGATCTAACTAATTCAATAATTCCAGTACAAACAATTCTGACAATAGGAAGCTTTGAGTTCCTTCCTAAAGCTAGCAACACACCTAAAGGAAACGAGACGTAGGTACCAAAAATAGCTAGCAACCAGGTAAGTGAAAATCCTCCAAATATACTTGATCCAGGAACAACAATACCCGTCTCAGATGCACCTCCTCTTAAAAGGAATGTGAGTGTTACTAACGCTACAAACCATATAATAATTAAGCTTCTCTTTCCTTCTTTAGATGTAGAAACAGCTGGTACAACTACTGTAAAGAGAGATAATAATAGGAGACAAACCTTTCCTAGCATAGGTATTCCTATAAACAATCCTCCAATTGTTAGAACAGCTAGTACCCCTAAATACAATGAGAAATACTTTTTAAATATTGGATTATTTATTAATAAAACTGTGGCTAAACCTAAAGCAAAAAATATAACAAATATTGGAATGTCACCAGTTAAGACTTCTCCCATGTCAATTTGTGGTTTTTTAAATATCCAAGAAAAAATAAGAAGGGGCAACAAAAACCAGGAAATTGACATAACATTCTTGACTCTCTTTTTATCTTTCAAGTACATACCAATAAAATAAGAAACAAGAAAAGATACAAAAATTATTGTCCATGGTATTTTTGTTGAATTTGCAATTGGCATTAGAGGGTCTGGAATAATTCTTTCTCTATTTTGATCTAATTGTATTGTTGGTAATTTAACCACCCATATCAAAGCTACTGGAATAAAAAGATAAAAGAATACAGCATCCGAATTGTTATAAGAAAAATTAATTTTTAAGTTTTTCAAAATGAAAAAACCAACAGTTATAACCAATGTTGGTATTAATATCCTTAGCCTTGAACTGGATGAAAATACTTCCTCTGTAATAACAAATCCGTCATTACCCATGTAGCTCGTATAAGTTGGTGCAACAATTGTAAAGAATAAAAGACCTAACCCAGCTTTAAATAACCGATCAAACATGACGCTTACGTTTGATCGATCTTCACTTCTCCATAAGCCAATTGAAAGTCCCGCAAAAACAAAGGTTAATCCAACTGATAGCCATACTCTAATAAAGTCGTCTTCTGGGTAAGCTTGGACCATATAGAGTTGCATATTGTTCAATACTGATAACCAATCCTTATCAGAAGTCATCACAAAACCGAACATACCTCTAAAGAAATTTAAAACTAAATACGATGTAACTATTGTTAATATTGAAGATCCAACAGAAGAAAATAAGTTTTCCTGGACAGCTTTTATATTCTTTTTAATTGTGTCTACCATTATCTCTCCACTATTTTCATTTTTCTATTGTAATAATTAATGATTGATGAAATTGTTAAACTAACGCTGCTGTAAAACATCATCCAAATTAAGAAAACAGGGAGTGTTTGGCCTTCCTGATTATACAGTGTTTGACCAACAGCAACTACCTCTGGGTAAGCAACGGCTATTCCTAATGAAGTATTTTTTGCTAGGTTTAAATACTGGTTTCCCATTGGAGGTAACATTACTCTAATTGCTTGTGGGAGCACAATGAGTCTTAGTAATGCACCTCGTCTTAAACCTAAGGACATTCCTGCTTCTGACTGACCTTTTGATACAGCCATAATCCCTGCTCTGACTACTTCAGATATGAATATTGCTGTATACAAAACAACACCTAACCATATAGCAAAATAACCAACTGAAATACTCTTTCCATGCCCATCTGCATATTCTTTAAATTTTGTAGTTCCAATTTGTTGAACTTTTGGTGTTGAGTATTCAAAAGGAGCGCCATCAGTAACTTCTAGTTCATAAAATGGTGTACCGACTTTTATAGACTTGCCCTTTTCAATTAGCAAAGACTCTACGTTGCCGGTATGTGATGCTTTTAATTCTATCTCTTGCTTATCAATTTTTGTTCCAGTTGCGTAGGCTGTAGCAATTACATCTCCTTCTGTAACTTTTTTACCTGGCTCAATTAACCAATTTATTATTTCACCTTTTTTCATTCCATCAATAGCAGCTTCTAATTCAACATCTATAGATGGATACCAATGTAGCTTATTTTCTACACCATTAAAAAACTGTGGAAGACCCCAGTCAGCTTTAAATGTTAATTCATCCCCAACTAAGAATCCTGCTAAACCAGCACCAAAAGAAGAAAACATTAAAACAACAACCAAGAGGACGACTACAATATTTAAAATAATCTTAAAGTAGTCGTCATCAATAAAGACTCCCTGTGCTTCTTCAGATTTCTTACTGTCTATAAATTTCTTCGTAACTCTGTATCCAATCAATATTGTTACACCAGATATTAAAGCTTGATAAAAAATTGCTGGTACTAACTCTAGTCCTGTTGAAATATATCCAGCTATAAAGCCAATTATTCCTACTGCTCTAAACCCTCCATACCAACCAACAATAAACAATGTGACTAGTGAGGTAATAGACCAAAGAAATGGTCTAGTTTCCCTACCTTCTCTCTCTAGAATTTCTACTCTCCATTTATAAATACGGTTAGAAATTAAAAAGATGGCTAATAAGTAAACCATCATTAAGAAAGCATTGGGTCCTCTATTAAACCATGGAAAGGCTAAACCTTTTGCACTTACATGAATAAAATAATCACCGACATCAAAAACTTCTAGACGAGGAAAAGAGAGAACGAGCGCTTGGAAAAAGTATATTTGGACTAAAAGTGGGACATTTCTAACAACCTCTAGAAGACCTGTGGAGCTTTTTTCAACTATATAGTTTTTTGACAATCTTGCAATGCCTAAAAATGTTCCTAATATTGTTGCTGCAAATATACCCGTTATCGTAATCCTAAACATATTTATCATTCCAGTTTGGATCATTTGTAATCCTGAATTAGGTAAGGTGTATAAACCTTCAGCAATAGAGACCCCTGGAGTTTCTCCTAGCCAGCCCCAACCCATTGCAATATTTGTATTCTCTAAATTAACAACAGCATTTTGAATATAGTTCCAAATTATAGAAAGAAGCCCTAGAAGAAAGACTATTTGAAAAGCCCATTTAAGAAAAACTACATTTCTAAAGAAAACTAAATATTTTAATGTATTTTTCATAAATAAATTTTATCAGAATTCAAAAAAATATGACGTAAAGAAGGAGTATATATTGCTATTTCAAAGTAAAAGGGGCTTTAAAAGCCCCTTTTACAAAATTATGTAAGGTAATTAATTACCTTGCTGGAGGTGCGTAAACTAATCCTCCGTTTGTCCAACGATCGTTAGCTCCACCTTCTCTGTAAAGACCTAATGGATTTAGGTTTCTTGAGAAGATTTGGTCGTAGTTACCTACTTGCTTCACAACGTTGTAGTAAGCATCTGCGCTTAGACCCATCTTTGTTTGAAGCTCGCCATCATTCTTACCGAATAATCTACCCAATTCTGGGGCGGCATCATAATCAACAGAGTCAATGTTTGCACTTGTTACACCATACTCATCAGCGATGATTGTAGCGTAAACAGTCCAGTTAATAATATCTGCCCATTGACTGTCATTTGATCTATAAGTTGGTCCTAATGGTTCTTTGGAAATTGGTGATGTTGGGAAAATTGCCCAATCATTAAGAGCATCATTAACTGCTCTTCTACCAACTAATCCTGAACCGTCAGTTGTTACAATATCACACTCACCTGCGATGAACTTGTCAATAGCTTCTGAGAAAGCTTCAACAGTTACTAGAGTGATTGTTGCACCCACAAGTCCAGCACCTTCTGTAATATTCTTTTCAGTTGTGGTACCAGCGTTAGTACATACTTTCAAACCATCAATGTCAGCAAGAGTAGAGTTAGCTGACAATCCGTCAGATACTCTTCCCATTAATTGTTGACCATCGTAGTAAGTGGTTGGACCGAAGTCGTTACCTAATTCAGTATCACGGCTTTGAGTCCAAGTTGTGTTTCTAATCAATACGTCGACTTCACCAGCGCTAAGTGCTGTAAATCTTTCAGCTGCAGTAAGTTGCTTAAATTCAACTTTACTGTAATCACCGAAAACAGCAGCAGCAACTGCATAACAATAGTCTACGTCAAATCCTGAATAAGATCCGTCGTCGCCTACCTCAGTAAATCCAGTTGCACCGGTGCTAACACCACACTTAAGAAATCCTCTAGCTTGGACTTCCTCGAGTGTAGTCATAGCGACTTCTTCAACTACTTCTTCAGCAGCGTCGTCTGTGGAACCTCCACAAGCTACAGCTACCATTGCAAGAACTAGCAAAGAAACGATTGCTTTTTTACTCAATGTTTTCTCCTTTTATATAAAAGTTGACCTGTTCAGCAAACCGCCCTGTAGGTCGGTTGAACTGTCATATGTTCAATTTAATGACATTTCACTATAGTTCAACATTAAATAAGGTAAACTTTTTAAATTTGTTGCAAATATGTCATAAAACGCTGTAATATCGGATGTTGTAATCTAAGGAGAAACGTGTCTACAACCGTTGTTTTAGGTGCCCAGTGGGGAGATGAAGGCAAGGGTAAAGTCACAGATTTTTTCGCTTCAAATGCAGATCTTGTAGTCAGATTCCAGGGTGGTAATAATGCTGGCCATACAATTGTTGTAAACGATGAGACTATAAAACTTTCCTGTACTCCATCTGGTGTTTTGTATCCAGACTGTATACCTGTAATAGCATCTGGGTGTGTTGTTGACTTAGGTGTGTTGATGGATGAATTGAAAATGCTTAAAGAAAAAAATGTAGATACTTCTAATTTAAAACTTTCTTCAAATGCACATTTGATTATGCCCTACCACAAACTTCTGGATGAATTGATTGAGACTAGGTTGGGTAAGAATATGATAGGTACAACAAAAAGAGGCATAGGGCCTTGCTATGCAGATAAAATTCAAAGACAAGGCATTAGGGTTCAAGACTTATTAGATGAAAATATTTTTTCTGAAAAAGTTTCAGCAATTTTAAAGGATAAAAATGAGATAATCTCAAAAATATATAATGCTAAAGAGTTTGAGCTTGAAGAAGTGCTAAATGAATTTAATAAGTATAGAGAAACTGTTTCAAATATTACGACTGACACATCACTTCTTGTTTCAAATGCAATAACTGCTGGAAAGAATGTCCTCTTCGAAGGAGCTCAGGGAACGCTTCTAGATATAGACCATGGAACATACCCATTTGTAACAAGCTCTAATACAACAGCAGGTAATGCTGCAATTGGTTCAGGAATAGGACCTAAAGATATTGAGAGAATAATAGGAGTCACCAAAGCATATATCTCAAGAGTTGGTACAGGACCTTTTTTAACAGAACAGGAAAATGAGATTGGTGACTATTTAATCGACAAAGGTGCTGAATATGGAGTAGTTACAGGAAGAAGAAGAAGGTGCGGGTGGTTAGATTTAGTATCTTTAAAATACGCTGTAAGAGTAAATTCTCTAACTGAATTGTTCATAACTAAACTTGATGTACTTTCTGGGTTAAAAGAATTGAAAGTAAATGTAGCATACGAAATAGATGGTACGGAAATAAAAGATTTCCCAAGGGAACAAAAAGTCCTTCATGCTGGTAAGCCTGTCTATAAAACAATGAAAGGATGGGATGAAGATATCAGTAACGTAACTTCCTTTGAAGATCTGCCCAATGAGGCTAAGGAGTATATAAAGTTTATTGAAGATTTTATAAATGTACCAATTAAATTTATTTCTGTTGGGCCAGAGAGAAATCAAAATATAATAAGAGAATAATGATAGATAGGTATTCCTCAGAAGAGATGTCCTCAATATGGAATGAGGATAATAAAGTTACAAAATGGCTTGAAGTAGAAAAGGCAGTAATAAAAACACTTGAAGAAGAAGAAATAACCCCAAGTGGGCTTTCAAAACAATTAAATGAAGTTTCTATATCTCATAAGGAAGTAGTTGAAAGAGAAGCTATAACAAACCATGATTTAGCAGCATTTGTTGATGTTTTGCAAAGTAAAGTTAAAAAAGATTCAAATTGGATACATTATGGATTAACAAGTTCAGACATTGTAGATACTGCAAATGCTCTTCTAATTCTCGAATCCATAAATATCCTTTCTGAAAAATTATCTGAACTAATAAATTCTTTAAAAAACAAAGCTTTAAGTGAATCAGAAACTTTAATTATTGGAAGAACACATGGGGTGTTCGCTGAGCCAACAACCCTTGGAAACATATTTGGAAATTGGTGTCTCGAGGTTTCTAGAGGCTTGGATAGGTTGAATTCAAGTGCAGAAAACATCAAGATTGGGAAAATCAGTGGAGCTGTTGGGAACCATTCTCTTATCTCTGAAGAACTTGAAAGTAAGATACTTGAAAATTTGTCATTAAAGCCAGAACCATTAGCTACACAGGTGGTAAGCAGGGATAGATATGCTGATTTGTTTTCTAGCTTTGCAATAATTGCTGGAACATTTGAAAGAATTGCAACAAATATAAGAAACTATCAAAGATCTGAAGTTAGTGAAATGTTTGAAGCTTTTACTGAGGGACAGAAAGGATCTTCTGCAATGCCTCATAAGAAAAATCCAATTGGATCTGAAAGGATTTGTGGTTTAGCAAGAATTGTAAGGGGAAACACTCAAGCAAGCTTTGAGACAATGGCTCTTTGGCATGAAAGAGATATCTCAAACTCTTCAGTTGAAAGAATTATTCTTCCAGATACCTTTAAGTTGATTGATTTTATGACAAGAGATCTAACAAAGATTATTAACAATCTTGTAATAGATCATGAAAAAATTAAATCAAATTTAGATTCCGCAGAAACAAAACTTGGTTCACAAAAACTTCTTTCTTTGATTGTAAGTAAAGGAAATTCACGTGATGAAGCATACAAGTTTGTGCAAAATCTAACTCAAAATAATATTTCTATGAATGAAGTTATTAAGTCTACTAATTCATCTTTTGATAATATATCAAAAGATGAAATTCAGAACTGTTTCAACTTATCAGTAACTATTGATACAAAAGTAATTGAAAAGAAGCTTAAAGATCTTTAAATTGTTTGGTTCTTTTAAAAATAAATTTGATGATATAAAAAAGGACTATAAAGAGCTGCCCATAGCAAATGAAAATTTTCTTGATGCAATCTTGGCCCCAGTATTTTTCGTAACAATTTCAAGATTTCAAGATCTACAAACTTCAATCATTCTTACTGGAATTTTGATAATGTTTACATTTTTATACAGAATTTTAAGAAAAGAGTCTCTTAGGAATTCTTTAATTGGTGTTGGAGGTACTTCAATTGCATTATTGATTGCTCAGATACAAGGCAGTGCATCTGGTTTTTTTCTCCCTGGAATAATTAGAGACCTTAGCGTTGCATTAATTGGTTTTATTTCAATCTTATTAGGCAGACCATTTACAATATACACCTCAAAATCAATAAGAGGTTGGCCATTAGATTGGTTTTTACATAAAAATGTAAAGCCTGCTTATAGAGAAGTTGCAACAATATGGGTGATTTTCCTAAGTATTAAAGGCTTATTACAATTATATTTTTTCAGCTCACCAGAAATACTAGCAATTATTAAGTTGGCAACATCAAACCAAACAACGATAGCTCTTCTTGTCTTAACATACATATATGGACAAAGGAAATTAATAAAGCTTGGTGGTCCTAGTGTCGAAGAATTTAAAAACAAAGTACCGCCCCCATGGTCAGGACAAAAATCAGGATTCTAAAATATTAGAATTAGATTGCTCTTTTATCACTAAAAACATGATTAGCAATATTCTTATGATTAAATTGTTTATTTTCACCGAACCTAAGAAAATAAACAAGACCTAGAGAAATCATTATATAGTTTAAGTAATTACCCCAAATAGAATAAATTGTTTTATAACTATAAGCATTAAGAACCTCTGTTGAGGTATCGGCAGTAAACAACTCCGTAGAAGAATAAACCTCCCCATTAATGCCACTTATAAATGCTGACTTGCCTGTAATTGCAGCATGGACAACATCTCGA
The DNA here is from genome assembly GCA_902565645.1 of uncultured Candidatus Actinomarina sp. GTDB lineage: Bacteria > Actinomycetota > Acidimicrobiia > Actinomarinales > Actinomarinaceae > Actinomarina. The sequence goes on from CACFFJ010000002.1 coordinate 37,401, forward strand.
TAGTTTGAGATAGCATTTGCTCTTGACATAAGTATAAATTGGTCAGACATCCCACTCTCTCCATAGCTTGCTTGATTAGTCAGAATGACAATAAGCTCGGCACCACTTTGCACGCTTCTTCTTATGTACCTTTCAAAAGAACCTTCAAAAGAAATTACTGGTGAGATTTTGATATTATTTTCTTCAATAATGAAGATTTTTTCTTCATTGCCTCTAATCATATCTCTAGGAACTAAGGAAAGAGGTGGTATCCATTCTAAATATCTTCTAAAAGGAATATATTCACCAAATGGTACTGGGTGTTGCTTTAAGTATTGGCCAACAATTTCACCACTATTATTTAATGTCGCTTTAGATATAAATATTCCATAATTTTCAAAATAATTATCAGCTATAGGTCGGTCTCCGCCTATTAAAAAATAAGAACCCAAACGTATTGATTCTTTAGAAATTTGTTTTAAAACTCTATCGTGAATAAGAGGGTCGTTGCTAAAGCCACTTGAGCTCTCTGCCCAAACAATTAATCTAGGATTTAAGGTCCCTGAAGATACTTGTTCTGTGCTTAATGACTGCGTTAGGCTTAAATGGCTGTCATAAATTCTTTGTCTTTCGTTTGAACATTTATTCTTTGCTCCAGGACATGGACTGTTTCCTTGGATTATAGAAATTTCAATATTCCTATCCTCTACAGCTGGTGTTGCTTGTAAAAATGTAAATCCAAATATGAAAAAGTAAATAAGCAAATATTTAAAATAATAAATATTAAACAGCCCTGAATCTTTATTTGACTTAAGTAAAGATAAGACCAGAAGTAAGACTAAAGACTCAATAACTAGTGAAAACCCTATAGGGCCGTAGGTTCTAAAAAAATTCTTAGTAAGATCACCTATTAGTACTGTTGAAGGATACCCCCAAGGAAAACCCCCGAATGGAAAATAGGCTCTTATTAAATCAAATGTACTGACTACAGCAACTAGTACAAAAAAATTATTATCTGTCTTAGCTCCAACATAAGAGAGCACTCTTGCAAAAAGTCCGTACATTGAGCCCATTAAGATCATTAATGGAATCCATGCTTCGTACCCTATAGATTGAATACCAATCAGCACAACACCATAAGCCACACTTCCAAATATAAATCCTGAAATAAATGATTTTTCATTCTCAATAGCAAATTTATAAAAGAAAAATAATGCTGGAAATATTAAAAACCAAAATCCATAAGGAGGGAAGCTTAAAAAGTATAGAACTCCAGAAAGTATGGGCCAAATTAACATATGCTCATATCTTAGTAATCACCATTAATGAAATAAATTAAAAAATGTTTCTAGATATAACAACTAATCCTGAAATGATAGAGAACCATACAACTCCATTAGATATAGCTTTATCGGAAACCTTTGTTAGTAATCTAGATGAGAGAGTTACGCCAAGAAAACAGGGAACAATCATATATAAAAATAAATAAACATGATCTTGAAATATGCGGCCATCAATCAACAAGAGGGTTAGTGTAATAAGTATCCCAAATGTAAAGACTGCATTTAAAGACGGTCTAAATTCTTTTCCTTTTGTGTCCCTATATAATATAGCTACGGGTGGTCCCCCAACTCCTGCAATCATTGCAAAGATGCCTGAAAACATTCCAGCATTAAATGAGTTTCTGGAATTTCTTTCTAGCGTCCAACCAAAATATGAAGCAAGGCCAGCAAATAAAACTATTAATCCAACAGTGGTCGATAAAACTCTCTGATTTAAATAGTTCAAACAGAGCAGCCCTAGAGGCCCTCCAACTATTCTTCCAAGCAATAAATTTTTCATTGGATACCATCTAATCTCTGATTGTTCCCTTCTGAATATTTTTATTGTTAAAGGAAGAGCTAAGAGACTAAGTAAAACTGGTACAAGTGCTGGATCTATTTGAACAAGGATTGGTGAAGATAGTACCGCAAAGCCATATCCTAAAATCCCCTGTATGGATGATGCAATAAAGAAGAGGGCTCCAATTAAGAGTATTTCAAATATTGTTAGGTCAAATGGTAAATTCAACTAAGAGCTTTTTCTATTAAGCCTAGTATCTCTCCATCTTCTGTATGTCTATCCTTTTCTATTTTTGAAAATATCAAATCACCGTTTAAGTAAAATTCAAATTTTCCACCTGAAGTAGGTATTAAGTCTATAGACTTCACTTCTTGACCGTACTTTTCTAAAATGTCTTCAACCGTACTAACTGCACGGGGTGTGTAGTTTCAAACTACACAAAATTCTAGTTTGATATCCATAATGAAATAGTATCACATCAGAAATAATTAGAAAGTTTTCCAAATACTTGCATGCTGAAGATAATGTTGTTACTCTTGTGAATATATTCACAAAGTAGAGGAATGGAATGACTGACGGACTAAAAGCTAGTCAAATAAAAGGTGGCATTAGGCCATCAAAAAGTTTTGAGCAGGGTAGGGTTTGCAATGATGAGTCTTGTGAAACCAAATTAAGTATTTACAACAAGAGAGATTTTTGTTTTAATCACGCTCCAGTAAAGTACCCAAGGGTAAGAGGGCGTATCCTTCAAGAAACTGCATAATAAAAAGCAGTAAGCAAATCAGGGACTATCTATATAAGCCTTAGATTATTAATATTGTTTTATGGATTTAAAATTTAACGTACCTGAAATAAGCTGTGATCATTGTAAAAATACAATTGAGGAACTATTAAACAGCCAAGAAAATATAGATAGCGCTGTAGTGGATGTACAGAAAAAAGAAGTTTTTGTTTCTTCAAGTAATCAAGTCTCGATTGATGAACTAAAAACATTGCTTGATGATCATGGATACACAGTTGTCGAATGACGGAAGTCCTCTAACCCTCTCTATTGAGGGAATGACTTGTGCTGCTTGTGCGGCAAGAATAGAGAGGGTACTTAAGAAAGATGATTCTTTAGAAAGCGTTGCGGTTAATTTCCCATTAAAGAAAGCAATTATAGAGTCTAAAAAATCCATTGATATTAATGATGTAATTGAAAAAATTAAATCAATTGGATACTCTGCTGTAGTTTATGAAGAGGTTGAAAACAATGAAAATACACTTGTAAAATTTGTTAAACCTTTTGTTTCCTTGTTGTTGACAGTAATTTTAAAACCTCTGTTAATTAAAAATGGTTTTACTTATCAGGCAATAGGTATAGCTTTTCTAATAATTTTTGTCTTCGGATATAGGTTTCATGTATCTGCAGTAAAGAATTTATTAAGATTTAATTTTAATATGGATACCTTGATTTCCATTGGAAGCTTTTCATCATTTATTTTCGCAATGTTGTCTACAGAGCAGCCTTTGATGTTTCTTGAGACAGGAGCTTATATAGTTTCATTTATATTGATTGGAAAGACAATTGAAGAAATATCAATTAAATCTTCTATAGAAATTTCAGATGCTCTTATAGATTTAATTCCTAAAGATGTAAGAGTTTCAAGTGGTAATTATGTAATGAAAAATATTAATGAAGTAAGTAAAAATGAAGAGATTGTTATATTTCCAGGAGAAGTAATACCTTTAGATGGTGTTGTTGCATCTGGAAGCTCTAGTGTTGATGAAAGTTTAATTACAGGTGAATCTATACCTGTAGAAAAAAATGAAGAAAGCTTTGTTGTTGCGGGAACAATAAATCTTACTGGTGAGCTTAAAGTAAGAGTTTCAAAAATAAGTGGAGAGACAACATTTAATTTAATTGAAAAAATGATATTTAATGCACAAACAACAAAACCTTCCGTTCAAAAAAACAATAGATAAAGTTACTCAAGTTTTTGTTCCTTTTGTTCTCATTATCAGTTTTACAACTTTTCTCTTAAGAATAACTATTTACAATCAAGAAATTTTTGAAGCAATTAAAGTAGCTATATCAGTTTTAGTAATAGCTTGTCCATGTGCCTTAGGGTTAGCTGTCCCAATTGTTTTATTTAGAACCGCATCTATATCAAATGAAAAAGGTTTTTTATTTAAAAATTTTGATTATTTACAAAAATTAACAAAAGTTACTTCGATTGTTTTTGACAAAACTGGAACAATCACTACTGGCATTTTTAAAGTAAAAAGCATTACCTCTAAAAATGGTCAAGAAAATGATTCAGTACTTCAATATGTTGCAAGCTTGGAGCAACAATCAAATCATCCTATTGCTAAAAGTATCTTGCTTGAAGCAGAGAGTAAAGATATACCATTACTCCCTACTTCAGATTTTATAGAAAAAGTTGGTGTGGGCGTTGAAGGAAATGTAGATGGAAAAAGTGTTTCTGTTAGTAAAGCTTTGGGTGGTGAAAATACTGTAACAACTTTAAATGTAGAAATTGAGAAAAAACAATTTACCATTGAACTGGAAGAGGAATCTCAAATTGATTCAGATTTTATAAACAACTTAACAGAAGATTATGAAGTTTCTATCTTGTCAGGTGATAGTTATAAAAAAGTTCAGAAATTTGGAGAGTTGTTAGGAGTCAAAGATTCTCTTGGCGATCAAACCCCTGAAGACAAAGTTTCATATATAAAAAAACTTCAAAGAGACAGGACAGTTGCATTCTTGGGGGATGGAATTAATGACTCACCAGCTTTAAAACAAGCCGATGTAGGTATTGCAAGTACTCACAGCACCCAAATAGCTCAAAGTGCGGGAGACATAATTATTCACAAAGGTGGGATAGGTAAAATAATTGAGATAATTAGTGTTGCTATAAAGTCACAAAATAGAATAAAGCAGAATCTATTTCTAGCTTTTGTCTATAACACAGCAATGATTCCAATAGCCATATCAGGTAATATTTCACCAAATATGGCTGCCTTGGCTATGGCTGCTTCTAGTGTTTCTGTTGTTTTCAACTCTGCAAGAAAACTATAAAAAAATTTTCTAGTTAAATCCTTACAGGGTTAACCTTTGGATATGGAAGACGTAATTTGGCACAGAAAACCCTTATTGTCTGAACCTGTTGCTGTATTAGCATTCGAAGGATGGAGTGATGCTGGAAATACTGCGAGTGGTTGTATAGAAAACTTATCTGGTACATTTGATATCGAACCATTTGCAGAGTTAAATTCTGAAGGTTTTTATAACTACCAAATGCGAAGACCTATTGTCGAAGTAAAAGATATTGGAGAAAGAAACTTTCACTGGCCTCAAACGTCGTTCTATTCTATTGAAGACTACAAGTTAAAAAATGATTTAATTTTAGTTTTCGGAGAAGAGCCTGCAATGAAATGGAAAAATTATTCTTATAACATCTCTAATGTTCTTTTAGATTTAGGAGTTAAAAAAGCTGTTACACTTGGTGCATTTTTTGGTCAGGTTGCCCATACTCTTCCTGTACCAATTTTTGGGGTCAGTGATGATCCAACTTTTCATGCAAGATATAATGTTTTGCCAACAAACTATTCCGGTCCTACAGGGATAACAAGTGTTGTAGGTCATGATTTAAGAGGTAACGGTATTGAAACTGCTGGTTTGTGGGCTGCTGTTCCTCACTATCTCAGTGCAGGTGGGTATCCAAAAGGAATTAGTGCTTTGTTAAATAAAACAGCTGAAATATTGGATATAGAAGTTGATGATACTGGAATACAAACAGAAGGTCAGCAGTTCGATATGAAGATAAACAAAGCAATGGAGAACTCTAGAGACCTTGCTGATTATGTTTCTAAATTAGAAGAAGCCGAAGTTAATATTGAAGATAACTTCTCAGAAGATAACCTAGTTGAACAAATTGAGGATTTCCTAAATAATGAAGGCAGGGAAACTTAAACGCTCTTCTTCTTGTGTCTATTTGACTTACGACGTTTTCTGTATTTATGTTTAGACATTTTTTTACGTCGTTTTTTTATCAAAGATCCCATAAATCGTTTTCTATTCCCTTTTTTCTCGGACTGAAGCAGTGTAGTCGAATTCTAGAACTTTAGTGAAAGATGTTTTTCAAAATTTTTTGAATTAACAGTCTCTAAAACAAGCTTAATTTTCTTTTTTCCTTGATTTAAGTACTCTTTATCAGCCTCTTCGTCCAATTCTCCTTTTTTTGTTGCCCACAAACCCCAAGTAAGACATGTTAAATATCTATATAAATTCCATAAAACTTGCTGCTCAGTATTTTTTTCAAGCTTTAATTTGTAGAAAATCTCCTTTCTTTGTTCTTCTTCAATGTTTTGTTGACAACAAAGATCACCGTAATCAAAGAAGCGACTTGCCATTCCTGAATATTCCCAGTCAATTAAATACATTTCTTCTTCTAACAAAATAAAGTTTGGACCAAAAATATCCTTATGACAAGGGACTAATTTCTCTTCAATTTTGTTTATTTTTTCTATTAAAAACTCTCCTGTTTCACCAATTTCTTTATATTTTTCTTCATAATTAGTCTGTTGAAAAAAAACATTATGGTCGAAACATTTATAAAATTTTATTCCACTTTTGTGTAATTTGTCTAACGTATCAAGAGCTTTGTCTAGGTACTCTTTACTTTTAAGCTCTTCTGGTTCTAAAGCTTTTAGATTTTCCTTAAACTCAGATATTTTTACTCCACTATCTACATCAAAATAAAGAAATGGTAATGTTAGTCCTGCTTCGACAGCAACTAATTGATTATTCTTTTCTGCTTCTCGATTAAGAGAAGTATCTGGGTTTTTCCCAGGAAGTCGTAAAACAAACTTCTGGCTTCCAATTTCAACTTTAAAGTTAACGTTAGTTATCCCACCTAGTCTTGAAACTTTATAACTATCAAAATTAGAGATAGTTGTTATCTCGGACTTTAAAAAAATATCTACTATTTCTTTTGTATCTACCATCTTATTAACATAACAATAATGCTATGAATGATCCATTTGCACTAAATTTAACAATAAATTTACTCCTATTAGGAGTTGGAGGTGCAATGTTTGCTGGAAATTTGTTTGCATATATTAATAAAAGAAAAGAAGATAAAGAACTATATCTATCTAGAACTATATTTCTAGGAGTGGTGGGGTTCTTGATAACTTTTTGGTCACTTGCATCAATTCTAAATTAATAAAAAAATGATAAAGTGGGTTATTATATTCAAAGGACAAAAGGAATTATGCTTTCAGACATAGATATAAAAAAAGCCTTAGAAGAGAAATGGATTGAAGTTTCTCCTCTGGATAAAGGCTTTATACAGCCATCAAGCATAGATTTAAAAGTGGGATATGAATTTAGGGTGTTCGAAAATCATAAATATAGTCACATTGATCCTAAAGCTGAGCAAGAAGATTTAACTACTTTAGTTACAGCAACGGTTGAGGAACCTTTTGTATTACATCCAGGTGAGTTTGTACTTGGTACTACATTTGAGAAAGTTACATTATCTAATAAGGTAGTCGCTAGATTAGAGGGAAAGTCATCCTTAGGAAGAATTGGTTTATTAATTCATTCAACTGCTGGGTTTGTTGATCCTGGCTTTTCAGGTTATTTAACCTTAGAGCTTTCCAATGTAGCAAATTTACCAATAATGATTTATCCAGAAATGAAGATAGGGCAAATTTCTTTCTATTATTTAAACTCCCCGTCTGAGTCCGAGTACGGTTCTGAGAACTACGGTAGTAAATATCAAGGACAAGAAGGGCCAACTCCTAGTAGAAGCCATTCAGATTTTAATAAGTAATGATTCCAGGAATTGGAACAATTGTTAATGGGCTAGGTGTTATTTTTGTTGGTGTCTTATCCAGGATAATTTTTAAAAAAGAATTAAAAAATTTTGAACAAAATTTACTTCCCCTGGGTTTATTAGTCTTAGCTTTAGGTTTAAGAGAATCATTAAAAAGTCCTGATTTCGTTAGTTTATTAAATTTTGAAGTCTCCGGTTTTATATTTACTCTTTTCGCAGTAATACTCGGAGCAGTAATTGGCAACCTGTTAAAAATTGAAGAAAAAATCAAAGCATTTGGAGATTACCTATATGAGAGATTCGAAAAATCTGACCCTGATCAAACAAAATTTATCGAAAGTTATCTGACTACAACTCTAATTGTAATAACTGGGCCACTAGCAATTATTGGACCTTTTTTTGATGTAGTTGAATCAAATTTAGAGTTGTTATTAATTAAAACCGCATTAGATTGCTTCCTTGTTATATTTATTACCTCAAGCGGTGGTAAGGGAGCCGTTTATTCAGGTGTTTCGATTTTAATTTATCAAGGATTCTTTACTCTTTGTGCATTATTAATAAACACAAACATTGAGGCAGTTGTTTCGGACTCAATTGCTGGAATTGGAGGAATTTTACTAATTGGTGTTGGAATAAACCTTTTAGGAATTAAAAAAATACCTGTTGGAAACTATATTTTGAGTCTTTTTGTTCCTTTTATTCTGACATTGTAAAAACTCTAGTTGCGCCTTCTACTCCTTCGAAAATAGATATTATTTTTTTGGATTCTTCTTCAAAGCTTGAAGTAACGTTTTCGGGAGATCTAATATTAAAGGCTCTGTTCTTAAAATCAATTTCTACAGGAACGTACGGTATGTTTAGTTCCTTGGCTAAATAATAAAACCCACTTCTAAATTTAGGAACGAGTTCAGTTCCAGCTTCAGGTGCTATCAATAAAAGATAATTGTCCATTGTAGAAAATTTCTCAATTGCTGCTTTTATGGTTCCTCTTGAATTGACCCTGTACACAGGAACTCCGCCAAGTCTAATTAATATTATTTTTTGTAGCCAACCTAAGGGCCATGGAATTCCCAGTTTGTCTAAATTTTTAGAGAAAGTTATAAGGCTAGGTAGTCTTGTAAATATCCAGCTTGCTCCATAAAAGGTTACCTTAAGATCAAGTGCGAGAACTGCCAATAATCCGTACCATGCATCCCTCATTGCTGAATGGGGAGCTCCAATAAGAACCATTTTGCTTAAATTAGGTATTTCTCCTGTAATATCCCATTTAAATATTTTTAATAGGAATCTACTTAGGGGTCCTAAAATTATTCTTTTCTTTTGTGGAATTTTTTCTGGTACTTTAATCATTTTGTACAATATAACTAGCAATCTGAACAGCATTTAAAGCTGCTCCTTTTAAAAGATTGTCAGAGACTGACCAAAAATTTAATATCTTGTTACTAGAAAGCCCTTTTCTCATTCTTCCAACTAAAACATCATTGCTTCCTTCTGCGTCCAATGGAGTTGGCAATGTTTCTTCCCAGTATTGGACTCCATTAAAACTATTTAAAACATCTATTGCTTCCTTAACATCAACTTCTTTTTGAAAAGTTGCAGAGCAAAAAACTCCGTGTCCAGTTTCAACTCCAACGCGAGCGTTTGAAGGTTCAACTATTAAACTTTTAATATCCAATATTTTTCTTGATTCATTCACAAATTTCATTTCTTCATCTGAGTATCCATTTTCTGTTAAGTTCCCAGCTAAAGGGATTACATTTCTTGAAATAGGTCTGGTGTAGAATCCATCTCTATAGTTTGGTTTTAACTCTTCACCTAATTTTTCTTCATTTTTTAAAGACTCAACAGCTGCTCTGCCTGAACCTGAAACAGCTTGATAAGCAGTAGGAACAATTTTCTCTAATTTATATTTTTCATGTAATGGTTTTAAGACCATTACTAAACCCATTGTTGTACAGTTAGGATTAGAAATTAATTTTGTTTCTTTAGAAATTTTATCTTCATTTATTCCGTATACAACTAGTGGGACTTCTTCTTCCATCCTAAAAGCTGAAGAATTATCAACAACATAAGACCCTTTATTAAGAAAGCTCTTAGCAAATTTTTTTGATCTTTCCCCGCCTGCTGAAAATAAAGAAATGTCATAAGTTTCTATGTTTTCTTCTTTAAGTTCCTTCACTTCACAGACTTTTTCATTAACTTTTAATTTTGTTCCGGCTGAATTGCTTGAAGCAAATAATGTATAGGTTGCTTCGTGGGGTAAGAGTTCTTCACAGATTCTTATTATCTCTCTTCCAACTAATCCTGTAGCGCCTACGATTGCTATTTTCATTTACTTAGATATAAATTCTTGATGCAAAGCTTCTATAGCTTTAGTCATGTCGTCCTTTGGTATAACACATGAAATCCTTATTGGAGAAGTTGATATCATTCCAATATTTATTTTGTTTTTTCCTAATATTGAAAACATCTTTGAAGCAACTCCTGACTCTGCTTTCATGCCAGCACCAATGATTGAAACCCTACCAATTTCTATGTCTGAATCTGCTCCTTCTGCATCAAGCTCCTTAGAGAGTTCAGTAAGGATTTTCATTACTTCTTCTTTTTGATCTGATGGAGCAGTGAAGCTAATATCTGTTTTTGAGTCTTTAGAAACATTTTGAACAATCATATCAACAATTATTCCACCTTCTGAAAGCGGACTAAATACTTTCCCAGCTATACCTGGTTGGTCGGGAACACCGAAGAGAGTGAACTTAGTTTCTTTATCATTGTGTGTAACTCCTCTTACAATTGCTTCTTCCATTGTTTTTTCCTTTACTATTGTTCCTTTATTATTAGTAAATGTTGATTTAACAATTATTGGTACATTATACCTTCTACCAAATTCTACCGACCTAGACATTAAGACTCTAGCGCCTGAAGATGCCATCTCTAACATTTCATCATATGTTATTTCATCAATAAGCTTTGCTTCCTTAATTATTCTTGGATCTGCAGAATATACGCCATCAACATCAGTGTAAATTTCACATCTATCAGCCTTTAGTGAAGCAGCTAAAGCAACGGCAGTTGCGTCGGAACCTCCTCTTCCTAGAGTTGTTATTTCCCGAGTTTCTTTATTAACTCCTTGAAATCCAGCAACTATTACAATTTTACCTTTTTCAATTCCTTCTTTTACTCTCTCGCCTGTTATCTCTTCAATTTCTGCCATCCCGTGTCTAGAAGATGTAATTATCCCAGCTTGTGATCCTGTTAAGGAAAAACACTCATAGCCTAGGTTGTTCAAATGTATTGCCAAGAGAGACATAGTGATCCTTTCTCCAGCTGACAAGAGCATATCCATTTCTCTAGGAGATGGTTCATTTGAAAGTTCACTAGCTAATTCAATTAACTCATCTGTGCTAGAACCCATAGCCGAAACCACAACTACTACTTCATTCCCTGCATCCTTGCATTCTGTGATTCTTTTCGCGACAGTTTTAAGCGAATCAGAATTAGATACGCTTGTTCCTCCAAATTTTTGGATTATTAAACTCATCTGAAACATTCTAATGAACTTATTAAAGATTTAACAGACCTAGTACTCTAGTTTGTAATGTCTATAGATTTACATATACATTCAATAAATTCGGATGGTACGGATAAGGTTGAAAAATTAGTTGAAAAAGCTATAGAAATGGAACTAGAAGCTATTTCAATTACAGATCATGAATACCTAACCATACCTGAAAAAAATAATTTAATTGAAATAATTAAAGGAATTGAAGTTAGTGCAAGTTGGGAAGATGTTGAAAAAGATAATAAATATGCAGGGATCCATTTATTAATTTATTTCTTAGAAGAAGAGAGCTCTTTGAATAAACATTTGGAAAATATTAGGAGTTTAAAGGTTGAGAGAAACAAGGAAATTATAAGTAAATTAAATAAAGAGGGTATAGAGATTAATTATTCAGACCTCGAGGAATATCCAACAAAAGTACCTGGGAGGCCCCATATAGCCAAAATTATTTATGAAAAAGGATATGTTAATTCTATAAACGAAGCTTTTATAAAATATTTAGGAAATGGAAAAATAGGTGACTCAAGAAGTCATCAAGAATCGATAGGAAAATTGATTAATCTATCTAAAGAATCTAAGTGTTTAGTGTTTTTAGCACATCCGCATACTTTGATGAGTAATAAAGAATACTCAAATAATAAAAACTGGATAAATAATGAATTTGTTAAATATCTAGAAAAGCTGAGAACTTTAGGAATTGACGGGATAGAAACAAATTACTCTAGTTATGGATCAACTATTTCTTCAAACTTAAGTGATCTTGCAAAAAAAATTAAATCTATTAGAGTCTGGGGGAACAGATTACCATGGTGATCATAAACCAAATATAAATATTGGCTTTGGGTATGAAGATAAGCCTTTAAAAATTCCTTATGAATTTTTACACAAAATGAAGGAAAAACATGAACAGCTCTAAAAACTTAATTGGGCCAATTTCAATAATTTCTATTGCATACCTAAGTAGTAGATTGCTTGGTTTTTTTCGAGAGATTTTACTTGCTAAATGGACCGGAGTTTCTTCAGCAGCAGACACTTTAGATTTAGCATTTATAGTGCCTGATTTTTTATTTTATTTGTCAGCAGGTGGATATTTAGCCATTACTTTAATTCCAATTCTTTCTGATCGAAGCAAAAGAAATAAAGATAGTTTGAATGATTATTTCCTTTCTCTCTTTTATGGATTATCACTTATATTTATTTCTATATCGTTAATTTTCTTTCTATTAAGAAGCAATTTGGGAAATTTACTTGAAGTTAAAGATTTAGATCTTTTTCTAAGACTTTTTGGCCCAATTGTTTTTAGCCAAGCTTTCTTTTTTATTGGTGCGATTCTTATGTCTTATCAGTACTTCAATAATGATTTTAAATACCCAGCTTTGGCGCCGGTTATTTATAATTTTTCAATTATTTTATTTGGATGGTTAAACTCTTCAACACCAGAATCAACTGTCTATGGATTTGCTGTTGGAGGGTTTGTTGGCTCTCTTGTTGGACACTTCTTCATTCAGGTAATAGGTGTTCAGAAAAGTGGCTTAAAAATTAAATTTCTTTCACCAAAATTTAATTATATTAAAGAATATTTGACTATTTCACTCCCCTTAATTGTTGGACAATCAATAGCAGTAATGGATGAACAGTTGTTTCGAGTTTTTGGTTCCTATTTGGGAGCTGGTACTGTTGCTTCGTTTAGATACGCAAGGAGGGTTGTCCTACTCCCAGTAGGTATAGTTGCTCAAGCTGTAGGGGTGGCAAGCTATCCAACTTTATCTAAATTATTTGTAGATGAAAAGTATATCGAATTAAAATTGCTCATTAGAAAACACTTGTCTTCATTGTTTTTGTTTAACGCCTTAATGGCTGTGATTCTAATTGTTAACTCGGAAGAAATAATAAGCCTTGTTTATGAGAGAGGAAGGTTCACAAGTAGCGATGTTAAAAGAGTATCTTCAATCATGAATATTGTGGCTTTAGGTGTGATTCCTTGGTCGGTTAATCAAATAATTACAAGAGCTTATTACGTACAAAAACGTTTTTGGTTCCCCGTAATGGTTGGTACAACAACGACTATTGTTACTGCTATTAGTCTGGTTCTCAAAAATAATCCAACTGAAATAAGTTATTCAATAATAATTATTTCCTTTTTGTGGGCCTACACAGCTTTTATGTTGTTTTCATTAAAAATTAAGAATGACTCCTTGCTTGATAATAAATTAATTTATGACATTTTCTGCTCTGTCGTAATTTCTTTGCTTGTATATTCATTTCTCAATTATTTAAGTCTTGATTTTGGAAGCAATATTTTAAATTTATTTATTTTAAGTATTATTGCTGTATTCTCATTTATAGTGTCTATCAAGGTCTTTAGAATGAAATATGTTAATTTTGAGAGGAGAAAATAGTGCAGAAATTTCCACTTAAGAGAGGTCTTTCTGATGCTAAGAGCCTTCATAAAGAAATAGATGAATATATAGATGTTCTAATGGGTCATATAAACCCACCCATTTCTGATGGTGTTGATACTTTATTCGAGGTAAGCAGCACCTATCTAGCAAGAGCAAAAGAAATAGAGATTAAATTGCTAGAAAGAGAAAGAAATGGAACTATACCTACTGGTGATGAGTTAAAAAAATTTAGAACAGGAGAATTAAGAAGTTTTATAGAGCTATGCAAAAGTGCACAAAATCAAGGATCAAGAAGAATAACTATGGCTTTAAGTGAGTTGAATTTAAAAGAAAATTAATTTATATCTTCTACGTCAAAAACCTCTTGAGCTGCGTCTACTCCTTTTGATTCGTTTATCTTTGAATCTTCACTTAGTAAAATTTTAAATTTTACCTCTAATCCCATTTGCTTGGCAACTTCAGAAATTACTAAATCAATTATCTCTTCTGATTTTTCTAATTGCTTTAGTAAAAATTCATTATCTTTATCAACAAATAGAGTGATTACTTCCTCATCGCTAACTTCTGGTATTACAGCTGTTAGGTAGGAAAATTTTCTTGGGGAGAGCTTATCTCTAAGTTCTTCAAGTATCTTTGGCCAATATACATCAAAGTTTTCTATTGACGCCTTTTTAATATTCTTTTTATTTTTCTTTGGTTTAGGGTTCTCAACTTTTTCTTCTTTTACAGTTTCTATTTCTTGATTGTCATCTATAGGCGAGTTTGTAAATTTTCCCTCAAGCAAATCAACCCTGTATCCAATAGATTTAACGTCTGAACCAAGCTCTGGTTTTATAATTTTCATCATAAAAAGCTCAAGTTTTAAATGCATAGATGAAGTTGTTAATATCACAGTGCTTATTTCATCAATCAAGTCAAGTATTCGTACCAGCTGTTTTGCTGATATTTTCTTGTCTGCCTGTTCTAGTAATTTTCTCAGCTCTGGAGTAAGGGAACTTAATTTATTGTCATCTGGTAAATATTTCAGATAGAAAAGATTCCTAAAGAACTCTGAAACTGAGTCGACAATGTCTGTTGGTTGTAGTCCTTTTGAGTAGGCGTCTCTAATAACACTTAAAACAGAAGCTGTATCCTGAGTCTCTACAGAGTTTATTATTATTTCGAATTCCTTAGAGCTCAATTTACCTAATAAGCTAAAAAGATCATCTACAGAAGCTTTTGATCCAAAAGTATTTTCTGTTTGTTCGTATAAGTTTATTGAATCTCTAAGTGAGCCATCCGAAAAATTAGCAATCATTTTTACTACTTCACTGTCTAGATTAATTCCCTCTTTTTTTCCTATCTTTTTTAAAGTTTTAATTATTTCATCTTCACTTATCTTTTTAAAAGCTATTTGTGTTGTGCGGCTTTTGATTGTTTCAAGTACTCTTTCTGGTTCAGTTGTAGCGAGTATAAATATAATGTGTTCTGGTGGCTCTTCTAATGTTTTTAAAAAAGCATTAGATGCTGCATTCGATAACATATGAACCTCGTCTAGTATGAATAATCTTTTTTTACCTGGACTACTTGCAATGAAGTTAACGCTCTCGTTCATTTCTCGTATATCTTCAACTTTATTGTGGGATGCTGCGTCTATTTCTGAAACATCAAAAATTGGATCACAGCCTAGCTGGGTGGCTATGATTCTTGCTAAAGATGTCTTACCAACACCTCTAGGTCCAGAAAAAAGGTAGGCATGGCCAAGATTATCTTTTTCAATTTGATTCTTAATTAAAGAAACTGCTTCTTCCTGTCCCACTAGTTCTGACAATTTTGTAGGTCTGTATTTTCTATATAATGCTTTTTTCATATTATCAAATGGTAATAGTTTCCTTCTCTATAGTGCACCTAAGAATTAAACTTAGTCAAATGAGAATAGGAGTAGATTTAGATGGAGTTGTGGCAAACTTCACTAAAGGCTGGACAAAATATTACGAAGAAGAGTTTGGTAAAAAAATCTTAGAAGAAGACATAACAAGCTGGGGGCTTTCAGAACCTTTAACACATTTTAAAGAAGAGATAGATTTTTGGAAATGGGCTAAAAATATAAACGGTGCTTCTATTTTTCGAAATTTAGAGGTTTATGAAAATGCTGTTGAGACTTTAAACGAACTATCTAAATCAGGGAACGACATAATTATTTTATCTTCTAAACCTTGGTGGTCAATTCATGATACTTTAATCTGGCTTGGTGAAAATAAAATACCAACAAAAGAAATTCATTTTATAGAAGAAAAATGGACTGTCGAATGTGATGTCTATATAGATGACGCACCATACCAATTAGAGAGTTTTATTAAACATGTTCCTGAAAAAAAAGTAATCAGATTTGTTAGGAGTTACAATACTCCAATAAATGGCGTAATTGATATCAAAGAATGGAGAGAATTAATCCCTTTATTAAATAGCTTTTAGTGTTTAAGGTAAAAATGTGAATGATTCATTTATATTGAGAGACCGTAGCTGGAGAGAAGCTAATGAAAGAGTTACTTTGTCTTCTAACGCTACATTTTCAAGCAACTCTAAAGGTAGAGAGGTAGACGAAGAGCCTGATTTATTTAGAACAGCCTTTGAGAGAGATAGGGATAGGATTATTCACTCAAAAGCCTTTCGAAGGCTAAAGCATAAAACGCAAGTATTTATTAACCCTGATGGAGATCATTTCATCACAAGAATGACTCATACACTACAAGTTACTCAAGTTGGTAGGTCAATAGCAAAGACACTAGGGTTAAATCCTGACCTAACTGAAGCAATATGTCTTGGTCATGATGTTGGTCATTCCCCTTTTGGGCATACAGGTGAGGATGTTCTGAATGAAATGCTAGAAGGTGGGTGGAGTCATTCGGAAAATTCAGTAAAAATATTTAAGCAAATAGAACCCCTAAATCTTACCCTTGAAACTCTTAATGGTATAAATTTTCATCCATGGAAGTACGAAGAGCCTCCGGAAACACCAGAAGGAATGGTTTGTCGTTTTTCTGATAGGATTGCATATTTAACACATGATGTAGAAGATGCAATTAGAGCAAGTGTATTAAAGGTTGATGATATCCCAAAAAAAATAACTAACACATTAGGATCTCCTGGAAAACAATGGATAAACAATTTAATATCTGGTGTATTCAAAGCTTCCTCAAATGAAAAAATAGATATGGATACTGAAATTTTAGAATGCATGAATGAATTAAGAGCTTTTATGTTTGATAAAGTCTATCTGAGAGAAGAAACTAACGAAGAGAGGATAAAAGCAAAAGAAGTAGTTCAAAAACTTGTATCACATTTTGAAAAAAATCCAGACATACTTCCTGAGCAGTATATAAATAGTCAAACAAATTTAGAAAATGCTGTCGATTATGTAGCTGGCATGACTGATAGATATGCTTTAAAAGTATTTAAAGAATTATAATTATTTACCTTTAAACTTAGGCTCTCTTTTTTCCATTAAGGCAAAGATACCTTCTTTTAAATCCTCAGATGTTAAAAAAGAAGTACTCCACATTCTTACTAGGTCTAATGACTGATCTGCGGTTAGTTCTTCGCCTTTATCAAGCATCATTTTTACTCCTTTTACTACTAATGGTGAGTTAGAAGCTATCTCTTTAGCGAGATCCATTGCCCCATTCATCAACTCTTCATGTGTGTCAAAAATATGATTTACAAAACCAATCTCTTTTGCATACTCCGCATCAAAGGTCTTACCCGTGTAAGCAAGCTCTCTAAGTACTCCTTTAGAGATAATTTTTGGCATTCTTTGCAGGGCTCCTACGTCGGCAACTAAGCCAAGCTTTGATTCTCCAATTGAAAATTTGGCATCTTTTGTTGAGAGTCTAATGTCACAAGATGCAACCAGATTAGTTGCACCACCTATGCTAAACCCTTGAATAGCAGCAATTGTTGGTTTTTTAGTTTTTGCAACAGAAGTGAATGCATCTTGAAATTTCTTTGTTATTTCCATTATTTCTAGTCTTTCTTCTGCATTGGTTCTTAGGTCTTCATTCAAATCAAAGGCTTCTACAAGTAAATTTATGTCTATACCTGCAGAAAAGGTGTCACCTTTTGCTGCCAAAATAATTACCATAACATCGTCGTTTTGATCTAATTCTTTAACTAGTTCTGGTAAGCCAAACCATAACTCATCATTTAAAGCGTTTTTTTTCTCAGGACGATTAAGCCATATTGTTCCTATGTTGTCTTTTATTTCTGAAAAAATTTTTTTATCCATACTTACCTAAATTCTATCTTACTAAAATAACAAAATGGATGTATTTGAAGCTCTTTACACAACAAGAGCTATGCGAAGAGTTAAAGAAGACCCTATACCTGAAGAAATAATTAAAACTATGGTTGATGCTGCAATAAGAGCGCCCAGTGGGTCTAATCGTCAAGGTTGGAAATTCCTCGTTGTAACAGACCCAAATATTAGAAAACAATTAGGAGACGTCTACAGGGAAACATGGGATTATTACATGAAAGAATTCTACGGAGGAAAACCGGATCTAGGTGCATCAGAAGTTGGAGACGATGAAAAAGCAAATCAAGTTATACGAATAAGTAAGTCTGCAGGTTGGTTGGCAGAGAATTTTCATAAAGTTCCTGTACATTTTGTTATTTTATCTAGAAATGATCCAACAGGTTCATCAATATTTCCTGCTACATGGAGTCTAATGTTGGCTGGAAGAGCGCATGGTGTAGGAACCTGTTTAACAACTGTTATGTCTTTTAAGCAAAAAGAAGCTTTTGAAATACTTGGTGTTCCTGATGATAAAGGTTGGACTCTTAATGCAGTTGTAACTGCAGGTTATCCATTAGGAAAATGGGGTGTTGCTGAGAGGAATCCTGTTGATGAAGTTACATATTTAGATAAATGGGGAAATTCACCAAATTGGAGTCTAGATGAACCTCTCTGGAACTATTAAGGGAATACAGCAGAACGTATTTTACTTAATATAATTATTCATGATATTTAATAGTCCAAAAATTGGCACTTCTTATTTATTAGTTGGAATTTTTCTTATCTTTACAACTTTAATTTACAATATCCAAACCCCTGATCCTGCTCCAGTCGTTGCAGATCCTGACCCTGCTCCAGTCGTTGCAGATCCTGACCCTGCTCCAGTTACTCCGACTCCTGACCCAACTCCCGATCCAACACCTGAGCCAGATGAAGACGATGATGACGACACTGGTAGTACAGTTACACCGCCTGTGGACCCAGCAGAGAGGCTATTCTCCTGGGACAATCCAGCAGGCATCTCACAAGCATTACTACATACTCTTATACCTGACACTACGTCGGAGTTCATCTCCACAGGCCTGTACGTCCATAATGACATTGAATGGGGTATGCCACATGAAAACGATAATAGGGTTGGTTCGAACTATAAACTCACATACGAGTACACAAGCGTAGAAAGTGTTCCTTGGTCAGAGTCAGATATTCACAGTGAAGACTGCTCAAGATATGCAGATAGTTGGGAAATCGAAGCATGGTGCGACGTAGTACTAAAAGATAGATCATATTGGGGAGTAACCCTTGAAGCGTTCACTGAAGGAAATGACACAATCGTACGACCAAGAAGCATCCGACAGCGGGGACTACCTAGCCTTAACTACGCAACTGGTTGGTACGACAGCTGGTGCTCCTCAAACTATGAATCTCTCATAGTTACACATAACAGCCCAACAGTTACTAACAAAAACGCAGTACACCCAACGACAGGGTTGGAAGCACGCTTAGGATCATGCTCCCTTTCATACCAAGCAGACGTTGAAGCTAACTACATCGACCCTCTCATGGATGCGATTGTAAACATCATGCCTACAGATATTAAAAACTTCATTGATTGGTTCAATGTGGACATCAGTACTTCATGCCGACTTAGGGACTTACAAAAAGATCCACTGTCAGTAGAGTTCCTTCGAGAAGAAGAGTTCGGAACATACACGATGTGTGCTGGGCCTGTTTCTTACTTCGCTTGGGAACCTCACCAATGGATAAGTACTAACTCTGTTACATCTAACGGGGCAGCTGCATGGTACTTGAGCGGCGATGATAGGTACTACGAACAAACCGCTATCAATGTTGGTGGTCACCTCGATACACGCCACTGGGACGGCCACACAGATACACCTAACATGAATGCTTTGACAACCGCAGTAATGCACGAAGTTGCGCACGCTATTGACTCAGCTGTTGCTCAGAATCGCCTTCCTGCCTACTCAAACTCTTGTGGTGACTCACTAGGTTGGGGTGGTGGAGATTACAACTCTGCAAGAAGAGCACGCCTCACAGGATTCTCAAACAACAACAACATGAATCCGCTTAACCCTCTCGAAGTGGCTGCAGAAGTTCTCCGCAACTATGCAATGAACGAATCATGGGGAATTCCATTCGAAACTGGAAGATTCATACAACAAACTGGTACCTCTTACTACGCAGTAGGTGAAGACATATACGATCAGCCTTACGCTAAAGACTGGGCTGCTTGGGTACTAAATGAAGGACTCTCTTGTGTCCAATCTCGACTGGATACGTTTGGCGGTTAAGAAGCATGATAAATTTGATGCTTACTTTTAATTATTTAGAAAGCGCGCCCGGAGGGAGTCGAACCCCCAACCTTCTGATCCGTAGTCAGATGCTCTATCCAGTTAAGCTACAGGCGCTTGGCGGAGAGGGAGGGATTTGAACCCTCGAGGGGATTTTCATCCCCCACTCGCTTAGCAGGCGAGCGCTTTAGACCACTCAGCCACCTCTCCAAGTTTGCGGAGGGAGTGGGATTCGAACCCACGGTATGGAATACATACAATAGTTTTCAAGACTATCGCCTTCGTCCGCTCGGCCATCCCTCCTAAAAGGTTTTATTCTTTTGCGGAGGGAGAGGGATTCGAACCCTCGAAGGGGATAAACCCTTACACGCTTTCCAAGCGTGCGCACTAGGCCAGACTATGCGATCCCTCCGAAAAAAAATTTCAGTATGTTATTTTAGTTACCTCTTGTTTTCAAAGAAAGAAGTTAATAATTCTTCTGACTCCTCTCGTAATACTCCATCAGTAATATCAGTGTAATGATTTAATCTTTTATCTTGCGGAATGTTATATAAAGTAAATGCAGAACCAGATTTTTCGTTAGGAGTACTGTATATCAGCCTTTTTACCCTTGCATTAACTATGGCTCCAGCACACATTGGGTCTGGTTCTAGAGTGACTGCAATTGTTGTACCTTCTAATCTCCATGTTTTATATTCTTTTGATGCAGCTTTAAGTACAAGCAGTTCTGCATGTGCTGTTGGGTCTTGGTCTATTTCCCTTCTGTTGTGGTTAGCAGCAATAAGCTCATCTTTTTCATTAAATAATGCAGCTCCAACAGGAATTTCATCTTTATCGTATGCGAGTTTTGCCTGTTCTAAAGCTACTTTCATCTTGTCAGTGTCAGATACATACTTCATTTGTTTCCTCAGTAAATTACTCTTGGTTTGTAAGGCATATTAAACTTGCAGAATGTTTGAATTCTTTGTTTTCGCATTCGTTACCGCAATAACCCCTGGTCCTAATAATTCAATGTTAATGGCATCCGGAATAAAATTTGGCAGAAAAGCATCGTTACCTCACTTTTTAGGTATTTGGCTTGGGTTTTCTTTTTTGTTTCTTGTTGGTGGAGTTGTATTATCCTTTGTTCCAGAATTTATTCTTGGATACTTACAGTATTTTGGTTATGCGGTTATTACATATATAGCATACAAAATAGCAACTACAAAAACATCGGAAAATAAGGAAGCAGGAATTAAAAAACCTCTTACCTTTATTCAAGGATGTTTATTCCAGTGGATAAACCCAAAAGGCCTAGTTATGGCAATTTCAGGATTAACAGCATTTAACATATCTAGTCTGCAGGGAGCAGCTATTTACTTCTCGGTTCTTCCTTTTTGTGTAGGAATATGGCTTGTTCTTGGAGAGAGCTTGCAAACAACATTAAGAAAAAATTCAACCCTTGAAAGAGCTGTTTATGTAGCTCTGGGTTTGAGCATGATTGCTAGTCTGCTCTTAGCTTAATCTCTGAACTTTCGTTATTTTTGATAATTCATCTGAAAAAGATACAGATCCGTCTTCTTGTTGGTTGTTTTCAATTAGTGCTATTAGTATTCTGCCAACAGCTAAAGCTGTGCCGTTTAATGTGTGGATTAAAGAGGTGTCTTTTTCTTTTTTAGTTCTTATATTTAATCTTCTTGATTGATAGTCTGTAGTGTTTGAACAGGAAGTAACTTCTCTATAAGTCTCTTCACTAGGTATCCAGGCTTCTATGTCATACTTCTTTGCAGCTGATGCACCCAAATCTCCTGAACATACATCAACAACCCTGTATGGAATCTCTAAATCTCGAAGAATCTCTTCTTCAATGGACAATAAATATTCATGTTCATCTTTTGACTTTTCGGGATCACAGAAAGAAAACATTTCTACTTTATCAAATTGATGAACTCTAAATATTCCTGTTGTGTCCTTCCCGTAAGTGCCTGCTTCTCTCCTAAAGCATGTTGAAAATCCCGCGTATCTTAGTGGGAGTGACTTATGTTCCAATATCTCATCACCATGTAATGCTGCTAAAGATACTTCAGATGTACCAACTAAAAAAAGATCGTCATTTGGAATTTCATATACTTGCTCTGCGTCGTCTGGAAAAAATCCTGTTCCATAGAGTGCGTTTTCTCTTACCAAAACTGGAGGAACTGTCGGAGTAAAACCTTTTTCTGATAATTTATTAAGAACATATGAAACCAAGTTAAACTCAATTTTTACTAAATCTCCAAATATATATGAAAATCTTGATCCAGAAACTTCTGATGCCTTCTCGACGTTAATAAGGCCTAACGATTCTCCAATCTCTAGGTGGTTTTTTGGATTTTTGTATTCTTTAACTTCTCCAATCTTCTTTATTTCCTTATTATCTTCTTCAGAGGAGCCAACCGGACTGGTTACATCAACAATATTTGGTATCTTTACCCAATGCTCAAAAAATAGTTTTTCTTCTTTTTCAGCAATAACAGAGAGTTTTTTAAATTTATCACTCAATTCTGTTGCTTTAGGCAATAATTCATCTTTGGTTTTTTTATCAGATTTAGCTATTTCCTTGCTTAGTTTATTTTGTTCTGCTCTTACTTGTTCAGCCTCAAACTTTGCTTTTCTTCTTTTATCATCTAATTCAATTAAAACATCAAGGTCTAGCTCTATTTCTCTTTTCTGAAGATTTTCTTTAAATTCTTCAAGATTTTTATTGAGTATTTGTGGATCTAGCATTCTCTAACCTTCAGGAGGGATAAAGCCTGTTGTAATATATAAATTATCATCTAGTTCTTCTTCGTTCTCTACTTCTTCAATCTTAATAAACCATTCATGTAAAACACCTGGTTCAATCTGTATAGCATCTGTAAAGTAGCTTTTACTCTCCAATGGCTTAATTGAGTTAATTTTAGCTCTTTTCTCGTAAATTGACTCTCCATACTCATCAGAAACAAGAATTAAAATAATAACTTCAAATTCTTCAATGTTTCCTTCATTGGCTATAACAACCTGCAAGGCTGTTGGTTCATCAAGCAACACGCTGTATCCATCTTCGGTAATTGTTATTGGTTTTGGAGTAAAGTCTATCCCAGTTATTGCTAAGTCTCTTCTGAGAAAAAGACCTTCTGAGCTTTCCCTTGCTCGGCTAACAATAATGTCTGCAAATCTATAGGCACTTGATTCAAGTTCTGTATATTGTATTAAATAAAAGTCTGGTAGAAATATATTTTCAGAATCTGCTTTTGTATTTATCAAATTTATAAAATCTTCATAAGCTTTATCGCCTATAGACAAATCCACTATGCTTTGTGCTATAGATTCTTCTATGTTTTGTGAGTATTCATTATCAATTAAAGTTATTATTGAGACTTGAAAAGTTTCTAATCCTTTAAGCCATGAAGTGGTAGATATTTCAAGTAAGTCTTTCTCCTTGCTGGTAAAACTATCATCTGAGTTAGAAATTAAATTATAGGCTTCTTGAGCATTGCTAACTATTCCATTAAGAATTTTTTCAAATTGTTCTCTGTTGATCTCATCAAAATTTAAAAGTAAAGAAAAGTCTTGAGATGATTTTTTATGAAGACTTGAAGCTACTGATGCGTCTTCCAGAAATGAGTTAAGTTTTGCTGAGTTCGAATAATTTTCGTAGTATCTGAAACCTAATAAAGCCAGGGCAATACTAACCACAATAGGTAGTAATTTTCTTAATATTCTAAATAAAATACTCATAATTTTATAACTAACTTTTACTTTATTTTTTCTACTTTATATAGTCTAAGAAAACAAATGTATTTCACAACTAAGATTATTAATGAATGGATAAAATAAAAATTACTTGGTCCGTAAGGTCTGAATGTGGCCCTGAGAGGAAAAAAAATGAGGATAGTGTATTTCCCGTTTCTTCAGGGAATAAATATCTTCCTTTTAAAGCAGCTATATGTGATGGGCTTGGGGGTCATGCTAAGGGAGAAGTTGCAAGTAAAATTGCAGCAGAATCAATGGATACTGATGAAAATGATCTCGTAACAATTATTGAAAAAGCTAATAAAAAAATCGTTGAGGAGCAAAATAACAACTCCGGGTCTGGGGGGATGGGAACTACAATGACCGCTCTTATAATAGATGAAGATGGTTTAATGCAAGTTGGTCATGTTGGTGATAGTCGTTGTTATGTCCTCTCGGATAGAAATATTGTAAAGATTACAGATGACCAAAATGTTCCTGGTTATAAAAATGTTTTAAAACAAGCACTCGGGACAAAAGATAAGCTAGACATACAAAAAGTAGATTTCCAACTAAACAACGGAGATGTTATTCTTTTGTGTACTGACGGTCTATACAATGAATTTGGTGAGGAATATATAAAAAAACGACTCCAGGAAGGTGTTACAGCTGATACTTTAGTCGGTGAGGCTTTACTCCAAAATCCTAGCGATAATGTCTCAGCAATAATTATGAATGTTTTTAAGAAATGAATATTGGACAAATAATTAAAGATAGATATAAAGTAGTTGAGCTGCTTGGGGAAGGTGGCATGGCTTTTGTTTATAAAGCAAGAGATATGCAACTTGAAAGAGATGTTGCAATTAAAACATTAAAACCAAACTACGTAGATCAAATTACATTCGTTGAGAGATTTAAGAGAGAAGCTCAAACTGCTGCAAATTTAAACCATCCAAATATTGTTCAAATTTTTGATTGGGGTATTGAAGAGGAACCTTACTTTGTTATGGAATATATTGAAGGAAATACTTTAACATCAATTATTGCAAGTAAAAGGTCTGTTAGCCTAAGCGATGCTCTTTTTATTGGAGCACAGGTTGCAAATGGTTTACAGGCTGCACACTCACAAGGCCTTGTTCATAGAGATATTAAGCCTGGAAATATAATGATAACGCCAGATGGAAAAGTTAAGGTAACTGACTTTGGTATAGTCTCAATTCAAGATGAAGAAAGTGATATTACAAAAACAGGATCAATATTAGGTACAGCTAGTTATATTTCTCCTGAGCAAGCTCAGGGTAAGTCTGTTTCAACTCAGTCAGATCTATATTCCTTAGGAACGGTTTTATATGAACTTATTACTGGAAACCCTCCTTTTGAGGCTGAATCGCCAATAGCAACAGCAACAAAACATTTGACAGAAAAGCCTGAGAAACCATCTAAATATAGAAAAGATCTTCCTAGGGGGATAGAAACAGCGATACTTAAACTGCTTCATAAAAATGCAAATGATAGATATAAAAGCGCCGAAGATTTAAGAGCTTCTCTCCTGCAGCAAAGAAATCAACTCCAAATGCTTCAAACACAGGAGAATTTAGTAGATTTAACTAACCCAAATATTAAATATAAATTCACTCTTCCAGCTTTAATTGTCTCTATTGCTTTAGTAGTGGGGACATTTTGGACACTATCAAGAATTTTTGAAGGTCTTCCTGCAGACGGAGGTGCTCCAACATTAATTGAAATACCTGATTTAACTGGAAGCGATCAAGCAGAAGCCCTAAGTCAACTCCAAAGTCTCGGTTTTAAAGTGGGAATTGAAAATTCTGCTGATCCGAATGTCCCTTCTGGTTCGGTTATAAAGACACAGCCTGCTGCAAATATTGTTACTAGCCCTGATTCTTTGGTAACTATTATTGTCTCAGTTGGCCCAGAAGCTTTCCCTATACCCTACATAGTTGATCTTGAAACAGCTAGAGGTACATACATAATAGAGCAAAGTGGTTTTACAATTGGACAGAAAATTGAAGTTAACGATGATACTGTCCCTAGAGGTTTCATAATATCTCAAAACCCAGTTGCAGGAACCAAAATGAGTCCAGGATCTACGGTAGACCTTGTTATCTCAACAGGCCCTAGTCTTATTGAAATTAGCGACCTTTCTAGAAAGTCTTTGGTTGATGCAATACAGATTCTTGAAACTTTAGGCCTTGAATATGAGTTTGTTGAGGAGTATTCTCCGGATGTTTCGGTAGGGCTTGTTTCACACACTACACCAGAAGCAGGAGAAATAGTCACACCTGATCAAATAGTTACAGTTATTGTATCTTTAGGGATAAAGATAGAAGTTCCTGAAGTTGACGGTTTAAATTATCAAGAAGCATTAGATATATTAGAAGAAGCTGGTCTTTTAGCAACTGTTGTGGGTGATTCTAGCGGAAGAATTGTAAAACAAATTCCTAGAAAAGGAGAGTTTGTCGATCCAAATACACCAGTAGAGTTAACTTTTGAAGACTGATTTAATTTATTTTAAGCAGAACTTAAGAAAGTGGCATAAAGATAATAATAGAAAATATTCCTGGAGAGACAGTTCAGATCCCTGGAAAATATTTCTTATAGAGGTCCTCTCTCAGCAAACCCAATTAGAAAGAGCTAATAAATATTACAACAAATTTATATCAGAGTTCCCAAAGCCAGTAAATATGGCAAAGGCTTCAAAAAGAAAAGTTTTAAAGCTATGGTCCGGGTTGGGTTACAACAATAGAGCAATAAGACTTCATGATTCATCTAAGGTTTTAAGTAAAAAAGGGTTTGACGGTGTGTATCCTAATTTTAAAGAGCTGCCCGGTGTTGGTGAATATACAAATTCTGCATTGCTTTCTTTTGCTTATAATGAAAAAGTTATAACTTTGGATACAAATGTAAAAAGAATTATTGGAAGATACTTTAAAGTTGATGATATTGATAATTTTATTAAAGATAATAAAAATGATTTATTAAATAGATTTAACTCAAGAGACTTTAATCAATCACTTATGGACTTGGGGTCTTTAATTTGTACTAGTCGTAACCCGAAGTGTTCAGTATGCCCTTTGGAGAAAAATTGTATGAAATATATTAAAGAAGTTAGCAAGAAAAATACGCCTTTTAAAAATTCAAATAGGGAAAAAAGAGGCAAAATTGTAAAAATTTTAATAAATAGTAAAAAGGTTACCTCAAAAGATCTTGCAAAAAGATTAGAAATTGATGAGGATAAAATAACTCAATTAATAGAAGCACTCAAAAAAGATGGGGTTGTTAAGGCTTCTAAAAATAAATACATTGAAATTAATAGCAATTAAGATAAAATCCTTTTATGCCAGTTTCAAAAAAGAGAGTTCGAAAAGCTGAACCGACTAAATCAAAGAAAATTTCTTCTCAAACTTTTGGAGATAAAGGTCCTTCTCCTAGATGGTATATAATCACAATGTCTGTATTGATGATTATCGGTGTGTTGATTATAGTTCTCAACTACCTAACAGTACTTCCTGGTTCAGTTTCAAACTGGTATTTATGGAGTGGTCTTGGCCTAATTGGTATAGGTTTTGTTATGACAACAGAATATCGCTAACTATTAATTTCTGTTAATCCCTCTGCTCTTAACTCGTTTGTTTGATTTTCTCTAGAAAAACTCAATTGATACTCAATCGTCTAATGGCGTCATCTCTTCCTTGCAGTGCTTAGGAGGATCATTCGCAACTACTGATTGAAAATTTACTGTTAATTCAGTTCCACAAGCTTCACATAAAAAAGATTGTGCTGTCTCTAATACGTCTGTTGGGTCTATCTCTGGAGGAGTATTTGCTAAAGACCCAATGGAGTTTTTTAAAAATCGAAAAACAATAAACCCAATAAAGAGGGCAATTAAAATTTCCATTTATAAAGAAAGATATCTATAGACAGATATAAGTATTGCAATAATTATCCATGCAGTGGCAACACCTTTTGTCCCCATTTTTTTACTTGCAGCTTGTTTACGTTTTCTGGCTCTGTCTTGTATGGTGCCTTCAATTGATTCTTTTAATTCAGAAAGCTGCTCATCGTTTAAATCTTGAAAATCTTTTTTATCCATACAAATAGAATACCTTATCGTGGAGATGATGGGACTTGAACCCACGACCCCCTGCTTGCAAAGCAGGTGCTCTTCCAACTGAGCTACATCCCCTCGCTTTTTATATTATGCCCTGTTTCTTAGTGTAAATGAAAAAATTTTAGAAATATTTCAATTTCTTTACTAATGTATATATGACGAAAGGGCCTATAGCTCAGCCTGGTTAGAGCGCATCCCTGATAAGGATGAGGTCGTTAGTTCAAATCTAACTAGGCCCACTTTTTTAAGAATCAATCACATTTCTCTTAGCATGGTCTAACCAAAGTTCTCTTATTTCATCAGGCATTTCGTTTTCATCCAAACTAAAAATAAACCACTGCCCTTTTGAAGAGTCCTCTGAAGTAGGCGAATATCCCTCATCGTCTTTAGTCCAACTTCTTGGTGGTTGAGGTATGTTAAGGAAATATGGCTTAATTGGTAGAGCTTCAATTTTAGCTATTACCATCTTATGCATTTCAACTTCTTTAGTTTCAAATTCATCTAAACAACCACTTATGTGTTCTGGCCCAAAAGCTCTTTTACCTATTCCTGGAAAACTACTCCAGGTAACTTTATCTCTTTGTACTATTTCCATAATTGCTTGAAATTGGATATCAAAAAATCTCTCTGTGTGCCTATAGTCACAAAAACCATCAAGTGTGAAGCTTACATGGTCAGCCTCAGAAAAGGAAAGATTCTTCCAGTGTTGACCGTAAGCTGGGTTCGTGTTGCTAGCTGGATAGTCTGGATCTCCGTCGTCGTAACTTATATAAGAAGCTACCCAAATAAAACCTTTAAAATATTTTTTTACTTCAGAAATAATTGCATCTAAATACCATTGAGCTAGGTCAACCTGTTCTGATGGCGATAAGTTGTACAAAAAAGAATATTGTGTAAATGGTACTTCAATTTCTGTATGTAATATACTATTCAGCTGAATCATCTCTGCTTTTACTCTTTCAGCGGCCTTAGCCTTCATGGTGTAAGCAGGTATAGTCACATTAGCAACAAACTCCTTAAACTCTTCAACGTTGTTTAGTTTAATTTTGTAATCTTCAAGATCGCCTTGTACTACATATACATTGGAGCACATATCAAGATCAGCATAAATTCTTCGCCCTTTTTTCTTCTCAACTATGTAAGCAACTGTAGCCCCTCTTATTTCTTCATCCATCCAATAATTATCAAGTTGATACTTTCCATCAGAATCTAAAATTGCCTGAGGGCATCTCATACTGTCATATTCTTCATCATATTTTGGAGGCATTGACATATTCCCTAAAGATGGAGAAAAATTAAATTTTACTTCTGCAAAATATGGATCTGTCATAATTCTGTCCCAGAGTGGAGGAAATAGAACACTTTCACTGTTTCTAATGCCAAATGGGTTAGCATACATTGCATACCTTACTTGATTTGGCATTTCATATCTTTCCAAACCCTTTAAATGACATTCAAGTTGTTCCCAAGAAGGTCGATAATGATCTGCAAATTCTACAAATACATCAAGCGGAATACAGTGTCCTTCCCAAACTTCAGCTAAAGGGTGGGTT
The DNA here is from genome assembly GCA_902565645.1 of uncultured Candidatus Actinomarina sp. Lineage (GTDB taxonomy): Bacteria > Actinomycetota > Acidimicrobiia > Actinomarinales > Actinomarinaceae > Actinomarina. Next base: position 67,016 of record CACFFJ010000002.1, read on the forward strand.
AGGGATTCCGGAGAAGCTCTAAAACATGGTTCCAATAATTTATATTCTTGCTCAGTAATCGTATGTGTTCCAGCTTTAATTGCCCTCATAGTTTTTTTGCCTACTGCTTCAGCACCACATTTCCATTCATCAGGAGTGGGAATATAACCAAGAACAAACTGGTCCATCTTTGGGTCATCGGTTCTAATCCATCCACCTTGTATGGTACGAATATCTGCAATCCTCTCTTCAACGGTCATGTCGTCTACATCTTCATCTTTATCTTTTGGGCCTTCTTCATCTTTATCTTTTGGGCCTTCTTCATCTTTATCTTTTGGGCCTTCTACAAGGTCACATGTTTGAATCTTGTTTCTTTCATCTTGTGTAGGCTCTCTACTACCTGTTTGAAATTCTCTTACAACTGAAACACCTAGCCTCTCATCCATGCACTCAAGGGAATATGGTAATTCATACAACTCTCTCCAGTTGCTCTCTTGATTAACAGAAGGTTTAGTTTCTTGCTGCTCTTCCTGGATGCTTGCTCCTGAGCCACCACACATAGTAAGAATGAGAAAAACTATTAAATATTTCTTCATACTTTAATCCTACAAAACCTTTTCAAAACTGGAGGTAAAGGGTACAAAAAAAAAGACTTTTTATGGTTTAATAAAGCATGAGTAGTTTAAGAGATAAAATAAAAATGTCTGAAGAGGAATTGTCTTCATTCCTACAAAAACAAATATCTTTACAAATAGGAACTATAAACAAGGATGGAAGTCCCCACCTTACAACCATGTGGTATTTCTATGATGGTGAAAACTTTATTTTTCATACTTATACAAAATCTCAAAAAATTATTAACTTAAAAAGAGATTCTAGAATTACTCTTTTAACAGAAGCTGGTAGTCAATACTCCGACCTTCAGGGAATAATTGTTTATGGAAATGCAGAAATTATAAATGGAAAAGATAGCCTAGAAGAGGTAATCAGATACATGGAAATGGTTGGAGAGAAGTATGTTAAAGATGAAGATGGTTCTCAATATATAGAGGGTATGAAACTTCAAGCTCCTAAAAGATCTGTTGTTATTGTCAAGCCATCTAAATTTATTTCCTGGGATCATACTAAAATTTAAGATTATGAAGAGATTACTGGCATTTGTTTTAATTTTTATTGTTTGTGGGGGTGAAAGTGAGTCTTTAAATTCTCCTGTGACTACAGAGAAAGAAATCACGACCACAACTGAAGTGGAGAAAGAAAAACTTCAAGAAACTGAACCTGATAGTGAAATAATCTCGGCTTTAAAAAATGCTTCTGAAGAGGCAAAAAAATGTATAAATGATAGATGGCCAAATGGTGTCGAATCTGTTTTAGGAGGTTATATTCCTGGAGAAAATGAAACTGAGCTAATTTATAACTGTCTTGACAGCTCAGGAGATGAGACTTTTGAATTAGAAAAAAAAGGTAGAGACGAACAATGGAGAGCTAGATGGGAAGGAAAATGCGAAGGAACTGGTCCTGTTATGTTTGCTAATTCGCCTATGAAAATTGAAGAGATAAATGTCCTTTTACCGTATGGACAAATAGTTGGAGGTCATATAACCCCAATTGACCATATGTACTTTTATTCCTTACCTGTCGGAAGATATACTTATGAAGTACGGGCAATCCAAGATGCTTTTATTTTTAATATAGAAATAAGGGAAGTCTCTGTTGAGTCTAATCAGACACAAGAGCCTGATTTCAGATTAGATATGGTTCACACATGCACTTTTGGGAGTTATTTTGACTTATTAACAAAATTAAGCCCTGAACTAGAAAAGAAGTGGGAAGAAAATAGAAATGAAAATGGCGATTTTTTAGGAGCCTATGTTAAAGCAGGAGAATTAATAGGCTATGTTGGTAATCAAAGTCTTGATTTCGGCGTTTACAACTATGATGAACCTTTATATTTTATAAATCCAGAAGCTTATGAAAGTGTCGAACCGTGGAAAATATATACTCATGATCCATTTCCTTATTTCCCAGAAAATATAAGAAATCAATTACTCAATAAAATGGTAAGAAAATCTGAACCTCGAGCTGGTCGGATTGATTATGATGTAGATGGAACTCTATCAGGAAATTGGTTTGAAGTTGGAACAAATTTTTATGAAGGAGTTAATAAAAACAAGTATTTTGAGGGACACTTCTCTTTATCATTGAACGATATCGACCCTAATTATTGGCAAATAGGAATAGGTTTTCTTGATGTATATGAAAACGTTTTTGTAATCCAAGGTAATCCACTGATCCCAACTGAAATCTCAGTAGATTCTGGGAAACAGATTTATGAATTATATTCTTTTGAAATCTATGTAGAAAATAATCCAAGTAAAAATTGGTTTAGAGAAGCTCATGATGAAAATGATATTTTTGGTGTTCGATTGGCAGGCAAGAAAGGTTTTGTAATGCTTGAACTTATAGAGGAACAATTACTGCAACTAGAAGTTTTCTTAAATGTCGAAAAAGATTCAATAAATGAATTTACAGATAATTCGAGAGTTTATGAAAGATAGTTATTTTATATTTAATTTTTTGAATCTAAATAATCTTTTAAGCCATCTAGATCGTCTACAATATTTTTTCCATATTCAAATAACCCCCATACAAAATTATTTATTGGCTTAATAGTGTTGGCTGCAATGCCTACTAGCTCTTTGCCTGCCCCGTAAGCATACCCTATTTCCGCTGCAGTTCCTGAGTCAACATCTCTTCCTGTTAATAAAGCAACAACTAAGTCTGCTGGAGCCAAATATTCCATATCAATATCAAAAACTTTTGATTTTTTTTCAAAGGTGAATTCACCAGTTACAAGTCCTGCATCTCTGTGTGGTAGAAATGTCTCATATGAGTAGCTTTCTAAGATTACTGCTATCTCTTCTAAATAGCTTCTTTCATGGTCATCAAACAAAGGACCTGCGATATAAACTTTTTTCATGCTTCCATTCTATTTAGTAATTCTTTAATTTGTGTAAGTCCTTTGTAATTTAAAACATTTTCAGTCATTGAGTTTATACTTTCTAGGATTCTTTTATCCCAGACTTCAGATAGGGGAAGTACATCAAGCTTGATGAAAAATAAACTTGTATGTTCGTCAATTGGAGCAGTTGTTTGAGTCTCAACTCTAAAATATAATTTATCAAAATTTGTAATATCCGGCTTTCTATATTCAGGAAACTCACTTAATTTACCACTTGTTGTAATTGTCCAGACCCATCTTTGTATACTCTGTTTAACCATATAGTCGGAAAGCTTGTCGCTTGCATTTATCAGCTTTTCACTATCAGCAATTGGTTTATGAATGTCCTTAAGATACTTTCCTAATTTTCCCTTAGGTCTCCATCCGCTAGGAAAGCATACAGACACAAGCTCCATTTTGCCTTTATACATTACAGCAAAATCCTCTTCCAAACTTACACTTGCTTCATGAAGAGAAATGTTTTCATCTAGGTCACAAAAATTTAATAACTTAATTAATAAATTTTTATCCTTAGACATTTCTGTTTCTCCGAATAAGCTTTCTCCGTATGTATCTATTTCTTTTTGCTTTTCAATTAAATAGCTACTGTCAGGTTTTTTATTGAAAACAGGGCCGTCGTATCTATTCATTGTTGGATTATTCGTAAATGGAGTTTTAACAAAATCTATATTCATTAATATTAATTTAATAGAGAAAAGGGGAACATTGGTAAATAGTAGCATTTTATTATTACACGGACTCTTTGAACACAAAGGAAGACAAGCTATAAATGCAGAATGGTTTGAAAAATTAAACATCACTCCATTCTTAATTGATCTACCTGGTCATGGTAAATACGTTGAAAACAAGGGAGATCTCGAATCGTGGGAGCAAAATGATGATGCTGTAATCGAAGCATTTAAACAACTTGAAGAGGCAGATCAAAAAATATTATTTGGTCATTCATATGGAGGTCTTTTAGCTACATATGTTGTCTTAAAACAATTGATAAAACCAGATTATTTAATTCTTTCAGCACCTCTCTTTGAGGATAATTATCCAAAATTAATTAGAAGTCTTTCAAAACCCATGGCTAAGATTGCACCAAAATTTCGAGCTCCTTCACCCGTAACAAAAAGAAACATCTCAACAGATAAAAGTGTCGCTCAAGATTACTTTAAAGATCCTCTGGTGTTTAGAAGTCTTACTTTTAGATTTGGATATGCAATAACTCAGGCTCAAACTTTTGTAGATGAGAATATAGATAAACTTACTATACCTACAATTGTTTTGCATGGAAAAGGGGATTCAATAGTTCCAATTTCTGGTTGTAAAAATATTTCTAAGTTAGAAAATGTAACTTTTATTGAAGTTGAAAATTCAAAACATGAAATATTAAATCAAGATACTCGACCATTTGTCTTAAGTGAAATACATCAATGGTTAAGAAAGAATAAGCTTGTCTAAGTAAAATTACTTATTGCAATTTGTTTGCAATAAGTAATAGTTATTTTATAATCTCTTTTATGCATGTCCCAGACGGTTTTATTAATGTTCAAGTTTCTGCAGCTACTGGTTTAATCAGTTTTGCAACATTATGGCAATATATAAGAAACGCTAAGGACTTAGTTGCTGATAGGTTGATTGCTTTAACAGGTATGATGTCTGCCTTAATATTTGTTTTACAAATGATTAATTTCCCTGTTGCTGCTGGTACAAGTGGACATTTGCTTGGAGGTGCTTTAGCTGTAGTTGTTTTAGGGCCAAGTCTTGGAATAATCTGCATATCAATAGTAGTAATTATTCAGTCCCTATTGTTTGCCGATGGAGGCCTCAGTGCTCTAGGAATAAATGTATTAAACATGGCAATTGTTACTTCAACAGTTGGTTGGTTTACAATTTCTACTTGGAAAAGAATATTTGGAGATGAGAAATTTTCAATTATATCTGGTTCAGTTGTTGCTGGTATTTTATCGGTTATCTTTTCTTCAATAGCTTTCGTACTTGAATACGCATTGGGTGGAACTGTTTCTGTTCCGCTTGGAAGTGTTTTGTTAGCAATGATCTCTACACATCTATTAATAGGTATAGGAGAGGGAGTTATAACTGCATTGATTGTTTCTTTGCTGCTTAGGGTTAGAAGCGATTTAGTTTATATAAAAACCAACGAGCATAAAAATAACAAAGGTTCTTCTGTTTATGGTATATTTTTATTATTAATTTTAGGATTCACTCTCTTAACTCCATACGCTTCTTCTTCTCCTGATGGGTTAGAGTCAGTTGCAGATAATTTTGGATTTTTAGAATCTGATGGTTTTGTTTTATTATTAAGCGATTATGGAATATCGAATATAAACAATAATTTTTTATCAACAGTAATTAGTGCTGTTTTTGGAATTGTAGCTGTAATTGCTGTTTCTAATTTTGTTTTAAAACTTAAAAAATAGGCTCGACAAGTGGGAAAAAAAAATTAATTTGATTTTGATTTAACTAATAATTCAATATATCTTAAGAGTAACTTTTTGTGAAGAAAATCTTTTTAGATGATCATTACAAGAAGGGTTAGAGATAACCCTTGAAGCAAGTTAATTCAGGAAACTGAATAAGCGGAGTATTCAAGGGTTTTCTCATTTTATGCAGTATTAAACTTAGCTATATATGAAAAGCTACTCTTCACTAAAAAAATTAAATAAAGCATGTATTAAATGCACGTCTTGTGACCTTTCAAAGACTAGAAAGAATGTAGTGGTTGGAAAAGGTAATGAAGAGGCTCATATAGTAATAATTGGTGAAGGGCCTGGAGAACAAGAAGACATTATGGGACTACCTTTTGTTGGAAGGGCTGGCAAAATGCTTGATACTGCGCTTGCCTCTGTTGACATAGATCCTCTTAAAGATTGTTATATAACAAATATTGTAAAATGCAGGCCTCCTGATAACAGAAAACCAAATCCTCTTGAAGTTGAAGCCTGTATGCCCTGGTTAAGTGAACAAATTAACTTATTGCGTCCTAAAATTATTGTTCTTGCTGGATCAACAGCAGTCCAGTCTTTTCTGGGAATAAAAGAACCTATCTCTAAAATAAGAGGTCAATGGATTGAAAAAAATAACATAAAGTATATGCCGATATTTCACCCTTCTTATCTTCTTAGAAACCCTTCAAAAGAAAAAGGGAAACCGAAATGGTTAACTTGGCAGGATTTGAAAAAAGTAAAAAAGGAATTAAGTTCTATCTAATTTGCAAATTCTTCTCTTGTGCTTATTACTAATGATATGAATATAAATATTCCAGAAATAATAATATTTTGATTGAACACTTCGTTAAGAAACACTACTCCAGCTGTAACTCCCACTACTGGAACTAAGTAGTCTACTGTTGCCACTAATAATGCGCTTACTCTTTGTATTAGCCAAGTAAAGGACATAAAAGCTCCTAGGTTGAATACAACCAAAACAGAGAGCCTAAGCTGTTGGCTCGGGTCAAGACTCTCTATCCCAACACCTGAGATTAAAAATGCAGCCCAAGATAGTGTTAGGACTAAAGGGTATTGATATGTTAACCAACTGCTCACTTTATATTTTGGAGCATATTTTCTATTTAGCACAGTTGCAAAAGCAATGCCCTGAACTCCTATGAAGGCTAAAGAGCCTCCGACAAATATGTTGCCCTCCTCTAGTAATCCCGTTTCTCTAGAAATAAATAGATAGGCAATCCCAGAAAAACCAACTGCTATTGCAATGTACTTAGAGACTGAAATCTTTTCTTCCTTAAGTAATATTTTTAACCACATAACAGTAAAAACAGGGGCTGAGCTAATCATTAAAGTTACTAAACCTGAAGAAATATATTGGAGAGCGAAAATGAAAGACCAGCTAACAAGAAAAATTGATGAAAAACTTGTTAATGAAGCTTCTTTAAGTAACTTTTTATCAAATTTTTCTCTATTAAAAAACAATGAGTAAGAAAATAGTAAGGATCCTATTATAGAAACCCTTGCTGTTACAAGAAAAATTTCATTTACTCCTTCAATTAGTAAGCTCCTTGCAATGACGTTGCTAGAACCCCACATAAATGCAGCGGTAAACAAGCATATAATTGTTTTAACTATTGATGGTTTTTCTAATGGTGGGGTAAAAGACTTGCTCATTTGGATAGAATAACATTCATATAAAGTAATAAAAATAGATAAGACTTACTAATATATTGTTAGCGGGAGCAAAAGCTGAGAGGGTTTCAAACCGACCGTAAGAACCTGTTGGGTAATTCCAACGAAGGGAAATCAGTTCTTGTCCCAAAAATATAAGAAGGGAGAAGCAAGATAAATGAATTCACTTGTGGCTTATTTAGTAATTTTATTAATTCTTTTTTTAATTTATATAAGAACTACCAAAATAGAATCTACTCACAAAGAATACTTTGTATTAAATAAGTCTGAAAACGTTTTAGGTGTCTCTCTAAGTTTCTATGCGAGCGGAATGGGTTTGTGGGTTCTTACTTCTCCAGCTGAAGTTGCGTGGTGGGGTTTAGGTTATGATGTGGTTGGGTATGCAATCTCCGCCGCAACGCCTTTTTTATTGCTGTTTTTTCTTGGTCCTAAAATTGCAAACTTAACTCCTGATGGAGCTACCCTTCCTCAATTTATTCAAACTAGATACGGGAGGAGCGCTCAAATAATCGTCTCTCTAGTAGCAATAATTTATATGAGTGCTTTCTTGGTTGCTGAATTTGCTTCTATAAATTTTTTGTTCCCTGTAGTCTCAGAAACATCTGGTTTAACTGTAGCAATTTTGATTGGAGTCTTTACTTTTGGATATATAAGTAAATCTGGTTTCAAAGCATCTTATATAACTGATAAATTTCAAGGTATATCCATAATAGTTTTGCTAGCTATATTGTTTGGATTGTGGTTTAGTAAAAATTCTTATTCAGAGATTATAGGGTATGCAAAGTTGGGTGGAATAAATACTTTTGAAACCTTTAGTTTAAAGTCTGCTCTTGCGGTTATATTGGCGGTAACAGCAGCAGAAATATTTTCACAGGGTTATTGGCAAAGAACTTTTTCTGCAAAAAATAGTAAAACCATAAGAAAAGCATCTTTAATTGCTGGATTTGGTGCGTTTGCAACAATTCTACTTCTAGGAATTGCAGGAGATGTTGGAGCAGGAAAAGGAATAGAAAATCCGACACTAAGCTTTATACAGCAATTCGAATTAAATTCTTTTTATTCAGTCTTGCTAATAGGTCTCTGCACTCTTTTAGTTGCTTCAAGCGTCGACACTTTAGAAAATGCGATTTCATCAACAATTTCTTTAGATCTTATTAAAAAAGGTGCAAGAGAAGCAAAATACATAACTCTTGGAATAGTGGTTTTAGCAATATATGCTTCAACGAAAGTTCTAAACATTTTTTCTGTTTTTCTTTTAGCGGATTTATTAGCTACATGTTTAGTTTTTCCAGCGTTTTATAAAATAAGGCATAAATCAAAAGACAGTTTTTTGATTATACCCTTTATGTTTTCTTTAGTTTCTGTCTTTGTTTACAGGTATCTGTTTGTCGACCTTGTTTCTAACCCTGGCGGAATTTTTATACCAACTGACCTATATGGATTAGCTGATTTAAATACTTTCATTGTTGGCCTATTTAGTTCTATATTTATTACATTTGCATACAACTATTTTGCAAAATAGAATTATTTTTAATAGAACTAGGATAAACTTTGAAACCTGAAAATTTAGAAGACTTTAGAAAACTTTCAAATATTGTAGAAAATGATACTGATTTGCTTGTTCAGAGCAGCAAGATGAACTTTGAAAAGAATGAATATAAAAATGAGATATGGAAATATTCAAAAAATGTCTGGAAAAAATATAAATGGTCTAAAACAAAAAATTTTTCCTCGCCTAAATACTCTCACAATAAAAAGATGGTTTCATATATTAAATCAGAAAAAATAAATAAGAAGGATTCTTTGAATACTCTTTGTATCCAAAGTGGAAATTCTATAAAGAACGTTTTTGAAACAAAAGACTCTATCCAGAGCTATATTTGGAGTTCTAATGATAAGTATCTCTATGTTGTGACTAAAGAGTGGGATAGCTATTTCAAGAAAGTTGAGAACAAGGAAATGGAGCCACTGTATTTAGAGAACCTTCCCTTTAGGTTTGATACAAGAGGAATAATTTATAATAGAAGAAATCACTTATATAAAGTAAGTATTGGTTCGTCAAGTAGTTCAAAGATTGTTAACGGAGATAAAGAAAATTTTATTTCTATTGGTTCCCTTGTTGAGAAAGGGTCCTCTCTTTACTTTACTGCTAGTTCTTACAATGAGTCGGGAACGATGCTTGATGAAAAGATAGTTAAAAAAACAGGGAACTCATTAAAAACAATCCGATCAGAAGGAAGTTGGGGAAAACTATTTATTTTTAATAATGATCTTTATGGAATCGGTTTAGAGAAGAGATTTGACTGGCCTACAAATATAAGCATTTTCAAGATAAGTGATGCGGGGAAAACTACTATGCTTTACCAAAATCTTGACAGAACAATAACAAACGTTAAATGCAAAGATTCTTCAATGTATGTTTTATATGAAGATTCTGGCAAGCAACTTTTAGCTAAAGGGGATGGCGTTAATTTTGAAAACTTAGTAAATGAAGAAGTAACAATATCTGACTTTGCAATAGGTGAATCTACAGTTTCTGTGGTTGCAGATACTTTTTCGAAGCAAGATGAAGTATATAAAATTGAAGATAAGAAATTAAAACAAATTTCAAAAACAAACAAAAGCTTTCACAAAAAAACTAAATCTTTTGATTGTGTTTATAAAAGGATAGATACAGGAAAATCAAAAATAGATACTTGGGGTATTTCTGTTGGAAAAAATAATCCAACATTACTTAGCATTCATGGAGGTCCTGCTGCTCAGTATGGTTTTACCTATTTTGATGAGTTTCAAACATATGCAGAAGCTGGATTTAATGTCATAGCTTGCAATCCAAGAGGTTCTTCTGGAAGAGGCCATAAGTTTTTAAGAGATGTTTGTGGAAATAAATGGGGGGTAAATGACACGCACGATGTGATATCTGCATTCAAGGGCATGGTGAAAGAGCTCAAAATTACAAATAAAAATTATGGAATTATGGGTGGCTCTTATGGCGGTTTTATGACTGGATGGATTATTAGCCATTATCCAAAAATGTTTAAATCTTCAATTGTTGAAAGAGCTTTATTGAATTGGGAAACAATGGTTGGAACTTCAGATATAGGAATACACTTTCCAGAAATGTACTTATTAAAAGAATTTGATAAGAATGTAGATTTGTATAGAAAGAAAAGTCCAATAACTTATGCAAATGAAATAATAACTCCAACATTAATAATTCATTCAGAAAACGACTTTCGCTGCCCTGTTGAGCAAGGAGAACAGCTTTTTTCTAACCTTAAGCGTAGAAATATAGACTCAGCAATGATGCGATTCCCAGCAGAAAGCCACGAGCTATCAAGATCCGGGCAACCAGTTCATAGAAGACAGAGATTTGAAGCAATAATTAATTGGCATAAAAAACACTTATTGTAATTAGTCAATATCTCTATATATTAATCTGGTACCTCTCTTGTTCAGGAAGTAAGCAAAGACCCACTCAATAGCTACAACAATTTTGGATCGATACCCAATTAAATAAATTAAATGAATTAGGCTCCAAAACAACCAAGCAATAACTCCTGACATTTCATACCTTCCAACAATTCCAATGGCTTTGAATCCCCCTATAGTTGCCATCATTCCTCTGTCTTTGTACTTAAAGGTTTTCCTTTCGTTGTAAGCAGTTTTATTTTTTATATTCTTTCCAACATACCTTCCTTGTTGTATTGCAACGGGAGCTATTCCTGGCAAAGAAGTTCCTTCCTCATTTTTGAAGTTTGCAGCATCACCAATAACAAAAATGTTTTGGTCATCTTTAATAGAGCAATCTTTATTAACTATTGCTCTTCCTTCTAAATCTACTTCTGTCCCTAATTTTTCTATTAAAGGGCTGGCTTTATTTCCAGCTGCCCATATTATGTTGTCTGTTTGTATTGTGTCTTTATCTGTAGTTACAACCATCTCTTTAATGTCTTCAACTCTTTCTTCTGTTCTTATTGTTACGCCAAGGCTTTTGAGATATTTAGATGCCTTGTTTGAAAGTTTATTACTATATGTTGGGAGTATCTTTGATCCTGCTTCAATTAAGTAAATGTTTGATTCTCTACTACTAAAATTTCTAAACTCTTTGTGTATGTTTTTATAAGCAATCTCCGCAATAGACCCGGCTAACTCAACACCTGTGGGCCCCCCTCCGACAACAACAAAGTTTAGATACTTCTTCCTTAGTCTTTCATCCTCTTCATTTTCTGCTTTCTCGAATGCTTTAAGTATTTTTTCTCTAATGTCAAGAGCATCGTTAATGTCTTTTAGTCCTTTTGAATATTTTGACCACTCATCGTTCCCAAAATAGGAGTAACTAGATCCAGTACTGATAACTAGTTGGTCGTATTTAATTTTTTCATTACTGTTTAAAATAATCTCTTTTCTTTCTTTATTTATATCAACGACTTCACCTAGAGTTATCTGCACGTTCTTATCTTTTTTAAATAATTTTCTTATTGGAACAGTTATGTCTGCTGGAGAAAGAACTGCTGTTGCTACTTGGTAAAGAAGTGGTTGAAAAAGATGGTGATTAGTTTTATCTATTAATAGAAATTGATGTTCACTTTTTCGTGCTTCTTGTAAAAGGCTTAATCCTCCAAAACCGCCTCCAACAATTACAACTTTTGACATTTAATCAAAGTATATCTTGAAAATAAAGAATTTAATGCTCTCTAGATCTGGATGATTTTGTTAATGTTTTTTCTAATTTCCCATTCTGGAATATAAATGATTCAATTCCTTGAACTAAATGTTTCCCTTGTTGAGACTTTTGTGAAATAACCTGTAAAAGCATGCCTTCAAAGGGTGATATGAGGGTTATTGAATGTTGCTTAAAGTGCTTTGATGATTGATCTCTTCTAATAACGTCACTTATCATATGTTGAGATTCCCATGACCAGTCTTCGTCTACAACTACAAACTTGCAAACATGTTTAGTCTGCGATTTATCTATTCTTGCTCCCGGACAAACAACCAAAGACCCTTCAACCCAGGGGTTTAGACCAACTCCATCAAGCTTTGGGAAGCCAATATTAAATGCAGAATCTATAACTTCGTCAGTATCTCCTTTTTCTAGATTTCTTTTTTTTATTATTTCAGATATAGAGTTTTGAATATCAAATAACTCTTCGTCTTTCAAGTCTTCTAGTTCTGTTTTGTCCATACTTTAAATTAAAACAGGTATGTAAGACATTTTCTCAAGTTAATCATCTAAGTTATCTAAGGGGTTTTCTGGTTGACATACATCAAATGCAGATTGAACTTCATCTGATGTCCAGTCAACATCAGCATCCCTGAAAGCAAAGAAACCAAACTCTCCTGGAGTAGGGTCTGGAAAGTCAACCCCCTGTTCTCTCATGCATTGTGAAAATTCTAATGATGCATCAATTAAAGCTGCTTCAACTTCTGGGTCTAAGTCAAACTGTTCTGGCAAAGCTCTCCTTAGGATGTCCTCACAATTTGTGAAGGCTTCTTCAAAAACTTCTTCATCTTCAATATTAAGATTATTAAATTCGGGGTTCCCTTCAGAATCGAAAGTTGGGTCAGGAAAATTAATACCCTCTTCCCTCATACATTGTGCAAATTCAAGTATTCCTTCTTCAAAAGTTAGTTCTTCTTCTGAAACTGTTATCTCGGTTGTTGTCTCAATAGTTGCGACGCCCTGTGTTTCTTCGCCACCTATTGTGCAAAAACTAATAAACAGTAGTAAAGTAATCCTTTTTATTTTCTTACTGCCTCCGCTGGTTGAATCTTTGATGCTTTTATTGCTGGATACACTCCTGAAAGAGCGCCTATTAGAAGTGCTAATAAAATTGCGCTTAAAACTTCTAAAGCTGGTATTGAGAAAACAATATTTGTATAGTTTGTATATCCAAGGGTGACTCCAACCCCAAGAAGCACCCCTATAAGACCCCCAGCCCCTGATAAAAGAATGCTTTCAAGTAAAAACTGGTACCTTATTTCTTTTCTTGTTGCCCCAATGGATCTCCTAACACCAATCTCCATTCTTCTTTCTAGTACTGACATAACCATTACGTTCGCTATAGCTACACCTCCAACCAATAAGGCAACGGAGCCGAGTCCTAAAAGTAGATTTGTAAAAGCTACTTCTGCGGCTTCTTGAGCCTCAAGGGCATCAGAAGGTCTAGAAACACTTACCTGATCAGGATTTTCTGGATTCATTGATGGTGCTAAAACTTCAACAACATCTTCTACATATGTTGGGTTGGCTCTTACATAAATTGTGGTTGGTTCTCTATCTACATTAAATAAAGTTTCTGCAACACCATAACCAATAAATACTGATCGATCTAGGTCTGGGTGAATCTTTAGTTCATCTAAAATTCCAACTACCCCAAACCACTCGTTTTCAATTAATATTTTTGTTGGTTTAGCAAGAGATGTTATTCCAAGTCTAGAAGCGGTAACGTTTCCTAAAACAGTTACTGGTATGTTGCTTAATCCTTTATCAATGAATCGACCTTCAGTAAGATTTCCTCCAACAACATCTAGTAACTCTGAGCTTGTTACGACGGTAGATATCCCTCCTCCTTCGAATTCAGATATGAAATCTGTCCGTCTCACCAACAAGTCTGTTTGAGTTGTCGATGTAACTTCTTCTACTGGACCTATTCTTTCAACCATTCCCAAAACTCCATCTGGCAACTTCTCTTGTGTTCCAAAAAATCCAGCCTGAGGAGATGCCTTAATCAGGTTTGTCCCAAGTGATTCTAAAGTTGCTAAAAGGTCTGCTCTTCCAGATGCAGAAATTCCTGTCACGGCAACTATTGCAGCTATACCTATTCCAATTCCTATGGAAGTTAAAGCCGCCCTTCCTCTTCGAGATTTTACTCCATACAGAGCAACAAAAAATAGGTCTTTTTTCTTTAGCTTCTGTTTCATTTACGCTACAACTCTTCCATCTACTAATTTCACTACTTTTTTAAATTTTTTTGCGTGGTCTAGATTGTGTGTAATCATAATGATTGTTTTACCTTGCTTATTAAGCTCTTTAAGAATGCTTAGAATATTATCTCCTGATTGTTTATCTAGGTTTCCTGTTGGCTCATCTGCTAAAACAAAGGCTGGGTTTTGAACAAGAGCTCTTGCTACAGCTACCCTTTGCTGTTCTCCTCCAGATAATTCTTTAGGTAAATGTTCTAGTCTGTCTCCTAGCCCAACATCCTGCAATACCTTTTTTGCCCTCTTTAATCTCTCTTCTCTTTTGATTCCTTGGTACAACAAACCCTCTGCGACATTTTCCTGAGCTGTTAAACCAGGCAAAAGAAAAAAGCTTTGAAATATAAACCCAATCTTCTCTCCTCTGAATTTTGAAAGTTCGTTGTCTGACATGACAGAAACGTCCTGTCCTTCAATCTCTATAGCTCCTTCTGTAAGAGAATCCAGTAAGCCAATCATATTTAAAAGCGTTGATTTGCCACTTCCCGACTGTCCAACTATTGAAACTAAATCTCCTTCTTTTATGTCTAGAGAAATGTTATCAACCGCTTTTACCGGTGGAGGTCCTTCATAAACTTTCGAAATGTTTTTTAAAGATATTACAGTTTTCGCTTTTGTTTTCATCTTGGTACAACTACTAGCTGTCCTTCTTTTATGTTTCCAACTATTTCAACAAACCCGTCTGTAAATACACCTATCTCTACTCCTACGTATGTTGTCTCTATCCCTGATTCGCCCTTAAATATTTGGTCTTCTGGGTCTCCATTGTAAATTTCTACTGCGTAACCACCCTCAGCAAGAGCAAGCAAGGCATTCACGGGTACATAAAGCACATCTTCTGATACCTCTGTTACAACAAAGACTTTAACCGGTGCTTGGTCGTATACGTCTATTTCCGCTGAGTTAAGAACATCTAGCTTTACTTGAATAAAGTTTCCAGCTTGTGTCTCCGTTACTACTTGATCAATAAATTTAATTACAGTATTAACCCTCTCGTCTGTTGGTAGCTCAACCTCAACTTCTTCACCTAAAGTAACGGTGTCTTGATCCGCTGCTGGAAGCCAAAATAAAACTTCGACTCCTGTCGACGAAGTGTTGTAAATCTGACCATTTATAGTTATAGCTCCTCCAACTTTATTTATATATGTTCCGACAATCAATTCTGTATCGGACGCATAAGCATTTGTAGGACTAAAGGTTTCGGACTTTGCTGCTAGTTCTAAATCTTGTAGCTCTTCTTTAGCTTTTTCTAATTCAGCCTTTTCATCTACCCCTTCGTTGTATGCCTCAAGTGCATCATCGTATGCTTTTTGGGCTGTTTCTATTGCTAAGGCTTCGGTAGCGTCAATTCCCGATTCCTTCCCTTCCTCTAGTGCTTTAATTCTCTTCTGTTTTTCAATTGATTGTTCTAGGTCTTCTATCTCAGCGTCTAAAGTTCCAGCCGCTTTTTTTTCTTTTGTTTCAGGATTAGTTTCGTCTCTTAATAGTGATAATGACTGCTCGGAAGCTTCAATTGATGCATCTGCCGCTTTCCAGGCTGAATTTTCTTCTGTTGCTGCTTCATTTGCTTCGTCTAATTTTTTCTTTTTATCATTAACCTGAGCCAACGTTACTCCACCTGAAGCAATTGTCTCTTCAATAGCCTCTATCTCTTCCTTCTTTGCGTTAATAGCTACTTGTTCTGTAGGGGTTATCTCAGATTTTGTTTCAATACCGTAGTCTATGTATAAATTATTTAGCATTTGAGATGTTGTTTCGTCAAAGTTTTCATCCGGAGTAAACCCATCGTCTGAATATCCAAGGTTGACCAATGCTTCTTCAATTTGTTTAATATCGGGACCATCGTCTGAGTTTAAATCAAGCGTCCTGTAGAAAGGAATCGAACCTTGTAAGAGGATAACTGGTTTATTGTCAACAGCGTATAATACTTGTCCGAAGTTGATAATTGTTCCTTCTTCTGGAAGATAAGTTATAACTCCAGTAATTGAAGAATTTAATATCGATTTGTCAACTTGACTAAGTGTTCCACTGTATTCTTCTTTTTTTGATAAATCTCCTTTTGAAATCTTGACTGTTGTAAGCTCAAGGGTTTTTTCAGAACCCTGAGATGTTGTTTTTTGAGATCCGAAATAGTAGAAAGATGCTCCTGTAAATATAAGAATAAGTAAAGCAATTAAATTTTTTCTTGATAACATATTTTTTAATTTTAACCTCTGTTGTTCGGAATGCTAAGGGGCTTTTTCAAAAGTATCATTTTCTTCTTGGCATTCTTGTATATATTCTTTTATATCTTCTCTTTTCCCTCCAACTTCACTTAGGTTTAGTTTTGCGTTGTCTTGTGTTGGGTCGGCGATGTCGATTCCCTTTTCTCGTAAGCATTGAGCTAGTTTTAAATTTGAGTCAAAACGTCTTGCCATTTCTTCTGGGTTTTCTGACTGCCTATCTGGCCATAGTTCATTATCTTGTATGCACTCTTCTACATCTTTCATTATGGATGACCTCTCTTCTTTCCCTTTGTTTCTTGAAGTCATCTGATCTATTGTTGATTTTAAATCTTCAATATCAAACGGTGTTTGTAGATCGTACCCTTTCTCGTTTAAGCAGCTGGTTAAAACAATTGGATAATCTTCTTCTGTAAGAACTTCCTTTTCATTGTCTGCTGCGCTGTTTTCACTAATTGTTGCTACTCCGATTCCATTATTAGATGAACAAGCTATATAAAGAAAAGAGGTAGTTAATATACAAATCTTTAATTTTTTCTTATGGATCATTTTCTTCTCTAAGGTCCTCTGGGACTTCATATCCGTTTTCCGTTATACATTCTCGAACCAGTGCTCTTAGGTCTTTTGCAGAAATTACCCCTGTTACAACAAGTGGTGGGAGAGTATCTCTGAGACCAGTTTCACTTGTTGGGTCTGATACGTCTAATCCTTTTTCTCGTAAACATTGTGCTACCTCTAGCTCTGCGTCTAATATTGCTGCTTGTTGTTCTGGTGTTGCGTTTTCTCTTGCATCAAGCGGTATGTTGTTTTCTTCTGCACATTTTTCAATTATTGAATAAAGCTCTTGTTGTTCAGCCTGTGTCATTTGAATAAAAATTGGGGTTAATATTCTTCTCAAGTCTCCTGGTTTTTTTGGGTCTTCAAGCTCATAATTATTATCTCTTATACATTGTGCAAGCAATAACTCGGCGTCAACCCAGGAGAGCTCATTTGTATTTACCGTGGTAGTTGTTGATTCCATGTTTTCGAGGGTTGCTACCCCAACACCTTCTTCTTTATCGTTATTAAAAAACGAACAAGAAGAAACTAAAAGAAAAACAAAAAAAAGTAAAAGTTTTTTCTTTCTCATTTTTTATTTTACGCCTAATTTTGCCTTTAGGTCATCGGTTATTTTTGTTGGCTTTTTTGTTTCTATGTCTGTATAGACATGAATAATTTCAGAAGCACTTGCAAGTTCTCCTGTTCCTTTTAAGAACATGCCCATTACCCAAGTCATGCTTGAGTTTCCAATCTCTTTTATTTTTAATCCAACCTCTATTTCGTCATCAAAGTATAAAGGCTTGTTGTACTGGACCGTTACCTGAACAGTGTGCCAGTCCTTATTTGTCTCCTCTATTTCTTTCTCGTAATCAAAGTCATACTCTCTATAATATTCAACAACTGCCTGATCATAAAAAGCAAGATAATTTGCATTATGCATTATTCCCTGGGGATCAAGCTCGTAATACCTGATTCTTGTTTCCCAAAATACTTTAAAATCGGATCTTTTTAGTTCTATTTTTGACATAACTATACGAAAATTTGGGTCTTTGGTTCTATACCTCCAGTTAAAGGCATGGCATATTCAAAAAAATCATTTGTTACATATGGTTTCTTATCATCTAAAAACTCTTTTGGCATGTTTTTTGTATTTTTTGCAACTTTATTAAGTTCGACAGTATCAACCTCGCAATAATATTCTTCAGAGAGCTGTCTTTTTAGAATCACCGATCCAGAATCCTTTTCTTTTGAAGCTATAACAGCATGTTGACCAACTCTTTCAGCCTCCTCTGCATCCACTTCGGAAACATCAGCCAAAAAGGATCTCTGTAAGTACCCGAAGGTATCGGCTCTTACTCTTGCGCCCTCTATGTTTTCTGAGATAATGTTTACAAGAGTGTCTCCCAAAGCTCCTGAACCAGAAAGTTGAATATTTCCATGACTGTCTTTCTTTCCCGCTAAGCCTGATCCAGTTTCGTTTGCATAGGTTTGAAGAAAGTATTCTCCATTTTCATTATGAACCCCTTCGGAAACAGCTACAAGACACCTTCCCAAAGAGTCGTAAACTTCTTTAACTTCCTTTTTAAAGGATTCTATATCAAATATCTTCTCTGGAACATATACAAGGTGTGGTCCGTCTTCTTCCGTTGCCTTGCCTAGTGTGCTTGCTGCTGTAAGCCAGCCAGCATGTCTTCCCATTAAGACGTTTATCTTTATACCTTTTAAGCTTCTGGTGTCTGCATCGTCACCTTGAAATGCGTGTGCAACAAACCTTGCTGCTGACCCATACCCTGGAGAGTGGTCTGTTTCTAAAAGGTCATTATCTATAGTTTTTGGAATGTGAAACGCCTTCATCTCGTAACCCGAACTTCGTGCTCCTTCTGCAACCAAGTAGGCTGTTTCTGCAGAATCATTTCCTCCAATATAATAAAAATTTCTTATATTCTCTTTCTCAAATATAGAGACCAGCTTTTCAATGTCTTTTTCGCTTGGTTTTTTTCTAACCGATCCAAGAGCTGCAGCTGGGGTTCTTCCAATTCCATATAGCTGTGATTCGTTAAGCTTAGAAAGGTCAACAAAGTCCTCGTTTAACATGCCTTGAAGTCCGTGTTTTGCTCCTAATATTTCTTTAAAGTCTGCTTTGAGAGCTTCTTTTATAAAGCCAACTAGCGACTTGTTTATAACTGCAGTGGGGCCTCCAGATTGTCCTATTACAGCTTTTCCTGCTGGCACTTTCTAACTCCCGCTTTGGTAAACAGATATAAAGCCTAAATAGGAGTTTGCAATTTCTTCTACGGCTTCTTCTCTCGACTTGCTGCCTTCATGCCAACCTTTTAGTGACTCCCAAAATATAGACCTGCCTATTGCAAAACCCTTATATCCATCTACAGAAGAACCTGCTCTAAGCCACTCATTAACTTTCTCATCGTTTGCACCTCGTCCAAGGACAACCGCGATAACGTCTTCTCTTCCTCCGTTTTTTATTGATTCTGCAATCTTTTCACAGTCTTCTTTCGTATCAAGACCCTCTATTTTCCATATGTCAGGGTCGGCTCCTCTTTCCCTCATTTCTTCAACAACCTTAACAGCTAGGTTTGGTCTAATTTCAGCATCATATCTTGCTTGATCTCCATCAACAGTCTCTAACTGTTCCTCGGTTGCGGGAACTAAAAATTCTAATAGAAACTTCTTTTCATTATCAATTATCCAGTCAGAAAGAGTTTTTATTCTGCTACCTTGTATTTCTCTAGCTTCTTCTTCATCGTCGGGATTCCACCTAACCAATATTTTGATAAAGTCTGCACCAACTTCATTTATCTTTTCACCAAAGTCTTCTCCGTATTCAAAATCAAATATACTTTGGCCAGATTTTTCTACTGGTGCAGCAAATTTTATTCCATTTTCAATTGCTTTTTTTTGAACGTCTATTCCAAATTGCTCATCTACAAGTATTGCTGGGTCACCACCACTAATCCCTTTTTCTTTGGCTGAGAGGAATCCTTCAAAAATTATATTTTTCATTTCTGAAACTCTTAAGACCTCTTCTTTTTCTGGTGGTCTTGCTTCTACGCCAAGTAGGCCTTTGGTTAGTGTTCCTCTGTGGTCAAAGGCTAAAATATATAAATCGTTTGGATAACCCTTCATAGTTTAATCTTAAGCTTTTTCTTTTCTCTTTGTGTGTAAAATCTTGATACAACAAAGACAAGCAACACTAAAAGCACAATAACTTGAGCTAAAAGCGGAATAACTTGATCACTTTGTGTTTTTTGTTCTTGTTCAAAATATTTATCTGAATAAATAATTCCTGGATCCTGTTTTGAGTCAATAATTTCGTTTAAAACATTTAACAAATCAACTGTGTTTATACCCCAGTTGTTAGCTAGATTTTCGTCTAAAAAATATATATTATTACTTTTTACAGCAATTAGGTTTTTCCAAGATGTTCTTGTAGAAAGGTCTTTATTTAAATAGTCAGAATGACCCACAACTATTAAATCGGGGTTTGATTCTATTATTTTTTCCTCAGAAATTTCTGGATATCCGCTGCTGTATGGATCTTCTAATTCGTTAGCAATGTTTTTAACACCTAATAGGTTGTATATTTCTCCAATAAATGAGTTTTTATTTACTGTATATATTCCATAGGTGTAACCAATTTCATGAAAAATTTTAATATCTTTAAATTTTGTGTTTTGAAGAATCGTGCTTACGTCCTCTCTCATGGAAGAGATTAGGTTCTTTGCCTCGTTCTCTTTATGAATTAAATTTCCGATTATTTCAATTTGTGAATATACGTCTTCAAAGTTCCTTGCAGGAGGAAGTAGTGCATATTTCATTTCCTTCCTTTCTAAATCGGTGACTATTTCATTAATATCAAAAGCTATTAATACTACATCTGGATTTAGTTCTAAAATTTCATCTGTGGTTGCTGTAAATGCATCTATTTTCTTAACTGTTTCTGGGGTTTGTGAAAAAGAATCAGCACCCACCAGCAGCTCACCTCCTCCAAGAGCTTGTACAATCTCTGTGTGTGTTGTGGATAGACTAACTATCTTTAACTTATCTACTTTCTCTGAGTTAAGTGAACATGCTGAAAGAACCAAAGTGAGAAATAATAGCTTCTTTTTCATAATTTCCTTTCTCACCACAAGAAGAAAGCTGGGAACCCCAACCCTTCTCTCGAGGTTTGTTGTTTCAAAAACAAAAAAGTCGACCTGACTTATCTTTCGAATTACAGTTGCGGGACAGTCTCAGATTTTCACTGACTTCGCTTCTTTGCTTTATTCGTTAGAAAAAGTGTAGCAAATTATTTATACTCTTCTTCATCCTTTTGAATATTTTTTACGGTCTCTGAAATAGTTTGCTCTTCTATGTCCCTCGGAACATCTGGTCTTGGCATTTCTGGATAGGTAATGCTTTCATCTGTTTTCTTATCTTCTCTTAGTCTTTTTATGGTTTTTGTAATAGTCATGAGGACTGTTTCTTTATTCTTGTTTTTTTCTTTTGGTTCTTTTTTTCTTCTTTTTGTCTGGTCCTCGCCAAAGGTCTCTTCTAAAACAACGACCTCTATGCCTCCCACAAGGTCCGAAACAAGATTATAAAAAAACGATGCAATTGTTGCTAGGGCTGTCTGTGTCAGCAGATAAACAGCTGCAAAAAATACAACCGAGGAAAAAAGGGCGTCTATGTTTCCAACTAGTGATGAATTTTCGTCTAGAAGTGCTAGCCTTTTGGCTATCTCCTCTAAACCTTGGGGAACGCCTGCGTTTACTAATAAAACCCAGAGGATTGTAAACCCCAAAACAATTGTTAAAGCGACTATAAAATTTAACACAAATGTTACTTTAAGAACGGTCCATGGGTCGATCTTTCTTATAATTCTTCTAACTCTATTTACTTGTACCATTAATTACTCACTTTTTATAGGGATGAAGGCTGAAATCTCTTCTTCTTTAGAGAGCTTCATTATCCTAACTCCTTGTGCTACTCTGCTCATTTGTTTTATTTGCTTTACTGCACATCTTATAGCAGTTCCTCCTGTACTAACAAGCATAACTTCAGTATCTTCATCAACTGATCTTGCTCCAACTAAATCTCCCTTTGTTTCGGTAACCTTTAGGGCCTTTACGCCCATTCCACCTCTTCCTGCTTTTCGAAATTCTTCAAGCTTTGTTCTTTTTCCGTAGCCTTTAGCGGTGATAAACAAAAGTGTTTCTTCTCTTGATGTTGAGGCGCCCACAACTTTGTCCCCTTCTCTAAGCTTTATCCCCCTGACACCCATTGCTGTTCTACCTTGTGGTTTTAGATTCTTTTCATCAAATCTTATTGCTTGGCCTTTTTTTGAAACAAGAATTACGTCTTCTTTTCCTGATGTGGTTTTTACAGAAACTACTCTGTCGTCTTCTTTAAGTTTTATTGCTTGTAATGATTTATAGTTTGAATCAAAATCCTTAAAAGCTGATTTTTTAACTGTTCCTTTTTCTGTCATTATTAATAAAAACTTTTCGGTTTCATAGTCTCTGGTGTCAATTATTGCCTGTATTTTTTCCTCTTGTCCCATAGACAATACGTTGTGTATCAAAGAACCTTTTGCTGTCCTTGTTGTTTTTGGTAGCTCGTGTGCTTTGGCTCTGTAAACCTTTCCTTGGTCTGTGAAAAACAGCAAGTAAGAATGGACTGATGTTGATAGAAGGTGCTCTATTACATCCTCATCAGAAGATGCGGCTTTTACTCCCTTGCCTCCTCTTCCTTGTTTTTTGTAAGACGTTGATGGGACAGACTTGACATAACCATTGGAAGAAACTGAAACAATTATTTCTTCGTCCTCAATAAGATCTTCTATTTTGACCTCTCCAACATCAGGAACAAGCCTAGATCTTCTGTCGTCTCCGAATTTTTCTGTTATTGCTTCTAGTTCTTCAACTAATATTTTATTTTGTTTTGCTCTGCTTTTAAGTATTGCTGCAAGTTCTTTAATTGTTTCTTTAAGGTCTTTCTTCTCTTCTTCAAGCTTTTCTCTTTCTAGTGCCGTTAGTCTTCTAAGTGGCATGTCTAAAATATGTGATGCCTGTACCTTAGATAGTTTAAATTTTTTCATTAAAGACTTTCTTGCTATGTCAACGTCTTTTGATGCTTTGATTGTCTTTATAATTTGATCAATTTTATTAAGAGCAAGTAAAAGTCCTTCGACAATATGTAGTCTGTCTTTTGCTTTTTGAAGTCTGTATTTTGTTCGTCTCTGAATAACGTCTATTTGGTGCTTGATGTAATAGCCAATAAGGTCTGGAACAGACAAAACCTTGGGCACACCATTAACTAGGGCAACTGAATTCACTGAAAATGAGTCCTGGAGTTGTGTTTGTCTAAACAGCTGATTCAAAACAACTTGTGGTACTGCGTCTCTTTTTAACTCAATAACAAGTCTTGTACCGTTTCTGTCGCTACTTTCGTTTCTAAGATCAGAAACTCCGGCTAGTTTTTTGTCTTGTACAAGAGATGCTATTTTTTCCATTATTCTGTCTATTGATGCTTGATATGGAAGTTCTTTTACAACTATAGCTGACCGTCCTTTTCCAAGTTCTTCAATGTCTGCTACCGCCCTTAGTTTTATTGACCCCCTACCTTTTAGTATTGCGTCTTTTATTGATGGGGTTTCAACAATCAAACCTCCTGTTGGAAAGTCGGGACCCTTAATTATCTTTAAATAATCTCTTGGTTTTGGGTCTTTTGTTTTTAATGAAAATTTAACAGCTTCTGTAATTTCTTTAAGGTTGTATGGGGGCATGTTTGTGGCCATAGCAACGGCAATCCCTTCGGCTCCATTAATAAGAAGGTTTGGGAACCTGCCGGGAAGAACTTTTGGCTCTGTTGTTTCTCCCGAATAATTTGGTTCAAAATCTACTGTTTCTTCGTCTATTCCATCAAGAAGTTGGGATGCTAATAATGACATTCTTGACTCTGTGTATCTCATTGCTGCTGGTGGGTCGTCTGGTGTGCCAAAGTTACCTTGCGGTTCTATAAGTGGGTATCTTGTGCTAAAGTTTTGACCCAACCTAACAAGGGTTCCATATATTGCATCGTTTCCATGGGGATGATAATTACCCATAACGTCCCCAACTACTTTTGAACACTTTCTAAATGGTCCCGTTGGTCTAATTCCTGTCTCATACATTGAGTACAGGATTCTTCTTTGAACTGGTTTTAAACCGTCTTTAACGTCTGGAAGTGCTCTTGAAACAATTACTGACATTGCATAGTCTAGAAATGACTTTGATATTTCCTCTTCTACGGGAATTGCTCCGTTTGCTGCTGGTTTCTTTGCTGCTGGTTTCTTTGCTGCTGGTTTCTTTGCTGCTGGTTTCTTTGCTGGCATTATACGTCCAAAAACCTTACATCTTTAGCGTTTTGCTCAATAAATGTTTTTCTTTTTGAAACATCGTTGCCCATAAGAACTTCAAACATCGTTGCAGCCTTTGCTTCAGCTGCTTTACCGTCAGCAATGCTGACTTGTATAAGGGTCCTGGTTTCTGGGTTCATTGCTGTGTCCCACAATTCTCCAGCGTTCATCTCACCAAGGCCTTTGAACCTGCTTATATCAAATTTTTTATTTTTGTTTTCTTTCTTAAATTTTTCCAAAGCTTCATCGTCTTTTAGGTAGTTTATGGATCCAGATGATTTTGCTCTGTACAGGGGTGGTTCTGATATCCAGACCTTTCCCTCTTTTATTAGGCCTGGCATAAATTTGAAAAAGAACGTTAATAAAAGAGTTCTTATGTGGGCGCCATCAACATCAGCGTCTGTAAGAAGTATTATTTTGTCGTATCTAGATTCTTCCCCGTTGTATTGATTGTTGATACCTGTTCCAATAGCTTTTATTAATGAACTAATTTCTTCGTTTTGAAGGGCTCTGTTCTCTGTTACTTTTTGAACGTTGATAATTTTTCCACGTATTGGTAAAACTGCTTGTGTTCTAGATTCTCTCGCTTGCTTTGCTGGACCAGCTGCTGAATCCCCTTCAACAATTAAAAGCTCGCTCTCGCTTGGGTCTGTCGAGGAACAGTCCGCTAGTTTCCCCGGAAGCCCTGATGTCTCAAGAATACTTTTCCTTTTTGTTAGTTCTCTTGCTTTTTTGGCGCTCATTCTTGCTTTTGCAGCAAGAGCACATCTTTCAACAATTGCTCTTCCTTCTTTTGTGTTTTTTGATAGCCATTTTGGTAGTTCTTTGTTAACCAAAACCTGAACTTTTGATTTCATTTCTGTGTTTCCTAGCTTTGTTTTGGTTTGACCTTCAAACTGTGGTTCTTTAACTCTAACTGAAATTACTCCTGTAATTCCCTCCCTTATGTCGTCTCCTGTTAGGGAAATGTCAGAATGTAGATTTCTTGCTTTTGCGAAATCATTAATTGCTTTTGTAACTGCTGTTCTCAGGCCTTCTTCATGTGTTCCTCCTTCGAGTGTGTGTATGTTATTAGCAAAGCTTTTTATGTTTACGTCATCTTCGTTTTTCCATTGAAGTGCTACGTCTATTTCAGAATCTTTACTTTTGTCAGAGAAAGATATTGTTTTGTCGTGTAAAACCTCGAAGCCGTCGTTTAAATAATCAACAAAATCAACAAGTCCTCCTTTATAAAGAAACTGGTCTTTTGTTGCTGGTTTCACTCTGTTGTCTGTCAATACAATTTTTAAGCCTTTGTTTAAAAACGCTGTTTGTCTAAGTCTCTCAGATACGATATTGTGTTCAAATGTTTGTGTTTCATCAAATATTTCAGGATCGGGTAAGAAATTGATTTTTGTTCCTGTTTTTTTTGTTGCTTTTCCTTTTTTTATTTTTGCTGTTGGTTTTCCGTGGTCAAATTCTTGTTTCCAGAAAAACCCGTCTCTCTGAACCTCTGCTTTTACGAAAACTGACAAGGCGTTAACAACAGAGATTCCTACCCCATGTAAACCCCCGCTTACTGTGTAGGCTCCTGATTCGAACTTACCTCCAGCATGAAGTGTTGTTAGTACTGTTGTTAGGGCTGATTCTTTTGTTTTGGGTCTTGGTTTCACTGGAATGCCACTTCCGTTGTCTGTAACGGTTACGGATCCATTTTTTTCAAGACGAACCTCTATTGAAGTACACCTTCCAGCCATAGCTTCATCAACAGAGTTATCAACTACTTCCCAAATTAAATGGTGAAGACCGTTTGGCCCTGTAGACCCTATGTACATTGCTGGTCTTTTTCGTACCGCCTCTAACCCCTCTAAGACTTTTATGTCTTTGGAGTCATAATTGTTTGAATCTTTTTTTGGCACGGATCTCCTAAGATACGTTTCTTTTTTTTGTTTTTTACAGCCCTTGCTGAACTCTCATTTTAGCTGAAATCCGTTGTTATTGTTGGTTATTTTCTATTTCAACACGTAGTGATTTAAGCTTTATTTTTGTTTTTTTTTCAATATCTATTAATATTTTTTGTTCTTCGAGCTCAATTATGTTTTTCAATCTTTTTGATTTGGTGTAAATTGTTGCAACTTTCTTAACAACTGGTCCAGAAACTATTTCTTTCGACCAAACGTCTTTATTTTTATCAAAATAACTTTTTATTTTTTTGGATTCTGAAAAATTTATTCCTAGAGTGTTCTTTTCTATGTTTATTTTTTCTGGTTCTTTTTTTTTCAAGAATCTGTTCTCACTGGCATTAGGAGATATCTATATGTTTCTTCTTCGCCTTGTATAATTACTGGTTTCTCGTTTCCTGAAAATCTTATGTAAACTGTTTCTCCGTCTAAAACCTCAATTCCTTGTATTAAATAGTTTGGGTTGAAAGACATTTCAAACCCGGTAAGGTCGCCTGTTTCTAAACCAAGAACCTTTATTGAGACCTCTTCGTTTCCACCACCAATGTCTTTGTTTATTGTTGTAATCTTAAGTGTTTCGTTGTTTGTAAGTAACATGTTCACCGGAATAAAACCCTCTGCAACTACGGTTGCTCTGTCTAAAGATTCTAGTATTTCTGTTTTGTTGACCTCTATACTAAAAAGCGTTTCTTTTGGAAAAAGGTTTTTGTATTCGGGAAAGCTTCCCTCGAGTTTTCTTAGTGATGCTGAAAAATGTTTGTTGTGTAGGTGTAGTTCTTTCTCGTTGGAGTTGATTTTTATCGGTTCCTCGTTGTTTTCAAAAAGTTTTATTGTTTCATTTAAGGCTCTAAACGAAAGTGTCCCTATGTTGTTTATTGGTATTTCAGATATTGTGTTTGTGGCTAGTCTGTAGCTGTCTGTTGCAGCTAGTTCTGTTTTTTTGTTTTGGTTGTTGAAAAAAACTCCTGTTAGTATTGGCCTTCCTCCTTCTGGTGAGGTTGCTATTCCTACTTTCTTTAGTGATTCAAAAAGATCGTCCGTTTCTATTTCTTTTGCGTCCCCTGTTTCTGTTTCGCTCAACAAAGCTTCTGGGTATGTTTTTTCATCTAGTTTTCTGAGGACAAAGTCGAGTTTTTTTATCTCTACTTTTATCTCACTACCAATGTCTGAGAAAACAACTTCTCCGTTTGGAAGTTTTCTTACAATCTCAGACAAAACCCTCGCGTTAACAAGGCTTTCTCCTTTCACCTCTACCTCAGCCACCGTTCTTGCTTTTAAAACAACATCTAAATCTGATCCTATAACCTCTACTGTTTTTTCGTTTGCTTTTATATAAAGGCCTTGTAGTGCTGGAGTTGTGGGTCTCGGGTCAACAACCCTCGAAACAGAACCAACAACACTTTTAAGATCTTTTGTTTGTATTTTAAACTTCAAAATAATTCCTTATATATTTAATAATAATAAAGCTGTTTAAAGTGTTGGAAATTAGAAAAAACCCTTTATTTAAAGAGCCCAGGGTGTTGGAAACTAGAAACATATCGAAACCCTATTCAAGTAAAACTAATTGTTTTTAACTTATTGTCGAAAGTGTTGATTTCATTTAAAAACAAAGAAGAAGCAGCGGTTTTCTTCAAACAAGACAAGACAGTAGAGTGAGAACGACCACCAAGAAAGAGGCCTATTTGAGAAAGAGAAAGGTCGGTGTGTTTTCTCAACAAAGCAATACACAAATGTCTAGCTCCACTAACAGGAGCACTCCTGTTTTTAGAAACAACCAATTTTTTATCTACCTGATAAACACCCGAAGCATAATCTAAGATAAAATCAGGTGTTAGGTAGGCTGTTGTATTTTTCTTAGCCTCCGAAACAAGATTAACGATATACCCCGAGTTACCAACACCGGTTTGTTTGTTTATTACAAGATTGTTCACAATACCATTAATATCTCTAAAACTACTAACCTCTACAAGAAGAAGGTCTGAAATTTCTTTTTTTGTTAACAAAACACCACCGTGCTCTTTGTTTTTTTGATTCAACATTGTTTCAAACATTTCTTGGTCTGGTTTACCTATGTCGGTAACTAAACCGTTTAAAACTCTAGATATTAACCTTTCTGGAAAACCAAGGAGGTTTTGAGGTTTTTGATCAGAGACCAAGACAACAGCCTTGTTGTTGTTTAAAAAATAATTAATTGTATGAAACAACTCTTCCGAAACACCCTTCTTTCCGACAAAGAACTGTATGTCATCTATTAACAAAACATCAACAGAGCGAATTTTGTTCTTAAATAAATCAATGTCTTTATTTTTAATTCCGCTTATATAAGACTCTAGAAACGACTCTGAATCTATATAATATGAAGACCCGGAAGACTCTTCCATTGTTTTTAATAAATGTGTTTTACCGACACCGGGGTCACCATGGACAAAAAGAGGGTTAAACCTTTTTCCAGGTTCGATAACAATGTTTTTAGCAGCAGTTACAGCTAAATTATTAGAGACACCAACTAAAAGGTTTTCAAAAACAGAAAGATCTGCGGACTTCTTTTTAGGAGAAAACACCTCCTCCTTGTAAACAACTTCATCTTTAACTTCATCCACAAAAGACAAATTTTTATTTACAGATTTATTTTTTTTGTCTAAAACAAAAACACAATCATCATAACCACTAACGTCTTTATAAACACTCTTAATTGTTTTAAAAAGCTTCTTTTCTATTGAGCTTTTAACAAAATCAGAATCTACATATAAACTAAGTTCTTTTCCGTTGTTTGTTCTAAAACTAACCTGGTCCAACCAATATTTATCAGTCTTAGAAAGCGGTTCTTCTAAAATTTTTTCTTTAAAATCTAAAAGCTTTTGATTCACAATGTTAACAATTTAATTTGTTATTAAAAAAAACAACAGAGTGGTAAAAGTAAACTAATTTCTATACAAAACAATAAAAAATGAAAAAAACCCTTAAAAACATAAGGAATTTGTATAAATTTCTAGATAATCACAGGTAAGAATAGATGATTATTAAATACTAGTTAATTTAATTTTCGCGAGGCAAGGTTGTTTTTCACACACCAAAATAAAAAATTTATTTTGTTTGTTTATATAATTAATTCTTTTATTGTGATTAGACAGGAAAAAAATGAAAAGAACTTACCAACCTAGTAATAGAAAAAGAAGCAGAAAACACGGTTTTAGAACAAGAATGCGCACCAGAGCTGGAAGAGAGATCCTTAAAAGAAGAAGAAGCAAAGGTCGCAAAGTTCTTTCTGCATAATTTAGTTGGTAAGCTTTACTACTTTTAAAAACAAAAAGCATTTTTTAGACCTGAGAAAAGAAGAAAATTGTTTAACTGAAAAAGGTTTAAGAGTTTACATAGACAAGAATAGCGGCAGCAAAACAAGGCTTGCAGTTAGTATTTCTAAAACAGAAGCAAACTCAGTTAAACGAAACAAATTTAGAAGAAAGATTAAAGAGGTTGTTCGGGGAATAGAAAAAGAAGGAGCATATGATATTTATATAGTTGGAATAAGAAAAGCAACAATTCTTAGCTTTTCCGAGCTTAATGAAATCATAAGATCCCACCCAAAACTAAGTTAAAAAAATGAATTTAAAAAGTCTACTTTATTCAGCACTAAGATTGCTGGTTGGTTTTTTTGGTTTAGGCCAAGGAAACTGCATGTACTACCCAACATGCTCTTCAGTTATTTCGGAAGAAATTGACGAAAAAGGGATTATTGGATCAATATATTTAATTACTTACAGGGCCTATATTTGTAATCCTATATATAGAAAGTTTGGTAAAATTTGGCAATAATCGAGCCCTTCGCACTAGCTATAGGATTTTTACTTTCCTACATTCACGACTACGTTAACTCTTACGGAGTTTCTATAGTCATATTAACCGTAATAATTAACATAATCATTTTCCCCTTAACCCTAAGACAAACAAGATCAACAAAAAGAATGCAGGACGCCCAGCCCGAGCTTAAAAGACTTCAGAAGCAATACAGAGACAACAAAGAAGAGCTAAACAAAAAGGTTGCAGAATATTACAAAGAAAATGGAATAAATCCACTTGGATGTGTTGTTCCTCTTTTAGTTCAAATGCCTGTTTGGTTTGCCTTATTCAGAGTACTAAGAGAGCCACTTTTATTTATTCCTAAAGAAGCAACTCTTTTCTCAAAACTTCAAGATCCATTAAGTGTTTTGTTCTACGGAATGGACCTACAGGTTCCCGCTTCTCAAATTAACACATGGACAGAAAGGGCACCCTACATACTTTTAATATTATTAGTTGTTGGCACAGCACTAATACAGCAAAATCAACTAACTAAAAAACAACCAAAATCAAACAACCCACAACAACAACAAATGCAAATGATAGGAAAAGTAATGCCTTTGTTTTTTGGTTTTATTTCCTGGACGCTCCCATCTGGTTTGGTTGTTTATTTTCTAACAGGAAACATATTTAGAATTGGGCAGCAAGCCCTAATAGTTAAGCTTGATGAAAACCAGGCAAACGAAGAAAAGAAAGAAAACGAGAAGAAAAAAACAGAAGAAGAAAACACAGAAGGACCAATAATCGATGATTCTCGTAAAAAAAGAAAAAAAAGAAGGAGAAAGTAATGCCTAATAAATGGGTAGAAGTAGAAGCAAAAACAATAGATGATGCAATAAAAGCAGGCCTAAACGAACTACAACTAGACGACGCAACTGAGGCAGACATAAACGTATTAAGACAGCCAGAAGGAGGGGTTTTTGGTGTAGGTGGAATAAAAGCTTTGGTGAGAATTTCTGTTAGAAACGGTTACAAAAACAAAGGAAAAAGATACCAAGGGAAAAACAGAAGATATGAGAAAAAAGAAAGACAAAGCAGGAAAAGTGAACCAAGGAAACCAAAAATAGAAGCAGACCCAAAGAAGCAATTAGATGTTTCAGTCAATTTCTTAGAGGGCATGATAAAGTCTTTTGGCCTGGAAGGTACGGTTAAAGGAACCACAGAAGAAGAAAACCTAGTTGTTAGTGTGTCTGGAGAGCAAACAGAAGCACTTGTTGGTGAAAAAGGAAGCATTATTAGAGCATTACACGAACTAACCAGAACAGTAATACAGAGAAAAACAGGAGCTGGAACAAGGCTTAGACTAGACGTTGCAGAATACGGGAAAAAAAGAAAAGAAGCTTTAACAATATACGCTGAAAGGTTAACAAATCAAATACTTGAAGACGGGCAAGAGGTTATGTTAGAGCCAATGAATTCTGTTGATAGAAAAACACTACACGACGCTGTCACAAATATAGATGGGATTAGGTCTTATTCGGAAGGAAGAGAGCCGTATAGGTCTGTTGTTTTTGCTCCAAACAACAAAACAGAAGAAGAATGAACTATATCCCCCAGATACCAAAATGGGGCGAAGAATACATAGAAAAAAAACTATACG
The DNA here is from genome assembly GCA_902565645.1 of uncultured Candidatus Actinomarina sp. Classification (GTDB taxonomy): domain Bacteria; phylum Actinomycetota; class Acidimicrobiia; order Actinomarinales; family Actinomarinaceae; genus Actinomarina. The sequence goes on from CACFFJ010000002.1 coordinate 98,681, forward strand.
AGCTTACCCACTACCATGAATGGCTTACTTCAACAGGCATCAAAGCTGGATTAATTAGCTCAAAGGACGAACAGGCAATATGGGACGAATTTATTGTTCACTCGCTATATTTTGCAAAAATTATTGAAAATCTTCAGGAAAAAAAAGAGCAAATTGTTGACTTAGGAACAGGAGCTGGAATACCCGGTATACCAATATCGATAGTTAGAAACGAAAAAGTAACACTTGTTGACAATAAAAAAACAAGAATATTTGAACTTGAAAGACTAATAACAACAAACTCACTAAAAAATGTTGTTGCTAAACAAGAAAATGCGACAAAACTAATGAAATCATATGAAAACTCTATATTTACACTAAGGTGCTATATTTCCTCTTCAAACCTTATTAAAAACCTCTCGAAACCAATAAAAAGCAATATATACTTAGTTTCTTCAAGTGAGAAAAACAGTTTAACATCTAGCGAAATGTTTCACGTGAAACAAGAAAAATTTCTTATTAATAAAAACGAATATAGGTTTATTGATGTTATAACAGTTAGGTGAAACTAATTTCAATAGTTTGCCAAAAAGGCGGCGTAGGAAAAACAACAATTGTAGTTAATTTATCTTCTATGTTTTCGAAAAAAGGCTATAAAACCCTTCTCATAGATCTAGACCCACAAGGCAACGTATCGACATATTTAAATTTTGATAAAAACAGAGAAGATATAACAAATAGCACAAATCTTTTTGAAAACACAAAAAAGATAAACCCAGGGTACCTTGATGAAAATTATTATTTGATTCCATCAAACATTAAAATTTCTAAACACAACGAAGAAAAAATAGCTGCAGGTTCTAAATTAAAAAAACTTAAAGAAGAAGGAGTTTTTAATGATTATGACATTGTTTTTGTAGACACACCCCCAACAATGAGTTCTTTGGTTCAAGAAGCAATTGTTTTTTCAGATTTTTATCTAATACCAACAAAAGCAGAATTCCTAGCAATAGAAGGAGTGGGTCAAGCAATGGAATTCGCTAACACGACCTTAAAAACCACACCAAACACAAACCCTGTTTTTTTAGGTGTGGTTTTAAACCAAATATTTGAGGAAACAGATAGTCATAAAGATTTTGTAAATGAATTAAATGAAATATTAGGAGAAAAACTATTGAAAACAAAAATTCCACACAAAACAGAAATTGCTGAAAGCCCACTTTACGCAAAAACTGTGATAGATTTTAATGAGGACGAAGAAATCTTCTCTGTTTTTAGTGATTTAGCAGAAGAAATAAAAGAAAGAATAGGTTTAAATGAAAAGAGCACTTAGTTCATTAATCCCAGAATCAGAAGACCTTGCATTTAAATTAATTGAAATTGACATTCAAAAGATACAGAAGGGTAAAAACCAGGCGCGAACAAAATTCGATAATGAAAAACTATCGGAACTAAGTGATTCAATTTCTAGAAACGGTATCTTACAACCACTAATAGTTCAAAAGATTAACGAAAACACTTATGAATTAATTGCGGGAGAGAGAAGGTTAAGAGCTGCCAACCTAGCTGCCTTAAAAACCGTACCATGTCTAATTAAAGAAGTTAAACCAAAGGATGCAGCTGTTATTGGGTTGGTTGAAAATGTACAAAGAAGCCAACTTAATTCTATTGATGAAGCAAACGCATACAGTAAGTTAATTGACGAACACAGCCTAACCCCAAAAGAGGTAGGCTTACTTGTAGGAAAAAGTAGATCATACGTTTCTAACCTTCTAAGACTTTCAAAGCTTAGTGAAAAAGTTAGACAGTCTATTAAAGATGAGGTTGTTACGATGGGGCAAATCAAACCACTTATAAATCTTGATCAGCAAACACAAGAAAAGATTCTTTTAGAGATAATAAACCTTAACCTATCTAGTAGAGATGTCGAGGAAAAGGTAAGACTAATAACAAGCAAAGAGAGAGAAGGATCAGAAGAGCTTTTACACTACAAAGATTTATTTGAAGACAAAACTGGCTCTAAGGCCGAAATAAAAAAGACTAAAAACAAATATAAAGTTGTTTTAAATTTTATGTCAGAAGATGCTCTAAAAAACTTTATTAAAAGAATTGATTAATTTTGGAAACGTTTATTCAAGAGCTTAAATAAAAAATTTAACAACTCAGAAATTTTTTCAATTTGGTAAAAATTACCATTTATTGTAATTGAAACAGATTTAGTATTTTTTAACAAATCTGATGCTCTTCCAACAACTTTAACCCCAAGTTTCTTACCAAGTTCTTCGCTTAACTCTTTACCAACTTCACTTTCTGAAAAAGTGCCTTTAAAGTATTCAATTAAATTTTCTTCAGACCTTTTAAAACAAAGAAACAAAACAGGCTGCTTATTATTCACATAATTTATAATATTTTTTTCATCTAAATCTTCACCAACCTCCGATGCAAAAGAAGCTATGATATTTTTCTTAATACAAACTGATTTTATTTCTTCATATACTTTAAGTTGATCTTTATAGCTACCAGAATTCGGCACCACAAAAGAAACAGAATACCCAAGGCTTCCCGTAAGAAAACTTGGAGAAATTGTTTTCAATGCTTCATTTAAGGACGTATTAAGCCCAGGTCTCAAGCTTCTTTTTATTTCTTTAATTGTATTTAAGCCAACCGTTCCATCTACATCTAACCCCCTATTTTCTTGAAACTTAATTACAGAAGAAACGACATCTTTTGAAAAAATTCCATTTATAGGTTCAGAGTAAAACCCCAACCTAGAGAGAAGTTCCTGCAGTTCTTCTATGTCTGAACCCCAAAGTTCCGGGTTTGTTTTTGTAAGAATCCTGTCCCCAAGCTTGTACCCGTAGTTAACAAGCTCAACCCAAAGAGCTTCTTTAGTTGTGATGTTTTGGAGGTTTCTATCCTCTAGAAATAGCACCAATGAGGACTTTAATTCATCAAAATCTTCTGATGACGAATATCCAACATAAGCCAACCTTTCTTTAAGATCATTAATTTCAATCTTTGATAGGTTTTCTACAAAAGAAAGAGAGCTAAGACTAATGATCTAGCCACCTTTCGGCATCGATAGCGGCTTGACACCCGGTACCAGCAGCAGTAACTGCTTGCCTATAAACAGAATCAGCAACATCTCCAGCAGCAAAAATACCAGGGACAGAAGTGCTTGTGTCGGTTGAGTATCCGGTTTTAATATATCCTTTGTCATCAAGTTCAACAAGGCCATTTAAAAAATCAACATTTGGAGTATGACCGATTGCCATGAAGACACCATCAATCTTTAAACTATCACCCGAGCCATCTAGTGTGTTCTTAAGCTTTACAGACTCAACCTTCCCACTACCATTGATTTCTGTAACTTCACTATTCCAAAGAATCTCAATTTTTTCATTTTTCATGACCCTGTCTTGCATAATTTTGCTTGCCCTAAAGGCATCTCTTCGGTGAACGATGTAAACTTTTTTAGCGAACTTTGTTAAAAACAAGGCTTCCTCCATTGCAGAATCTCCACCCCCCACAACAACAACATCCTTTTCCTTAAAAAAGAATCCATCACAAGTTGCACAAGCAGAGACACCGTGTCCTTGAAGCTCTTTTTCTCCACCAACCCCCAACCATTTAGCTGAAGCCCCTGATGAAATAATTACAGACTTAAATTCATACGTTTCTTTTGAGCTTGTTAGCTTAAAGCCTCCCTCTATTGCTTCTATTGATTTAATTGTTTCTGCCTTCATTTGTGTTCCAAATTTTTCTGCTTGTTTTTTAAATATCTGCATTAAATCAGGCCCCATGACACCAGAGTCAAATCCCGGATAATTTTCCACATCAGTTGTCAACATTAATTGACCGCCCGATTCGAGGCCTTCAAAAAGTATAGGTTCTAAACTTGCCCTCGAAGCATAAATTCCCGCTGTATAACCAGCAGGACCAGAACCAACAATTGCTAAGTTATGCACTACCCCTCCGTATGTAGTTTTTTATAGACAAGAACAAGAATACAAGACCCAAAGCCCCCAAAGCAAAACCAGAAGGATTTACACCAAGCATTACACCAAGCCCTTGCATAATTTTAATTATTCCAATAAACAAAAAAACTAAAGAAGTCAATAAAAGAACAACCAGCAACAAACCAAGACTTGCAAAACCCGTAAAGCGCTGAATAGGCTTTACAATTAGATCTTTTATTGTTTTGATCAGACCGTCTACCGACTCTATAAAACCATCTTCTTCCATATTGTTATGATAAGCCATGTAAGTTTATTGTTGTACCTCTTTACCCTTGCTTATCACCTACTGAGCCCATTATCACAAGCTTTTTTTCCAGAACTTCAAATGTATTGTTTGTGTAGAGACTCAAAGCTGCTTGATTAGTGCTTTGTGTGTTTAGTTTCATTTTTTTAAAATTTTTTGCTTTAGCAAAAGACAAAATATAGCTAAGTAGCTCCTTACCCATCCCTTTTTTTTGAAATGCTTTATCAATACCAAACCTTTGAAGATATGTAAAACCTCTGGTTTCACCCAAAATTGCATAACCACAAGGAATATCATTGTAATAAATTTTAAATAAATAATTGTTATTACTAGTTTTAATTGTTTCAATAAAATTTGAGTAAGAGTTTTTCCAATATGATTCAAATATATTTTTATCAATCTCTAATAGCAGGGGTATATCAGAAGGTCCCAGGAGCTTACAGCTAACCAAAGCATCTTTTGGCGGTCTGATTTTTTTTACTTCTAAAAGATTTGATTCGCAAACAAATAAAATATGTTTTTTAAGCCATCCAGAATCTTCCCAAAGATCACTTTCTACTTCACTAACCATTGAGGAGTTGAAAATTATTTTTAAGTCTTTTGATTTTTTGTTTATTTTTCTTAAAAAGATCTTTTTACCAGTAATTTTTTCGAAATAGATATAAGGAACATGATCATTCCATTTTCTTGTATAAAATAAGCCACTTAGAGAAACATTTAGCTTTTTTTCATCTGTTAAATACATACTCTAATATTTTTCTATCTTCCTCGTAAGTTAGTAAACCAAGGGCCTGCTTTTTAGAGACAAGAGCTATTTCTTCAATTTCATGATCGGGCTCTTTCTTGAACTCGTTTAAAACCCTCATCTCATAGAACCAAACAGTTTTTTCTACGGTTTCACCATATTCAATCGTGTATCTAGATTCTGCTATGGGCTTTTCACCAACACAAACAACCTCAAAACCCGTTTCTTCGAAAACCTCGCGTTCCGCAGCCTTTAAGGGTGTTTCCCCCTCTTCCAAATGTCCTTTTGGGAAACCCCAAAATCCAGAATTGTAATGTTTTTTATACTCAGACCTCAAACGATTTTTTACTAATAAAACTTTTTTATCTATCAGGACAATGCCACCTGCTGCAAAATCTACTTTAGAATTCATCCTTTATTCTTTCAATTCTTCTTCTAAGCTAACAATATGGTACCAACAACATTAACAGATGCTATAAATGAGAAACCTTTTCTTAAAGAGGTTTCTGCTGCCTACATTAAAGAGGGTTTTGAAATTTACCTTGTCGGAGGAGCGGTTAGGGATGGAATACTAGGCATTAAAACAACTGATTTTGACTTTGCAACGAACGCTTCAACTGAAGAAAGCTTAACAATATTAAATAAAAAAGGGTTTAAAACTACAGAAATAGGAAAGGCCTACGGAACCGTAGAGACCAACATAGAAAAATGCTCAATACATATAACCACATACAGAGAAGACACCTACACAACAGAATCAAGAAAACCAGAAATTAAAAACACAAAAAGCCTGGAAACAGACTTAAGCAGAAGAGACTTCACTCTTAATTCAATTGCATACGATATAACAGAAAATGAAATAATTGATCCTTACGAAGGACTAAAAGACCTATCTAAAGGAAAGATTAAGACACCTTCCAGTCCCGAAATTTCATTTTCTGATGATCCACTACGAATGGTTAGAGCCTGTAGGTTTATTAGTACACACAGCTTTACACCAAGTACAGAAGTTTTTGATGCAATTTCAAACAACCTTGAAAGAATAACAATAGTAAGCAAGGAAAGAGTCAGGGATGAACTAACTAAATTGTTAACAGGCAAAAATCCATCTCTCGGTATAAGAGCACTACTAGAAAGTGGCTTAAGCAAGCTAATAATGCCAGAACTTAATGAGTTGAAAATGGAGGTGGATCCAAACCATCACCACAAGGACGTTTACGAACATACACTAGTTGTTCTTGACAGAGTTTCCCCAACACTAGTTTCCAGAATGTCTGCCTTACTTCACGATATTGGTAAGCCAAAAACTAAAGGAATTGAAAATGGAAAAGTTCACTTTAGACATCATGAGGTTGTTGGAGCAAAGATGACAAAAAAAATCATGAAAGGCCTTAAATATGACAAAGATACGACAAACAAGGTTGCCCTTCTTGTAGAAAACCATCTGAGACCACATACTTTTAAAATGGGTTGGACAGATTCTGCCGTAAGAAGATACATAATTGACTCAGAGGGGCTTACAGAAGAATTAAACGAATTGGTCAGGGCAGACATAACAACAAAGAATAAAGAAAAAGAAGCTGAAATAAACAAGTATTTAGATGAAATGGAAAAAAGAATAGAAGAAGTGAGAGAGAAAGAAGAGTTGTCAAAATTGAGACCACCAATAACTGGGAACGAGATAATGGACATGTTTGAACTTGAGCCAGGACCAATAGTTGGGAAAATAATGGATGCACTTTATGAACAAAGAATAAACGATGGAGAGGTCTCTAAAGAAGAAGCAATTAAATTAGCAAAAGAAACTTACAAAAAATTATAATTAAGCTGTTTTATTCTTTTAAAGCAACTAGAGTTGCCTAGTCTAAAAAAATACACATAAGGAAGAATATGCCTAAAGGCAAAGTTAAATGGTTCAACCCGACAAAAGGGTACGGATTTATAACACCAGAAGAAGGTGATAAAGACGTATTTGTCCACATAACTGCAGTAAGAGACTCTGGAATGGAAAACCTTGATGAAGATCAAGAAGTAGAGTTCGAACTTGTAGAAAAAGACGGGAAAACCTCAGCAGAAAATCTAAAGTAAAAATTCTATATTTCTAGTTTTAAAATACTACTAGCAATTTTCACCATAGTTACATTATTCTTATTCAAAGAATGAATATATCAAAGAATAATAGAGAGCGCTTAGCTAAGGAAATAGTTAATGGTGCAGTATTAATTCATGGAAATGAATTGGTATACAGAAACAATGATGTTGCATATCCCTTCAGGCAAGATTCAAATTTCCATTATTTAACCGAGTGGCCAGAGCCAGACGCGCATGCTGTGATATTGGTTAAAAACAGTAAGCCCGAATTGTTTTTATTTGTACAAGAAAGAAATTTGGAAATGGAAACATGGGAAGGGAAAAGAATAGGGCAGAATGGCGCTGTTGAATCATATGGTGCAGTGAAGGCTTTTTCAAATAGTGAATATAGGAAAAAACTACCAGAGCTTTTGAAAGAAACGAAAGATATTTATTGTGACTATTCAAATCAAAAATTTCAAAAATACGACCAAACAACTTTAAGCCATGCAGTTCCTTATGACCAAAGAGGTTTAGAGTTTAGTGATGCAACACTTCATGCACTATCACCACTCCTTTCTGAGCTTAGGTTAATTAAAGGAAAAGATGAGCTCGAATTATTAACCAAGGCTTGTGAGATAACAGTAGAAGGACACAAAGTTGCAATGCAAGTTACAAAATCTGGAATGTATGAATATGAGACAGCAGCTAGTATGGAAAAACAATTCTACAATCTAGGAGCTGAAAGACTTGGGTACCCTTCAATAGTTGCCTCTGGTGAAAACGCCTGTATTTTGCATTACTCAACTAATAGAGATCAAATTCCTGAAGATTCTTTACTCTTGATTGATGCTGCTGCTGAATTTGGAATGTATTCATCTGATGTAACAAGGACTTTTCCGGTTGATGGGAAATTTACTCCAGAGCAAAAAGACGTTTACCAAGAAGTTTTAAAAGCACAGAAACTTGGGATTGAAAATGTTAATACAAAAAACTCAATGAAAAATATTCACGATTTAACTGTTAGGTCCATTTCAGAATCTTTAGTAAACCTGGGTCTTGTGCCAATGGGTGTAGAGGAAACGATTTCTATGATGCATTATTTTGAATTTTTCATGCATGGAACAGGCCACTGGCTTGGTTTAGATGTTCATGATGCAGGAAGCACCGAGCTAAACGGAAAGCCTAGAAAATTATTGCCTGGCATGGTAACAACCATTGAGCCAGGAATATATGTACGTCCAAACAAAGAAACAATTGATTTCCCGCTTTTAGAAAGAGATGCAACAAAAATTAGAGAAAGAAGAAAAGAACTTGGAATGGAAGAAGCCACAAAGCTAGAAAAAGAAGAAATAGAAAAAGCTAAAACCATAAAGCATGAAATCCCTAAGAATTTATTAGGTATTGGGGTCAGAATAGAAGACGATATTGTTTGCACTAATCAAGAACCAATTAATTTAACTGAAGGAGTTCCTAGGTCTGTTGAAGAGATAGAAGAACTCTGTAAATAAACAATGGTCTCACCAAGATTTATTTACTCCTTATACGAAAACCGCCTTCAAAGGAATATTTTAAAGGAAGAAATACCACAACACATTGGCTTAATTCATGATGGACATAGGCGGTATGCCCGAAGAGAGAAGCTATTAAGTTATGAAGTTTCATATAAAATTGGAATGCTTAGATTCAAAGAGTGTATTTCATGGTGTGACGAACTTGGAATAGATTACATAACAAGTTGGCTTCTTTCGAGAGAGAATTTAATGCGATCAGAAGCGGAATTGGAGCAATATTTTAAAGTATTAAATGAACTCTTCGAAGAACTAGTTATAGACGACATTGTTGATAACTATAAAATTCAATTTATAGGAAGTACAGATCTTCTTCCAGACTATCTAAAAGACACAATAGGGAAACTACAAGAAGTTCGATCGGGGGGTGAGAAAGTATTAACAATAGCCCTAGGCTACGGTGGCAGACAAGAGATACTAGATGCTGTAAAAAGCTTACTTAACGAGAGAAAAGAAGAGAAGCTGGATGTTGTAATCGAAGATATAACAGATGAAAAACTGCGAGACCACCTTTATTCACCTGATGCGCCAGATATTGACTTGGTAATTAGAACAAGTGGTGAATCAAGACTTTCAGGCTTTCTACTCTGGCAAAGCGCCTATTCCGAATTTATTTTTCAAGATGTTTATTGGCCAGAATTTAGAAAAATAGACTTTTTGAGATGCCTAAGAGAATACGCCCAAAGAGAAAGAAGGTTTGGAAAATAAATTACCTACTAGGATATATCCTATGCAACTAAACAACTTCTTAAACACAGCTGACTTTTCAACAATCTTCATTATTTTTATAGTTGTTAAATTTAGTTTGGAAACATATTTAAAAATAAGAAACATATCTTCAATAAATAAAAATAAAGATGCAATTCCAAAAAGATTTGTTGGAGTTGTTACTGAAGAAGAGTATAAAAAATCTGTAGAGTACAACCTAGAGAGAATAAAGTTTGGAATAATAACCTCTCTTGTTGGAGTAGGGATTCTAATTCTTTTTACTTTTGGTGGATTGTTTAATACTCTTGTCAAAACAGTAGTTAATACAACTTCCTCAAACATTATCGGTGCAGTACTCCTTGGTTTGCTGCTCATATTGGTTAATCAGATTATTAATCTACCAATATCTATCTACTCAACATTCTCAATTGAGGAGAGACACGGTTTTAACAAAACTACAAAAGAGACATTTGTAAAAGATATCTTAAAAAATTTAGTAATTGAGAGCGTACTCTTTTCTCTGATGTATGCAATGATTATTGCAATCATAGACAACCTTGGGACTTCGTGGTGGCTTTATGCCGCTCTTGGAGTATTCCTATTCCAGGCTATTGTTTTTTTCCTTTACCCGGTTTTAATTCTTCCATTATTTAATAAACTCGAACCATTAGTTGATGAACAATTTAAAAAACCTATTGAAAGACTACTTAAGGAAATAGATTTTAAAGCTCAAGGCTTGTTTGTCATGGATGCAAGCCTTAGAAGTACACATGGGAATGCTTTTTTTACAGGGTTTGGGAAAAACAAAAGAATTGTCTTTTTTGATACCTTACTTAAGACAATAACTCCCTCTGAGATGGAATCTATACTGGGGCATGAACTAGGTCACTATAAACTAGGTCATATTAAAAAATCAGTTATAGCTTCTTTATTTCTCGGATTTATTGGGTTTTACATTCTAGATCAAGTCTTACAATCTGATAATTTCTTTATTTCACACGGCCTTGATGAGATAACCATATACTCAAAATTTCTACTTTTCTATTTGGTTATAGGGTCTTACACGTTCCTTACAAAGCCAATATCTTCATATATCTCAAGACAAAGAGAGTTTGCTTCTGATAATTTCTCTCTTAAATACACAAAAGGAGAGAGCATGATATCTGGGCTTTTAAAACTCAGTAAAGACAATGCGTCAAACCTAACTCCGGACCCACTATTTAGTTCTTATTATTATTCTCACCCACCAATCTCTGAAAGAGTTGCAAGTATAGAAAATAAGTTACAATAGTACTATAAACATGAGCACTGCAGACGAAATTAAAAAGCTAAACGAACTACTAAGAGATAGGATTATATCTCAAGAAGAGTTTGATGCACAAAAAGAAAAACTTCTAAAAAAAAGTAGCCCTTCGGAAAGCGACTCTCAGTGGGTTGTAACTTTACTTTTAGCATTTCTGTTGGGAGTTATAGGAGCACACAGATTCTATGTTGGGAAAACAGGGACTGGAATATTAATGCTTTTAACCTTTGGAGGATTGGGAATATGGTTATTAATAGATTTAATCCTTATTGTTACTGGACAATTTACCAACAAAGAAGGAGAAAAAATAGCTAGAATTTAGCCATCTAAGCTTATCCAGTAAACACCACCAGCTCTTGTTCCGGCATATAAGATTCTATTTTCTTCTGATAATTCAAGAGAGAATACACCGAGATGTTTTAGGCCTGAATTAAATCCTTCCCATGTTGTTCCGCCATCGGTACTTTTATATACACCAAAATCTCCTAAGACGCCTCTACTTTCTGAGAGTCTAAAATAATCTACAGTCCCAATATAAATATTGTTACTATTTTTTGGATCAACAATAATATCTCCTACACCAAAAGATTTTGAAAGAGATGAGACATTTAATTTTTTCCAACTTTCTCCGCCATCTGTACTTTTGTAAACTCCGTCGTCATCTGTTCCAAGATAGAGTGTCTCAGAATCATTAGGGTCAACAATTAATATATTGGTTTCGAGGCTATCAAGCCCATTGTTAATTTGGGTCCAGTTGTTACCACGATCAGTACTTTTAAACACTCCTGCTCCGTCACCAACTTTATCTGTATATTCTGTAGCTCCCTGAGTAGTTGCATAAAATATATTGTTGTTATTTGGATCAATTATTAATTTACTTACATGAACATCTCGGACAAATCCGTTATCTGATGCTTTCCATGTTTCTCCAGAGTTTTCTGAACCAGTTAACCCCACACCTTCTTTTGAATACTGATCACCACCGCTACCTACAAGAACTTTGAAAGGAGCTTCTTTCTCTACAATGATTCCGTGATAATGACAATTTCCACCTACTTCTTCATCATCACAAAGATCCGTACCTCCAATAAGCTTCCAAGATTCTCCAGCATTTGTTGATTTATAAACCCCTCCACTAGTTGTTGTAAATACGGTGTCAGCATCTTCTGGGTGAGTTGCTAGCTGCATACCATACCAACTTTTAATACCAAATGAAGCAAAACCCCAGTTTTTACCACCATCTATGCTCTTAAAAATTCCTAGATTATAAGTTGTTGCGTACATAGTTCCATCTAAAGCAGTAACAAGATCTACAACTTCAGAACCTACAAAACCCGTATTTGTTTCAATCCAGGTTTTACCATTGTCATAAGTTCTATAAACACCCTGAAGACCTGCCATAAATACCTCAGATTCACTTTCACCAAACGTAATTATTTCAACACCAACATCAGGAATAATAGGGTGTTCTTTTGTATTTAGGAAAATATCAGATGATAAACCAGCATCTTTACTCACAAATGTTTCTCTTGAGAAAACCGAATAAATTTCTGAATCATTATATTCATTTATATACACACCACCTTCTGATGGATCCCCGGTTACTTCTTTAAGTAATTTCCAGCTCTCACCTCCATCAGTACTTTTATAAATACCTGGACAATACTTGGATACACTTTCTTCATAATCAGGGTCATCATTATCTACATCTGAACAATCTGAAAATGTATAAAGCCCAATTCTTGCATAAATTATGTTTGGATTATTTGGATGAATTGCCAAACCTTTAATATCTGATCTATGGAAAGTGTCACTTAAAGACTCCCAAGACGATCCTCGATCATTACTTTTTAATAGTAAATTACTTGTACCAACAAATATATGGTCATCATCAGATGGACTTACATAGAGAACAGTTACTTTATCTATGTCTTCTTCCTCTAGTTCTTGTCCTTCTTCTAATTCGATTTCTTTAAAAATTCCTTTTGGTATGGAGGATGATTTTGTCCACGAGGCCCCAAAATCATTAGATATAAATATTGCTGAATTTTTTTCAGGAGTACAGTCGTCTTCACCTTCTTCATCTTCACAGTCTTCTCCATTTGGAAAATATCTTCCTGCTACATACAGAGTAGAAGTATTTTGCGTGCCTATAGCTATTGCTGAATATTGTGCACCACCTACGTTTGTTTCATCCCAAGTTTCTCCACCGTCTTTAGAAACAAAAACACCAGAATCTGAATTACTTGTTGCTTCGGTATAAAATGCTATTTGATTGGAATTTGATGCATTAACAACAACCCCACCCATGTTTCCACTTATAGTTTTTTTCAACTGCCATGTAAATTCTTTATTATCTACTAAATAAAGATTGCTATCTGAGAGACCTGAGTTATCAGTTGTAGTAACCCAATATCCATCTGGGCTTTTAAAAATACTTGTGATAGTTCCACCAAAAGGTCCATTTACTTGATTCCACCGAGAGGAACTTA
>CACFFJ010000003.1 GCA_902565645.1 uncultured Candidatus Actinomarina sp.
GATTCCCCTTTCATTTCTGCTAAAGCTTGCTCTACCGAAATACCTAAAGCCTTTGCTCTTGCTTCAGCTGACCTTAAAAGTAAATGTTCTGGGATATCTACCATTAGAGTGGTCCCGAAATGCCGCCATCTTTTCTAACCCTCCAAAAATGAATTGCCATGAATATAACAATTATGAATGGGAAAAATAATACATGGAGAACATAAAATCTCAATAGAGTAGCTGATGTAGCTTCTAAGCCAGCAAATAAAGCGAACTTAATTTGGGCGCCAAAAACTGGCGTGTAGCCTGCCATATTTCCACCCACCGTTACTGCCCAAATAGCTAACTGATCCCAAGGTAAGAGGTAACCAGTAAATGATAAAAACAATGTAAGGAATAAAAGAATAACACCAATTACCCAATTAAATTCTCTAGGTGCTTTATATGCTCCATGATAAAAAACTCTAGACATATGAAGAAACACAACTAATACCATTAAGTGTGCTCCCCATCTATGCATATTCCTTACCAATGAACCAAAAGCGATACTGGTCTGTAGAGCTTCCATGTCAATATAGGCCAACTCGCCTGTTGGTCTGAAATAAAACATTAACCATATACCAGTAATTGTTAAAACAATAAATAAAAAGAAGCTAAGTCCACCTAAGCATAAGGTATACGAAAGTCTGATTCCATGTCTCTTTACTTTTACAGGGTGTAAGTGATATAGAACATTATTCATTACAACATAAGCTCTATTTCTAGGACTATCAGAATATCCTTTTCTAAATGGTGAGCCTGGTCTGAATATACTTGACCAAAATTGACTACCTTTTAGTGAGTCTCCTAAACCTACTGCTGTATCTTTTATTCTTTCTCTAAAAGTAAGTTTTTGCATTATTTAATTCTATAGCCTTCCATATATATAGCCGTGCCTATCATCTCTTGCTCCAGAGTCTTCTTCCCATGGAGCTGTATAGAGACCATTCTCAATTGCTTGGTCTGCTAGCGACCCTGCAAATTTGCCTAAAGTGATTACTCCTGTTGGGCACCTATCAACACAAAGAGCACAACGTGTACATGCGTCTTCATCAACAACAAAAAAACCTACTGCCCCTTCGCTCTCTTCTGGAGACTCAACATTTACTGAATCCTCTATTGCTTCATTAGATAAATAATGAATACATTTCCATGGACAAATATCTACACAGCCTTCACATAGAATGCACTCTGCTTCATCAATGTGTAAAAATTGTTTAGGTTTAACTCTTGAGGAAATTTTCTCAGCCTCAACCATTGCAAGGTTATACTTCTCTTCAAATTCTGGCATTTCAATTAAAACTTCTGACTTAGCCATCTTGGTCTACCTTTACAACTTTCTTTCCGTAGTCTGATATTCTTGTTTTTCCTCTTTCTTTTGCATTGTTTAAATCTTGTATTAAATAACCACCAATAATGACAGTTACCAATGCTCCTTGAGAAATTCCTAGCTGAATTATATCTTTTAAAGCACCAAGACTAAGTGAGATTTCATTACCTAAAAATAATATTGGAGGAAATTTTATAAACTCTCTCTGATTCGTCCATTCTAATGGACCCTGTGATAGGTTTAGCCATTCTGATGGAAGGACGCCAAATATTAAAGTTAACTGAATCCAGCTTAATAGAGCAAGGTAGGCTGCTCTTGTCCAGGTTAGTGGTGTATCTTGCCATGCTAACATTGCCATACCAAGCAAAAATAATTGACCAGCACCAAAAGCAACAAGTTGACCAAAAGTTTGCATCAACCACCCTCTAGGCATCCAATTAAAGTAATCAATAACTTCACCTTTGGGAAAGCCTGCAAAATGGGCAATTATTACACCTATGGTTATGCCTCCGATGCCCATAACAATAAGACTCGGGCCAATTTTATACCTATGCTTAAAAACAAAATTTATCAAGTTATCCTCAAAACCTTATATCTATATTTTATCGTGAATACATTAAATATTATAAATTCTATCAGATAACTTTTAATAAAATTTTGTATATTTTGAGAATGTATTTTTTTTGAACAACACTAAAGTCAAGTTGTTAATTACTATATATAAAGAGATATGAAAATAAAATTAATACCAAAAAACGAACAAGAACTTTCTAAGTTTTTCGTTTTATTTACCCCCTTATTGATTCTTTTAGCTGTAACAATAAGTTTATTAAAGGATTTTTATTTTCTTTTTTCTGGAGCTTTGCCTCACACTCGAATTTTCAATTATGGAGTCCTGGAGAAAATATCAAACCAAACTTCATATAATTTACTACTTGTTTTCATTTGTATTTTTGCAACTGTCTATTTGTTGTCAAAATCAATAGGAAGAAGGCTGATATTATTTCCACTCTTTTTCTTGACATGTTTGGGGATAGTTGGTTTTGAATCTATAGAAATTATCTTAGGATTGATATTCCCAAATGATATGTTTTCTTTTGGAAACACAACATACTTATTAATATTCAAACTGCTTTTGATGCTGGCTCTTCTAGGTTTAATTTTCCTAAACCTTCTAGCAAAAAAAGAAGCTTCATTATTTATCAGTAGCCAGTTTTTAATTGGAGCTATGGTATTTTATTGTCTTTCCCTTTTTGTTTATAGAAGTGACTATCAAGTAATTTCAGATAACTTTTTTATTAACTCTTTGTATGTCTCTTCCCATATATATGTAGGGTTTTCTTTTGTGTTTTTATCAATTTTATTTTTCTTAATGACAAAAGGTATAAATGCTACCTTATATAACAAAACCTTAAGCTCTATTACTTTTTGGGGATATTTGTTTTTACTACCATGGACAAACTATAAATTTCATTACGGATCAGTGTTACCAAATTGGATTGAAAATGTATCTATATATCTCTCTCTGGGTTTAGCAATCCCCGCGCTATCTTTGTTAGTTAATTACCTTAAAACTGTATCTACAAGAGATACAGAGAACCAGGTTATCTATGAACTAATAAACATTTCTTTTGTAGTCTTCTTTATTACTAATATATTTCAGATAGTAAGTTCTCTTTCTAACTTAATCCCATTAGTAAGCGTTACAAGTTTTGAGAATGCTATTAGATATGGCTATATCTATAGTCTTGTGTTAATTGTTGTTCCTTTTGTCTACTATCTAATCCCAAGAATATTTGGAAGAGAAATTGTTCAAACAAAAATGGAATCTGCAAATAGTTTCTTGTTAAAATCAGTTATTCTTCTATCTCTTTTAGTCAACGGAATAATCGGAATAAATTCTGGTTACTCATGGAACGCTGGAGCAAATGCAGGAAACCCAACTATATACGGTGAAGGTTTCTTAATAACATGGTCTTTGGTGGGAACCCCGTACACAATAAACTTATTTCTTTCTTTGTTACTTCTTGTTGGAGTTTTCTTATTTTTCTTAACAACAATTAGAGCAATTTCTAGTGGTCCAATAACTGAAATTGAATCCGTAGAGCTTATTGAGGAGCAGGTAGATGAGTGAGCTGTTAAGTAAAGTAGCTGAGATTCTAAAAGCTCCTGAAGAATTAGTTCAAAGATCGGCGGAAGCAAGAGCTGAAGCTTCAGGAAAATCCGTAGATGAAGTTTTACAATCATGGGCTGGCGGTGAAGCAATCGAGTCTAGTGCTCCTGTTGAAGCCACTACAGAAGAAGTTGTTGAAGAAGAAGTTGTTGAAGCCACTACAGAAGAAGTTGTTGAAGAAGAAGTTGTTGAAGAAGAAGTTGTTGAAGAAGAACCGGTAGAAATGGAAAAAGAAAGTTCATTTGCCTTTATAGCAGGGGTTATTTCTGTAGCAATCTTTACCTATATTTTCGCATTTTCTATTCCTAAGCAACAGAGCGAAACCTTGGTTGCAGATTCTTTAAATAATTCTTTTGAAATCACAAATGAAGCTTTAAAGGGTGCTGAAGTTTACAATCAATTGAATTGTCAATCTTGCCATACCCAAAATGTAAGAGTATTAATTCCTGACTCACAAAATGGAATTGTACTTAAAAATAAATATGCTGATAAAGCAGTGATTTTAAACACAGGACTTGTAAGAATAGGTCCAGATCTTTCCAATTCAGCCTCTAGAGAGCCTACAAATAATAGTCAATGGCTTTCTAGATATTTGAAAGACTCCTCTTCTGTCAGAGATACCATCCCTCACCCAAGCTATGATTTTCTTACCCAAGAGGATTTTGATAGCTTAATTACATATTTACTATCTTTAGGAGAGTCTGATGAGTGAGCTGTTAAGTAAAGTAGCTGAGATTCTAAAAGCTCCTGAAGAATTAGTTCAAAGATCGGCGGAAGCAAGAGCTGAAGCTTCAGGAAAATCCGTAGATGAAGTTTTACAATCATGGGCTGGTGGTGAAGCAATCGAGTCTAGTGCTCCTGTTGAAGCCACTACAGAAGAAGTTGTTGAAGAAGAAGTTGTTGAAGCCACTACAGAAGAAGTTGTTGAAGAAACCCCTGTTGAAGAAGAAGTTGTTGAAGAAGTTGTAGCTCCAGCAAATGTTAAGACTGTAGTAAAGAAAGTAGCAGTAATAAACAAGACAATGGGGATAAAGTTAAATGCAGAAACATCTCTTCCTGGTTGGTTGAATTTAAGCTTTATACTTATTCCACTATTTATCTTGATTGGAATGATAAACACATCCAATACACAAGAATGTGGAGTAAATGGTATTTTAAATGTTGATAGAAAATCACAACAAACAGTTAACTGTGATGGCAGCCCTTTTGAAGGAAGAGGTGTAGCTTCTTCAACTATTAACTATGTTGCTTTAGGGCAGCAGGTTTACTCAGGTTCAGCTGCTTGTGCTGGTTGCCATGGTGCAAATGGTGGTGGTGGAGTTGGTCCAGCATTTATTGGAGGAGAACTTTATACCACCTTCCCTACTTGTTCAGATCATGCAAAATGGATAGAACTTGGTTCAGCAGGTTGGCAAAATGAAGTTGGACCTACGTATGGAGCTGAAGACAAAGTTTCTATTGGTGGGATGCCTGCCTTTCAAGGAAAACTTAGTGAAGATGAAATATACGCGGTAGTTGTTTTTGAAAGAGTAGTTTTTGGCGGTGGTCAAACAG
Source organism: uncultured Candidatus Actinomarina sp. (assembly GCA_902565645.1). Classification (GTDB taxonomy): domain Bacteria; phylum Actinomycetota; class Acidimicrobiia; order Actinomarinales; family Actinomarinaceae; genus Actinomarina. The sequence continues at coordinate 5,079 of CACFFJ010000003.1, forward strand.
AGGAAGTACTTAGCGATTGCGGACTGTTAGAAGAAGAGATTGAGGAGGAAACAGCAACTGAAGCTGCTGGAACTCCTTAAAGCTTGGTAGAGTCTAATTATGTGGATAGCAATAGGTATCTTTGTTGGGATATTGATATATGTTGCTATTAAAAAATCCTTTCATAAAATTAATACCGCTTTAATACAAGCTTCAGAAAAATTAAATTTCCAATACACACCCCCAGAAAGCTTGTGGAAGAAAAAAGTTATGTCTGGAACATTAGATGGGTATAGGTGTGAAATAGCTGTTTATACTCAAAGCCATGGCAAGTCATCCACTACCTATATTTCTTTTTTTGCTTATTTTCCTCAGAGTTTAAATATGGGTATAAAGATTAATTGGAGAGGGCAGTTTGAAGGAGATGGTGATCACCTAAGTAACCTTTTTATTAAAAGAAACTTGAATCTTGTTGAAGATGAGAAAAAGAAACTTAGACGATTAAAAATATCAGACGAATCTGTAAATTCTAGAAAAATTTTATGGAAAAAATATTACAACCCAGATGAAATTATAAAAACAATGCACGATGTGGTTGCTCTTACAAAGAAATTGAAATAATCCTTATTTAAAAGAATTTAAATATGGGTAGTTGTCGAATGTTATTTTTTTATCCCTAATGAGTTGTAAATTTAAACCATCAACTATTTTATATGAATCTTCGTAACTTATAGGCCCTTTCAAAATAGTTCTTCCAGCAAGTGGACTTAAAGATCCAAAAGCGAGAAAATCATAATGACCTGTATCACTTATGTAATAACCATATGTATTTACATTCTTAAAATTATTTAAATAATTATCAATTTCAGTTGGCCAAGATTCATCTCCTGAACTATCAAACCAATCTTCACTATATATATAAACTGCTGGTGCATCAAAATTTACTGGGTACTTCCCATCCAAAGTCGGTCCTCCATAGGTGTCATGACCCATATAGCTGCTACAGCTTTGATATATTGAACAATATAATATTCCAGCACCTCCACCAGTTGAATGACCAATTACATTGATATCATTAAAATCAATTGCCTTACTTATTTCACTAATTAAGTTATTTTCTTTAACCTCATCACTTTTTAGATACCTGACAACGCTGTCAATATCTTCTGCCATCCCAAACATAAGGTCTGAAGTTTTACCATCTAGCTGTACCCCTGGTATGTTGTCTACCCTTCTTCCATCTGGAAATTCTGTAAACAATGAGAGACCAGTGTGGTTAATTGACACAACTATGTAGCCATGAGAAGCAAGGTTAATCAATTGATCTGCAGCGAAATGTCTATGTGCAGGCCATCCGTGAGTATAAACAACTAATGGTGTATCAGGGTTTACTATTGGGTTTACATCTAGTGAAGCTTTAACTTTAGTTAACTTGGCATGATTAAGTGAGTTAACTGGCATCGTTAATCCAAAGTTTTTATTTAAATAATTTATAACCAATCTTGTTGGGGTTGTCTTGTCTTCTAAAAGAAACCAACTTGTATCTTTCTTTTTTTCATATGTTGGATACCAAAAAGTTATCATTAATTCTCTATTTGTATTTTCTTCTAAATTGCTCAATAAAGAAAAAGCTTCTCCGTTTACCCTGTCTTCAAGAATTAAATGTTTTTCAATTCTTCCTACGTTATATTCCCCTACTGGTTCAATTAATTTGGGAACTGGAAGAACCCAAGAAAGGAATATAGAAATCATTAGTGGGAATAGATTTAAAAATTCAATAAAAGTTCTTAAGCCTTTCCAATTTTTAAGTAGAGTTTTCTTTAATAAAAAAGTAACAATTAAAGCAAAAATTAAATAAGCGTATAGATAATAAAGCTGCCACCTAATCCCCTCAAGGAAAAAATGTATTACAAACAATACAAAAGAAACTATTAGTAATAAATTTTGAGGACTGTTTGAACCTATATATCTATTCTCTTTATTTCTCCACTCTTTAAATGAAGATACCATTTGAACGATTGCAACTAAAAGAACGGAGGAAACTAATAATGTCTCAAATAATCGCATTAATATTTATATCTTCTGCTTCAAAGAATCATCTATACAGTATGGGCAGTAATCATCTATCTTGTAATGAGGTGATCTTACTTCTTCTTTAGTTAAAGGTTCTCTACATGAATAGCACATTACATAATCTGTTTCATTCAGATTTTTATCAAGTGCTACTCTATCATCAAAAACAAAACAGTCACCATCCCAATATTTCCCTCCAGTTTCTTTAAAGTAATCTAGAACTCCACCTTGCAATTGTTTAACATTTTCAAATCCAGCTTTAAGCATTACAGCTGAGGCTTTTTCACATCTAATTCCGCCAGTGCAAAACATAACTATTGGTTTCTTTTTATATTCTTCAGGAAGCTTTTCAACTGCAGCAGGGAAATCTCTGAAAGAAGGTATGTCAAGGTCAATTGCATTTTGGAAAGTACCTACTCTCACTTCGTAGTCGTTTCTTGTATCAAGAACTACAACTTCTTCTTCGTTATCTAACATTGCTTCTAATTCAGTAGGTTTAATATTTGGTCCCGTAAACTCTGCTGGTCTTATATCCTCAAGCCCTAAAGATATAATTTCTTTTTTTAACCTTACAAGCATTCTTCTAAAGGGTTGATAATCGTTGTAGGTAACTTTTAAGGGTATGCCTTGAAACCTTTTATCTGACTCAAGGAATTCTAGATAACCATCTATAGATTCTTGAGATCCAGCAAGAGAAAAATTAATCCCGTTTGGACTTAGTAAAATTGTTCCTTTAATGCCAAGCTCTTCACAATGCTGAAGTAGTGGTTCCCTAAGTTCATCTCTGTCATGAAGGTCGACAAATTTATATCCTGCAATATTTACAACTTTTTTGTTTACCATTATTTACTCTCTAATTATATTTTATCGAGTTCTTCAATAAGCTTCGTTTTTTCCCCAGGTAACATCGAAACAGTAAAATCAGAGCTAGGGAAAGCACCTTTATCTACATCTTCTTTAAACCCTTTTATCGATTTTCTTCTCTCGTTGTCTAGTGATTTTCTTATTGAAGCTCCATCTCCCCATGATTTTGCGTGTCTAGGAGTTTTCATTCCCATTGTCTCTCCACAAATATCTTCAAAAAATAAAAATATTACATCACCTCCGGATCCAGCTCCAAGAGAATTTATTACTAAAGAAGTGTGCTTCTTTATTTCAGTCAATGCATCTTCAGCTACACATTCTACTTCTGCACCAAAAGCTCCTGCATTTTCTAGTCTCTTCATATCCTGTAAAATCTTAATTGCTTCTTCGGCTGTTTTACCTAATGTTCTTATCCCACCATATTGAGTAGAAAGAGATGGAACCATACCAACATGTCCTTGAACAGCAAAACCCTGATTGGCTAGCATTTCTACTACATCCATACCACGAGGTGTTAATACTGAGTCAGCTCCAGCCATAGCAGCTTTGAAAGCACCTTCTAAAATTTCATCATTTGTTATATATCTACCTGCAAAAAGTGCGGCAGTTATGAAGCTATTAGGTGCTCCCTTTCTAACATCTTCATACCAATCACTTCCAGTAATAATCATATCTATATCTTGATCAGCAAGTATTTCTGCTTCTTCTGCATTTTGTGCAGTTACTTGCGTCATTTTTATACCATTGGATTTGTTCTTAATGATATCCCCAACAGTTAGGTTACGCTCAACCTGTTCGTGACCAAATGTATAAATACGTTTCATTTCTAATTCCTTTTATAAACACTACAAGGATGTATCTTTAGGTTCAATAAAAATATTCCTTTAAGTAAGTAGAATTAGATTATGAAAAAATGGATACCAATAATAATATTCATTTTTGTTTCATGCTCATTTACTTCTTATAACAATGAGTATGAAGAAGCTACAATTTCATCGTATATAGAAATATATCCTAGCTTTGAGCTTCTATCTGAAAATCAAAAGACAAATAAACTCAAGGAAGAATGTAATGTCTTGGAAGACGAAATGCTGGTTCATGTTGATGATGGTCTAACCTTAAATTATTTTTTAGAATACGAATATTACAAATATAGATTCCAAGGAGGATCTCCTGAGCAAGTAGAAGATTTGTTATTTCCTTTATTTTACTTATGTGGCTTAGATGAGATTATTGAAAAACATTGGGATAGCTTGGACTACCAAGAAGAAAACTATAAAAAAATAAGTGGGTAGTCGTTAATATATTGCTTTTGCTGTTGCAACTCTTGAATCAGCAACTCCACGCCATGATTCATTGTCATCTCTATAAATAATCGAAATTGGACCAAAGCTAGATTGTAAAGAATCCTTCATTGTTATTTTGTGTCCCTTATCTTTTAAGTAATTAATTGTATTTTCATCACTAGTTTTTTCAAAGATTAGATTAGATTCTGTATTTTCTCCAAAGTAATCAATTACCCACCTACTTTTATTCATAGCTTCTTCTGGTGTTGAGCTTTTAAGGAGTATAGGTAATATAAACTGACTTAGTAATTGGGGCTGGTACCTACCTCCTCTTGTTCCTATAACCATATCTAGCTTTCCGTCCTTGCTCCAAATAGTCGGAGAGAGTGTATGTAATGGTTTTCTGTGTGGATAGATTTTATTGGGATGATTATCAATTAAATTAAAACCGGCACCCCTGTTGTGAAGAAAAAAGCCATAATCTGAAACACCTATAGTGCTTCCTATTCCATGAAAATTTGATTGAATAAGTGAAACTGCATTTCCTTCAGAATCTTTTACCGCCATATATGCTGTACCACCTCCAAGTTTTTCAGGATTTTGAAATGATTTTGCTTGATAAGTGTCAATCTCTGAAACTTTAGATTTTATATAATCAAGATTAAGTCCAACAAAAGAATCTATTTTGTCTCCGTAGTCATATGTAATTTGATCCCTGTCCGCTGCAAGAGATCTATAACACTCAACTAATAAATGTGGGTCTAGCTCACCTCCTAAATTTGTAATTAGTTCGTATGCTTTAAGGGTTGCAAGAGTTAAGTAGCTTTGAGTATGAGGTGGGGTGACCCATCCAGTTTTTCCATAAATATCAATTTTTAATGGAGATACCCATTTTGAATCAAAACTATTTATATCTTCTTCAGTTAATGTATTCTTTGTAGCTTTAGATATTGCTTTTGCTATATCACCTTCATAAAAAACACTGGAACCGTTATTAGCTATTGATGAAAGAGTCTTTCCAAGTTTTTCCCTTCTTACAATTTTTCCAACTTCAACAGGTTTCCCATCTACATAAAAGTTCTCAGATGAATTTTGCTTTTTTAGTGAATCTTTATGGTGGTTTAAAGTATGGTTTAGTTCCACACTAACTTCAAACCCTTCATTACAAATCTTGATAGCTTCTTGAAATAAATCCTTAAAACTAAGTTTGCCAAATTTATTGTGGATCGATTCCCAACCTTTTACAGCGCCGGGAACAGTTACAGTAGCTTCATGGTTTAAAGGTAGTGATTTAAATGAAGAAAAATCTATTGTATCAATATTTGATCCAGCATAACCAGATGAATCCAAGCAATATGGCTTCTCCTCACCATTTATCCAAATCAATGCAAAAAGATCTCCTCCAATACCACATGTTTCTGGTGCAGCTACTCCTTGGACTATATTTACAGCAATCGCCGCATCTATTGCATTACCACCCTTTTCAATTACAACTTGGCCCGCTTTGGATGAAAGATAATGTGGGGAAACAATAACACTATTGGTCATATTATTTATTTTAAGTCTTTGCGATTAACTAAGTAATTTCATTCTTAAAATTATAAAAAGTCAAATAACTTAGGTTTCTTAAGAAAATTTCACTTTCATTGTTTTAATAAGTTAATTATTATTTTCTCTATGTTGCGAGTAATGTGTTTACATTGTTGGTAAATATATTGAGCTACAGGATATTTTGGGTTTATAAATGGCTGAAAAGAAAGAAAGAAAGAAAAGAGTGGTTGGGTGGAGAGAAAATGCCGCACTGCCTGATCTTAAGATAAAGCAAGTTATTGCAAAAATTGATACTGGTGCAAATATTGCAACAATAGATGCTGCTGATATAAAGTTTGTTACAAGAAAAGATGTGAAATACGTAAAATTTACAGTTAAAAAAAGAAACAACACTGTTAGAAAAACTTCAGCTCCACTTGCAGGATTTAAGAGAATAAGAAGTTCCAATGGAGATGTTGAAAGAAGACCTTATATAAAAACCGATATTTTAATGGATGGAATTACTAAAAATATTGAATTAACTCTTACTGACAGAGGTCCAATGGATTACACAATGCTAATTGGAAGAAAAGCTCTTGGTAGAAGATGGATGGTAAATCCATCAATTAGTTTCTTAACCTCACCAAATGGAAAAAGTAAGAAAAATGGAAAAAGTAAGAAAAAATGAAAATAGGAATTCTCTCACAAGATATAAAACTTTATTCAACAAAACGACTTTATGAAACAGCCAAAAAAAGAGGACACGACGCTGAGGTTGTAAGTTACCTTAGATGCTATATGAGTATGGCAAAAGGTAAGCCCAGGATTTATATGGCAGGTAACGAATTAAGTTATGACTCTGTAATCCCAAGAATCGCTGCTTCTTGGACTTTTTATGGAGCAGCTGTTGTTAGACAATTTGAACTGATGGGATCACTTTCAGCAAACTCTTCTGCTTCAATAAATAGATCTCGAGACAAGCTGAGAGCATTACAGCTTATTGGAAATACTGGTGTAGACATGCCAATTACTGGATATGTTCATTTCTCAAGAGATGTTGAATCAGTATTAAAAACAGTTGGAGAACCTCCTTTTGTAATTAAATTACTTGAAGGAACACAAGGTAGAGGTGTTGTATTAACAGAAACAATGGATGCTGCTATAAGTGTTATTGAAACAATGAAGAAAATAGATGCAAACATTCTAGTTCAAGAATTCATTGCGGAATCAAAGGGTCAAGATATTAGGGCTATCGTTGTTGGAGATAAAGTTGTAGCTTCAATGAAAAGAACAGCTAGACCTGGTGAGTTTAGGTCTAATGTTCATTTAGGCGGGAAGGCTGAAAACTATGAAATTACCCCTGAGGAAGAAAAGAGCGCGGTAAAGGCTGCTAAAGTTCTTGGATTAAGTGTTGCAGGAGTTGATCTAATTCAATCTGACAGAGGGGCCCTTGTTCTTGAAGTAAATTCGTCTCCAGGATTAGAAGGTATTGAAACTGCTTCAAAAATTAATGTTGCAGAAAAAATTATAGAATTCTTAGAAGAATCAATAAAAACAAGGGATACTTCCAAGCCAATAGATATTTAAGATAAAATAAAATTTCTAAGAATCTTAGTTTTAGATAAAATTCCTTCATCTAAAACTTTTTCTTTATACAAAACTACGGGAACTCTTAATAAATACTCTTGGTATCCGTTTTCAACATCCATTTCTTGTATTTTAAAAAAATACTTTAAAGTATTAATTTTTTTAAGACCTTTGTCGCATAGTTCACAGTTTTCAGTGACAATGATGTTTAATGTTTTCATTTATCTAAGATAGTCTCATGAGGCCATGGACATTAGTATTTGTAGTGTTATTAGCATTGATTATTCTCGTTTCAGCTTCTCTTGCACTTAGATTCATCTAAACTAAAAAACTTATTTTTGCACCATCTTCAATATTTAAAATTTTTGATGCATTTTTGTTAGTTGCAAAGAGAGAGACCATCCCCCATGAATCTGTAACTAAGCCTACGTTACCTAGGTGTTCTCCTTGATAAGTCTCTACCCAAGTAGTTTTAATTTCATTATTTCCAATTCGTATATTTACCACGTCCCCAATTGACTTCTTTAAACCGTTCAATTCTTCTGGTGATACGTTTGTTTGGCAATTTCCATAATGGTCTATCCAAAGTATTTCGCCTTTTATTTCATCTTTAGATACATCAGTTAATGGAATTAAATACTGATTTAAATTTTGTAAATCCAGTTCAGGACCAAATTCTTCTATTTTTAGTTGCCCTGATGCATATCCTGCTGCAAATGGAGCAAAGACATCGCGTGCATGAAAAGTATTTCCCTCGCTTGGAATAATCCAATTTTGATTATCTAGTAAAAAGCCTCTCTGAGCCCCTCCAACTGTGGCACATGCTAAATTTAAAAGCCCATTATCTGGTCCAATCATTACTCCCCACTCTGTTTCAAGTGCAATTGGCTTTCTGTCTGTTCCTACACCTGGATCAACAACTGCTAATAAAACTCCTTGTGGAATATATTGAATAGCTCTCATTAAAAGTAAGCTACCTTGCTTAATGTTTTGAGGAGGTATTCCATGAGAAATATCGTTGATTTTTATATCAGGATCTATTCTATTGATAACGCCTTTTACAACTCCAACAGAACCATCACTCAAGCCAAAATCTGATGCAAAGGATATAATTTTACTCATCTTGATTATTATAAGGTGACAAAAATTCTTAATAAATTCTAATATGATTATCTTTGCTGCATTTTTTGTGTATTCTTTATTTAAAGTATGGGTAAATTAAAAAAAGTATTAATTGTCTTATTAATAGTCCTTGTAGGAGGATATTTTTATGCTGGTTATTATGTTTTTGGAATAGCTGGGACTGTACCTTGTGCAGTTTGGGAGGGAGAGCAAAGCAATACTCCTAGTAACTTCACAGTTCCTGAAGGGTATGAAGATTCTGAAACAGGAGTTTTCATAGAATATAATATTGATCCAAAACCTTACTTTATACCTAATTATGAAACTGTAACAATTCCATCAGATGGAGGAGCAATTGAGCTTAGTGCTTGGTGGATGGAGACAAATCCTAAAGGACCAACTGTAATGTTGATACACGGGTTAACAAGTAGTAAGTATTCATCAGGTATTCTTCTTTCTGCTGGGATTCTTTATCATGCAGGTTTTAATGTTCTAGCTATTGATATGCGAGATCATGGTGATAGTACATGCGAAGATGGATTTTACTCAGCAGGTCAAAGAGAGTCTGATGACTCTGCAGCATCATTGAAATGGTTAGTTGAGGAAAAAGGAATTTCACCTTCAAATATAGGAATATATGGTCAGTCTTTGGGAGCTTTGACCGCTCTTACAACGCCTGCAAAATCTAATAATTTTGCAGCTATTGCTGTTCATGACCCACCAGTAGATTTTGAAACTCTTGTTAAAGAAGAAATGGTTTATCAAGGTTTTCCACCTTTCTTGTTTTACCCAACATCGCATTATTCATTAATATTTAAAGGCGTAAATATTACTGAAGTAGTTCCAGCAACTGCACTCCCAATGGGAGATAAACAACCAATTTTAATCTTTAATGGAATGTTAGATAAAAGAGTATTAGCTCATCACACGGATGATCTAATTAAGATAGCTAATGATCTTGGAATAGAAGTAGAGGCCTATAGATATGAAGATATGCGTCATGTACAAAGTATCTGGGTTTATACAGATGAATTTTCAGAAGCAATAGTTAGCTTTTTTCAACGTAATTTAAGCTCCTGATAAAGTAAATTCAACTTTTCTGAAGTATCTTTCCAATTATATTTTTTAGAACTATTTATTGCACTTTTTGAAACGTAATCTGCATATTGATTGTCATTGAAAATTTTTAATATAAACTCATTTAAATCTTTATCTTCAAACGATTCTGCAATATACCCATTGATGTTGTTGTCAATAATCTCTTTAAAAGAACCTTGATTAATACTAACTACTGGTACACCTACTGAGTGTGCTTCAATAGCAACCAGTCCAAAGGTTTCATACTCTGAAGTGTGGATTAATAATTTTGACCTATTTAGTAATTCTCTAATCTTGCTTTGAGGTAGGTTCCCTAAAAATTCTACATGTGATTCTAAATTTAACTTCTTTACATTTTCCTTAAGTTCTAAAAAATAATCATCTCCTGAAGTACCGCTAGGACCTCCTATAAAGTAACATTTAAAATCATTTTCAATTTCTCTAAAAGAATTTAAAAACTCTATGGCCTCTGACTGTCTTTTTTGTTTCTGTATTCTACCTATTGATAAAAAAATATTTTCTCTTCTAAGGCTTGAGTCCGGTGAAAATAAGTTTTCATCAACACCTGGCGTTATTAGTTTTATCTTTTTTCTATCAATATTGTAACTCTCTGAAATTAAACTATTTTCGTAATTTGAAGATGCGGTTACAAAGTTTGCTTTGTTCATTATTATTTTTTCACAATCTGTACGTTCTTTGTTGTAGCCTTCAAGAAAAACCCCTAAGCTATGGGAGGTGAAAATATAGGGTATATTAAATTTATCTGAAATATCTTTTGCAACTAAACCAGACAGCCAATAATGACTGTGGATTATATCAAAATTGTTTAGCTCAAAAGTTTCTTTTAGTTTCTTCTGGAATTCAATTAAATGTAGTTCTTTATCATCCATAGGAAGATCCTGTTCAAATAAATTTAGTGAATAAAACTCTAAATTATCACTTTTAAAGCTTTGAGCTTTTTCAGCTGTAACTACTGTCACATTATGGTTATTAGACAAATGTTTTGAAATTTGCTGAACATAAATGTTCAGCCCTCCTCCATCATTTACTCCAATTTCAGAGTATGGAGATGTATGAAAAGAGAGTTGTAAGATGTTCATAGAGTTATTGCTAAATCATAAAGCTGCGTTGGAGAACCACCTAAATCTACTTTGTACCTATCAAAACCTTTAAGAAAATCAAAAAAGTCCTTCTTCTCTTTAATCATTTTTTGAATAATTAAATCAATTAGGACTATCCCCGGGTTTACATCGTCGAATTCGCTATTTTTTGTTGAATTATATAGATAACAACCTTTCTTGTTTTCATAAACAAAAGCAGATGAAATTAATTCCTTGTCATTCTCTATAAAATATATTTTCCACCCTTTAATGGTTAGTAAATTCTGAAAAAATAACTCTACCTCTTGATTCATAAAACTTCCTTTTTTACCATCAGAAAGTTTGTGTTGTTCTACAAATTTATTAAAAATTAATTGATCGTCACCAATTTTAAGTTCTACCTCATTGAGTTGTGTCTTAAATTTAGATTTTTTTCTTTTAAGTTCATGTCTCTTCTTTTTGCCAAGATTTTTAAGATATAAATCGTAGTTATTTGGAAGATTCAAGCTTATTGAATAATCGCTTTTCTTAATAATTGCATCTTTATATTGTTTATCCTTTAAAAGTTGCTTAACTTGTTCGTAAGTTAGCGAATCTAACTCTAGAGAGGTTATACTTCTTTTCCCGAGGGCCTTTTGAGTAGTTTTTAGGCTTGGACGATAATCAACATAATCACGATTACCTATGTTATAAAGAATCCCCCCATCTATGCAGTACCCTTTTTTAAAATCTTCAAAATCATTTTGATTACTAAGGTTTTTTACTAACTCTAAAAATTTAGTTTGTGTAAATGGAGATTTGTTTATTTGTTTTAATTCCACTTAATTAGAATAAACCATTCAGAATATTTAATGAATCAACAAAATAGAGCGAAAATAGAAAAGCTACTAAATAATCATATAGATATATTTCATTAGTTAATTCCATAATATATTCAGATTCATATCGGATACGTAAGAATAGAAAGTTTACAAAAACAACACAAAGTGAAGTACTAATAGCTGTTAAAACTATAAATATGAATTTATAGTCATAAAAACTGCTTATGCCGATCATTACAATCAAAGAAGCAAAAAAATTAAAGAAATATTGAAAATTACTAAATTGTACGTTTAAAAAGGTTGCTAAAGTTTTTAAGAAAAATAGTGATAAGAATAGATATGTTATATAACTTATATTTACTTGGTATTTTTCACTAATAATGAATGCAACAATAGAAAAAGATACTGTAGTAGAAAAAACTATGTGTCCAAACTTATAAATGCTGATGCTTGTATAGCTTACGAATAAAATAGAGAAGACTAGAAGACAAAGGTAGGTAATTGTTGTAAATGAAAATGAAATCAAATTGCTTGATAGAACTGGAAAGAAGGCAAGGAAGATGAAAGCAATGATTAACAAGTATTCATTTGTATCAATGCGAAGTTGACCAGTTAACATTTCTAAGTGCCAAATTAAAATTAGACCAACAAAAGCTGCTGACAAGAGAGGCGAATTATTTAATAGAAGGCCGGCAAAAGTTGCCAGCGTTAAAATAATTTGAACATACCTTAATTGTTTTTGAAACATTAAACCTCGCGAAAATTTTACCTAGATAAGCTTGATAATTAAAGCCATTTGTAATATAGTTACTACACACTACATTTAGTGTCAAGATACATGTTATACACAACATTTAGTTATAAAAGGAGTTTGCAGTGGCAAAGAGTACGGGGCTTAAAATCACAAGAAAATATACCTCACCTGGAGATCCATATAAGGGAATAGTCTGGGAGAAAAGAAGTTCTAAAATAACCAATCCTGATGGTTCTGTGGTTTTTGAAATGAACGATGTTGAGATACCTTCCACATGGTCACAAGTTGCAACAGACATTATGGTCTCAAAATACTTTAGAAAAGCAGGAGTTCCGCAAGTAGATAGTGACGGAAATGAAATTAAAGATGAAAATGGAGAAACCATATTAGGCCCTGAAACTTCATCTCGTCAAGTATTTGATAGATTGGCAGAAACCTGGAGGCACTGGGGAGAAGAAACAGGTTATTTTGCAACAAAGAAAGATGCAGAAGCTTTTGAAGATGAATTGAAATATATGCTTGCGACACAAATGGCAGCACCAAATAGTCCTCAGTGGTTTAATACAGGTCTTAATTATAAATATGGTCTTGATGGAAAGCCTCAAGGCTTTTGGTATGTTAATCCTGAAAATGGAGAACTAACAATGGGTGAAGACTCATATTCAAGACCACAACCTCATGCATGTTTTATTCAATCAATTGATGATGATCTTGTAAACGAAGGAGGAATCATGGACCTCTGGGTAAAAGAAGCAAGATTATTTAAGTTTGGATCAGGTACAGGTACTAACTTCTCTCACTTGCGAGGTGAAGGGGAAACACTTTCAGGTGGTGGTGTGTCCTCAGGTGTTATGTCGTTCCTAAAAATTGGAGATCGAGCAGCTGGTGCTATTAAGTCTGGTGGAACAACAAGAAGAGCTGCAAAAATGGTAATTTTGGATTTAGATCACCCAGATATTGAAGAATTTATTGAGTGGAAAGCAATAGAGGAAGATAAAGCAAGAGCATTAATTGCAGCTGGATATCCTGCAGACTTTAATGGAGAAGCATATGCAACAGTTTCAGGACAAAACTCTAATAACTCTGTTCGGGTCCCCCATAAGTTTATAGATGCCTTAGAAAGTGATGGAGATTGGGAATTAACAGCAAGAACTGATGGTTCAGTAATGAAAACAATAAAAGCAAGGGAATTGTGGAATAAAGTTGCTGATGCTGCCTGGAAATGTGCTGACCCAGGAGTTCAGTATGATACAACAATAAATGAGTGGCATACCTCCCCTCAGGGTGGAAGAATTAGGGCTTCAAATCCTTGTTCGGAGTATCTGTTCTTGGACAATACCGCTTGTAATTTGGCAAGTCTTAACCTTGTAAAATTTTATGATGACGATAAACAGAAATTTGATATAGATTCATACAAGCACGCTTTAAGAATATGGACTATTGTGCTAGAAATTTCAGTAGAAATGGCACAATTTCCATCAAAAGAAATTGCACAAGGATCTTATGATTATAGAACTCTTGGCCTAGGTTATGCAAACCTTGGTTCCTTGCTTATGAGAATTGGAATTGCTTATGATTCAAAACTTGGAAGAGCTATAGCTGGTGCGTTAACCGCTATGTTAACTGGGGAATCCTATAAAACATCAGCAGAAATGGCAGCGATTGTTGGGCCTTTCCCAAAATATGATGAAAATAAAGAAAATATGTTAAGAGTTATGAGAAATCATAGAAGAGCTGCATATGATGGCGATGATTATGAAGGCCTTAGTCACGATTTAATTGCCATAGATCAAGAAATATGTCCTGAAGATTTACTAAAAGCAGCACAACTTTCTTGGGATGAAGCTTTAGACATTGGCACTAAGCATGGCTATAGAAATGCACAAGCTACAGTGTTAGCTCCTACTGGAACAATAGGGTTATTAATGGATTGTGACACAACTGGGGTTGAACCGGATTTTGCATTAATGAAGTTTAAAAAACTAGCTGGTGGTGGTTACATGAAGATTGCAAACCAATCAATTGGTCCTGCTCTAAACGCTCTTGGCTATAAAGACGATGAGGTAAATGAAATCATCAAATATGTTATAGGTTCAATGTCTCTAGAAGATTCTCCGTATATCAATAAAGAGTCTTTAATCGAAAAAGGATTAGATGAAAAAGATATTAAAAACATTGAAGCAGCACTCCCAGGTGCATTTGAGATGCAGCATGCGTTTAATGTATTTGTTTTAGGAGAGGAAACTTTAAAACGACTTGGAATAGTGGAAGAGGAGTACACTTCTTTTGATTTTAATCTATTAGAAAAACTTGGGTTCTCAAGGAGTGAAATTGCACAAGCAAATGAAACCATATGCGGAACTCAAAAGATAGAAGGTGCACCCTATCTAAAAGATGAACATCTTGATGTTTTTGATTGTGCAAATAAATGTGGTAAAGATGGTGAAAGGTTTATCCACTATATGGGTCATGTAAAAATGATGGCTGCTGCTCAACCATTTATTTCAGGGGCAATATCTAAAACTGTTAACATGCCAAACGAAGCTAGTGTTGAGGACATTGAAAACTGTTACATTGAGTCTGCCAAAATAGGTGTTAAAGCAATCGCAATTTATAGAGATGGATCTAAAGCTTCCCAGCCTTTGTCAGCGTCTTCAGATGATGGTGAGTCTGATGAAGCTGATGCTGAAGTAAATCAGATACTAGAAGAAGAAGCAATGATGATTCAAGGAAACTTTGCTCCTGGTACAAGCCCGACTAGAGCTTACGCCGGTGTGAATAGACCTAGATTCTTACTTCCAGAAAGAAGAGTAGGGTGGACTCAAGAAGCCAAGATTGGAGGACATAAAGTTTTCTTAAGAACAGGTGAATACCCTGATGGCACATTGGGTGAAGTCTTTATTGATATTGCTAAAGAAGGAGCAACCTTAAAAGGTGTTCTTGGTTGTTTTGCTATAGCTGTTTCAAAAGGTCTCCAGTATGGAGTTCCTCTTGAGGAATTTGTTGATACCTTTACCTTCCAAACATTTGAACCAAGGGGTATGGTTGAAGGTCATGACAATATTAAGATGAGTAACTCCATTATTGATTATGTGTTTAGAGCTTTAGGGCTTGAATATCTCGACAGAACCGATATTGTTCAAGTACCGCCTGCTGAAACTAAGGGTAAAGATACAGAATCTTGTTGTGGAGATGGTGAATCTTGTTGTAAAGAAAACTCTACACAGAAAGTAGAACCTGCTTCTGCTCCTACACAGAAAGTAGAACCTGCTCCTACACAGAAAGTAGAACCTGCTTCTGTACAAAAAGCTGAAACAAACGTTGATACTGTTCAAGAAGTTCTTGGCGACATGATGGGAGATGCTCCAGCTTGTGATGAGTGTGGCCACATTACTGTTAGAAATGGTTCTTGTTACAAGTGCTTAAACTGTGGCAATTCATTGGGTTGTAGTTAAAAAAACCTAACCATTATTAAAAAATTTAAATATAATTACATTACTTAGGGCGCTTAGCTCAGTCCGGCAGAGCGCTTCCCTTACAAGGAAGAAGTCACAGGTTCAAATCCTGTAGCGCCCACAAGGGTTTTTTAAAACATCTCTCATATCTAAATTATTTGACGCGTTTTTGACGCGTTTTTTGTAGAAAAACATCATTTATCAATTATTATGAAATACATTATGAAATACAAAAAAGACTTAGCTGGTTTATTTGTTCTTTTAGGTTTTACTTGGCAAGTATTTCACTCTATTAGCTCTAGCTACACTCCAACTCAAGGAATTCTTGTTGTTATATTTGCGTATATTGGAGTTCGTTTAACTTACTTCGTTTATTTTAAAAATAACTAATGAGAAAAGTTGAAACCAAGATTGACTCGACTGTTCCAATTAAAGGAAGTTGTCATGAGGACTTTCAAGAGGTAGCAGAGACTTTTGCAAAAAACTTTGATAAATATCAAGAAATAGGGTCGTCAGTCTGTGTTGTGGTAGATGGAGAAATCACAGTAGATCTATGGGCGGGGCACAAAAATAATGAAAGAACAAATGAATGGGATGAAAATACTCTTTCGGTTGCTTTTTCTAGCACCAAAGCAGCCCTTGCACTTTGTGCACATATATTAATTGACCGAGGTCAACTCAACACAAAAGAAAAGGTAACTAAATATTGGCCTGAATATGGAAAAAAAGGAAAAGAAGACACAACAGTAGAAATGATATTAAATCATTCAGCTGGTCTTCCTGCTCTGAAAACTCAAGTCAAAGAAGGAGGTTTCTTTGATTGGGACTATATGGTTGAACTACTAGAGAACGAGGAGCCTTTTTGGATACCAGGTGAAGAAACCGGTTACCATATGATGACCACCGGTTGGTTAACAGGAGAGCTTGTTAGAAGAGTTTCTGGAAAATCTCTAGGTAAATTTTTCAATGATGAGATAAGTAAACCATATAATTTAGATTATTGGATTGGACTACCTGAGAGTGAAGATGAAAGAGTAGCTAAAGTGACACCATTTGTACCTAGTCCTTCCGACAAGCCGAGTGATTTTGCAACAGCTTTTAGAACAAATCCGAACTCAATGCAGAGACTGTCTTTAAAGAATACCGGTGGGTATGATTACAATTCAAAAGAAACTTACAGGGCTGAAATAGGTGGTGTTGGAGGAATTACTAATGCTCGTTCATTAGCTGGAATGTTAAATCCCCTTGCTCAAAATAATGAAAAACTTCTCTCAAAGAGCTCTGTTAAAAGATTAAGTGAATCAAATATAAAATCAGATATAGATAATATGCTTCTTTTTCCTACTAATTTTTCTGAAGGATTTATGTTACATATGGACAATCGAAATACTTTTGAAGGAGAAGGGGGATCATTTATGATTGGCCCGAATGCCTTTGGCCATGTTGGCTTTGGAGGAAGTAGTGCTACTTTTGCTGATCCAGATTATAAAATGTCTTTTGGTTATTTAGTGAATAAATTAGGTGGAGAATACTTAATTAACGAAAGAGGTCAAAGCCTTATAAATGCTTCTTACAACTCTATAAGTAAGTAGTAAGACCTAGTTTCCTAGGCCTTACCTTAATTTAAATTTTATTCTTCGTACTTATTCCAAGCTAGATAGCTACCTATACCAAATCCATAAGTAAGGAGTAAATAACCACCCCATAAGAAATCTAACGTTTCTGTTGAAAATAAGTAACTCTCAAAAAGAACCACTGAGAGAGAAAGCGCACCAATGCCGGTAATATATCTCCAAATGTTAGGTATAACATCATCTGCTACAGTTAAGTAACTCATAGTTATAATGCAAAAGAATAGATAAAAAATCGCAATATCACTACCAGGCATAGCATCAGCAGTCTCCAACAAGTTTGCAATCAACATAGTAGTTGCAACCATTGTTGTACCAGTTTCCCAATTTCGAGGAACACCTTTATTTTCAATTAAAGGGTAACTCAGTAATATTAGATTCGACATAGACACAGCCAGTAAGAATCCCACTAAGAAAACTAAACTTTGTATATCTAGTTCTAGCAAATCAAATGTTAATGCCACAAGATATATTACAGCCGAAAGCTTCCCCTGCGTTTTTATATCTAACAAAAACATATTAAATTTTTTCATATAGCCTCTTTCTTTTTCTCACTCCAAACCTAACACATAATATATAAATAATCTTTCTTGTTTAAAATGAAAAAAATCTAAAATAAAAAATAAGTTTATGGTTAATACTCACACATTTTTAGCTAAATTAATTCATTGGACATTTATTCCTCTATACGCATATGGGATATTTAAACAAGTAGGTGATCTCAACGAGCTTCAAGATGCCTCATTACTTAATTTTGAAATTCTATTTGCTTCAGTATTTTTAATAATTGTTTTGTTGAGATATTTTTATATGAAAGACACACCAGCTTTACTTGGAGCTAATGATGATGTACATAAGGTTCATCTTTTTATAGCAAAAACGGTTCATAGGCTAGTATATTTGAGCTTGATAATGTTACCGACTACTGGCTTACTAATCGCTGGTCTTTTCTCTTTAGGGGTAGGTGGAATAGATCTTGCTATCGCTATACATGAATTTTCAGCATTTCTTAGCTACGTAGTAATTGCTCTACATGTAGGAGCAACATTTTATTCAAGATTTAAAGGTGAAGGTCTGTGGAATGCAATGGTGCCAATTTGGCAGGAAACTGAAAAGAAAGAGTCTAGCCTTATTTGGAAGCTTAATGCTATAGAAAAGAAGGTATATGACAACATAGAGGATAAGTTTAATTATTAATTTAATTATCTCTGATTCTTTATTTTTAACTCACAGATAGAAAAATATATGCCATAATGATTTTTATGAAAAAATTTCTTAGATTTGTTGAAAATCAAATTGTAAAATATCAAAACTATAAAATTTTAAATTATCTCGATGATAAACAGATAAAAAATATCATAGATGTGGGAGGACACCATGGTGAATTCTATAATGCGTTTATTCAAAATAAGATTGAATTTACGTCATATCTAATTTTTGAACCTTTTCCTGAATCATTTGCAATTATTGATCAAATAAATGATCCGAGAGTAAATAAATTTAATTTAGGCGTTGGAGACGAAAAATCAACAATGACATTTAATGTTTCTGAGTGGGAAACCTCAAATACATTTTCAAATATCAACCAAAATACATTTAAAAATAAATTTAAAAAAATAATTTACAAGTCTGAGCCTTACTCGTCAAAATTACAAGTTCAGATAGACTCCCTCGACAATATTTGTCTAGAAATGAACAAGTCATTTGATGTACTTAAAATTGATGTTGAAGGTTTTGAATTGAATGTCTTAAAAGGTGCAAAAAACTTGTTTAAATCAAATTTAGTTAACTATATAGTTATTGAATTTCAAAAAGAAGGCAGTTATGTAGACTATTCTCCTTTAGAAATTGAAAAATATTTAGGGAATATGGGCTTTGAATTAATGAAAACTTATAAAATATTAGGTCTTGGAATTGAGGACAGAATCTACAGAAGAACAGCCTCATAAATTAATCAAAAAATTGTTCTGCTTTGTTTTCAATAAATTCTTTCCAAAATGAAAAATAATAAGATTTGTTTTCTTTTAAATTGTTCTTATTTAAATCAAAATAACTATTTAAATCATTTTCATTTAGATTGTCTAACTCAGACCACTCATTTAAAACATAACATGGTACCCCAATAGATTCAAAATTTTTGATTAAATAATTATTTTTAACAATAGGTATTGTCCCAACTATTAATGATTCCCAAAATCTATGAGTATCAATTCCATTACCTTCAGGACACAAATTAAATTTATGCTTTGATACTTCAACTAAAAATTCTTGATGGCTAGAAAATCTTAGAAAGTTAATCAATTTATTCTTGCTTGATAATTCAAGAATATTATTTCGCTCTGGATTAGTTGTTGGATTAAACGCACATAAAACTAAGTTATTGTTAGATTTAGGTATTTGTTTATTCATAACTTTCTTAAAATTACTCAATTTACCATTCATAAAATAACTTCTATTTTCTATGCCTATAGGAAGTGGGTAAATATTCTTATAATTTGTAAAGTCTAAATTAAGGTTTTGTGAAAATACTATAATTTCTCTATCTGCAAAATTTTCTGCGTGAATTTTATCAAATGAGTAGTCAGAATTGTGTATTAAAACTACTACTTTTTTGTTAATGTTTTTTAAGTCACTTTGAATAAATTGCTCCAAAAAATCAGTTTTAATAAAAACTTTATCGTTATCTTTAAGATCTCCCACCTTAAATGTTTTTATTTCATCCATAACATGATCGGCATATTTTCTAAATGTATCTCCAGATACAAATGGAGTGCTTGAAATTCGAATAAATTTTCTAAAATTTAGAAAGTAAAAAGTCTTTAACCTTTGCTTTATTCTCTTGATGATTCGTTTTAGAAGTTTACTAGACATTCGTATTTCTCTGGCAAGAATTTTTCTAACTCTTTACTGTGTATATGCAGGTTAGCTAAATCGTATTTTGCTTCTCCAATTTGCAAAAATGGTTTATTTTTAAACTTTACTTTTGGACCTTTTCTAAGCAAATATCTACCCACATATGAGCTTTCTTCAACTATATATTTAGAAAATTTTGCTTTATGCGCGCCACTTAAGTATTGCCCATAAGTTATGGAGTCAAAAATAATATTTTCACTACGTGACCTGGAAGGTATGCTAGGAAGTATATTAAACAAATGATTATTTTCTAGATAAACAATATTTAACAACATCATTTCATTTAATTTTTTTGACTTGTAGTATTTGTCTTCATAAAATTTAGGATTTTCCAAAATCTCATAAATTTTTATACAGATTTCCTCAAAGCATTCTATATTATTTGTAAAAGAGTAGCTAAAAATTAGATCTATTTCATCAACTGTAGTTATATTAAACTTATTAGAATCAAAATAATTTATTAAATCCTTAAAAGGTTTGTATATCATTACATCTACATCAAAATGAATAAAATTGTTTAATTTTAAAAACTTAGCAATATCTGACAAATAAAAAATTCTAAGCAATGAAGTTTCCCATAGTGGGTTTGTGCTATTCTCAAAATAATTCATCTTCTTTACCTTTTTAGTAAGCTCTGACTCTAATTGGCTAAAGGTTAAACAATTTACATTTTCAAAATTATATTTAGTTTCTGTACATAAAATTACATTTGCTTCATTATCAACTGATAGAACGCTGTTAATACTTGTAAGAGCATAGTCCGGAAGGTCTCCAGAATAGATATAAATGTAATTCATTATTCAATATTAGTTATCTTTATTATAAATTTTTTAATGACAAACAATTATTGTATAAATTTTAAAAGAACTGAAACAAACCTAGTCATACACATTATTTTTAATGTCGCTACTACTCCAATGGTCAGAGTCTTTCTCGCCTCTACTAGTTCCTCTAAGGAGATGGTTATATTTATGTTTGAACCTAAAATAATTGTTGTAATCTATCCCAAATATTCTATATTGAACATTTTCAGAAAGGTAAGACTTGTCGGTATTTTCATTTATTTCATCCCATTTTAATTTAAAACCTTCTTCCTCGGAAATTTTAAAAATTGCTTTTGCATAAGTCTTAACAGTAAGGCTATGGTGATCATTCTTAAACATGTCTTGATCAATACAAATTAAAATATTTTCAATGGTTTTTTCAAGAACTCTATGCCCTTTATCAAAAATTAGTGCCCATTGAACAAACATATCTTTATTTTTTTCAGCTGTAATTATTGCGGTGTCATCATCTGTTAGCAAGTCATCTAATCTTCCAGTTATCTCTGAGTCAATATCTAGATAGAGCCCTCCGTTAGTGTATAAAATAAAATATCTCCAAATATCTGCTTTTGCAACAATATTATTTATTCTAAAAAAAGCATCTTTAATTTCTTTTGGTGCATTTGAACTAATAAAATCATTCATTTGTTCATCTGTATAAATTATGTACTCATACTCACTATTTAATTTATACATTTTTTTTCTAAGTTTTTGAACCTTAATAGGCAAGTTTTGAGTTTTCCATGTTTGGTAAATTACTTTTGGAATCATATATCTAATATTAACAAACCATAAGTTCTTGTATTTGTGAACCTTTGATTTTTTAACGAAAAAAATTGATTTAAATATTAAAAATTTGTTTAAAAAAATTATTTATACTTATTTTCAATGCTTAAAAATTTATCCCCAATTATCTATGAAAAATAGTACAAAAAATCTATTTGGTATTTTTCAAATAATTGGTTTAGTGGTTCTTGCTGTTTCTTTTTATGTTATGTACGCCTATTTGGGAAATTTATCTCAAAATTTTGTATATGAGTCAGACAAATTAATTAATTCAACTTGTAAAGAGCTATCAACTAATAATATTTACTCACTACAAGAATCTTTCTTGATAAGTAAAATTTTTAATTTTTTCTGTAGTAATAACTTAAGCACAATTTTTATAACTCTTTTTTATTTTTTTAATCAGCTATATTTTATTCTTCTATTTTTAGCTGTTGTTCTAGTTAAGAACAATAAGGTGGTAAATCTAGTTTTTATAATTTTTAATATCAACTTTTTGATACTGAGTTATTTTTTTTATGAACTAAATATTTACTTCCCTGAAGATCGTTTTTTTGGAGAAAATCCACTTGAGATAAAGTTTGATCTTGCAATTTTATTGTTAATTCCAATGTATAAAAATAGGAATAACGAATTACTAACATTGCTTACGCTAGTGTTCTTTATTTTTGCTAAACCCTCTTTAGTAGGAATTTGCCTTTTAGTCTTACTCTTTAAATTAAAAGATACAAAATTAGGAGAAAATCCATATAAAAATATATATCTTTCACTTCCAATAATTCACGAAGTCCTGAGGTTTATTTATTCATTGTCTCCTAAGCTTAACTATTTTTGGCTCTCACTAATTCACGATCCTTATTCCGGTCTCTCTAGATATCCCGACCTATGGTTAACATTAGCTCCACTAAAATGTAGATCAGAAAATTCTGAGCTTACTTTTTTATTTTCTGAAGGTACGAAAAATTGTGACAATTTTCTGGGAATTTATGACGCCTATAGCCCAATTTTATCTCAAATAAACCTTAAATTAAATTTATGGTTTACGATTATCACCATTGGATTTATTTTTACTTTAATTTATATATTGTTGTATCTTTATTTGTTAAGAAAATTCCAAAATCAGGACATTATTGTGCTTATATTATTTTTAAGTCCAGCTGTAAATTTTTTGTTCTATACAGGAAATTTTGATGTTTTAACAATGTTCTTAGCTTCAATATTAATTATTGACTATAAAAAATCTCCGTTATTTTACTCATTGCTTTTATTACTTATTTCACTAATTGAAATTCACAGCATTGGGATAATAATTGGATTATTAATTTATGGTATTTTTTACAACGACAAGAAAATATCAACTATTAATTTTTTAAACTTAGCTACTTTTGCATACATTTTTTACTCAAGTGGTTACTTAATTAAGCTAAAAGATTTCTTTTTTAAACAAAATACTTTTGATTTAAACACTTACACCGCGAACCCCGGTGCAGCTTATGGAATTTTAAATGACTTTTCATACTTAATAAATCTTGGAAATATAAATTCAATTCTTTTTATATTTGTTTTCTTTTCAGTAATCGCTTTAAGTTTTATTCCGTTTTTGAAATCCGATAAAAAATTATTACAATTTGAGAACATAAATTTATTTGAAAATAAATTAAGTCTTTATTGCTTAGGTATTTGGTATTTATTTAATATTATTTTTACAAATCAATCATATAGAATTGCAAACTTTTTAATTCTTATTATTCTTTTAGCGTCTGAAACAAAGTTTTTATTCAAGATAATTTTTTTATTGTCGTTTTTGTTCACTCCTGCCAGTATAATTTTCTTCGATTTTTTCTTTTACATCCAAATATTACTTAATAGAACTGGCATATATATTATTTTTTATATCCTTTTGTTATTTTTTGTATATGAGATTAAAGACTGGTATCTAAAAAAAATTAATTAGATTTTTCAAATAATAATATTTGGTCACCAATATTTGACCCGTTGGATAAGGTATACATTTGACACAAATTCTCAACTAAAGTAGGGTTTCTCGAATAGGCGCTTAACTCTACTATTAAAAACTCTTTGGAAAATTTTCTTAGGTTATTGCAATTTATATTATAAGCATCTTCTAATTGGTATACATCATCTGTACCAGTGATAAGTGTGGTAGATTTAATTCCAGTCTCAAATTCAACTATTTCTCCAATATAACCCCAATAACCAACTTTATTTCTATCTATATTTGATTCATTAATAAATGTGTTTATTTCACTTATAACAACTTTGTAATTCATTTGACTAGTAAAATTCAATGGTCGATTGATAAAAACATTCTCCTTTTGAGTGTTATTTATGCGTTCAAGTTCATGAAAAGGTGATGAAGAAATAATTAATGCACCAATCGGAATTGATAATATAAAACTAAAAATAAAATTTGCCAAGTATTTTTTTGTTTTTACACTTTTTATATCTAACTCCAAATCACTATCTTTTAATAAATAAAATACATTTGCTAAAAGAGCTGCTGAAGAAATAGAAATAAATATCAAAAATATTTGCAACTGTCCGCTAGCGTATGAGCGGTTTAAATAATATGGCAAGCCTATTATTGAAAATAATGAAAAAGCTAACCCAATGTTTGAATTGTTAAAAATTATATTTTTATCAAGTTCAAATAAATCACTCTTTTTTAATAAATATAGATGAATGAGAAATAAAGTAAATAGCAATGGTATCAAGTACATTGCTGGTCCAGGTATAGAAATTCTCTGTGCACCAAAACCACTACCAAAACGAAGAGCAAACCATGCAAGATAACTGAAATTTATTTTGTAATTAAAAATATTATAAATTATTGGCAACAACATAAAACCAATAGCTATAGCTGGAATAAAAATAGACGAAAATCTAATAACTCTTTTTAAGTTAAACTTATATATGTCAACTAAGTTAATAATTGATAGTGAATAAACAGTCACTAAAGTGGCAATAGCAAATTCAAAATTATTCCAAATATTTAAACCTACAAGAATGCTTGTGATTACTAATTTCCAATTAAAAAAGTCGTCAGTTGGAAATAAGTTTTTTATTAAATTAACAAAAATATATATCAATATTAATGAAGGAAAAACTCTTATCGGATATGCAGTAATTAAAGCTGCTATGGTACCCATTTCTCCACTTCTGCTTAGTACTGGTGGTGCAACTAATACAAAAGGCATTATCAATAAAATGGATGAAAAATAATCAAAATTAATATTTGTTTTTTTTATAATTCTAATACTTAAAAAAACAACAAATAAAGATGCTCCATACATTGTATATAAAATAAAGTCTATAATCTTATCGAGTTCATTTGAATGAGATATTTTGCTTAATAATGTATATAGACTTTGATACTGAGGAATGAAATCAACAAATAATATATTTCCATTTTTTATGGACATAATCTCATTAAAAATAAAATTTGAATGGTAATGGTCTATTAAAGTAGTGCTGTCTTGCCAAAATGAAGTAAGTAAAGAAGATATTAAATATAAAGAAACAATAAATCTAATTACTAAAAAAATTAGTTTTTTAGAACAAAGCAAATCATAAATTATTAACGAAATTAAAAAAGTAACAATCAAAACCGGCTTTCCGAAACCCGCCCACAATGATTCTTCAAATTTTAAGAGAGCATACTCAAATGTTGATATTGATTTGTATATTGTATAGATTAGAAATATAAGCATGCCAAATTTAAGCTCAGGATTAAATTTTTTACTATAAAAAAGTAGAAGAGATCCAACAAAAGTAATAATCCCTATAGAAAGAATTAATAAGTAATCAAAATTTTCTGAATTACTTTCATATCTTTCAAAGGCTATAAAAATGAAAATTAAAGTAAAAAATGAGAAAAAATATAAAAATACATTGACTATTTTGTTATTAAAATTATACATTTTCATTATTGTATTAAGTAGTTCTGGAAAATTTTAACTGTATTTATAAAAAAGAGGTTGTTAAATTTTGAACTTTTATATTTAAAAATTTGAATTTCCTCTCTTAATCAAAGTTAATCCGTTTTATAATTTGGAGTTTTAAATCATTATTAACTTTATTGTTGATATTAACAACATATTCACCAATAAGGCCCAAGCTAAAAAGTATTATGCTAAAAAATAAAAACCCTAAATATATATAAAAATCATATTCTAAAAATTTTAAATTTACTATCTGTATAATCTCTAAAAATTTTAATAAAAAAATTATGCTTGAACAAAATAATGACAAACCTCCTAGGTAAAGTATGTACCTGACAGGCTTATATGCCATCATTAAAAATGCATTTATAGCTTGGTCAATTAAGTCTTTAAATGAATTCTTAGATTTTCCAAATTTTCTTTTATTCCATGTATACCTTAGCTCGGCTTTTGGATAATTAACTTGAGCAACTATTCCTCTTATATAAGGTGAAATATGATCACTATTTGTGATGATTTTATGAACTTTTTTTGTTATCATCATAAATTCTCCAGCACCAACGGGGACTTTGTGTTCAGAAAAAATATTCATCAACTTATAGAAGATTTTTCTCAGAAATTTTAACAAAAGATTTTCGATTCGAGTATCTCTGATGCCTAAGACAATTTCATTGCCGCTATTTATTAAGTTAATCATTTCAGGGATCAGTTGAGGGGGGTCTTGTAAGTCAACAGGTAAAAATATAAGTACATAATCTCCTGTTGCGTATTGAAGAGCATTAAAGTTGTTTAAAAATGGACCTACATTATGAGAGTTTATCAAAACTTTAATATTTTTATCTTCTGTGCAGATTCCACTTAATATATCAATGGTTGAATCTGTTGATGAATTATCACTAAAAATATGCTCATAATCATACCCGTCTAAATTATCAAATATTTCTTTTACTTGTATGTAGCAGTCTTTGACTGACTCCTCTTCGTTGAAACAAGGAGTTATTACCGAAACTAGTTTATTTTTACTCATTTAATTCACCTATGTACTCTTCTACCGTTTTGGTGCTGAAAATAATATCTGAATTATCTTTATAGTGCTTTTCCCATTCAAATATTTTTATTAAAGATTTTTCAACATCATATATAGTTTCCCAGTTTAAAATTTCTTTTGCTTTTGTTGAGTCAATACTAAGTGTTTTTACCTCTTTTAAATCGGTTTCTTCAAAAATAACGTTTAATTTTTGACTAGCTACAGATTCAAATGTATTGATTAAATACTGTACACTGTATTTATTATTACTTTTGGAATTTAAATTAAATACTTCACATAACTTTTTCTGACTACAGTACTCTCCAGCATATAAGTAGCCAGTTAGTGAATCTAAGATATAGGTCCATGGTCTTATAGATTTAGGGTTTCTAATTTGCAATTCTTTATTTTCAAATAAAGATTCTAATATATCAGTCATAAGCCTATTTTTTGCTCTGTCTCCACCGCCAATTACATTCCCCGATCTTAAAGTTGCAAGGTTTAGGGTTTTTCTTTTTTCCGTATTTATAAAAGCATTTATGATGTTTTCAGCACCAACCTTGCTAGAGCTATAATATTCATAGCCTAGTAAATTTTCTTCTTCAGTATTTTCAAGCTCTGGAAATTGATAAACCTTATCAGTAGTTGCGACTACTAATGTATCTACTGATTCATTATTATTCACAGATTTTAAAACTTTATATGTACCAATCATATTTGTCTCTAGTGTTTTTAAGGGAAAATCTTTGG
Organism: uncultured Candidatus Actinomarina sp.; assembly: GCA_902565645.1. Lineage (GTDB taxonomy): Bacteria > Actinomycetota > Acidimicrobiia > Actinomarinales > Actinomarinaceae > Actinomarina. The sequence continues at coordinate 32,641 of CACFFJ010000003.1, forward strand.
CTTCGAAAACTAAACTTTGAGCTGCTAAGTGAAAAACAATATCTGGATTAACTTTATTAATAACCTCTGAAAGTTCATCTATAGAAATATTATTTATATCAATAAGTAATTGGTCTTCTAGGATTTTGTTTACACTTGCCATTTTGTATATGCCTTCATACTCTTTGTCTGAAAGTCCATAAACTGAGGCGCCTAAACAATTGAGATATATAGACAACCAAGACCCTTTAAATCCTGTATTGCCTGTAATTAGAATCTTTTTTCCAGAGTAAAAATTCAAATTTTTATTCATTTGAAAAGCTCTTTCTTTTCTATTAGATCATTTTCTAATATTTCAAGCTCCCTGATTGTGTCAACACATTGCCAATATCCTTCATGTTTGTAAGCACTTAGTTGCTTGTCGTTCACTAAGTTTTTTAAAGGTTCCTGTTCCATAGGTTCATCTTTTTTTAAATAATTAATGATCTTATTGCTCATAACAAAAAAACCTCCGTTTATCCATTGTGGCTTTAAATCACTTTTCTCTTGCATTAAAGTTACATGATTATCTTCTATTTCTAAATTTCCAAACCTGGGTGGTGGGTTAACTGCTGTTAGAGTAGCAATTGTATCTTGTCTAAAATGAAACTCTTTTAATTTGTCTAAATTTACATTGGAGATACCGTCTCCATACGTTAAAAAAAAGTTATCTAATTCAAAAGTATTTAAAGCAATTTTTAGCCTGCCACCAGTTAAAGTTTCTTCACCCGTATCTAGCAAATTAATTGTTGAATTGTTATTATTTGTAAATTGATTTGCTTCAAGTTTTTTATACACATCATTATTTTCAAAATATTCATTAAACGATTCTTTCTTGTAGCCTGTTAAAACAATAAAATTGTTTACTCCATAATTTTCATAGTGATTAATTATGTGAACAACCAAAGGTAGGTTGTTTGCTTGAATCATCGGTTTTGGTATAAATCTAGTTTGTTCTAAGAATCTAGTTCCTTTTCCACCAGCAAAAATTACCGCAGTATTGATTTCCATAAAAGAATTTTAACTTCTTTGTAGACAATTAAAGTACTTTATTAGTGAAAAAATAATTTAATTGTCTAAAATGATAGTTCATGGACAAAAATCTTCATAAAAGACTTCTTGAAGTTTGTTTTAAAAATAAATTACACCACCTGGGAAGCTACTTCACAAGTGTTGATATAATTGATAAAATTTATAATGAAAAAAAATCAGATGAGATTTTTATACTGTCTTGCGGCCACTCTGTAGTTGCGCTTTATGTTGTAATAGAAAAATATCTCGGCCATGATGCAGAACTATTATTAAGTAAGTTTGGTGAACACCCTAAAAGATCAGAAGAACATGACATACATTGCTCAACTGGAAGCTTAGGAATGGGCATAACAGTTGCGACTGGAAGGGCAATGGCAAATCCTAATAAAAATTATTACTGCTTAATTTCAGATGGAGAGTGTGCAGAAGGGTCTGTTTGGGAAGCCCTTTCATTTATAAATGAGCACAAAATTGATAATTTAAATATCTATGTAAATGCTAACGGTTGGGCTGCTTATAAAAAAGTCGACTTAAATAATTTAGAAAATAGGTTAAAAGCTTTTTACCCAAAAATTAATTTTATTAAAACAAATTCAGATATTTATGGACTGAAAGATCAAAGCGCTCATTACTCCAATTTCTCTGAAGAACAATTTAATGAGGCTATTAAGGGTTTATGAGAAAAGAATTCGCTAAAATGTTAAAGTCTGAAATGTCAGTTAATGATGATATTTTTGTTATTCTTGGTGATGTTGGTTATGGTGTTTTCGATGAACTTAGAGAAGATTACCCAGATAGAGTTATCAATCCTGGAGCCTCAGAACAATTAATTCTTGGCCTTGGTGTGGGTCTTGCACTCGAAGGAAAAATTCCTATCTTGTACTCCATAACTCCTTTTATATTATTTAGGCCCTTTGAATTTATTAGAAACTATCTTAACCATGAAAACATTCCAGCAAAACTTGTCGGAAGTGGAAGAGATTTGGATTACGGACCTGCAGGTTTTACGCATCACTCTGAAGATGATATTATAATTGAAAACTTCAAAAATATTGTGACATTCAAACCTGATAATTTATCTGAAGAAATCTTCAATGAGTTCCTTTATAATAAGAAACCATCTTATCTTAATTTAAAAAGATAAATTTTGACATCTAGTAAAAGTAATTCAAATATAATTATCACCGGCTCTAATGGATGGATATCTCAAAATTTTATATCTAAATTAAAAGATATTAATTATAAATCAAATATTCATCTTGTTAATAGGCAAACGGGTCTAAATTACTTAAAAGATTTGAAGAAAAAAAATTTACAAAATGTGTTTTTAATTCATAATAGTTTTGTTAGAGCTGAAAAAATTGACACAAGCTTAGGTGCTGAAAATTTTATTGAGAAAAGTATGGAAAATCTTGATGCAATTCAAGACTTTATAAATGGATCTGATTTAAAAGGAATTTTTTATCCTTCATCTGGTTCTATATATAAAATACGAAAAAAAGATAATGATTTATACTCAATTTATGCTGATCAGAAATTAAAAGAAGAGAAAATATTTGAACAATTTGCAATTTCAAAAAACATTAAATGTGTAATACCAAGAATATTTTCATCAATAGGTCCTCACATGAATAATACTAAATTTTTTCCACTTAGCTCATTTATTGTTCAGGCATTAGAAACAAAGAAAATAAATATAGAAAGTAAATCAAATAATATTTATTCTTTTTGTTTCTTAGATAATCTTACTGAGCTAACACTAAAAATAATGTTTGAAAATAAATCAATACAAGTTTATAAATTTGATGCAGTTAATACAAACTTAAGCTTGTTAGACCTAGCGTCTTCTGTTGCAAAAGTTTTAGAAATAGAAAAAAAGGACATTACATATAATTTTATTAACAATCATCCTGTTGAGAAATATATAGGTAATAAAGATGAGTATGAAAAAATTTTAAATCAGTATAAAGTAACCAACGAACCTTTGTCAGCCTACATAGAAAAAGTTATAAAAGATATTAAAAAGAATCTTTAATTAAAAAGAATCTTTTTATTTATAATGAGTTTCATATGTTAATTGGAAAAATTACAAGAAGACTTTATGCATATTTTTTAGCCTCTAAAAAAACCTTATACAATTTTTTGTTGAAGTTATTGTCCAACATTTATCAGCTTTTAAATAAAAAAAAATACTCGTCTTTATTTTTTGAAAATTTACTATCTAATAGAGCCACTTTAGACTCAGTTGAAAATTTTATTGAAAAAAAAAGCTACGAAAGTTCTAATGATTTGTATGGTCTACCAAGAAATCGGATAAAGTATATAAATAAAAAAATAAATCAATATCCTACATATACAGATTTACTTACATTTTTTCCAAAAGCTCTAAAGTTGAAAAATATTAATTATGTTGAAATAGGTGTTTCCGTTTTAAAAAACTTTTATCAAATTTCTAATTCAGTGGAAATGTCTACACTATATGCTTTTGATATTAATGATATAAACCCTTCAATAGCTAAAAATTTCAAACTTACTAATGAAAATCAAAATATTAAATCTTACAACTATAAATCTAATAAAATTCATTATTATAAAGGCGACGTTTTCAATCACGATGATTTGAAAAGTTTTTCAAAACTTGTTGATAAAGCTAACATAATCTTTTCTGATGCAAACCATTCCCCAGAGGGGGTCCTTTCAGAATTTGATTTTCTAATTAAAAATATTTTAGATGATAATTTTTTAATCTATTATGACGACTTAAATAAAAATATAGAAAATGCATTCAATTATATTGTAAAAGATTTAGGGAGCAAATATCCTAAAATTAAGGCGGGTAGTTTTTTGATAAATGGCTGGTTAGGTCAAAATGAAAAAATGCATAGAAATGGTTTCATAACTAACACTGGCTACATTGAAATTCTAGAAAGAAACAATGTAAAATTATTAGATATGAGAATAGTAAAGTGATAAACAAATTATCTTATATCTTTCAAATTATTGTTTTAATAAAAAATCTTGTTTTTAATAATTCTTTTAACGAAAAAAATATATTAAAAAATTACATTAAAAATGGGGCGACAATAGTCGATATTGGATCAAACCAAGGTTTGTATATTAAATTTATAGAAAAAATTATTAGAAATAAAAATTTAAACATTTTTTCAATTGATGCAAGTTCACACTGTATAGCTTTACAAAAAAATAAAAAATTTAAAAATAATTTAAATATAAAATATTTTAATCTTGCAATTTCTGAAACTGTTGGATTAGTTAGTTTTTTTGAAAGAAAAATTATTTCGAATAGCTCTCTAGATAAAAACCATGAAATTACGGGTGAGGTAAACACGGTTGAAAAAAAAATTCAAAGCACAACACTTGATCAATTTTGTAAAGATCAAAAAATTGATGAGATTGATCTTTTAAAAATTGATTGTGAAGGTTTTGATTATGATGTTTTAAAATCTTCTCAAAAATTACTAGAAAATAATAGAATTAAAATGATCAAAATTGAAATATTTAATTCAAGTAACAATTTTCGTAATATCGTAAATATATTAACACCTCATAGTTTCAACCTAATTGGATTAACAAATTTAAATTATGTTAAAGATAAATTAAATTTCTTTGACGCATATTTTTATTTAGAGAATTAATTCTAAACGTATGTTTAAATCTTTCAGAACTATAAAGAACTCGGCAAAAGTAAAATCTATTATTAATTTAATATTTAACTCTTTTTTGTATATGAATGATTTATTAATTATTTCAATAATTGGAGTTAGATATATATTTTCAAATAAAAATAATTACAAACCCTTTACTGTTCTAACTGCAGCAGACAGTTCTCACTTTATTAGTCTGCAACAACTTTTAAGATCTGCTTATAAAAACTTGAAGAATACAGATGTAATTTTTTATAATCTTGGTCTAAAGAATTATCAACTAGATAAATTAAATATAGAATTTCCTAATTTGAAAGTTAAAGAATTTAATTATCATGAGTATCCAGATTATTTTGATATCAATTTAAATGCTGGAGAATATGCTTGGAAACCAGTAATTATCTATAAAGAAGTATTACAGAATGAAGCCTCTATTCTGTGGATGGATGCTGGGAATATTATTACAAACAATATGAATCTATTTAAAATTTACATTCACCACTTTGGTTTTTATTCACCTTATAGTTCTGACAATATTAAAAAATGGACACACCAGTCAACATTAAAGTATTACAACATTGATAAAAAGATGCTACATAAAAGAAACCTTAATGGTGCGCTTATAGGTATAAATAAAAATTTACCTGCGGTATTAAACTTATCAAAAAGCATGAATGATAACGCTTTAAAAAAAGATGTAATTGCTCCTGAGGGAAGCTCTAGGAAAAATCATCGACAAGACCAAGCGCTTCTAACTCTTGAATTTTACCAAAAACTAAACTTCAAATTTTTTCTTAAAACAAATAAAATTTTTGGTGTAAAAATTCAGCAAGATATTGACTAATTAGAATATTTATTCTTCCTTCTTGCAAATGTTACCGAAACACAAAACGTAAGAAATGAAAGAACATTTATAAAGGGTGCTCTGGATTCGTTCAAAATTTTATAATTGCTTAAATATGTATATCCGTTATTGAAATAATTAATACACTCGGATCTTGTTCTTGCAGTTACTTCTAAATTATCTTTTGAAAGCTGGATTGGTAAATAATAGAGAGTTGAACCAACTCTATTATCTGTTTTTATAACGACTTCTTGATCATATGTATATGTAAAGGGGTCCTCTGTACAGGTGATTAAAGACAGATTTTTGCAATTAGATCTATCATCACTATTGACTAATAATACATTGCATGCCTCTGATAAATATAATTTATGAAGTAATTGATTTTCTAAGTTTGCTGAAAAAGTTTTTGGAAACCCAAGTAAAAAAATAAACACAAGGATTAGTAATTGTGAAAAAATTAAATTAAATTTAATACGTTCCAATATTTTAAGTATGATATATAAAAAAGTTATAGCAAGTAAAAATGCATAATAATGTACCTTCAAAGTATCGGCTGCTAAAGGATCAAAATTGTTACTTGGAATACCAAATGCACTTAATAGCAATGTAAAGATTCCTATAAATGGAAAGTAAAGATAAGCTTTTTTAATATTATTCTTTAGATATAAGAAGTTCACTAAATAGAACAATAGGGTTAAAAAAATACCTACATATTTTCTTAAATAAGAAGATATAAAAAAATTATTTGTATAGTTTATTGTGTCCATGACAAAATAGCTTTCGTCATTATTCCAAAAGAAATCAAAATAATCTCCAAAAGTATCTAAAAGTATTAATGAGATTAATGAATTTGAGTGAAGAAATTTATAAGGATCAGTAATTAATAAAGGCAAATTAATATAATACAAAAATTTAAAGTTTGCTCGATTTTCATACTGTTCTAATACCTCTTTTTGAAAAATTACTTTTTCAGTTATTAAATAATTTTCATAACTTAATAGGAAGAAAGATAACAAGGAAAAAATAAGAAACCTTTTGTCCTTTAAAAATAGTAAAGATTCTTTTTTAAATACGAAAATAAAAGTTAAAGCAACCATTACAGTAATAGATGCTTTTGAAGTTAAGAGGATTGCTAAAGACAAAGATGATGAAATTAAAAAAATAAAGTTTCTAGATAATAAATATTTCTTCGAACAGTACAGAGCCCATGGGAGTAAAGCAAAAGCTAATATTTCTGGTTTCATAGTTAACCTTAAATAAATAGCAGCAGGGAAAAAATTCAAAATTGATAAACTATAGAATATATTCCTTTTACTAAAACCTTCAAAAATAAATAACTTAAATAAGCCAAATAATCCTAAGCAGTATAAAAAAAAGTTGCCTAATTGGATTCCATTATTGAATACTTCAAAAACATTATATGGACCAACCAGGCTTAACTGGGTTTTAAGAATTGTTGAAATAAAATAGTAATAAATTAAACCTTGGCTCTCAGAAATTGTATTGTTGCCATATAAAAAATAATCTATGTAGTTGTAGTATGTCTGCCAATCTAGACCATCTGTAACGTTGTAAAAAAGAAGTCCTATTAAATAGGAAGTCAATAAAGTAACAATTAAAAAAAACTTTGGTAAATATAAATTGTTAATTTTTTTTATACTCACGATTTAGAAGTATTGAAAATGGTAAACGTTCTTGTCATATATTTAATCAACTTAAAGCCATCTCTAAATCTTGAGATTTGGGTTTTACCATACTTACGTGACCTATAATAAATTGGATATTCTAAAATTTTATTGCCTGTATAAGCTGCTGTAAATATTAAATCAAAATCCCCAAATGGGTCCTTAACATTGTACTTATCTTGCCACCATTTTATTTTTGATATTAATTCTTTTTTGAATACTTTTGTACCGCATAGTGAATCTGTCAAATTTACATTAATTAAACGTCCAATAAAATATTGAAAAATTCTATTTCCTATTTTATTTATAGACCTCATTGCTCCTAATTCCATATCATAAATTAAGCGGGTACCATTTACAAAATCGGCATAGTTATTCTCTATAATCGAAAAAAATTCAGGTAACGTTTCAGGATCTACACTTATATCAGCATCAAGTATTGCTATGCAATCACCTGTAGAATGATCCAATGCTTCCCACACTGCATTAGCTTTTCCATTTAATGTTTGCTCAATAGTTTTTACTTTAAAAAATTCTTCTTGAGTGTTTATTTTTTTAGCAATTTCAAGAGTATTGTCAGTAGACTTTCCGCACGATATGATAATTTCATAAGGATAGTCTTTTGGAATCCTGCTAATTAACTCTTCTAGATTACCAGCCTCATTTTTTGCTGGAACGATAATAGTTTTGGTTAGAGTCTTATTTTCTAATAATGGATTTTTAAAAACAATATATGTCTTAAAACCTAAATTTAAATAGAAAAAAAGTATCTCAAATAAATTATTAATAAAATTACCAATAAAAAAAGTTTTGAAAGGGAAAAATTGTCTTGATGTTGTATTAATTAATTCAAAACCCACCCCCATTGCAACATTCTGTATCTTTTTGTTATGTATATATGAAAACTGGTTTGATTTTTCTTTTAATTTTAAAATTTCTAAAAACTTTAAAATAAAGTTCCACTTGGTATTTATTGAAGAAATAATTAACTTTCCATTTGGATTTAAAATTTTTTTAATCTGTTTAAAAAGCTCAAAAATATCGGTTGAAGATTCTAGAACATCTGTGAGAATTACTAAGTCATATTTGCTTGAAATCTCAGTAAATAAGGGGGAGGGCTCTTCTAGGTTTACATAATATTTAGTACTAAATTCCTCAGTTATTTTATGCTTAGAAATTTCATTAATAACATGGAGGGAATTTTCATTATATAAAAATCTTTCAAGTTCATTGTTGTGCCGTTTATAAAAAGTCTTATTTGAAATTTTGAAATTCATAATATTATGATAGCTTGAAAGTTTAATTTAAAATATTGCATTAATTTATTCATTTAATTTTTTGATACAAATGTTATTAATTTATTAAAAAATACTTCTAAGTTGTATTCCTTATGAACCAATGTAGAAGATTTTTTTCCAACAGAGTTAATTAAATCATCATTGTTGTAAAGATATAAAATTGAATCGGTCCAAGATTCTAAAGTGCTATTTTCAACAAAAAATATATTTTCATTATGATAAAATTTTTCATAATCCCAGAATCCTTTTGTCCTATTTATTAAAACAGGCACTCCTAACGCCATAGATTGCAATGCAACACTTTGTCCAGATGGTTGGGTTGTTTCTTTAATTGGTAAAATAGTCAAACGTGACTTTTTATATTCATTCAACAAATCACTATCAGAAAATTTAGAAGAATTCCAATGCCCATTAATTATTTTTAAATTATCAAAATTAAGTTTATTTAATTTTGCATTTGTTGTTACAAATACAAAATTAATATCTTTTAGCTTTTTTGCGATTGAAGCAACCATTTCATAATCTCTATTTCCATCATTTCCAACAAAAATTATTTGATTGTTGTTGCTTGGATAAAAATTTCCATCATTTATCCAAAAATTCTCATCAATACAAAATGGTGAAAAGATTAATTTATTTGTTTTTTTGTGAATTGTCTTTGCAGTTTCATATTCACCTTTACCCAAAATAAAAACTTTGTCTACAAAAAATACTAGGGTTTTAATTATTGAATTATGTATTCTTGTTAAGCTTTTAAATCTTATTTCCTTTGAGTAAAGACCCATTACAAATAACGAAATATCTATTTTTTTAAAAATTTTGACGACTATTAATAAAGGTAGAGCTGATAAACCTATTGTTTCATTGACTAAAAATAAATAATCTGAATTAAATATAGCTTTTAAATTTTTAATGCTTAATAGTTTTGACGAATTCAAAGGCAAACTAAGAAATTTATTAAATATTTTGTCAATAAATGAAATTCCTTTTGTTACTAAATTTAAATTTTCATTTAACTCTATAACTTTTAGCTCAAATTCACTTTTATTAAATTTTGTAAGTCCATAGTAAAATTCTTGTGCTTGGATATTATTAGATAGAAAATTTTTCTTCCTGCCTTTAGCAAAGATATAGGTAACTGTCTTCATGATTTTATATAAGTAGAATATACATATTTATTCTTTATTAACTTATTAAATTAAAATTAACTAAAATAAAAATGTGAATGTTGCGTTATTCCTAACATATGGCTATTCAATAAAAACCTGGAAAGACTCTGGAACACTTGATAGAGAAATTTCAATATATAAAAATTTAAACAAAGTAAAAAATGTACAATTTTACATAATTAGTTATGGTAACGCTAGTGATGAAGCGCTAGTAAGCAACGAAGATGGTATTAAAGTTCTGCCTATTTACAAATATTTTAATAAAAGTAAATATAGATTTGTTAATTTAATAAGATCGTTCAGCATTCCCAAATTAGTAAAAAATAATTTAAATGAAATATCTATCGTGCAGCAACACCAACTACATGGTTGTTGGGTTTCAATTCTTTATAGTTTCTTAATTAGAAAACCATATTATTTAAGAACCGGATATGATATGTATTTATTTTCTATACAAGAAAGAAAAAGTTTTCTGATACGAAGTGCCTACAAGTTACTAACAAATTTAGGTTTAAGATTTTCAAATATTTATAGTGTGACAAATAAATCAGATTTAGCTTTTCTAACTAATAAATATACTAAACATTCTAATAAATTAAAGCTCCGACCTAATTTTGTTGAGGTAAATTATTCAGATTTTAATAAAAGAGATAATAATAAAATCTTATGTGTTGGTAGGATCGAAGAACAAAAAAACTTTGGGCTTTTAATTAAAGAATTTCAAAATACTGCTGATAAATTAGAAATTGATTTAGTTGGAGAAGGAAGCTTGAAAAATGATTTATCAAAAAGTGCACTCAAAAATAAGGTAAAAATCAATTTTCTTGGAATGAAAAATAATAATGAATTATTAAAAATGTATACAAATTACAAGTTTTTTATAACAACCTCTAAGTTTGAAGGAAATCCAAAAACATTGCTTGAGGCAATGGCTTCAGGGTGTGTTGTTTTTGCTAGTGATATACCAAACCATGAAGAATTAATAAAAAATGAAATTGATGGTTTTCTTTTTTCGCTAATAAATCCGGAGTTGCAAAAACTATTTTTTAAAGTTAAAAATCAAAGTAGTGCTTTAAATAAAATAAGCAATAATGCAATAAAAAAAGTTGATATACATAATAACTTGAACAATTTAGTTGAAAACACGTTTAAAGATTATGAATTAATTCTGAATAAATAATTTTCAAGTACAAATAACTTCCAGATTCTCTGTGCATTTATTCTTGATTTATTTATTGAAAGTGTATTAATTACTTCAGGATTCATATTTTTAACAAACGTACCATTATTAATGGACTCTTTAATTAACTCGATATTTTCAAATACCCATGTTTCAATATCAAATACAAACCCTTGTTTTTTTCTTGTAACAAACTTGGGTCCAAAATCATCCAGTAAGTAATCACTTAAAATTTTCTTAGGATTAGTTGGTGAAAAATAATTATTAGTATGGGAAAGAATATATTCAATTAATAAATGGTCAACAAAAGGTGACCTTACTTCAAGTGAGTTTGCCATTGAAGTTCTATCTACTTTGAACATCATCATCTCAGATAGAAAAAATTTGTATTCAATTAATTGAAGAAGTTTATAATTATCATCGATTGAATAATCTTTAAAAAGAGTACCAATTTTACTTTCAAAAAAATTGGACTTTAATAATTTTAATAATTTGTTATCTTCCAAATATGATTTATATCTAGTCTCTAAATCATCAGATTTGGAGGAGAAAATATTTCCAGTTCCTAAAAAAGGTGGGTATACATCATATAGTTTTGAAAATAACATTTTAAATTTATTTGAATTAATCAAACTATTCTGAAATCTCTTATATCCTCCTAATAATTCATCTCCACCATCACCTGATATTGCAACTTTATATTTTTTTGACATCTCTTTACAAATTAGATATGAAGGAATTAAAGATGGATCTGAGTAAGGTTCGTCTAATGACTCCAGTGCAAATAATACATTTTCTATTGAAATGTTTGATGATAGTTTAATGGAAGCATGATTTGTTTCATATTTCTCAGATACTAATTTTGCCCAATATGATTCATCATATTTTTTACTATCTATTTCAACATTAAATGTATTTATATTTGTATTGAAGTTTGTTGTGTTTTTTATTATTGATGTAGAGTCAAGACCACCTGATAAAAAATTAGCAATAGGTACATCTGCTGAATTTCTAACTGATATTGCATCACTTAATATAGAAAAAAACTCATCATTTTGAAAAGGCTTACTGTCTACAAAGCTAGATATATCCCAAAATAATTCATTATCTTTTTTCTTTAAATTATTTTCATAACTAATTTCAATTAACTCTGAGGGTTTTAATTTTTTTATATTTTCAAAGATTGTGTCTGGAGAACTAATTACACCATTCATTAAATATTCATTGATTGAACCTTGAGAAATAGTTTTATTCTTTACCAATTTTGAAACTGCAATTAAGTTAGAACCAAACACTAAGGTATTGTTTGAAATGTGATAATAGAGAGGCTTCTGCCCAACTCTATCTCTTGCTAGCAAAATATTTCTTTTTCTTTTATCTACATAAAAAATTGAAAACTGGCCCCTTAATTTTGATATGAATTTTTTCCCATAATATTCAAGGCCTTTTAAAACAACTTCCGAGTCTGAATGGCTTGTGTGGAATTTTATATTTTTTGCTTCAAGTTCTTTTCTTAATTGTAGATGATTATATATCTCACCATTAAACATAAGTATTGAATTACCACCATTTGAACTCATAGGCTGGTCAGCGCTTTCAGATAAATCTAAAATAGACAATCTGTTAAATATTAGAGAGAAACTTAGTTCATTTTCTTCAAAAAATTCATATTTTTTTGAATCTGGGCCTCTGCAGTGTATCAGTTCATTTGCAATTTCTAATTCTTCTTTATTAATACTCTCTAAAGAAATTTTACCGATAAATCCGCACATATTTAATATTATATATTTAAATAAATATGATATTTAAACTTTAATTTAATATGAAAAGTAATTTTGAATACAATTTTGTTTATTGTTTTGATAGCAATTATAATTTACAAGCGTTTACTTCAATTTATTCCTTACTAAAAAATATTAAAACTAAAATAAATATTCATATAGTTCATGAAAACAAAAACCTAAGAGAGGTAATACCAAGCATAATTTTGTCTAATGAAAATCTTGAAAACTTAATTATCTATGAATTTCAAAATTCAAATATTGATTTTCCTAATATTAAGGGAACACATGTTAGTGATGCTACTTACTTTAGATTGTTTATTCAAGACTATGTTGATAACCAAATTGAAAACTTAATATATATAGATGCCGATACATTGTTTTTAAATAACCCTACAAACTCTATAAAAAATAACTTTGAAAAACTATTAAGTGATGGAAACTATGTTGCCGCAAATACCGAATTTTACCTAACTGAAGAAAATGAAAAAGCAAAGAGATTGAAAATTGATAAGTCATACTTTAATGCTGGAGTATTGTTGATTAACTTTAAACGGTGGGTCGATGATGAATTAACAAAGAAATTGGTTAACCATTTAGATTTGATTAAAAATGATGTTGTAGAGTGGGATCAGGATGTTTTAAACTCCTATTTTAATGGTAATTATACGGAGTTAGATAAGAGGCTTAATTTTAATTCAAATCAAATAACTAAAAACTTAATAGATGCTGGAAAAATAGATTTAATACACTTTATCGGAAGTAAAAAACCATGGACATTAGATGGGATATTTAACATCACATCTAAATACTATCATTCTTACTACTCTGAAATTTTTAATTCAAAATACCATTTAATCCATGCATGGAGAAAGCGTTCAATCTTAATTTATATCAAGAGCATAGTAAATCTTAATTTATTTCGATTTGTCAGGCCTTGGGTTTTTACTAAAGAATTTATTAAATCTCTTTTTAAAAGTTAAGAATATAAAAAATATATATAATTAAACTTTACTTATATATAGGAACATTCTTGAGAATTATAATTTTTGGTAGCGGTGGGTTAGTTGGTTCTTCTCTAAATAGAGTTTTGAGTAGTCAAGATTATATCTCTGAATTACTACCTTCGACTAGAAATGATACTGACTTGTTTGATTTTCAAAATACAAAACAGACTATAGAAAAATTTGAGCCTGATCTGATAATTAACGCAGCAGCTAAAGTAGGTGGAATTCTTGCTAACAACTCATTTAGAACTCAATTTATATTAGAAAACTTAAAAATAAATATCAATATTTTGGAGTCAATAGAGAATGAGCCAAAGATAAAGCTTATTAATCTTGGAAGTAGTTGCATATATCCCTTAAATGCAAAAAATCCAATTGATGAAACGGAATTGATGAATGGAAAATTAGAACCCACAAATTCCCCTTATGCTATGGCTAAATTAACTGCTATCGAAATAGGCGATGCACTAAAAGAACAATATGGTCATAAAATACTAAACATCATGCCAACAAATTTATATGGGCCAAATGATAATTTTTCACATGAATCTAGCCATGTTATCCCAGGCTTAATTGCAAGAATCAATGAAGCAAAACAGAATAATGAAGAATCTTTTAATATTTGGGGTACCGGTAAACCGTTAAGAGAGTTTTTATATGTCGATGATCTCTCTTATGCGATTGATTTCTTCATTAGAAATGATATATTTGAAGGTTTATATAACGTAGGCTCAGGAGAAGAAATTTCTATATTTAACCTTGTAGAAAAAATTAAAAAAATTGTTTCATATAATGGGGATCTCAGTTTTGATCCATCTAAACCGGATGGCAATCCAAGAAAATTGCTTAATTCATCAAAAATATTTGAACTTGGTTGGAAGCCAAAAATTTCATTAGATGAGGGTCTTAAAAATACATATGAGTGGTATTTGAAAAATATTTAAATATTTTTATTCTAATTTGAATGTTCCCATGAAGGCTTTAGTAAATTATTATCAATTAGAACTTTCTCTTTTTCTGCTAATTTAATGTCCTCTTCTACCATCATTTTTACTAAATCTTTAAAAGAAGTTTTAGGTTCCCAACCTAATTCTTTTTTTACCTTACTAGGATCTCCAAGTAAATGATGGACTTCATTAGGTCTTTCATGCTTCTCAGAGTACTCAACATAATCCTCCCAATTTAATCCGACTATTTTAAAAGCTTCATCTGCAAATTCTTTAACAGTGTGTGTTTCTCCAGTTGCGAGAACCCAATCATCAGGTTTTGTATGTTGAAGCATTTTATACATACCATATGTATAATCACCAGCAAAACCCCAATCTCTTGAGGCATCAAGATTGCCTAGTGTTACTTTTTTCTGTATATTTTGATAAATTCTTCCAACAGCTCTGGATATCTTTCTAGTAACAAATGTCTCTCCTCTAAGTGGTGATTCGTGATTAAATAGTATTCCATTTACTGCAAAAATGTCATAAGACTCTCTGTAAATTTTTGTTACATTATGAGAAAAAACTTTCGCAGCAGCATAAGGGCTTTTTGGATAAAAGGTTGAATCTTCATTAAGGGATTCTCCCGTAACACCTCCAAACATTTCAGAGGATGATGCTTGATAAAATTTAATATTTTTTTCAGTATTTCTTATTGTTTCTAAAATAGTTACAGTTCCTATTGTTCCAGTTTGAGTTGTATAAATTGGATTCTTAAATGAGACTGCAACATGTGATTGGGCAGCTAAATTATAAACTTCATCAGGAAGGAGTTTGTTTATTAAGTTTGTCAAAGAAGAAGAATCTGTCAAATCAGAATAATGCAAATTAAGTTGTCCGGAAGGAAGGTATTCCGAAATTAGTGGATCTATTCTGTTGGTGTTTATATTTGAACTTCGTCTAATTAAACCATGAACTTCATAATTTCTTTCTAATAACAATTTAGATAAATAAAATCCGTCTTGACCTGTAATCCCTGTTATTAGTGCTTTCAATTGTTATTTCCTTTTATTTGAATCAAATTCTATATTACTTAATAACATTCCAATAACAAGGAAAAAAATAAAGGGAAAGCTTGGTGATTCCATTGATGAGTCAAACATTGAGACTATGAGAAAGGGGGATATGCAACTTAGTTTCTCCAACGTTTTCATATTGCTACTAGCTAATAAAACCCTTCTGTAAAATAAGAAAAACAATAGTAAATGAATCAGCCCTCCTCTTGCGTATATATTAATTAAATAATTATGAACATTTTCATTGGTTCCATCCATGCCTTGGTATGAAGGATTATTCATTGCATTTATTTTTTGAGAATAATTGGCACCCTTCAAAAAATTAAAATTACTATTAGAATCTTCCAATACGTCTTGCCAAATTTGAAGCCTCCAATTAATGTTTCCGTCAGATGAATATATTCTGTTATTAACAAATGAAAATCTGATTTTATCTGGATTTGTATTTTTAACAGACAAGATATTTTCAACTACTGCTATTTGTCCTTCTTTTTCTATTTGCTCATCTTCAACAATTACATAGCTAGTCCCTAAAAACATTAAAGTACTTAGAGAAAAAACAATAAGCGTCTTAGCTTTAGTTTTAGATAATTTATTTAAATGAATAAATAGTTCAAAAGTCAAAAAAATAATGCAGGCCAACGCTGACCCTCTGCTCATAACTAAAAAAATTGGTAAAAACAAAGCTGTGATTAGTAAAAAATAATAAATGTTGTTTTTGGAGTCAAAATAATAGTTGTTAAGAATCATAATCACTAAGTAAGCTAATAGTATTTCTGAGGCTTTTAAGAACTGAAATTTATCTGAATACACTTCGAAAAAACTTTTTAGGAAAGCTGGATAATGAACAACTGATATTATGTAAATTACAAATAGTAGGAAATAAAAAAATCTTATATGATTTATGTTTAGTTTTAAATTTTTAAAAATTATTTTTCCTAACAATATAAAAGAGGCCGTCCAAATATATAGACTTGACTTATAGACATATGGATCTAAGAGGTTATCTCTATTTATAACTACAAAAATTAAAAAAGTAGAATTTATTAATAAAAATAATTTATAAAAGTTTGAATCAAACTCAATTACAAATCTATCTTTATTGAAAATAAGATACAAAGTTAAAATAAAAGCAAATAAAATTAATAGTTCTCCTACCCTATAGGAAAAAAGATATAAACCCATAAATGACCTTCCAAATAAAAGAGTTAATACAATAAATGTTCCGAAAATAGGTTTAAAAAATCTCATAAATTTTATATTTTGAATATTCATAATATCTATATCTTATTAAAAATTTTTAATAATATTTTGTAAAGTAAAACAAAGGTGTTGTATAGTTTCTTTTTTAATTTATTAAACATAAAACCATACAGCACTTTTGTTTTTGAGTAAGGTTTTCTCAATCCCAAAACTTCTTTTTTACTATTTTCTAGATATTTAAGATGGTCTATCAATATTTTAAAAGAATTTTTAAAATCATAATTATAATTTTCAAGTTCTTTAAAATAGAAAGAGTAGTTCTCTATAATTTCTTCTAGTTTATTTTCAAAATTCTCTACTTCAAAAGTTACTCCATAATTTTTGCAATATTCTGGAAGCCCACCACTATTAAGATGTAAGATTGGCAACCTAGATAGTCCTGCTTCCATGTGATGATTTCCAGAAGGTTCGTTAATCGAAGCTGTCACATAAATATGATGTTTTTTCAATTCTTCTGAAAGATCTTTTTTGTCCATTACTGGTAAGACATTAGAATTAAAAAATTTGAAATTTTTTGGTAAATTGCCAATATATGTAAATTCAATTTTATTATTCCATTTTTTAGTAGAAATTAAATTGTCTAATGTTTTGTATATATCGAAACCCTTCATTATATTTGAACTCCAATGATGTGTAACTATTTTCAGTTTTTCTGAGCCATTCCATTTAACTTTTTCGAAATTATTAAAAACTGTTGAATCAGGACCGCCTAATAAAGTAATGTTTTCTTTACTCTCTATCCCTTGAGCCTCATAAAGACTTCTAAGCCACTCACTAACAAAGATTCTCGAATCAATATTTTGACTTGCCTTTATTATTTCTTTATTAACAAAATTTGTATTTTTTCTTTCATCACATTCATTAATCCTGTGTAGCGTAATTGCTTTAGGATTAATAAATTTTAAATAGAAATCAATATCATAATTATCAAATGTGCTTGTTTCAGAATTCACTAAAGGATTGGTTAGAAGAATAAAATCTAAATCTTTATCTTTTAAATCGTGTAGCACGGTATAGCCAAGCTCTTCAAAACTATTTTTCAAATTAAGTAAATATTCATTACCACCTCCGTAAGGTCCGTCGATAACTCTAGATCCGATACTAATTTTCATATAAGCTATTAAACATTGCGTTATATTTATTCATACCATCCGGTATGGTATATTTTTTTGAATTAATGTAAGCATAATTTGTGTCAACATTCTTAAATTTAAAAGAATCTGGAGAAAAAATAGAATCTTGATGTAAAATCTTATCAGCTATCCCAACATCTGTTGAGAAAATTGGTGTCTTAGTTATACCGCACTCAAGTATTGCCTGCGGACCACCTTCAAGTCTAGATGTAACTAAATACAAATCTAGAACATTGTATAGTTTGTTTAACATATCATAGTCCACCATTTCAAAATACTCATATGGAATTTTGTTCTCTTCCAGATGATTGATAATATACTGTCTCCTCTTTCCAGCAAGTACTACCTTTACATCTTTAATCTCATTATTTATTTTTTTTACAATGTCAACAAAAATATCTGGCCCCTTAATAAGCTTTGGTGACTCAAGATCGTGACCTTCTGTGTCTCTTTGGAAACTTCCAATTAAAAATTCCGACTCATTAAAATTCAGTGTTTTTCTTAATTTATTTTTTTCATGAATTTCATAATAAATATTTTGATTCACCCAAAAAGGGATTGAAGTAATTTTTTTACTTGTTAGTTTCTTTAATTGTTCAATTGTCTTGTCTGAAATAACGTGGTACTCATCCACAAAATAGTCTAGAGAATAAAAGTCGTCATCATCAAAACTTTCAGCATCTATATGATATAAAGAACATATTACTTTTGCTCTCTTTAAGTGTTTTTTAGATATTTTTTTCCAAGTCCAAGGTGAGATAATCCAGATAATATCTGATTCTTTAATTTTTTCTGTGACTTGAGAGCTATTATTCTTAATCCATTCACTTCTAAATCTATCTACTACCCAATTTTCATTGATTTTATTAAGAAATATTTTCATAAATTTGTCTCATTACATATAATAGAATTTTCCAATTAGTAAATTACTTAATTTAAACTTTAATTGATGGAAAATATTTTAATAACAGGAATATCTGGGCAAGATGGGCTTTTTTTAACAGCAAAATTACTAAATGAAAATAACAAAATTAAAATATTTGGTACATCTAGGAATCCCTCTAAAATTTTTTTTGATAAGCTTAATACATTAGTCGGTGAAAATAAATTTAGCAATGTTGAACTAATTAAAATAGATCTAAATAATTTTTCTAATGTTCAAGAATTAATTAATAAGGTTGAACCATGTTCAGTGTACAACCTTTCCGGTCCAAGCTCTGTCTATAATTCACTTAAAGACAGTGAAAATACTTCGAGGCAAATACTAAATATATTTGATAATCTAACAGAAGCATTAATCAAGAATAATCAATTTCCAAATTTTTTCCAGGCATCTTCATCTGAAATGTTTGGCAATATTTCTTCAACTTTTCTAGATGAAAGTTCAGAATTTAATCCAAACTCACCATACGCAGTTTCAAAATTAGAAAACCACTATAAAGCACTAGAGCTAAATAAGAATTATAATTGGCCGATAAAATCAGGAATATTATTTAATCACGAATCAGAATTTAGAAACAAAGACTATTTAATAATGAAACTAATTTCTTCTGCTTTCAAAATTCAAAAAGGGGAAATAAAATACTTAGAACTGGGGAGTCTTTCATACATTCGTGACTGGTCGTTTGCTGGTGACACCATAAATGCCATCTATGAAATTACCAATAATGGATCCTTATCGCATTATGTTATTGGAACAGGAGTTGAAAAATCTATAGAAGATATGGCAAAAATAGTATTCTCATATTTTGATCTTGATTTAGATAACTATTTAAAAATCAATAAAAGTTTACTGAGAAAAGGTGATCCTGTAAGGGTTGTTTCAAACCCAAGCAAACTAAAGGAGGAGTTACTCTGGAAACCTAAATTAGAATTTGAAGATTTAATTTATCGATGTATAAAAAAAGGAATTAAGTACTTGGAGTAATGTCTTTTCTTACACAGTCTGCGAAATACTTCTGTTCACTTTTAAATCTGTTAGAAAGGTTATCATTTGTATTTAAAATATAGAGAGGTTTCTTAATAGTATAAATACTTATCCCTTTCTTAAGTAAGTCTTTGAATAATTTGTAATCTTGTGCCAAATAGAATTTCTCATCATACATTCCAATATCTTTCAAAACATCCTTATAAATCATCAGAGTTCCATGAATGAATGGGTTTTTATATTTAACTACGAACTCGTTAGGAAATTTATGACTAAACCTTGGGATAACATTACTTGTATCCTTTATGACTGCTCTTGAAGTACATACTTTGAATTTTGTATTGCTTAAAACACGAACTTGTTTTTCAATTCTGTCTATTAAAGAAATGTCATCTGAATCCTGTCTGGCAATTATTTCACCCTTTGACTGATTGATTAAGAAATTTAATGATTTTGTTAAACCTAAATTATTTTCATTTTTATATAATTTTATTCTTTTATCATTTATCGACTTTAAAATGCTGTAGGTATTATCATCAGATTGGTCGTCTACAATTAAAATCTCTATTTTTTCATAAGTCTGGTTTAATATAGACTCTACAGATTTCAATATATTCGATTCATCATTCCTTACACTAATTAGTACGCTGACTAATTTTTTTTTGGTAATTTTATTCATCTGAAAATACTGCTGATATTGTTGAGTGTAAAGTTTCTGTATTTAACAAAAAATGGATTTTGGTAAATATTCCATCACTAATAGTTTTTACGAAATTTACATCAGATAATGAATTAATTTTTGTTTCAAGATCTTGATAGTCGAACTGTTTAAAACTAAGTGAATAATCTTTTGGAAAATACTCTGACATTCCACCAAAATCTGGGTAGATTATCGGAACTCCAAACATGGCGGCTTCACATAAAATTCTTGGCTGCCCTTCTACTAATTTAGTAGCAGTTATGACAGCTTTTGATTTTTTAATAATTTGTAATGTATCTTCATGGCTTTTTTGACCTAAGAAAACAATTCCAGATTTTTTGTATTGATTTTTTAATAAATTTAATTGGTCTCCAGTTCCTACAATTTTTAATTCAAGCGAATTTTTATAAAGTTTATCCCAAGTATTTAGCAATTCAGCCAAACCTTTTTCTTCTGTAACTCTTCCTGCGTAAACAACATAATTGCTTTGAGAATTATAAGAATTAGTTGAATAATTTTCTAAATCAATAGGGTTGTAAAAAATTTTTATCTTTTTCTTATCTATTCCAAGTTCTTCAAGAAAATTGGCATGGTAATTGTTCATAATTAACAAATTAATGTCTTGATTTAGGATCAGTTTAAAATACTTTTTCCCATACAAAATTACAAAAAATGATTTGATATATGACTCAGAATAATACTTATTAAAAAATTTATAACCCTTATTAGTCAAGCCACATTTGTTACATGTTTTACCACGCTTAATATGTTTTTTTAAAGAAAAAAATCTGGTACAGCTATATCTAAAATTGTGTAATTTCAAATATGTTTTTACATTGTAATTTTTTAAAATTTTAAAGATACCTAGATTTGCCTTGTACCAAGTATTGTGAATGTAAGCAAAATCAGGTTTAAAATCTAAAATTTCTTTTTTTAAAATTTTGTTAGAAGTAAGATTGCTTCCAACAAAAAAACTAAAAAGATCACTTATTTTAAGGTTTTTTGAGTTGTCAAATTCAAGATATCTAACATCATAATATTTATTTAAAAACTTTAATTCATCTTTTATATTTGAGTCTTCGCCGCCAAACTCACGGTATTTAGTATTTATTACTATTATTTTTTTTTTCAAACTCATTTAAGTTTTACTTTTCTTGATTCGTTTTCAATTTCAATTGAAATAACATTATCAATATCAATAAACTCTGTGTCATCATGAGTAGAATTTATTATTGTAACTTCTTTATTTTTTAACATTTCATAAAGAATTTTTTTAGACTCTTTATCTAAATTAGATGTGGCCTCATCAAAAAGAATTATGTCAGGATCTGAAATAATAGTTCTTATAAATGCAATTTTTTGCATCTGACCTGATGATAAAGACTTATTGCTAACTTTTTTGTTGAGGTTATAATTTATGTCTTCCTTAAAGACTTTCAATTTCTTCAAATAATCCATAAGAATAGTTTCATCTATATTTTTCCCATTTCCATACATTAAATTATCTAACAATGTAGCTTCAAATATTAATGGGGTAGCTCCAACATACCCAAACTTTTCTGAAAATGTTGATACAGTTCCTTCTGTTGGATAATAAAAACCGGCTAATAAGCCCAACAAAGTACTCTTTCCTGATCCGTTTGAGCCAGAAATAATAGTATGGGTATTCTTTTGGATTTCAAGATTAACATTTTCAAATATGTAATCACTATTGAAATATTTAAAATATAAATTTTTAATCACTATTTTATCTTTTTTATCCTCAACAATAAAATTTTTCTTATTTTGAGCAATTTTGTTCTTCTCTAGCTCATAAAACTTTTCAATATGCACATGAGAGTTGATAATTTGATTCAGGGAATTAGTTAAATTTCCAAATGATTGAAACAGCCTTAGTGTTACAGCGATAAAATCTAAGGAAATTGATTTTGAAAATATATTTCTAGAAATAATAACTGTTAATATTGTTAAGGTAAAAAAACTTGGCATCAATGAATTAATTAATGCATATTTCTGATTATTAAAAAGGTTATAGACATAGCTATCAAGAGTTTTTGAAAATTCTTTAATCTCTGATTTATCTTTTTTAAGAATATTTATTAAAAATAAATTTTCAACTACACGCTGAACTTCTTTATTTGAATCCTGGCCTTTTTCATATGATTTATGCATAAATAACCTCGACTTTTGTAGTAAATTCTTGATTGGAAATAAAAGAATCAATATGCCAACTCCAAATGTAACTACAAACCTAAAGTCAGAAATAAATAAGTAAACAGCAAAGACAAATATTTGTAAGAAGCTGTTTAAAAAATTTGAAAAACTTGTATAAAAGTAAGAGATGTGAGTAGTTAGAACATTTATATAGAAATATGAATCTGCTACAGAGTAATTTCTTTTATCAAATATTTCTTTAAGCAAATAAATTTTTAAATTTTTGTTTACATTATGTTCAATTTTGTAGATTATAGTTTTTTGAAAATACTGAAAAATAAATCTTGAAAAAACTATGAGCAATATTAAATAAGAAGAACTTATTAATGTTTCTATAAGATTATTTACTATTGAAATCTGGGTGTATTGATTTGCAAGAATTGCAGAAAATATTGCAATTATAGCGATGTCTGAAAGAGCTGTAAGTTGTGATAACAGTACAGAGGTAAAAATTAATGCTTTTTTATTTT
The DNA here is from genome assembly GCA_902565645.1 of uncultured Candidatus Actinomarina sp. Classification (GTDB taxonomy): domain Bacteria; phylum Actinomycetota; class Acidimicrobiia; order Actinomarinales; family Actinomarinaceae; genus Actinomarina. The sequence goes on from CACFFJ010000003.1 coordinate 56,035, forward strand.
TAGTACCTGAAATTCTTGAAACATACAGAATATCAGTTATTAAATTTTTTACTTTCTGCACGATAATTAAGTATAAATAAGTTATTGTTATTTATATTTTATTTTTTATCTATTAATTATTTTTAAGGTTTAAATTAATAAATTTAATATATTCAATAGCCAACGTTGAAAGTAAGAAATAAAAAGGTAAGTCCATATAAACAAAAAAATAATCTTCTATTAGGTAGAAATGATTAGTGTAAGAATAAAGTAAACCTGGAGAGCTGAACATAAATAGCGAATAAGAAAAGAATAATATTGTATTTTTGGTTTTTAGAATTACTTTAATTGGAATTAACATGATTATTAGACGGTAATCATAGTTGGCAAATAATGACAAAGCTAAAAATAAATTTAGAAATGTAAAATCTATATGTTTTTCATAAAGTCCTGAATATACAAAGTTGTTTTTAATTAAGAAGATAATATATGCCAAAATAATAACAAGGAAAATATAACTATATATATTTTCTATATTAAATGCATGTTGAAAATTATTTGCTTCACTCAATAAGCCAAATGTTCTATCTGATCTGATAGGGCGGATAGGCTGTTTTAACTCAACTCCAAAAGATTTAACACTTAATAAAATTACTCCTATAAAAATAGATAAAAAAGTTATATCAATTTTTATAGTTTTATACTTTTTTAATATAACTTTTAAAACTATATTTGAAATAAAAATAATTGCTGGATAATACTTTACAAACGACAGAACTAATATAATTAAATTTCTTATATACTCCCTTTTGGTAAATCGATATGACGCAACTATCACTATCACTATCACTATATCTAAGTTCATTCTTTCAAGTACAAAATTTAAAGAAGGTGAGAAAAAAAATAGTGAAATCAAATATGAGTTTTTAATATTTTCATTATCTATGATTAAGGTGTAAAAAATAAAAATTAAACTCAAAATTAATAAAGAACTAATAAGAGTCGCTGTCCATGGATTTACACTTACATTAAAAAATTCAAAAAATGGTCCGTAGGAAATATTATAAGGGCATGTCATACTTCTGCTGCTTCCATAAATTAAAAAGCTGTCGCCAACAGTGTCTGGTGAGCAGTACAAAGACATGAAGACTTCTTGTAAATCTATGAATCGGTAATCAAGAGAGTAATTCTGCTGAGATAATCTTGACCAAATTTGAGTTAAATTTAAATTAATACCGGAAATCCATCTCATAAATAAAAAAGTAAAGAAAAAAAGCTTTAACCAAATTTTTTTTATATCTAGTTCAAATTCACTAGAGTAAATTATTAATATTGATATAACTGCAACGACTGGAAAATAATTGTAATTTATTAAAGCAATTAAAAAGGGAAATAAATATAAAAGATTAGCTATTTTCATAATTGGACCTGTATAAAAATATAAAAATCATTAAACCTGAAAAAAATGAAACATTATTTAGCAAATTGAATGAATATTTGTATGAAAATATGATTTGTAAATATAAGAATAGAATAAACAAAATACCAGCTAAAAAATTTTTATTAATAAATTTTTTTCTTGCAAATATTAGTAAAGCTAATGGAATCAATTGAGAAAGTCCTATATATAAAGACCTGCTGTAATATACTTGATAAAATTCCTTTTCATTTAAAAAGAATTTAGATTCTAACCTTCCTAGACAATTTAGGCCATAGTCTTTATAAAACTGGTTTAATTTAATATCAATAAAAGCAAAACGAAAATTTGATGATGGGGAATTTGATAATTCTTCAAGCATACTGCAGTTATTTCTTTGAGGGTTATCTAACAAATTTTGAGATTGCGAGGCTACATAATAAAATCCTAAACTTAACATTATTAATGTAATTAAAATTACGATATTTTTTTTATTTATTAAAGTAATCATTTTCTATAAAAATTATTTTACATCTTAAATCGTTGAAAAGTTTAATACGTGGATATATAAATACTAAAAAATGAACTTTGTATTACATTGATTAATTAATCTAATTTTTTTATTTATAGTTCTTATATAAGGTTTATTACTTAAATCTAGGACACAATACGTGAAATTAAAAAAATTAATAAAACTTAATAAAAGTTAAGTAAGTAATGCTCCATTATTTACGATCATATTGGCTAAATTAATACAAATTAATAATTTCAAGATAAAGTAATAAACTTTTAGTTTTACAATTAACTTGGGAAGGTTCAAAAGCTTGGGAAGCAAAGCTACTTACTTAAAAGTTAAACTTAAAAAATATAGATTTTATATATTATTTTCTCCGATAATTTTAAATTCTATTTTTAATTTCCTTATCTCTTTTCAGAAAATTTTTACAGATTTGAATATCTTTAACTTAATTTCAACATTTTTATTTTTTATATTTCTTTTTATTATTGGGTTGAATATTAAAGAAAGTTTGAATTTAAATTCAATTTCTTTTGGGATCTGCAATTTTATTTTAAGTTTTTTTATTTTAGAAAACATTAATATTCTATTTAATCTAAAGTTAAATTTCTCTTCAGTAATCTATCTAAATTTGATTAGTTGGATTTTAATATTTTTACTGAAGAGAAATGACACAAGTTTATTATTTTTTTTAATTACTTCAAGTACTTTTCTTAGAGTATTCCATTATTTTTTTATTGAAAAGTTTGAAGTTAATCAAAATATTCGAGTTGATGCTGTATATTTCATTGAATTTTCAAAATTAATTTCAGAAAAAGGATATTTATTTTCTATAGAAAATAATATTTTTATAGGATATTCACAATTTAGTTCCTACCTTCACTCAATTTTTCATTATTTAAATTTTTTTACGAATGATTTTGTATATTTCAGAAGTACAACAAACGTTCTTTTCTTCCTATCGATTCTTTTAATTTTTGAATCTACTAGGGAGTTTTCTAACAAAATTTTGGGAATAATTTTATACATTTGTTTAACTCTAAATAGTGACTGGCTAAATTTTGTAATGATTGACTCTCTAATGTCAGAAGGAATTATGAATTATCTCTTTGCAGCTTTAGTGTTTTCACTTTTTAAAGAAGAAAATAAAAGATTAAGTTTTTTTCTTTTTGGTTTTTTAATTTTCAGTAAACAATTCTATATAGCATTAATACTTTTATCATTACTAATATTTATCATAAATAGAAATTATCGAAATTTTGCTATCTACCTTGCTTCAGGTTATATATTTAAAACTATCCTTTACGCAACTAGGCTAAAAAATTTAGAACCAGATCACCATATAAGACAAATCGATATACAAGATACATTTTTTGACTTGTTGTTATTTCGAAATCTAAAAATCGAAAACATTCTCTTAATTTTTAAAAATTTAGCTCAAGACAGACCTTTTACATTATTTTTAGTAATAATGACTCTTCTATATTTAATAAATCTAAAAACTAATAATGTTTATGAATTGAATTACTTTTTTTTCTTAATCTTTATAAATATCATTTTAGTTTTATTATTATACATCTCTGTTTGGAGGTTTATGGAGTTAGAATCTCCGATTAGATTTATCCTAAACTTATATCTAATCAAATTTATATTTTTAACCAAAATATTAGACACATTTAAAAAAGAGATCTAATTACTATTTTCCAAAGGCTAAATGTAATTACTCCCCTCCTGATATGCAGTTTTAAGGAAGTTTTATTAAGTAAATAGAGCCGTCATATGTTGTAACTATAATTTCATCATCTTTTCCGTAGTTAGTTCTAACACTTGTAGTTGTCAAAATTCTAAAAATTTAAAACCTTTTACTAGTTTTTGGTGGCCAGAGGCAGAATCGAACTGCCGACCCATTGTTTTTCAGATATAAGCTATATAATTTTAAAATATTTTAAAGCACGAATAGCAAAATATATGATTACTAAAAAAATAACTCCAGCAGAAATAATTTCTGCAATACTGGTTCCTTTTGGAATGTAGGCAAAGGTAGCAAATATGCTACATGCACTTGCTAAAATTATTTGAATTACTTTCGTTTTTTTTTCTTTCATAATTAGAATTTTCTGATTTATTATTCATTTTGTGGCCAGAGGCAGAATCGAACTGCCGACCCCTTGTTTTTCAGACAAGTGCTCTACCGACTGAGCTATCTGGCCTTAAAGCGGGGACGACGGGATTCGAACCCGCGACCTCCTGCGTGACAGGCAGGCGTAAACTCCAGACTTTACCACGCCCCCGTAACTATAAAGTATAACTTAAAAATAATTAACCCGATTAAATAATTTTGCAATATCATATATATGTAATGAAAATTAAAAACATTTTAAAATACTTTGTAAGGTTTTTGTTCTTACAGTCTCTAATTTCATTTCTTACTATTTGGTATTTTGATAACTATCTCTTTCAGAACCCAGAACATAAATTTAATATTTATCTGAAATTAGTTGAAGATAGGGAAAGATTCTACAGTTTGATACCTTTGAGCTGGCTAACTGTAGATGCTTTAATTTTTGCAATCGTTGCATTATTTTTAATTCTTCTGTATTCAACAAAATTCTACACTTATGTAAATGAATTAGATTTTTCTTATGATAATAGATATATAGATGACTTCTTCATGTTATACCTTATGTGGAATAGTTACTTATTTTCGGCTTTATACATTTTTAGGGTTTCTGGATTATCACGCAGTTACCTAATGTTGTTTACGGTAATAATACCTACGATATTGTTAATTTTCAGAAATAGCGAAGTATTATCAATTTTGCTTGGAAGATCAGTAATTAATGAAAACTTTATTTCATTTAATTTAGATGAGTTTTCTAATTTTAGAAATTTAAGAATTGCAGCATTTAGAAGAAATGTTCAGTCAATCCAATGTAGTGAAGAAGAATTCTCCAAAGTTATACCCGATGAAATAAGTAAATTAAACAAAATTAAGAATATAAATTTAGTTATTTTGAAACTTGTTTCCAAGAATAGCTTGAGTAAAGACTTGGAAAAGTATTTGATAAATCTAAATAAAAAAGTTTTAATAATTTCAAATAATGAGTTATCTTTTAAGAGTAACTTTATTTATAGAGTTGAAAATGTTAACGATAATTATCTTTATTATTTCAACAACGATATTCAATATGGGGCTAAATATATTATAAAAAGACTTTTTGATATTTCTTTATCAATTATCTTAATAATAATTTTATTTCCATTTTTTATCCTTATATGTGTATACATCTGGAAACTTGATTCAACTCCAATATTTATAAAGCAAGTTAGGGTTGGGTTACATGGTAAAAAATTTAATATGTTGAAATTCAGGACAATGTATATAAACTCACACGAAAAAAGAGACCAACTTAAAGACTTAAATCCAAAAGGAGGGCCCCTGTTTAAAATTGATAATGACCCAAGGCTAATAAATGGGGCCAAAGTTATAAGAAGATTAAGTATTGATGAATTGCCTCAGTTAATAAATGTAATTAAAGGTGAAATGTCTCTCGTCGGACCAAGGCCTTTGTTTGCTGATGATACTGAATATTTTGATAAAAATTATATGAGAAGATTAAACGTTTTACCTGGAATGACGGGTCTATTACAAATTAACGATAGGAATACTGACGATTTTGAAATTTGGTATAAATATGATATGGAATACATTGAAAATTGGAGTTTGTACCTTGACGTAAAAATACTTTTAAAAACCTTTTCAGTAATTATTAGTAATAAAAATTCAGGTGTATAAGTAAAATAAATTACTGAATAGCATTGGATTATGAAACTTAGTGAAAAAATAATTAGTAATAAATTTGAATATTTTCTTTTCTTATTACTAGCAGTTACAACATTATGGCTAAAAGAAATAAACTTTCTATTTTATGATACTAATGAAAGTCCAGATTTTGGTAAGTACTTTGTCTATATCAAGCATTTTTTTGATAATAGTTTAACATCACATGAACATGGACTAATGTATTACTACTTACATGCATTAAATTACGATATTTTCTATTCTGAGTCAGTTAATACATATCTTGCTCTTCATAAATCAATACAACAAGTAAATTTTTATATATATTTATTTGGTCTGTTAGGTTACTTCAATCTATTCCGCTTTTTCAATTTTTCAAGAATCTCTATCTATCTAACTTTCATTTTTATTAATTTTTTTCCTCCATCAATATCAATGAGGCTTGTTTTTAAACCTGAAATCTTAGCTTTTGCATTAATGCCTTGGGTAATATATTTTATAGAAAAATATTCAAGAGATAAAAAAATTAAACACTTAGTTTTCTGTATACCTTTTTTGGTTTCTGCAGTAACACTTAAAGGAAACGTACTTGTAATTCTTATGGTCTACTTGTTTTATAGCTACTACAAATTAATTTTTAAAATGAAATTAAAAAACTTCTTATTGATTATTTTGTTGTTCTTTTCAACAACATTAATGGTGACTTTAGAAAATAACTCTGCAAACGGAAAGAATATATTAGACATACAGAGTGGTTCTGCAAATGAAGCTAACTATGATTTTAAAGCTCCCAGTTCTATTATTTTTAAAACAGATCTATATGAACTTTTATCTAGTCCAATAAAACACAGCCATGCAGACTCCTTTATTGGAATTACTTTACTTGAAACAACTGGTGATTATTTTGATTTATATTGGGATAATGATGCTACAAATTATTTTAAAAACAGAAAAAATTTTATTGAATTTAGGCAATCTAATGAAATCAAGGGTCCCGAATTTAATTCAGAAAACTTTGCTATAACGATATATCAACAAAGAAAGACTGATGTCTATATTTATGAATCTATTGGCTTAATAATTTCTATATATTTATTTTATTTACTTATAAAAAACACTCTTCAAAATAAAAAATATAGGAAATTTCTTTTTGCTTCATTTTTAGGAATGGTTATATTGCTATTTCATTCAATTTCAGGAATACCAAGAAATAATTTTGATCCTTTGGTAGGTGACACATTTAAACCTTTATATTATTCATTCGTTTTTATATTCAGCTTTGCTTTTTTATTCGTAATACTATTTGAATCAAAAAAAATAAAGACTGCTCATGTTTTTATTTATATGTTTCTAGTTGTTTTCTTGCTAGGGTTTCCAAAAGAACAAGATTATGATTTACAAGTAAACTTGGTTAACAAAATACAAGATTCTATATATTGTGAAATTGAAAAAAATATATACTTAAGAGGTTCAGATTTTAAGAATATAGATTGTAAAATAGACCAAGGTATATATCCAGATAGTCCTGATCCGAAGATAGAATTGTTTAAAAATGACTTAAATCATAAGCCGTTTAATTTAATATTAATTTTTTCTTATGTTTCAATAGCCTTTTACTCAATCATTAATAAAAGAAAAATTAAATTTTCCTCAACCTGAACCTACTGTTTAAAATCAAGATAATAAATGCATAAAAACAAAAAGGTACAAAGTAATTAAGAGAGTCATTTTTAAACGTATTTATAAATATATAGGTTGTGATCAAAACAAACTCATAATTTTTTCTGTTTTTATATAGAAATAAAAGTAAAGTCAAAACTAATAAAACTAATGGCAAAACTCCAAAAAACAATAAGTAAGACAAGAATGATGAGTGTGGTAGCAAGAAAGATTCTGTACAAATAAACTTGGTTGTCAAAATACAAAATTCTGTTTTGTTTATAACTACTTCTCCATAAAGTTGACCAAAATTTAAAGGACCAGATCCAAATAAAAATTCCATAAAAGTAGGATTATATCTACTGAAAAACACTCCCCATATTTCTGATCTATTTAAGAAGTAGGCAATTGTACTAAAGAAACTAAAAAAATATGAATACATAGTAGAATTTTCAAAATTTTTATTTAGTAACGTAAGATAGCTTGAATAAATGCTATCAAACTGAGAAGCATTTGCCTTATCTATTAATGACTCACTTAAAAATTGATAAGATAAAGTAAAGTTATTCGAACCTACTACTAATAAAAGCATAGCTATGACTACAAGAGAAATTAAAATATAGCCAATAAAGTTTTTCTTAGTTTGAAATTTGTTATTTAGAAGAAATAAATAAATTATTATTATGGAAAAAACTAATACAATAACTGTTCTATTGTCAGAGAAATATAGACCTAAAGCAGAAGAAAATATCCCAACTATTCTGAAAAAATTTAACTTTTGAGTTTTAACAATATTAAAGAGTAGAAAAATCAAACAAATACCATAGAACTCTCCAATGGTTTCAGCACTAGGAGAAATACCCCGCCAAGCTATTTTTAATGAATATTCATCGATTGAAAAAGGATTCTGTATATCAATCCCAAGTCTCTGGAGTCCTAAAAAATAATAATTGAAAAAATTTATAATAGGAAAATTTGCACCTATGTAACTAGTTATTAGCAGAGCTGAAGAAGTAATACTTAGATTTTGAGTAAAAGAATCTAAATTGAATTTCTCTTTTAAATTTATATATATAAATTGAATCCCTTTTAGTAAAAGAAAAAAATAAATAATCCAAAACAAATTAGCATTAAATTCATAAATGCTGCTTGAGAATCCTCGGAACTTACCTAGGTTAAATGAATAACTCCCAGTTGAATTAAAAATCCACCAAGTTGATAAAGCTAAAAATACTTTATTAAATGTTTTATTAAATACAGAGTTGTCTTCTTTAGATACTAACGACTGGAAGCCAAAATAAACCAACAGCATTGATAAAAAATTAAGATTAAATCCACTGAATAATGCTGAAACTAAGTACAAATAAGGAATGTAGTTTATAATGACATCTGACCTTTCCATAAAGGTCTCAACAAGTATTTTCAGCAACAAAAGAAAGGAAAAGAAAATTGGTATATATGAATCAAGATAGTCAAAATCAAACAAGTAAAAGTTTTTTTCATAAAATCTGCTCTCACTATAAATTGAAAAGGTAAACAAATAAGAAACTAAGATTAAAGTCAGATTATGAAACCTTCTTTCAATCCTTTTATCATCTGGATTTTTATTTTTTGGTATAAAGCTAAATAAAATTATCCAAATGAATCCTTGAAATAATAAATTTATAAATGAATTAGTACCTAATGAAATATAGAAAGCTGTTTCGAGGCTTTTTTCCAATACTGTAACTCCAGTTACCCTCCCAAAACATTTTATAGACGACTTATTATCAAAACGAAAATAAAAGTGGTCTTGATAAATACTCTCGGAATTAGCTTTTAAAAAGTCAAATAGTGAAGCTTTGCATGGATTTATTTCATAAAATGTAACATCTTCTTGGCTAACTTTTGCAGCAGGAACATTATTATCCAGGTGACTATTAAACCATGGTGCTACTAATAACAATACAATAAGAAAAACTTTTGTTATCGTTTTTAATTCCATATTTTCACAAAAAATTTAAGTTTATTTTTAAAAAAACTAATAAATAATAACAAAATAACAATATAAAAAAGAACATCTTGAAAAAATATCTCATTATTTATATCTGGCGAAAAACCCCAGCCTCCTGAAACGTAATGTTCACATTCAGTAAAAGAATTTACAAACACTTTATTTCCTTCTGAATCAAATAATTGCTTAATTGAATAGTTTGGATCGTTCTCAAAAACATAGTTTGGATCATTAGAAATATCTACCTTAATGAAATTAACTGGATATTCACCGCATAATTTAGTAACTAAACTCATAAAACCCTCTTATTAAAAAATTCTAATTAATAAAAAACTATATATTAGATTATTAAAATTTTGTGGGTCGGGTGGGAATCGAACCCACGACCTTGAGCTTAAAAGGCTCCTGCTCTACCAATTGAGCTACCGACCCTATCAATCATTAAAGAATACTAGATAAAAAATATTTAATTACGAAAATTATAATTATTCTTCTTCAAAATCCTTGGTTTCATTATTTAGGTTTAAAATTTTTGCTCTTGTATCATTAATGGTTTTTGATACTTCTTCATTAATCTTTTTTATTATTTCTTTTGTTTCATTTTTGATATCTTCATCTTTAATGGTCGAATCAATTAATTTATTTAAACTCTTAAACAATTCAGAGGTGTTATCTATTGTGCTTCCTAAAGAGCCTTTCAAGTCTCCGACTAAGTCTTCGTCCTTAATTTTACTTTTGATTTTATCGGTAACCTCTGAAATGTCTTCAGATATATTCTCCCAACTACTGTTTTCATTACTCATATATGAAATTATAAATTATTTAAATTTTTGATTTATCTTTAAATTTTAAATTTGGATTTTTTGTTAACCTTTGTTTTGCCCATCTTGCTGGCGCTATTAACTTAAAAAATGGTGGAAGAAATGGTCTTATTATTTTCAACATTTTTAAGTTAAATCCTAAAACTATATTTTTTAACTTTGATTGTTTAACTTCGTAAAGAGTTTTAAATTCTTCAGGTAGGGTCTGAAATGCAGTGAAAGCTATAAATGGCCATATTGGTTTAATATGTAATGGGACAGGACCTCCTTTTATTATTTCTTCTACATCTTTTGCAACGTCAGTTTTTAATAGGTAATCTTTTTCTCTGGATTTTTTAACTATCCACTCTTTAAGTTCTATATGTGTTTGTGGCATTAACTTTCTATCAATAAGTACTAACTCTGCAGCAACCATGTTCTCTTTATGGTATTGGTTTTTCTCTACTTCAGTAAGTTTTCTAACTGTTTTCTCATAAAAATATATTGAAGAGACTTGCAGGCAAGCATGGACCCATAAAAGCTGTTCTTGGTCTAAAGCGTCATATATACCACCAGTTACTTCATCCTTGCCCTTTATTACCTCATGTAATTTATTAATTCTGATTGCACTTTCATCAGCCTCTTTTTTTGTACCAAAAGTAACTGAATTTTGTAATGATAAGGTTCTAATTAATCGTTTCCAAGGATCCCTCTGGTAAAAAGATGTTTGCCTTGCTCCAGCAGCTATCAATGGATGAGCAGCGTGCATTAATAACGCCCTAGCACCCCCAAAAAGAACTGTTATCTCTTTGTTAACTTCCCACATCATTGATTTTGGACCAAAATATCCTGGATCTCCTTGCATATATAAATTTTATCAACCTTTATAGCTATTAATAATTACTTTGGTTCTTAAGAAGCCGTTTCTTTTCTTAAGTTAAATTTTGGGAATATCTATTTCCCTTCATTAATATCTTCTTTTTGCTAATCAAGTAATATAGGTATATGCGGATTAAATTACTTATTTTAGCTCTCTTTGTTGCATTTTGCGGCGGAACATCTTCTGAAGGAGTAGATGCTGCTCAAGAAACTTCCACTACCGCTGCTCAAGAAACTTCCACTACGGCTGCTCAAGAAACTTCCACTACGGCTGCTCAAGAAACTTCCACTACAACAGTTGCTAATATACCTAATATTCCTGCAGTTGATTTTGATATCCAAGAAATTTACAACACGAAATTAGTCGTTGAGCTTTGTGAAGATGCAAAAGATATTGAAAATACATCAGAAGAGTGTTTGAAACAATATTTAGACAATCTAGAAATAGTATTTGGTTATGCCGAAAGATTAGAAACATATATAAATGATCTAGTAAATTATTTCGAAGAATACCCTGACCAAATGACGGAGCAGTATAAAAATTTATTTGATTTTATAAATACTGAGTGGCAAAGCGTTCCTCCTACATATGGTACTGTGGCAATGAAATATACTCAAAGATTTGGTGGTGGAAGTATGCCAGGTGGTGGAAGTATGCCAGGTGGTGGAAGTATGCCAGGTGGTGGTTCCGGTGGATATACAGGAGGAAGTGATGACCCTCCTCAGTTGAAGAATTTATTGATTATGAATTGGGGGCCATACGATTCCTCCACAGCTATTTCTGGAGATTTTGAGTTTAGTACAGCTAAGCAATTTATATATTTCGATGAGTTTGGTAGAGTCCATTCAGCTGGAACCCCTAATGCTTATGACAACCCAGCATTTGAATATAAGGTGCCTTTAGATACGAAAGTATATATCCCAGCAGACGGTATTGTTGACTATATTCAATGGCAACCTTCTTCAGGATACAAACAAGATGATTGGGAGCTAACTATTAAACCAAGAGACGGAAGTGACTGGAGATTAGTAATAGACCATATTGTTAGCATTAGTTGTGAAAGAGCAGCTGGAGTTATTTGTGATAACCCTATAACTGTGAACGGAGTTGAATTAACAAGTGGAATGACGGTTACAGCAGGAGATCTTCTTGGATATGTTGGAAACTTTGAAGATGGAGATGGAAACGTAATTGGTAGAACAGAAATAACAGTTGGAAAATATGTTGCGGGCAGTGGGAGTAGTGGTGGAAATAAGGATTTTAACAACTATTGCCCAATGAATTACCTTCATGAAAGCGTGAAGTCAACTCTTGAAGCCTCAGTTACAGAGTTGATGGCCTCTTATGAATCATGGAAGGGTGATTCATCTTTTTATGATGAGGCCGATATGGTTGCTCCTGGGTGTTGGTATTCAGAAATTTTGGAAGATGGGAATACTGGAAAAACAGTTCCTACTAAGTAAGCTTATTAAGAAACCATTTCTTTACAATTTTTACACAAATATAATTAAATATGAAGTTAATTTATGAAACAAAAATTACTCACATATATTACTTATCAGACTTTCCCTGCTGAAACAGCAAACAGTTTACAAACAATATCAAACATAAAATACTTTGTAAAAAATGGTTATGCAGTATCCCTGTACTTTCCCCTAAGGGATGAATTGAGCTCTGATAATATAAATGAAATTAGTAAATACTACAGTATTGATGAAAAGTTTGAACTTGTTGGGTTAAAACATAATTTGCCATTTGGTAAAATAAAATTTTTTAAACCACTGTGGTTCCACATAAGTCATTTCTTATGGTCGAAAAAAAGTGTCAAAAATATTTTAAAATCTACAAAAAATGACCAAGTCTATTTCACTAGATCAGATTGGGTATTATATTTTTTAGCTAAAAAAAATAAACATGTTATTTTTGAATGTCATCAGATTTCCAAAATAAGAAACTTAATCTTAAAAATTGTTTCTAAGAAAAAAAATGTAAAAGTTATTTTTCTTAATGAAAAACTAGAAGAATACTTTACCCACCTTAATTTGAACTCAATTGTGCTACACAGTGGTGTTGATACTGACCTCTTCTTAGAATCAGATACTTTTAAAAAGGATAAGAAAAAAGTTGTTTTTGTAGGAAATCTATTAAGGTTTGGAAAAACAAGAGGTCTTGATTTTATAATTAATGCATTTACTGAATATGATAACTTGAAAGATTACACTCTAGAAATTATAGGAGGACCAAAAAAGGAAGCTGAAAAATTAATGCATTCATTACAAGAAAAAAATATAAAAAATATTTCTATAACTGGAAGGCTTGATAGGAAAAATACAATTAAAAAAATCCAAGAATCAAGCATTGGTATTTTAATTAATTCCGACAAATCAATACATTCAACAGATTTCACTTCACCCCTTAAATATTTTGAATATATATATGGTAATTTATCTGTAGTTGCTGTTGATTTTCCTTCTCATAGAATACTTCCTCATTCTGAAAGAATTAAATATTTTCCAATAGGAAATTTTGATGAATTTATTAAATCTATTTTAACTTCAAATTTAGAAATAAAAGAAATTGACTTAACCAATATATCATTGGATTATCGAGTAAAGGAAATTATAAAATTTATAGAAAATAGTTAGCACGCCCGGAGGGATTCGAACCCCCAACCCTCTGATCCGAAGTCAGATGCTCTATCCAATTGAGCTACGGACGCTTGTATTATTACTTTAAAATAAAAGGTTAAATTTAAACTAATTATTTATATAATAGTTTCATTAATGGATAGTGTATTAATATTAAATACCGAAGTAAGCGTCACTTCAGTGGATGCTGTTGCTAAATTACTTCAAAAAAAAGATTCAAAAACAATTGCAATTTGTAATGCAAATACTTTAGTTAGATCGTATAAAGATACAGATTTACAAAAAAAAATTAACTCACTCGATATTAGAACGCCTGATGGTTTCCCTGTAGCAAAAGCGTCAAAATACTTATATAAGAACAACCAAGAAAGAGTTGATGGGTATAATGTCTTTCACGAAACTATAAAAAAAGGGTTGAAAAATAACAAAAGTCATTATTTTTTTGGTAGTGATGAAGAAACTATTAAAAAATTAAAGAAAAACTTAGTTCATTTATACCCAGAAATTAATATTTCAGGATACATGTGTCCACCTATTTTGAGTTACAAACAATTAACAGACGATCAGTGGATTGATGACTTAAAAAATAAAGATCCAGATATTGTTTGGGTCTCATTAGGATTCCCTAAACAAGAAGAGTTTATAGAGTTGATAGCTAAAAGAGTTGAAATTAAATCAAATTTTATTGGAATCGGTGGTGTTTTTAGCTGGGTAGCAGGATCAATAATTAAAGCACCAGAAATATTAGCTAATATCGGGCTTGAATGGGTTTTTAGATTAATGCAGGAGCCAAGAAGATTATTTAAAAGATATTTAGTAGACAATTTTCTATTTATAATTTACATCATAAAACAAATAATTAAAACTAAGAGATAATTAAAAGCAGAATTAATGAAAATATTAAAACCTTTAATTAGTGAATTTGAATCGCTATTAGAAAATTCAAATATTCATGAAGCAATCGATATAAAAATTTCCAGTATTGAAAAGTTTGATTACCAGATTAATAACTTAGTTAAGTATCAAAACCATAAAGATATAGAGAAAATTTTAAATGGTGTAGAAAAATTAGCCTTAGATAATCAAATAATTGATTCATTTGAAATTACAGAAAAAAACTTTTTTAATTTTACAATAAATTTGAATAATGTTCAGGATTATTTAGAAAATTTCAAAGAAAATATTAAAACTGAACATTCAAAGAAAATAATCATTGACTACGGTGGTCCAAATATTGGGAAGCCTTTGCATGTTGGACATTTGAGATCTTTAAATATTGGACGTAGCCTTTATCACACTAATAAATTAATAGGCAACAGTGTCACAAGTGATATTCACCTGGGTGACTGGGGTATGCCAGTAGCTCAAATTATTGCTTATTGTGAGATTCAAAATATAATTATAAATTCAATAACTGTTGACCAACTAATAGATATTTATCCAAAATCTAGCGAACTATATAGAAGTGATAAATCATTTCAAATACTTGCAAAAGAAATAAATAAAAACTTAAACGAAAATGAAAACGAATCAATAAAAAAATGGAAGAGTATAAGAAACGTTTCTGTTTCAGAATTAAAAGAAACTTTATCAATTTTAAATCATGATTTCGACTTATGGCTTGGTGAAAGTGATGTTAACAATATTATCAAACCGATGATAGAAAAATTGACAAAAGAGAAAAAAATAACATTAGACGATGGAGCTTTAGTAAGCACTCAAGAAAAAGAGCCAAAAATTCTTATAACAAAATCCGATGGTTCATATTTATATTTAACAACCGACCTTGGAACTGTTCTTAATAGGCTGGAAAATTACGAACATGATATTGTCTTGTATGTTGTTGATAATAGGCAAAAATTCCACTTTGAACAGTTGTTTGAAAGTATAGAATATTTTGACTTTCCAGAAAAAAAATATGAACATGTTGGATTTGGAACTGTTAATGATGAAAAAGGTAATCCATTTAAGACTAGAGAGGGTGGTGTAAAACAACTGATTGATCTGTATAAAGACACCTGCGCTTATCTCAAAAATATTAATAAAGACCTTAACGAAGAAACTATTCACGAATTAGCAAATACAGTCTTAACTTACAGTGATCTATTAACAAACCGAAAAACTGACTATAAATTTAATTTAAATAAATTTACTAATATATCTGGTAAAACGGGTATATACGTCCAATATGCTCAAGTTCGTGCAAAAAGATTAATTGAAAAATCTCAAGATAAAGACACTAATGGTGAGTTAATAATCACAAATGAGGAAGAAAGGAACTTAATTGTTTCATTGCTCAATTTAGAATTTTATATTAACCAATCAACTAAATTTAATGAACCTCATCATCTCGCAAATTATTTATATGATATATCTAACCTATTTAACAATTTCTATCAAGGTGAAAATATACTTAGTGTAGAAAATGAGGAAGTAAAAAAGTCAAAGCTCCTTATTACAAAATATTTTTTACAAAATTCTAATTTAGTAATGTCTTGTCTGGGAATAAATCCTGTAAATAAAATGTAAATTAGATAAATAATTGTGATGAAATCATCCAGACAAACAATGTAAATCCATATGAAATCTTGTCAATAATAATCAATTTATTTCTTAAACTATGTTGTATAAACAAAACTATTGGAATAGCTATAAAACCAGCAAAGGATACTGCTTTTGCGATTGAGGAAATATCATTCAAGATTAGAGTTATAGGACTTACAAAATATTGAAAAATAATAAGAAATGTTAGAGATATAAATATTGAATAAATAATATTTAATATTAAATCTTTAAAAGTTGCATTGTAAACTCTAAGTACACTAAAAAATTCAACAGGTATAAATAAAATAAAAAGCCCTAAGAAAAAAAATATCAGAGTCCAGAACAATCCTTGACCATTCCAAGTAATAATATTTCTATCCACCCTGCCTATAACTTCCAATAATAAATACAAGGAATATCCTGAAATACCAGCTCCTAATGAAAATAAATATAGTCCAAAAATACTAAAAAAGTTCTTTGATTCAAATCTGAAGCTAATATTGCTACTGCTCATTTTTTGATATTGCATACTGTCATATACTAATGTTTTTTATATTAAAATAAATACTAATTATGGAATTAATTGAAACTCCAAATCCAAATGCAAAGAAAATATTAACTGATCTAGATGTTACTAGTGCGGAAAAAGAGTTAAGTAAAATAGATGGGATCAAGTCTGTTTTTTTAGGTCCTGGTTTTGTAACAATCACAAAAGAAGAAAATACAGAGTGGGAATCAATAAATCAAGACATTATTAACATCTTTGATAAACTGTAATGTATGGAAACATTTAACCAAGACCCAAAACCAGGAAGGCTTGTATTGCCTTTAGTTCTAATAGGTATGATTGCAACTACTTATACTTTTGTTAATAGGGTGGCAACAAATAATGACTTAGATATTTCAGTTGAAGAAGAGGTGCCTGTAGTTGAAGAAGAAGCTGTTACAGAAGATTCAACAACAACTTCTACTACCACTACTACTCTACCTAATGAAGTTGTTACTTACCTTGAAGAAATACAAGCAGAAAAAGTTCAGTCTGACGAGTTGGGACAGAAGGTTCTTGAAGCAAATCAAAGATGGGATGATGAAGTTACAAGCTATCAGGAAGCTAAAGATGAATTTGCTGCTTTTATTCAAGATGCGGAACAGTTTACAGCAACAGTTTCTGATCCAGGACCTCCAAATACATTTGCCAATTTAGTAACTAGTCACGAGGAATTAAAAGTTTTAGCGAATTTAATTTATGAAGACACAAAGGAATTGCTAGAAGGCTTAACTTCGTCAGATACTGGTGAAAGAAGAGCAGCTGCTCTTGAAGCATTCAATGAAAATTTAACTGCATTCCAACAAAAAGTGGATGAAATTATAGCTTCAGCAACTTCTAGCTAGAAGCAGCTGAGCAAACAGTATCAATCATTAACATTGCAATTACATAAGGATCTGCATTTGCGTTAGGTCTACGATCTTCTAGATATCCCTTTTTATCAACCTCTACTTGCCATGGAATTCTTATTGAGGCACCTCTATCGCTTACTCCGTAGGAAAACGTATCATACCTTTGTGTTTCATGATCACCTGTAAGCCTTTCCTCAATTCCTTCTCCATAATTTT
The DNA here is from genome assembly GCA_902565645.1 of uncultured Candidatus Actinomarina sp. Lineage (GTDB taxonomy): Bacteria > Actinomycetota > Acidimicrobiia > Actinomarinales > Actinomarinaceae > Actinomarina. Next base: position 73,888 of record CACFFJ010000003.1, read on the forward strand.
TTACATGGAGTTCAGCATTTTTTCCTAACGCTTCACATCCAGCAATGATTGCATCATAACCGTCATCTTCCCTCATTTCTTTAGTAGAGAAGTTAGTATGCATGCCAGCACCATTCCAGTCACCTTTTACTGGTTTTGCCTGAAGAGTTGCTGAAACATTATAGTCTTCAGCTATTCTATAAAGAAGCCATCTGGAAACCCATATGTGGTCTCCTATTTCAGGCGCTCCAACAGGACCAATTTGATATTCCCATTGTCCTGGCATTACTTCTGCATTAGTGCCTGAAATTTCTAAACCAGCTTCTATACAAGCTGTTGCATGTACCTCTGAAATATCTCTTCCATATACCTCATCTGCTCCAACTCCACAATAATAACCTCCCTGAGGGGCTGGGTATCCAGTAGGTGGAAATCCTAATGGTCGTCCATATTTTTGAGAATCATAAGATTGTTCATAAAATGTGTATTCTTGTTCTAATCCAAACAAAGGTTCAAATTCAGCAAAATTCTCAGCTGCTGCTACACATCCCGCTCTAGTATTTGAAGCATGTGGTGTCATATCTACATTTAAGACTTCACACATCACTAAAATGTTTTCTCCTCCCCTGATTGGATCCTTGAATGTAGAAACAGGTCTCAATACACAATCAGAATTGTCTCCTGTAGCTTGCTCTGTACTGGAACCATCAAAACCCCATATTGGTGGCTCTGTTCCTTTTTCCATAATTTTTGTTTTACTCCTTAATTTACTGGTCGGAGTTTTACCATCTATCCATATATATTCTGCTTTTATTTTCATATTTACTAATGTAGTATTTATTTTAAATATTTAGAAGAGTCATATATTAAATAAATGTTTCAAGATTATGGTAAATGGATATATAAATTTAGATAAAGAACATGGTGATTTTATGTCTACATTAAAAAAAATAGGCATAAAAAAAATAAAGTTAGATAAGGTTGAGAAACAAAATCAGCTTGATATTGTTATAACTTCTTTATCTAAATATGGTGAGACAAAGAAAAATCTTTCAAATATTGAGTCATCAAGTAATCCAATCCCTAGCTTGATAGTTGTAAATAATAAAGAATTTGATCAAACTGTTGATTTAATTAGAAACAACAAAATTGAAATAATTTCAAATAAAAGCCTCCTGGGTGAAATTAATGCAAGAATAGATTCATTATTAGGAGATAGTAATTCAGAAAAGTTAGAGTTCAAAGATTTAGTTATTAATTTAAAAACTTATGAAGCGAAAGTTGATAATGTACTCCTAGATTTAACATTCATGGAATATGAGCTATTGAAGTTTTTTATTGAAAATCAAGAAAATGTTTGGTCTAGAGAAGACATTCTTGAAAAAGTATGGGGATATGATTATTTCGGTGGTGCAAGAACAGTTGATGTTCACGTAAGAAGATTGAGATCAAAACTTGGAGAAAGAAGAGCTTACTGGATTAAAACCGTTCATTCAGTTGGATATAAGTTTAACTAAAACTATTTCCACACCCACATGTTCTTGAAACATTTGGATTGTCTATTGAAAAACCCGTCTCCATGAGTCCTTCTTTATAGTCCAGTGTTGCTCCTTGAATGTGGTTAACACTTTCTGAATCAACAACTATATTGACACCATCATATTCTTCAGTTGAGTCACCTTCTAATTTTTCAGTATCAAAATACATTTCGTATGAGTAGCCTGAACATCCACCAGGTTTTACTCCCATCCTTAAGAAGCTCTCGGCTGCATCTTCAGCTAGTTTTAACTCATTTAGTTTTTTTACAGCACTTTCAGTTGCTAAAACTATTCTTGATGATTTTATTTGTAAATCCATACTTAATTATACCAAAATCTTGATATTTAAATAAATTAATTATTGGAAGCAGCATTTTGGTTATAAAATAGTTCTATGATTCAAAATGATATTCTCTTGAAACATTTGTCGACTGTAATGGATCCGGAGTTAGGTGTAAATATCGTTGACCTCGGTATGGTTAAAAATCTAACATATAATGATTCAGAAATCACTATTGATCTTGCCTTGACAATTGCAGAGTGTCCTATGAGGAACCAAATAGAGTCTGAGATAAAAAGGAAACTTAAATTAATTGAAAACGTAAAAGAAGTAAAAATAAATGTAGTAGCAATGAATAAAGAAGATAGGGCCGCATTAATGTCAGTAGCTAGAAAAAATGCAAGAGAAAAAGCTGTACCTACACAGATCAATACACGTACAAGAGTAATAGCAATAGGAAGTGGTAAGGGTGGTGTTGGGAAATCTACAATCTCAACAAATCTTGCTGTTGGTCTTGAGAAGTTAGGATTCACTACAGGATTACTTGATGCCGATATTTGGGGATTTTCAATACCTAGGTTACTAGGAATAGAAGGTCGGCTTGAAGCAAACGAAGAGAAGAAAATTATTCCATATAAAAAAGGGCGTTTGGAAGTCGTGTCTACTGGTTTAATAGCTGAAGATGAAGACACTGCTTTAATGTGGAGAGGTTTAATGCTAAGTAAGGCATTAGAACAATTCTTATTTGATGTAGCTTGGGGTAATCTTGATTATTTAGTCATTGACCTACCACCTGGTACGGGAGATATTCAAATGGCTCTAGGTAGGCTATTGCCTCAAACAGAATTACTTGTAATAACAACTCCTCAACCAAGTGCGCAAAAAGTTGCAACCAGAGTTGCGGACATGGCAAAAAGAAGTTTTATACCCCTGTTAGGTGTTGTAGAAAATATGTCTTATTTTGAAACAAGTGATAAAAATAAATATCAAATTTTTGGGAAAGGTGGTGGAGATAAGCTTGCAGAAAAATTTGGCATACCATTATTAAGCAAAGTGCCTATAAGTGAAACATCTGTAGAGGAATCAGAAAATGGGATTCCAATTCTTTTACAAGAAGATGAAAGTCCTACCAAAAATGCTCTCCAAGATCTTGTCACTAAGATTACAAAAGTTTTACCACCAGTCTCGGATGAAACATGTACAGGTAGGCTGGCTAAAGTTCTTGAAGAATTAGAAGCAGATCAATAAATTTTATGGATAATGTATCTGTAAACAAATTAGTAGATTCATATGAGAATCACCTACCTAGGGAAATTTGTTTAAGTGTGGCTAAAGATATTGTAAGCAAGTTTACGGATAAAGAAATTATTCTTCTGGAATACAAATTAGCAATTGATAATTTAATGATAGGCGAACAAGTAAAAGTAGTTAACTGCACAGGGACACTTCTGCATACAAATCTTGGAAGAGCACAAACGGAGATATCGTTCAGCGGCCACGCATCAAATATAGAATTTGACTTAAGTAATCAAAAAAGAGGTGAAAGAAATAGATATTTGACTTATGCAATGAATTTACTACTAGGTTCAGAGGGGGTTTGTTTTGTAAACAATAATGCTTCTTCATTATTTATTTCACTTAATATAATGAAAAAATCTAAAGGTATAGATTCAGTAATAATCTCCAGGGGAGAGGTTGTTGAGATTGGTGGTTCTTATAGGTTGCCCGAAATAATTGCTGAAACAGGATTAAAACTTATTGAAATTGGAACAACAAATAAAACGCATAAAAGAGATTATTCTTCTGCTTTAAAGCAGAATCCAAAAGCAGTTATTTTGAAAGTAAATAGATCTAATTTCTCGATCTCCGGGTTTGTTGAGGAAGTTTCGATTAGTGAATTAAAAACTATCGCTGATGAATATGGAGCATTGCTTATTCATGATATGGGTAGTGGTTTAGTTATTGAAAAAAAATTCTTAGAAAAAAACAATATTGACTATTTCAAAAATGAACAGCATGTTCAAGACTCACTTAAAGATGGGGCTGATTTGGTAATGTTTTCAGGAGATAAATTATTTGGCTCTATACAGGCAGGAATTATTGCAGGAAGGAAACAGCTTATAAATAACATTAAAGAATCTCCACTTTTTCGAACATATCGCTGTTCCCCAGTTGTTACCTATGAGCTTCAGAGAACAACTAATTTATACTTGTCTAAAAAAGAAAATTTGATACCTCTTTGGAATTCTCTACAAGTTACGTATGATCAGTTGTTAGAAAGAGTTAAAAATATTTCAAACAAATTAACATTGGATCACTCTATAAATGATGACTATTCATTAATTGGAGGAGGAAGCATGCCTGAGGTAAAGATACCGTCCCCTGTTATATCAATAGCTACTTCAGAAGATAACAATATTTTAAGTAAGTTAGCAAGTTTAGAAATACCAGTAATTCCTAGAATTAAAGATAGCAAGGTTATTTTTGATATAAGATCATCATTTGAGGCTGATGACCCACTTATTATTAATGCGCTAAACAATTTATGACAGTATTAGCAACAGCAGGACATGTAGACCACGGTAAGTCTACATTTGTAAGTTTTCTTACAAGTCAAGAAACTGACAGATTGCCTGAAGAAAAAAATAGAGGTCTTACAATTAATCTTGGATATACATTTTTCAACCACAAAAACCAAACTTATTCAATTGTCGATGTACCTGGTCATAGTGATTTTTTCAAAAATACCATGTCAGGATTTTCAAATGCTGATTTAATTCTATTTATAATTGATGCAAGTCAGGGCTGGTCTGCACAATCTGAACAACATTTCAATGCTTTAACTGAACTCGGTAAAAAAAATTTTATATTTGTATATACGAAAACTGACTTGATTAATTCACCAATAGACACTGATGATTTGGACGAAAGATTAAAGAAAATAGATAATTTAAACTATACAGTAATTAAATTCAGCATTAAGGACTCAAATAAAAATGAGTTGGTTGAACAAATTGTCAGTTTTATTAAATCATGTAATTTCAAAAATAAAATTTCATCTATGTGGATTGATAGGTCTTTCTCTCTTGAAGGAGTCGGTACAGTAATAACTGGTACTGCAAGTTCTTCATTTAAAACAGATAATATATATTATCCAATAGAGAATGCAAAATTAGAGATCAAAGAAATACAGAACATAAATAAATCTTATATCAAAAGTATTAATTCAAAAAGAATTGCTTTATCCCTGAAAAAAAGCAACAAAAATATACCGAAAAGAGGTGACTTAATATCAAATAGAAATATTGAATTTACTAATTTAATATTTGTCAAATTCAATAAGGAGCTAGGAAATAAAAATTTTACAAAAGGAACCAAAAGATTGTTTATTGGAACAACAAGTATATTAATAAAGAATATTTGGGGTATAAAATCTAAAAAATTTCAATACGGTTTGATAGAGTTAAAAAAAGAAATGCCTTTCCTTAAAAAGGAAAATTTTGTAATCCAAAATACTGAAAATAATTTATTCCTAGGTGGCAAATTTTATTTCTTTATTAATAATCAATCTCTAAAAAAGAAGGTGATTAATTCATCTAAAAACAAAATCGTAATCAATTCTTTGTTTGAGTTATTCAATGCCTTAGAAAAAGATTTCACAGAAAAAGATGAAGCAACCTTTGAGATAAATAACTGGAGAATTAAAGAAGAACTCAAAGATGAGATTGAAAAAGACATCAAAGAAAACTATAAAAAAATTAATAAATCAGGTTTCGAAAATTATATGGGTAATAAGTATTTTTTAGATAGTAACTTATTAGAAAAACTGGTGGAAAGTTTAGGAGACCTACAACTAATAAATGACCAAATAAAGCTCAAAAAGAATGAAAAAATGGTTGATATAGAAATATATGAAGAAGTTAAAGAATTACTTGGACCATCGTTAGATGTTAATGAAATTAGTTTACATAAATATGATAAAGAGAAAATTAAATCCTTATTTATTAATGAAAGGATTTATAGGATTAGCAAAAATTTAATAATTACTGATTTTCACTTTAATCAAATACTTGAAACACTGAAATCGCTACCTGTCGAATTCAGTGTTTCAGATTTTAAAGAAAAAACAAAATTATCTAGAAAGTACACAATACCAATTTTGGAATTATTAGACAAAAAATTAATCACAGCAAAGATAGACGGGGGAGGAAAGAGAAAGAAATTACTCTGAAAAAACTAAATCTCTCTTTCTTTCAACTTCATTTAAGCCACCCCAAATACCGAAAGGTTCAGCAATTTCCTTTGCTTCTTCAAGACATTCGAGTTTTACTGGACAACTACTGCAAACAGCTTTAGCTTTTGCTTCTCTTTTTTCTCTTTCTTCTTTCTTCTCGAAAGTAGCAGGAGGGAAAAACAAGTTGCTACTGTGTTGTCTGCACATTGCATCATATTGCCAAGAAGAAATTTTAATTTCCAACATATAGAAACCATATTTGATAAAAAGCATATAGCAAAAGGTTTTTTTCGCGAAGTTTTACTACATTTTTCTTTATTTATATTATTAAAGTGCCCTCTTCTTCTTTAATAATGTGCTCTTCATTTACTTTATATTGCTTACCTTCCATGGTGTCTAACCTTATTTCTAATCCATCCAACTTAACTAATACGGCATCATTATCTAGAATTTCAATAATTTTAACTTTTCTTCCCTCAAATGAAGTCATTGCACTTGTGTCTGTAGTTAGTCTAGACCTGATAACTGTTGGTATTGCTATAAAGTAAAAGGATGCTAATCCAAATGAAACTAGGCCTAATAAAATTGGATTAACGTTTACTTCATAATCATTAAACATTGAAAGTGAGGATAGGAATAGTAATGCAAATGCCCCAATACCTAAAAAGGAGAAGTAACCCCTTGAAAGAATCTTGATATAGATTAAAAATGCAACAATAAATAAACCGATTCCAAAATAATTTATCCCAAACTCTTCAAATGGCATTGACGAGAGAAGAATCAAACTGCCTCCTATAAATGCCATTAAGCCTGGACCTATTGCAAAAAGCTCTAATCCTACAAGTGCAAATCCAAGAACAAAAAATAAATAAGTGAATACAGGGTTTGATATTGAAATGTAAAACCTTTCAATTAATGAGGGCTTAATAAATTGAATTTGGTTTGAAGATAAGTTATTAGTGAGATTTAATTTTATAGATTCATTCGTTAAATTACTAGTAAAATTTTCTGAACTTAAATTCTCTAAGAAAGCTCCAATAGAGCCAACAATAATATATCCTTCATAAATACCTTCAGAATTGGAGATTAATATAGTATTTTCATCGAAGTTACAATCATTTAAAGAGCAAAACTTTGTCTCTGTTTGTGTATCAAAATTTACATTGATTATTCTAACTCCAGGGGTCAAACCAACAAAGTCAAAACTTTCTATAGTATCAAACTCAACATTTACTTTATATGGCCCCACCCAAAGTGCAGTAAAGAACTCTTGTTTTAAAATTTTCTCATTAAATCTTTTAAGTTGTTCAGAATTAAATTGCTTAGAGCTGTATTGAACTACAAGTAAGTCTGATTTTTGGTAATCAAACTCTTCAATATGTCTTGAAATAGATCTTGAATGCGCCGAGGAAAATATACCATCAATTTCAAAAATATTAATCTGCCCAATGCTTATTGAAGCTAAAACTATTGAAAAAATTATATTTATCATTATTTATTTAGTCTAAAATTACAGGATAGTAATCTTTTAAAACTGTGAAAATATTATTAATAACTGATAACACTTGGGTTAAAGAGTCACTAGGGAAATATTTAGACTTTGACCATGAATTAGTTCATGAGAAAGAATTAAGTATTCCTGACTCTTATTTTGACTATATTTTTGTTGATATGCAGGTTCAAAATAATGGTGGACCTTCAATAATAAGGGAGCTTAAAAGGAATGAAAGTACAAAAAACTCGTTTTTTGTACTATTAGCAGACAGAAAAGATGATGAAATACAAGCAAAACGCGTTGAATCTAATGGATTTCTGGTAAAGCCTATAACTAAAAGTAAATTAAATAATCTCTTTAATTTAAACTAGGATGCTCTAAAATCTAAATATATATATTGAGTACTAACTTAGACATAATTCTATATTTACTAATACTTACATGTTTAGTATTTTCTGCCTTACTTTCTGGGTCTGAAACTGCTATTACTTCTATACCTAGAGAGAAAATACACCAACTTGATGATACTAAAAAAAACAAACGTATAAAACGTGCAAAAGATCAGATTGAAAAAACCATTGGTGGAATTCTTGTAGCAAACAATTTTGTAAACATACTTATGGCCTCATTAGCAACTATTTTATTCGTTAGGAGATTTGGAGAAAGAACTGGAGGGGTAATTGCAACACTGTTTATAACAATGCTTGTTCTTGTTTTTGGAGAAGTAACTCCTAAGACAATTGCAACAAGAAAGCCTGTGGAATTTATATCTAGAACATCAATACTTATTGATTATCTATCAAGAATATTTGCACCATTTACTAATTTAATTACAGGATCTATAAATAAATACGGTACTAAAAACATTGGCGATATGGATGGAGATAATGAGATAACTGAAGCCGACATACAAGCATTAACTGCGTTGGGTGAGCAAGAAGGTCAAATACTTCCAGCTGAAAGAGAAATCATTGATTCGCTTTTAGAGTTTTCAGATAGACCAATTAAAGAAATTATGACTCCAAGGGTAGATGTTTTATTTCTTTCAACACCTCTTTCAATAAAAGCAGCTCGATCAATTGTTGATGAAAAAAGAATTTCTAGAATGCCAGTTTCTAAGAGTGAGTCACTTGACGATACCTATGGTGTTGTATACGTTAAAGACTTGCTAAATCTTAAGGTGGATTCGGATACTATTGAAATTGAAAACTTAGTTAAAGATGTTATATATTTACCTGAATATACAACAGTTCTTTCAGCATTAAATATCCTGAGAGAGAACAAGTCAAGCTTTGCATGTGTTATTGATGAAAATGGCGGAATAGAGGGTGTAATTACGATTAAAGATGTTTTGTCAGAATTTGTAGGTGACCTTCCAGACGAACACGATCAAAGATTTTTAGGTATTAGAAGACTAGGTCCAGGACAATGGAGAATTGATGGGAAAACAGATATTGATGATTTTGAAGAATTTTTTGGATTAAAACCAAACGAAAAAGATGTAGCAACTGTTGGCGGTCTGTTCTTAAGTCACTCAGAGCAACTTCCAAGTGAAGGTGAGAAAATTACAATTGATGGTCTTGAAGTTACCGTCTTAGAAATTGACAACAGGAGAATTGAGTCTGTTGTAGTAAAAAAAATAGCAAAGAAGTAAGATTTAAATAATCAACTAAACTCAATGTTATGGCATTGTTTTGGCAAATAGTAACACTCTTATCTGTTTGGCTACTTTATGGTCTAGCAGCATCATTCTTTGTAAAGAATGTTAATAGAAGAGATTATCTTTTATTAATTTGTTCTGGTTTAATTGGAGGTTTATTAGGCGGAAGAATTGGAAATATATTAGATGTCCCTGATAATATATGGTGGCTTAGGGAGGTTATAAAATTTGGAATAACAATACTTTCCATGCACACGCTACATAATGTTTTTAAATGGAGAAAATATCAAAAATAATTATTTCTTTGGGATCCTTGCTACTTTAAGTAAATTTCCATTTTCATCAATTAGTCCAGCCCTTTTTGATAGCATTTTTGGGTTAAATGAAAATAAATTTCTTTTCCAGGTTGCAATATATCCATAACCTCCAACTACATCTAATTTATTTAATGCTTCTTCAAGCTCAGCAGTTGACGCAGCTACAGCAATTGGTAAATCATCTTGATATATAGCATCCCACTCTTCTGAGTCTTTTACTTTTCCTGAATTAAAAAGTAAGTTAATTATGTCTTCAGTCATCTTTAGTAATTAACTCTTCAAACTTTAACATATAGTCATCTTCATTTTCTCCATTCAGAGTTAAATCAAATGAAGTATCTTTTTTAATACCAAGTTTTAAAATGCCTATCATGCTCTTGCCGTCAACTTCCTGATCGTTATAGGAAATAGTTACTTCTCCATTAAATTCTTGAGCTATCTTAACAAATTCTGCAGCTGGTCTTGCATGCAGCCCAACTGATGATCTAATTGTTAAGTTTTTTGAAATTGACATCTAATTATTTTAACTTACTTGTATAAAATTCCAAATCACTATCAACTTGCCAATACGTAAGAAGGAATTCTTCCAATCCATTTTCAAATAATTTTTTAAACTCTCTAAATCCATCAACATTTTCGTAATTAAAATTCTGTAATAAATGAAATACTTCCTGAAAGGTACCAAAATTTAAATTTTCTTTTAAAAGAAAATAAAGTGGTCCGTGAAATCTTTCTGATTTACTAAATTTCAATATGGGGTTTCTTGCAACTCGAATTAAGCTGTCTTTAATCTCTACCATTGAGAATCTCTCTAAAATTTTTTCTTTATATGTATCTATATTCTTTGTTTCTTTACTAAATGATAAGTATGCATTTCCAAGTGAGTCTATTGCGTTTTTTGAAAATTCAATACTTTTTTCATCTTCAAATAATTGATGAATAAATTCCTTATCCTTGCTTAAGCCAAAATAAGCTAACTGCAAATGCAGACCATTTAATATCCAAAGTTTTTTTGTAAACTCTTTTTCGTAATCACCGTAGCTAACAACTTCTGAAGGTTCCAACGGCGATTTTCCCTTATCCTCTAATATTATTGATCCATATTCTTCAACTGTTACATCAATTGAATCATGTAATTGCGGAGGTACTATTTTATCTACTACTGCATCAATAACATTTAAATTATCAATCTCAATTTTTGCTTCCTTATAAGAAGAGGAAGATGCTCTATATTTATTCTCAAAAGCAATAAAATCAACTTTTTTCTCTAATTTAGCTGAAGATATTTTCTCTAAAACATTTACTAGATGATCAGGCCCGACAGATGTTGTTATTAAGTCAGCCTTTTCTAAAGCTGATTTCAATTCATCCCGATTATCAAGTTCAATTGCAGAAAAATTTGAAACTGAAATATGATCTGAAGTCTGTTTTGAAAAGTTTGAAACAATATAGCTATCAATTAAATTTAATTTTGATACTAATTCATTATCTACATCTACAAAAATAATGTTATATTTATTTTCCTCAAGGACGGGAGCAATAAATCCTCGGCCTATATTTCCTGCTCCAAAGTGTACTGCTAGTTTACTCATTAGCTAAAAAGTTCATAGATCTTATCTGCAGAATCTAATTTCCAAATTTTCTTTGCATCTTCAGGGTCTTCTATCAAATCTGCAAGTTTACTTAAAACATCCATGTGTTCATCATCTTTAGCTGCAATACCAACAATTATATATGCTACCTCACCGTTCCATTCAACACCTTTATGGGATTGAATAATTGATATCCCAGTTTCATTGATATACTTTTTACCTTCTTCCATGCCATGAGGAATGGCTACCCCATTGCCTATATAAGTTGCAAAACCTTCTTTTTCTAATTTTTCAAGCATTGAGTCAATATACTCTTCTTGAATATTTCCACTTTTAATTAATAAGCTTCCCGCAAGTTTCGTTGCTTCTTCCTTGCTTGAAAGCTCTTGTGAGACAGCAATTGCTGATTTTTTGAGAATTTCCATTACTTAAGCTGAATGAATATCATTTCCTTTTGATAAGTCATCAACTAATTTATTTATTGCTGGATCATTCATAAACATATTAAACGTAACCACAACAGAATTTTCAGCTACCTCTCTTGCTCTGCCAGAAAGACCTTTGTGGGCTACTACAACGTCTGCATCTGCTGGTATTAAGTTCACCGGAGAATGCTCAACATCAATCTCTAATCCTGCTTTAGCTAATTTTTTAATTAAGCCATTCTTAACCATTAAGCTTGAACCCATTCCTGCTTCACAAGCTAAAACGATTTTCTTTACTTCACTTGTAGGTATTGAATCTTTGCTCATAATTTTCTCCTCTTTCTATATATTATATAAAAAGTTTGGGGAGGTAAAACCTCCCCAAACAACATTTTAGCTTAAAGAAACTTAAGCAGTTGGAACGTTGACATCAATTGTGTCTTCGACTCCAGCATCAGTTTCTGTTATTGGTCTTGCTCTTAGGATAATAGTACCTACGACTGCAGCAGCTACTGCTCCAATCAATACACCACCTAATACAGCAAAGTGTCCACCCTTAGGTGTGACAGCTAAGTATGCAAAAATACTTCCTGGTGAAGGTGTTGCCACCAAACCAGCTCCAGTAATCTGGAACCAAAGGTCAGCACAAATTCCACCTGCCCACATACTTAGGATCATAATTGGATGTCCTAATACATATGGGAAGTAAATTTCATGAATTCCTCCGAAGAAGTGAATGATAATGGAACCTGGAGCTGATTGCTTCCACATTCCAGTACCTGCAAACCAATAAGCAAGCAACAAACCTAGACCTGGTCCAGGATTTGTTTCAAGCAAAAACCAGATGGATTGACCAGTTTCAGCAGCTTCAGCTGCACCAAGTGGTCCTAATACACCGTGGTTGATTGCATTATTTAAAAATAGTACTTTGGCAACTTCAATAGGAATGTCTGCAAGAGGTACTAGACCTGCGTCTACTAATGCACCAGCTGCATTTCCTAAGAAATCGGTTATTCCTTGCAGAATTGGACCGATTACGTTCTTGCTTACTACAGCAAGAATTGTTCCAAGGATACCAAGTGAGAAGTTGTCAACCAACATCTCAAAGCCTTCTGGAGTTGCAGGTTGCAAAGCTCCGTCAACTTTCTTTTGTACCCATGCTGCCAAAGGACCCATGGCCATAGCTCCTAAGAATTGAGGAGTAGTTGATCCTACAACAATAGCTGTAGTTACAACTGCACCAATTACACCACCTCTGTGTCCATGAACCATTTTTCCACCTGTATAACCAATAAGTATTGGTAACAAGCTCACGATCATTGGACCTACCATTTCAGACAGACCTTCGTTAGGTACCCATCCTGTTGGTATAAAGAGAGCTGTAATCAAACCCCAAGCGATGAAAGCACCGATGTTAGGAATAACCATTCCTGCCATAGCACCACCAACGCGTTGTATGGATTCTTTCATTTTTCAATCTCCTTTGATTGATTAATTAATCGTCGTAATTTTACGACACATCCATTATATTTATTTACTTTTCAGTTTTCTTTGAAAAAAAACTGAATTTTTGAAATTTATGTAACTAATTTTTAGAAAAAATGGTCATTGTTCAGGTTTTTTTATCGAAGAATCATTGATTAAACTAATGAAATTAATGAATTTTTTAAAAAATGCAATAATTATAGGCTTTCTTGTTACGCTTTTAATAGCGATATCTTTTGGAGCAACAAATTCATTAGTTACTAACGCATCCAAACCCATTACTAATGCTATTACAGGATCTTTTAAGGTTTCTCCATCAGAAGAATTGTTTACTGATGAAACAATTCAAGTAACTATTGAAAGAAAGAAAAAAGAAGGAGCTGAGCAATTAATTAGTGATTGCTTAAATTATTATTCAGAAGAGTATCCGGAATATAAAAATATAACATGCAACTTGATTATTAAAACAAATCTACTTATCGATAATAGTTGTCAATATATAGTTGGAGTCCTAAAAGAAGAAAATGGAAAAAATACAATTAGCTTAAATATAGATCCTGAGTGTTAACTTTAAGCTAATCAAAGATAGAGCCTAAAAGGCTGTCTTCTTCTGTTTCTATCTCTGCTAAAGTATCTCCAACACTTATAACAGAACCTTCTTCAGCATTTAATTTAATTATTTTCCCTGTAAATGGAGAGTCCAAGTCCATATCAACTTTATCAGTTGATATCTCTGCAACAATATCTCCTTTGCTTACCTCTGAACCTTCCGAAATCTTCCATTTCAATAGCTCAGCTTCTGTCATTTGATCAGACATTGCAGGTAGAATAATTTTTTCCTTACCCATTTTCAACCATTTTAATAATTGAATTAATTATGTCTTCTTTTTGTGGTATAACTTTATTCTCTAGATGTTTTGCTGAAGGCATAGGAGAATGCAAACCAGACAATAATCTTGGTTGAGTATTTAGTTTAGTAAATGCATCTGAAGATACCACTTTTGAAATTACAGTTGTTCCTACTGAACTATCTCCAACCGCCTCCTGGCACACTAATAGTTTTCCAGTTTTTTCAACAGAGCTAATTATTAAATCTACATCAAGAGGAGAGAGGGTAAGGAGGTCTATAAGTTCTACTGAATACTTTTCTAGTTTTTTATCGCTAATTGCCTCTTTTGCGGTGTTTACCATATTTGAATATGAAACAACTGTTATGTCTGAACCTTCCCTAACAATATTTCCTTTCCCTAATAATTCTGAGGTTTTAGGAATGGTATTAAGTTGGACATCTTCTTTGATCTTATATATTAATTTATGTTCCATAAATATTATTGGATTTCTATCAACAAAAGAAGCTAATAGCAAATCGTAAGCATTCTGTGGGCCTGATGGTGTAACAACTTTTAAACCTGGTACATGACAGAACCAGGACTCCAAAGACTGGCTGTGTTGAGCAGCCGCACCAGTTCCACCTCCGCTAGCTCCTCTTACAACTATTGGAACATCAATCGTGCCTCCATACATAAAATGTAATTTAGCTGCTTGGTTAACAATGGGATCCATTGCATTAGCTATAAAATCACTGAATTGCATTTCAACAATTGGTCTTGCACCTGTTATAGCTGCCCCTACTCCAAGTCCTGCTATAGCATCTTCGGATATAGGTGTGTCCTTTATTCTATCTTCTCCGTATTTTTCCAATAAACCATCGGTTACCCCAAAAGCACCTCCATATATTCCAATATCTTCACCAGCTAAAAAGGCTTCTTCGTAATTGTCCAAACATAAAGAAATAGCCGACTTAATAGCTTGGCCGGTAGTCATTTCAGGCATATGAATCCTCTTCCAAATTTGTTTGAGAGCTTTCTGGGGACTGAAGAGCTTTTTTAACCGAAGATTTAATCTCATCTTTAACCTCAGATTCAATCTTTTCTAAATCAGTTTTTTTAATATTCTCTTCCAGTAATTTACTAGTAAATCTAATCAAAGGATCTTTTTCTTCTTTCCAAAAATTAATTTCATCATCTGTTCTGTATAAATTCCTATCAGATTTTGAGTGACCCCTGTATCTGTAGGTAACACATTCAATAAATCGAGGTTTGCAATTTGATATTATCTCTTTTTTATTAGTTAAAACAGATTGATAAACAGCTTCGACATCATTTCCATCAATAGAGCTGCTTTCAATTCCATATGATTCAGCTCTCTTGACGATCGATCCTCCTGCAATGGCATTTTTAGATGCCATTGACATTCCATATTGATTGTTTTCGCATAAGAACAATACAGGTAGTTGCCATAATGATGCTAAATTTAATGCTTCATGAAAAGACCCTTCATTTACTGCTCCATCTCCAAAAAAACATAGCACTATGTTGTCTTTTTTTTGCATCTTTAGTGACTGAGCTGCTCCTACCGCAATTGTTAAGCTCCCAGCAACAACTCCATTAGCTCCAAGGTTGCCATTAGAAAGATCTGCAATATGCATTGATCCACCTCTTCCTCTGCAATAACCATCTTCTCTACCAAGAAGTTCTGCAAACATCCGGAAAGGTTCTGCTCCTTTTGCTAAGCAGTGACCATGCCCTCTATGGGTTGAGGTTATTAAATCTTCTTTATCTAGAGCTAAGCATGCGCCCGTTGCTGTTGCCTCTTGACCAATAGATAGATGCATTGTGCCATGTAAAATGCCTCTGGAAAACATTTCTTCTAAAGATTCTTCAAATAATCGAATGAGTAGCATCATTCTAAAAAGTTCTAATTTTCTATTTTTATCCAGATCCATATCTTTAGTTTTTTTGCTTTTTTCTTAAATCATTAATTAAATTATCAGGAAGTTCAATACTGTCGATTGATATAGGGTCACCTTCTTTAATTGGTTTTGTAATCTCTCCTCCTTCAAGCAAGCCTAATGGGACTAAACCATCAGCATCAGATAAAGGATATGCTACACCGTAAGATGAAAACCCTCCTATTCCGTCAACAGTTTCTCCTGGTTCTAAATCTTTTTTGGCATGTCCAACTACTTCTGAAATCCAGGTTTTAGGTTGTAATCCAGATTCGTTATTTATAATAGCCATACCCACACTCCTTGGAGCCTCAACGGAAGCAAGGTGATAAGGCCTATATAGTGTGTAGTAAGGGCCTTCTCCCATTGAAAGGTACTCCATTTCTTCAATAACAGTTTGACTATCACTTTTAACAATAGAGAAAACACCCGGTGCAGGCCCAAATGCAAAGTCAACTCTGCCTGATTCACTAAGTACTCCTCCATCTTCTTTTGGGATTAATGTTTTGTTTAAGTCTTGCACTTCACTTACAGGACCATTCATTCCTACTTTATCTAAAGGAAGACCTATTCCGTTCGAAAGGGATGTCATTTCAATCATTGTCTTACTACCATCAACAAAACTTGCTAACATCTTTGGATTCATTTTTTTCTTTTTTGCCTCACTACTTAAAGAATCTGGTGTTGCTTTTTGATCCAAAGGATTATTCTTTCCCTTTCCAACACAAACAACTTCAAAGCCTGTATCAATAGAAAAATCATAGAGCTCTTTACATACAACTGGCTCATCACCATTGGCCACACTATATATAACATTTTTCTCTTTTGATAATTGTGTTAAATATAATCCCACTGTTACGTCTGTTTCAACATTAAGCATCAATACATGCTTGCCAGCTGTTAGACAAGAATATGCAACCTCTGCCCCAACCCAGGGCACTCCTGTAGCCTCATAGACTATATCTATTGGGAGCTCAGCCAAAGCATTGACATCTGATACCACTCCACCATTTCCTTTTTCAATTGAAGAGCTTGCTTCATTGTCGTAACCAATAGAATTCATTCCAGATAAAGTTAGTGCTTTCTCTGCTCTGTTTTTATCAATGTCTGCACAAGCAACCAAATCCATTCCTTGAATTTTTCCTATTTGTGCAGCTAAACCAGTACCCATTTGACCAGCGCCTACTAAACCAACCCTTACAGGTCTACCTAAATCTTTCTCTCTTTCAAGTAATGCTTCTGTTAAATTCATTAGAAAATATTTATTGTGTCGCCCAAAACTATTTCAGGTATTTTTGAATATGAACAACTAACGTCTCCTGGTAAAGCAGCTTCTTGAGCCGAGTCTAGTTTTAACACAAGGTGGCCAAGATTTTTAAAATTTTCATTTGCTACTTCACCAATTGCTGTGACTTTTAAAGTTTCTCCTGATAACTCGATTGTTGTACCAACAACAATCTCACCATTAACAGGGTTAAGTTTATGAACAACTGCAACATCCTGTAATTCTTCAGGTGCATTATCTCCAAAAAAAACAACTATACCTTCTGCCAAAAAAAGCCCTGATTGTTCCCCTAATCTAACTATTTTGGAGGAATATATTGACATTTAGGCTTCTGTTATTTGATCCTCAGAAACTCCTGATACGAAATTCTCTTCTTTAATAAATTGTGCAAGAGGGCCAGCAGGTGTGGTGTCATGTATGTCAATTGTTGGAACTCCCTTCATTGGATAAACACCAATTCTTGCAGTTCCTCCACAGTCAATGACTGCGCAAGCCATTGCTTTAAAACTTCCTTCTGGTGATGATTTAAAACCATCAAATGCTTCTGCCCCAGTCATGTCAGCAATTTTTTGTGCTACTGGGTGAATCCCTCCACCAGTAATGCATACAATATATTTTTTTTCAGCATCAGGTGCTACCTCTAAAGGGCCACCCCAGCCACTTGGGCCGGCTTCTACTTTTACTTTTTTATACTCTGCCATTTTGCTCCTTAAATATTTGTAACGCTCTGATTTTACACAGAGCGTTACAATTTATAAAATTGTTTAACTAAATTTACAAACCTAGTGCAAACAAATAACCAACAACGACTGATATTGGTCCAGTTATCATTCTACTTGTAAGAACTGCTGGAACTCCAACCTCTACAGTCTCAGGTTCGGCTTCACCTAAAGCTAAGCCAACGGGAACGAAATCGCACCCAACCTGGGGGTTAATTGCAAACAATGCAGGTAGTGCCATAGAAACATCAATATTTCCACGACCAATTTCTGTACCAACTAAGACTCCAACAATTTGTGCTATAACAGCACCGGGTCCTAATAGTGGTGACAGAATAGGTATTGCACAAATGATACATACGATCATTAGTCCACCTAAGCTACTTGCAAACCCTTTTATACCATTAGCGATAAGATCGCCAACACCTGTTTCTAATATTAATCCAATAACAAAAGTCACAAATGCCATAAAAGGAATGATTGTCTTAAGACATAGATCAACAGCGTCTCGACCTGCTTGAAACAATGTTCCAACAACTCCACCTACTGACCTACCTATACGTTCTATTAAAGCTTGCATTATGCTGCACCTCCTTGGCGTGATTTCCACATCATGCTAAAGATAATGTCTGTCACAATACCTCTGATCAAGATAACAACTAAGCCTGCAAGAAGGTATCTCACTGCTAAAGCTGTCACCATGTCTGGTGCAACCATTTCAACGCCAGCCGCAATTCCAAGCCAGACAAATAATTCACCACCGTTTGCATGTGGGAATATTCCTGTGATTGGATGCACAAAGCTAACAGCTGCATCATAGAACGCTGGTTTGTTTTTTTCTGGTAAGAATGTACCAAATGTATAGCAAACAGGGTTAGTAAGCATAAATACTGCTACAAAAGCTAGCAAGGTATATCGGACTGGAACATACATCCATCCTTCTTGCGATGCCCATTTAGCAAAGCCTTCAACCCTTTCTTCACCTATGAATTTAACGACAGCATTAACTGCTGTTAAAAACACAACTACAATTGGGATAATACCTGTGGTGAACCCTACAAAAACATCTGCAGCGGTTCTAAACACTTGTATAAACGCTTCGGCACCAGCCACTAAAGCATCCATAGTTTATCCTTTCTCTATTTTGCTGAACTACTCTGTTTCTCGCTATTAATCTTTTTAATTAAAGCATCAGCAGCCATTTTTGCTGCTTCATAGAGTGGTTCTTCTTTATCTGAATCTTTTATTTCAGATAAAGTTTTTCCAATAATTGTTGATTCTTTTTTACCTTTAGCAAAGACAGTTGTCCCCTCTAAGGTAACTGCATCAATGATTACGGAATTAAAATTGGCAGATACTGCTACATAAACTTTTTTTCTGCCCCATTTTGGTTGATTTACACCTATAGCAACAATTAATCCAGGACCCTTAAGCTCATTAACAATGTTTAAGAAGCTGGTTGCTTGTGCTTTTGCCATCCGCATTTGAAGCACCCACATAAATGCGAGTCCTAAAAACAAGGCTCCTAAGGCATATGGTGAACTAAATATCTTGTTCTCCCCCCAACAACAAAATGTTATTTAATATAATTCTACAAACTTCAAGTAGCCCAAGTCGAGGTATTCCAGAAAAAATAAATACTCTAAGTAACTATTTGTTGATATTTTGGTAGAAAATTAATCTTCTAATAGCTTCTCTAACTGAAAAACATCTTCCACAAAGGTAACTTTCATATTTCTTGGATCTCCAGGAATAACCATTGCTTCCATTCCTGAATATTTTGATACACATTCTGTAGTATCAACAGCTTGCCAATTGTCTAGTTTTGCTAACTCATATGATTTCCATAGCTCACTTGCTGGAAAGACTTGTGGGGTTTGTATTTCAACAATTGTTTCAATATCAACACTAGACGACTTCTCTTTTTTACTTAGATTCTTGGAGTTGAAACCAGGAGCAGCTGCACCATACTTATTAGCAACATTTATTAATTCATTAAGAAGATAATCAGGCAGAAGTGGTCTTGCTCCATCATGAATTAAAATCAAATCTTCTTCTTCAACTTTTTTAGAATCTTTTAGATACTTCAAGCCCTCATACTCGCTTTCATGTCTTGAGTTTCCTCCAACAACTACACCTATTAATTTTTTTGGATCAATAAGTTCAATTACGTTATTTGTTTTGTCCCAATCTTCCTCTCTTATTACAAGAATAATTGAATCAACTAATTCTGATTTTTCCAAAGTTTCAAGAGGCCAACATAAAGCTGGTTTTCTACCAATAGGAAAATAAACTTTGTTTTCTTCATCTGAAAATCTGTTACTAGATCCGCCAGCTAATAGGATTGCGTGGGTTTTCATAAATTTATTTTATCTAATTTATCTCTAACTTCACCAGCACTCTGAGAAGATAAGATTTCTTTTCTTAGTTCTTCTATATCCATTGATCTAATTTGATTTACTTTCTGAAATACAAAAGGTGCTGAAGCAGAAGACATACTAAAAACTCTTAATCCTAAAACATATAATACAGCAGCAGATAAAGCATCTGAAGCCATTTCTCCACATACTGAAACCTCAACATTATTTTGATTACTTACATGTATCACATTGTCTATAGCTTTTAATACTGCTGGGTGTAAGGGGTCTTGATACTTTATTAGTTCTGGATTCCCTCTGTCTGCAGCCATAATGTACTGGGTTAAGTCATTTGTACCTATTGAAAAGAAATCAACATACTTACTAAACTCTTCAACTAATAAAGTAGATGCTGGGGTTTCTATCATAATCCCTACTTCTGGTTTATTAACTTTTAACTTCTTTGCAATTTTTTCTACAATCAAATTTGATTCGGTAAAGTCTTCAATGGTTGATATCATTGGAAACATTATTTTTATCCTCTCAAGGTCTTCTGAAGTTAAAATTGATTCAATTTGGCTTTCCAATAATTCTTTTTTGTCTAGTGAAAGTCTTATGCCTCTCACACCAAGAAAGGGGTTTTCTTCTTGGGGTAAATCTAAGTAAGGAACAATTTTATCACCACCAATGTCTAAAGTTCTATAAACAATCTTTCCTGTAAATTTTTTTTGTATTTTTTCTAGAATTAATTTTTGATCTTCAACTGTTGGCTTATTTTTTCTATCTAAATATATAAATTCTGACCTGAATAATCCTATTGAATCTAGAAAAGGGTGCTCAAAGTTTTCTATTTCTTCATTTGATCCTATGTTTACTCTAAACTCTAGATCAGAAGACTCGTATAGCTCTTTTGTGAATTTCTCAATTATCTCTTTTTGAAGCCTCTTAGTCTCATTAATACTACTAATTTTCTCTTTATTTGGGTTTATATTGACTTCTCCAATTTCTCCATCTATTGCAAGGGTATCTTTTTCTTGAATTTCGTGTATTTCTTGACCAAGGCCAATTACGCAAGGTATACCTAAATTTTTTGCAACAATAACAGCATGGGAAGTTGGTCCACCATCTTTTAAAATAATTCCTTTCACATAAGACATATTCATTGAAGAGGTGTCAGCAGGAGTAAGATCTGAAGCAACTAATATTGAATCTCCTTCTAATGTGTCTGAATCCTGAATACCTTGCATTGTTTTTATTAAATGCTTACCAACTGATAATATGTCTTCTGCTCTTTGACTAAAATATTCATCATCCATAGCCCCAAGAACTTCTGAATTTGATTTAAATACTTCAAAAACATCCTTTATAGAATTTTCTTTTTTCTCATCTATTGAATCAATAATTTCAGGGTCTTGCATGATTAATATATAAGCACCTAATACATCTGCCTCATCATGTCGTTCACTATCTTTAAACTCATCTATCTGTAAAGTAAATTTATCTATAAGCTTTTTTATAGAATCAGTAAACGAATTCTTTGCTGAGATAGATAAATCAACTTCATTTTCATAAATAAACACTGGCCCAATAGCAGTACCTATGGAGACGCCATTTCCCTTAACAGTTTTCATTATTTCATCAAGTTACACAAAAAAAATGTATTTTGCAATGAAGGATTATTTCAAAATCTTATTAATTTAAATATGTGAAGTTTTTATTAATTGATTTTAGAAACACTCCAACAATAGGGTACGTAAGGTATTCTCCAGAAACAGATTTGGAGTTTGATAAAAGAACAGAATTTTTAAATATCAATAACACAATCAGAGACTTTAAAGAAGAGGTTTGTATTATTGTTGATGAATATTCTGGAGATGAACCTTTTTTAACAGTTGCTCTTAAAAAATTGTTAGATTCTGATTACAAAATAACCACTAAAGATGTAACAAATGCTATTAAAAGAATTGATAACTCAGGAAAGATTAATTCACATTTAGATAGGGAAAAATATGAAAGACTCTCAACCCCGATTAAAGCTGAAGTTAAATGTATTGAAAAATACTTTAACACTAACTCATCTTGGGATTTTGAAAAATATCTAAGATTAAACAATGTCCAATATAAGGATTATCAAAGAGTAGAAGCAGGTTTAATTTTAGAATCAAAGTAGACCTGAAATACTCCGACAATCAAAACTATTGAGAAGCCAATAACTTGCTTAGGTTCTAACATTTCATTTAAGATTATTGCTCCTAAGACAACACCAGTTACCGGTTCAAGGTAAGTTATAGTACTAACAGCTAAAGGTTTTATTACTTTAACAACATACCAATAAGTAGTTAAACCTAAAGCAGTCAAAATTAAACCAAGGAATAAACTAATCAAAATATTTGAAACCATCCAACTCCATCCATCAAATGTGAATTTGATAAGAATTAAGGCAGCTATCAATAATTGAGAAAAAGCAACTTTTAATCCACCAATCTTAGATGAGTATCTTTCTCCTATAGTTATTATAAAAGCCAAACTTATGGCACTTATTATCCCGTACAAAACACCATTCAGTGACTCTATTTTGGAAATATCAAGAAGTAGGTACAAACCAAAGAATCCAAACAATATTAAAACTATTTGATAATACATTGGTTTAGTTCCACGGGCAAACTCTATAAATATAACAAATATCGGATAAGAGAAAACTAAACCTATACCAACAGCAACAGAGTTTAGCTCTATAGATTCAAACATAGTTACCCAATGTATAGCAAGTAAAGGGCCTAGAATAAATCCTGGTCTTATTAGCTCTCTAAAATTTCTTTCTTTTCTAAATAAAATAAATCCTAAAAATATAGACCCAATAAACGTTCTGATTCCAACAAGTGAAATGGAACTAATGTCTGATGTTTTAATAATTAAAGGTATTGTTCCCCAAGATATAGCCAATACAGTTATGGCTAGATACGCCCTGAGAACTTGGTTCACTATTCTTCTTGTCTTGAATAGTTACTAAATTGAGTGTATTCCTTACTGAAGTAAAGATCTACCTTGCCAGTTGATCCCGATCTATGTTTTACAATATTAACTTCCGCAACACCAGGTCTTTCTGTTCCTGGGTTATAGTAGTCATCCCTGTAAAGCATCATTACGATATCAGCATCTTGCTCAATAGCTCCTGACTCTCTTAAGTCTCCTAACCTTGGTCTTTTATCTTCTCTAGCTTCAGCAGCTCTGTTCAGCTGAGATAATGCAATAATTGGAACCTTCAATTCTCTAGCTAAATTCTTTAAGTTTCTACTTATCTCTGCAATCTCTTGTTGTCTATTATCCCCTGACATGCCCTGCATTAATTGAAGATAGTCAACAACTATTAAATCAAGACCCTTTGAAGCTTTAAGCCTTCTTGATTTGGCTCTTATATCAGTAACTGTTATTACAGAAGCATCATCAAAATATAATGGCATGTTGTTTACTTTTGAAGCAGCCTCAACAACTCTTGACCATTTTTCCGGACCTAACTGACCTTTCCTGGCATCACCCGATGTTACTTTTGCTTCAGAAAATAAAACTCGCTGAACTAATTCTTCTTTTGTCATTTCAAGAGAGAAGAAGGCAGTTATTTTATTTTCTTTTGCAACATTGGTCGAGATATTTAGTGCTAATGAAGATTTACCCATGCTTGGGCGAGCAGCAATAACAACAAGGTTTCCATCTTGTAATCCAGCTAATGTAGAATCTAAATCTGAAAAGTGTGTTGGAAGCCCAGAAAGCCCTGTTCCTTGGTTTTCTATTTCTTCTATTCTTTCAATAGCTCCATCCAGAACATCGGAAACCCCAATTAATCCTTCTCCTATAGCATCATCTGAAGCACTAAAAATAGATTGTTCTGCTTCATCAATAACATTTGCAATTTCTTTATCAGTTGCATATGCCAACAATTCAATTCTTCCACTTGCTTTTAACAATTTTCTTCTGTTTGAATTCTCCAGAACTATTTCAATGTATCTTTCAAAGTTTGCTGAGCTTGGGACGTTATCTACTAATTGAGCAATTGTTGAGGTTTTAAGATTAGTAGTATTTTTTTTATCTTTAAAAACAACCTCTGATACTGTTACGCTATCTATTGGCTTTCCGGAGTCAAATAGTTCTTTCATTGCATCAAATATTGTTTGATTCGTAGGGCTATAAAAATCCTGAGACTTGATTTCCTCCATTAATCTATTGGAGGCGTCTCTCGACAAAAGAGCACTACCTAATAACGCCTCTTCTGCTTCAATACTATGAGGCGGTGTTTTTTGAACACCAATTGAATCTCTTGAAGAAATTGCCTCTGGTCCTGCCATTATGCTGACTCCGGAATGACTTCAAGAATTACTTCAAAATCAACATCTTCACTTAATTGTATTTTTATATTATGGAGGCCAATTTCTTTTACTTGATTTTCTGCAACAATTTGTTTCTCTTCAAGCCGGAATCCCGAAAATTTTTCAATTACTTCAGCAATTTCTAAGGTGCTAACCGATGCATAAAGGGTCCCTTCATCAGTTGATGTTTGAGGGAGAACTAAATGTGCATCAGCAAGTGCTAACTTTATAGATTCTGCTAATTCTTTATTTTCTTCAATTGCTTCCTCTCTCTTCTCTTGCATTTTTTGAGCAATTGATATATTTGAATTAGTAGCAACAATCGCTAAATTTTTTGGAATTAAATAGTTCCTTGCATAGCCTTTAGCTACATCAACAATGTCACCCTTCCTACCAAGTTTTTGTATATCTTTATTTAATATTAATTTCATCTTCTGTTGTAAGACTGCTTATAAGTACTTGTAGTGACATATGGAAGTAGTGCAAGCTCTCTTGCAATCTTTACTAATCTTGCAACTTTTGCTTGTTCCTGTTTTGTTATACCAGTAATTAAACTAGAACGAATCTTTCCTCTGTCGGAAACAAATTTTTCTAATAACTTAACATCTTTATAGGTTGCTTGTTCTATTTGTTGTTTCGTTATTCTTCTTTGTTTCGGAGCTTCATATTTTGAGCTCTTAAACTTTCCTGATCTACCTTGTTGTGCCATAAAAATTCCTTAAAAAGGTGCTTCGTTTTCTTCAAAGTCATCTCTAGCTTTTGGGGTATCACTACCTCCTGTAGACCCTCCTGAAGTTCTTTCTATATTTGCTCTAGCCCATCGTAAGCTTGGAGCTATTTCGTCTATAGCTATATCAACTACTGATCGGTTTTGTCCTTCTTGTGTTTCCCAAGATCTGTAATTAAGTCTCCCTACTACTATTACTCTCATTCCTTTTTGAAGAGATGAAGAAGCATTTTCAGCCATGTCATTCCAAACTGTTCCTTGAAAATACATTGGCTCACCTTCTTCCCATGAACCATCAGAGTTTCTTTTTCTTTTATTTTGAGCAATTCTTATTTCAGCTAAAGTAGCTCCTGAGTCAGTAACTCTAACTTCAGGATCTGCCGTTAAGTTGCCTACTATTGTAACTGTATTATCTACCATTTTTCTATACCTCTAGCTTTCCATCTTTAATACTTTGTGTCTAATCACATCATCAGATATTTTTAGCACTCTATCTAGCTCATTTGGAAGATTTGCTGGTCCCTCAAACGAAGTAATTGTATATATACCTTCATTGAAAGTTTCAATTTGATATGCTAATTTTCTTTTTTGCCAGACACCTTGCTCTTGTACATTACCCCCATTTGATGTAATTACTTCAGTAATGTTTTCATGTATTTCATTAACTACAGAGTCTTCTGCAGTAGGTCTCAAGATTGAGACTAAGTCATATTTTTTCATATCTCTCCTATGGACACTTGTACGTGGCTTCTTTCGAAGCAGGTACTTATTAATTTAATACTAGAAAAGAGTTATGACAGAATTTTCTTAACTTCTTTTTTCCACTCTTTTATGTTATTTTCTGTGAGCTCTCCTGCATCATATGAGTGATTTTCTGTAGGAAAAGTCTGCTTTTCTATATCATTTTTAAAGCTTTTCATGCTATCTACAACATTCTCATATTGATTTGAGTATCTTTTTACAAACTTTGCATCTATATACTCTTTAGACTTCATACCAATTAAATCATGATAAACAAGCACTTGGCCATCAACTTTTACTCCTGCACCAATACCTATTGTTGGTATTGAAATATTTTCAGTCACTGTTTCTGCAACGATAGAAGGGACTCCCTCTAAAACTATTGCAAAACATCCAAGCGATTCGAGTGTGATTGCATCTTCAAGTAGCTGTGTTGCTAACTCTAGAGTTCTACCTTGTAT
This sequence comes from uncultured Candidatus Actinomarina sp., assembly GCA_902565645.1. Taxonomy (GTDB): domain Bacteria; phylum Actinomycetota; class Acidimicrobiia; order Actinomarinales; family Actinomarinaceae; genus Actinomarina. The sequence goes on from CACFFJ010000003.1 coordinate 100,332, forward strand.
CTTATAGCCACCCATAACATTTTTTGATTGGGGTGTAAGACCTAGGTGCCCCATTACTGGAATTTCTGCATTAACTAACGCCTCTATCATATTTTTTCTCTTAGAGCCTCCCTCAAGTTTTACACCATCTGCTTTACCTTCCTGAATAAAACGTGAGGCATTATGCAAGGTTTCTTTTGGTGTGCTGTGAAAACTCATATACGGCATATCAGCAACAACTAAGGATACCGGCTTAGCTCTTGTGACTGCTTTTACATGGTGAAGCATTTCATCCATAGTCACAGAAAGTGTATCGTCATGTCCAAGAACTACTTGCGCTAAAGAGTCTCCTACTAAAATAATATCTATCTCAGCTTCAGAAACTGCTTTTGCAGATGGGTAGTCGTAAGCGGTCATCATTGATATGACTCTATCGTTTTTTAAACTAACTATTTTAGGTACTGTTTTTTTCATATTTATCTCTCCGCCTTACTGGTCGAAGGACTTAACACCATTTTAGATTAATAATTTCAATAAACAAAAACTTATAATTATTATCTAGGTAGTGTGAAAAATTTAAAATATCTATTTCTATTAGTATTAATTGCATGTACAAGTTCAATTTTTGGTGGCTCTATGTCTAGTGAAAAAGCATACTTTGCTGGAGGGTGTTTTTGGTGTATGGAACCTCCTTTCGAAGCACTAGATGGCGTTATTGAAGCAACCTCAGGATATATGGGTGGAGATGTAGAGAACCCAACTTATGAACAGGTAACTACTGGTCAAACTGGGCATGCAGAGGTTGTTGAAATTGTATTTGATCCAGAGATAGTTTCTTATGAGGAGCTACTAGAAGTATTTTGGAGGAATATTGATCCTACAGCATTAAATTACCAATTTGCTGATGTCGGTTCACAATACAGAACAGAAATATTTACTGTAGGAGAAGAGCAAAATCGTTTAGCTCAAGAATCAAAAGTTAAGTTAGAGGAGTCTGGCAAGTTTAATAAACCAATTGTTACTGCTATTTCACCTGCACCAGTTTTTTATATAGCTGAAGAATATCATCAAGACTACTACAAAAAACAAAGCGTTAGATATCAGTTATATGCAAGAGCAAGTGGACGAAAAGGTTTCCTTGAAGATACCTGGGGAGACGAATAAATTCTCTTACTCTAATCTAACTAGAAAAAATAATTTTACTTCTTTATAATTTTTTCATGAACACAAAAATTTGTGTAATAGGAAGCTCAAATATAGATCAATTTTCATATGTTGCAAATATACCTGCTGATGGAGAGACGGTTTTTGGTGACTCATACGAAACAGGTTTTGGTGGAAAAGGGGCAAATCAAGCAATTATGGCAGGATTACTTGGTGCTGAAACAACTATGATCACCTGTCTAGGTAGTGATATTTTTGCTGAAAGTACTATTGAAAATTTTAAAAACAATGGTGTCAATGTAGATCATATTCAAAGAGTTAATGGCTCAAGTGGTGTTGCTCCTATTTGGGTTGATTCAAATGGACAAAATAGAATAATTGTAATTCCTGGTGCAAATAATTTAATAGATGCGGACAAAGCAATTTCTTCAATAGAAAAGATAGCCGACCTTTCAGTCCTAGTTGGACAGTGTGAAATTCCAATGGAAGTAAATCAAAAAGTTTTTCAATTTGCTAAAAATAAAAATATAACAACTATTTTCAACCCTGCACCAGCTCAAAAATTAGATGAAGAGTTCCTAGAGTATGTTAATTGGTTGATTCCAAATGAAATAGAGTTTGAAGTAATTAGTGGTATGAAAGTAAATGATGAAAATTTAATTAACTTCAAAAAAGAAATACCTTCTAATCTCCTAGTAACTCTTGGTGAAAATGGTGCAGTTTTAGTAGAGGACGAAAGTGTCTTATATTTCGATGCCCCTAAAGTTAATGTTGTTGATACTACTGGAGCTGGAGATGCATTTATTGGAGCTTTTGCTTTTGGTCTTTCCTCTTCAGAAAGTCTAAATAAATCAATAGAACTAGCTGTTGAGAAAGCAAGCTTATCGGTTACAAAAAAAGGTACTCAGTCTTCCTATTTAAATTAATCTTTTTTTCTAAGATCTTTAGTTTTAATTAACCAAGATATAGTGACACCGATGGCGATAACAAAGATAAATATTCCAAAATACTCATGCTCAACAATCTTAAATTCTGAATTAGAAAAAAAGACTCTATCAACTAAGGAAGAAAGGAATCTTAAAATAATCCCAGTACCAACTAGAGCTATAAAAGATCCTATAAATTTATTAGGTAACTTATCTTCCATTTCATTCTTCTTCTATGTAGCTTTTATTAAACATCCAAATAATCGTATATATTAAAGCTAAGGCAAAAATGTAATAATTGTAATTAGGTATATCTGAAATTCCTAAGCTAAATATTGCATCAATTATGGCAGTGAATATTCTTAATAGTATTCCAGACCAAATCAGTCTCCAGATATCAAATCTTTTAAAAATTGAAATAATATTTCCACTATCCATGAATTAAATTTTACACACGTTTATGTGTTATGAGCTCTCAACTTTTAAGCTTGATTCCAATATTATCTTTGTTGCATTACTAACAGATTTTAGGTATTCATCCTTTGATAGAGCTTCTTTTCTGTTTTGATCCCCATAAACAACAAGAAGGGCTCCTGTTCTAATTTTTCTGTAACTACCAACAACAAATAAAGTTGAAACTTCCATTTCTGAACAAAGAACACCTCCTTTAACCCAAGCTTCCCATTTCTCATGTAACTCATGAGAAACTGGCATCGAGTCTGGATCATGTTGTCCATAAAATGAATCCTTTGATTGCACAACTCCTATATGATAAGTTCCACCATGAGCTTTTGTGGCTTCTTCTAACGCACTAACCATATCAGCAGATGGAACAGCGGGAAACTCTATTGGCATATATTGAGGTGAAGTTCCTTCTTGTCTAACAGCTCCATTAGCAATAACTAAGTCTCCTATTCTTGTGTGCTCTTGCATTGCCCCAGATGTCCCAAGACGTACTAATGTCTTAGCTCCTATGTTTGCTAATTCTTCTACTGCTATTGCTGCGGAAGGGCAGCCTATTCCCGTCGATGTAACACTTACAGGCCTGCCTTTATAAGTACCGGTAATTGTTTTATATTCTCTGTTGTATGCAACTTCTTTTGCATCTTCGAAGTGTTCAGCGATAAATTCTACTCTTCCAGGGTCACCAGGAAGAATAACGAAATCAGCAATATCACCTTCTTTTAACTGTATGTGATATTGACGATCACCATCTAACATTGACTTCTTTTCTGACATAAATTTGATGATATCAAAGCAAGAACTAAAGGTCACTAAGTTTTTTAATAAATATGTAGAAATTACTCGGAAAACTGATACTTTATTGATATGGATATTCCAACAATTGATTTCCCGAACTCAGATAAAGAGTTCATAGATAATCCTTACCCTTACATGAAAGAACTTAGGGAAACGTCACCTATACATTACGACACATTCAGCGGTTTAAATCTGATTACTAAATTCGAAGATGTAAAAAGTGTACAAACAAGTAAGACTTTCTCTTCTTCTGACCCTGAGGAAATAAAGGCCTCTGATGAAAAAGTTTCCCAAAGAGAAGAGTATCAATATTTTTGGAGAACAGAAGAGTTCTCATTATTGAACTTAGAGGGTCAACTACATGGAGATTTAAGAGGGCTTGTTGCAAAAGCTTTTTCAAACCGGCAAGTTCAAGAGCTACGACCGTTTATGGAAAAAAAGTCTAACGAACTTTTATCTTCAGTTAATCCTGATAGGTTTGATTTGTTAAAAGACTATGCACAACCATATTCAGTCTCTGTGATTGGTGCACTGCTTGGAGTGCCAAAAGAACAATATGATAATTTTCTATACTGGTCAAACTGCATTGTTAAAATGTATGATTTAAAAATATCAAAAGAAGATGCTGACGAGGCTGAACAAGCTGCCAAAGATTTTTATTACTACATAACTGGCCTAATTGAAGAAAAAAGCAAAAATCCTCAAAATGATATGATCTCTAGGTTGTCTGTTGTGACGGAAAATAATCAAAAATTAACAGTTGATCAAATAGTCTGTACTGTGATTCTCTTGTTAAATGCAGGTCATGAAGCAACAGTAAATACAATTGGAAACTCTATGGTCGCTTTAAACAATAACAATATAAATACTAAAGGTCTTAATAAAAAATTTGAAATAAAAGACGTAATTGAAGAACTAATTAGGTGGGATAGCCCTCTTCAGTTTTTTCAAAGGTGGGTTACTGAAGATACAGAGCTTGCAGGTTTTAAACTTGAGAAAAATTCAAAAGTTGCAATTTTACTTGGTTCTGCAAATAGAGATGAAGATGCTTTTAACCAAGCAGAAAGTATTAATTTTGAAAGGTCGAATTATGGTCATACAAGTTTTGGTGGTGGTGTGCATTTTTGTTTGGGTGCACATTTAGCAAGACTTGAGCTTGAGGTTTCTTTTTTGAACCTATTTAAACATGAAATTAGATTATTAGAAAAGCCAGAGAGGACTGGTGCGTTCGGCATCAGAGGTTTTAAAGAAGTAATTGTATCAATATAAAAAATAACAATATATTTCTACACATTTTTTAGATTCTATTTAAACTTCAGATATGGCAAAATCTAAAAAGTATGGCATCAACACAAAAGCACTCCATACACAAAAAAGAATCGATCTCCCAACAGGTGATGTTATGCCTCCAATTCATCTATCAACAACATATGAAAATACAGTCCCTGGTGAGTCAGAGTATTTTTATGGAAGAGTAAGTAATCCAACTAGAGAAATCTTTGAAAGAACTATTTCTTCTTTAGAAGGAAATGAAAATTATGAAGAGCTACCTGGGCTAGCAATGGCCTCAGGAATGGCAGCCGTTTCATTGATTGGAGAACTTATAAAACCTGATGAAAATGTAGTAATTACAAAAGATGTGTATGGGGGAACAACTAATTTTTTCGCAACAATTGCTAGAAAAAGAGGTTTGGAAGTGCATTTCTGTGATATGTACGATATTGAAAAACTTGAAACCTTAATTAATAAGAAAACAAAACTTGTTTGGATTGAATCCCCTTCAAATCCAAATATGAATATATATGACTTAAAAAAGATTTCTGAAATAGCACACAAAGAAGAAGCACTTTTAGTTGCCGATAGTACTTTTTGTACTCCATTTATAACTAGGCCTTTCGAACACGGTGTAGACATTATCATGCACTCCACAACAAAATATATTGGTGGACATAGCGATACTTTAGGTGGTGTTGTTGTTACGAACAATCAGGAAGTATATGAAACGCTTTATGAATATCAAAAAACTAGTGGTGGCATTATGGCTCCCTTTGATGCGTACTTATGTCAAAGAGGTCTTTACACTCTTGGGCCAAGAATCGAATTACACTCAAAAAACGCCCATCAGTTATCAGAATATTTAGCAAACTCAGAATACATAAAAGAAGTTAAGTATCCAGGTCTTACAGAGAGTCATAACCATGATGTTGCAGTAAAACAAATGGACTATTTTGGAGGAATGCTAAGTTTCTTCCTTGAAGATAGCATTAACGAGTCTAAATTTTGGGAAGAATTGGATCTTTATAAATTAGCAGTTAGTTTAGGCGGTGTTGAAACATTAATTGAAGTTCCTTATTTAATGACACACGAAAAAGTAACTGGTTTAGATGGTGAAATAATCAATAATGCTCCAGACGGCTTAATAAGGATCTCTGTAGGAATAGAAAATATAGAAGACCTTATTGAAGATATGGATTCAGCTCTAAATGCAAGCAGGAAATAACTCACTTTTTTCTTATAAACCTTTAGGTACAGCCTTGCTTTCTGTTGGAATCACTGCAGGTTTATTTATTATCTTTGGAATGAACGGATGGGGAAACCCCGCTGAAAATGAACAAGCAATTGGAGAAATTTCACGTTGGTGTGAAAGAGTTAGTGGTGGTTTTTTCAGAGAACCAGCAAATACACTCGGAAACCTGGGATTTGTAGTGACAGGACTTT
>CACFFJ010000004.1 GCA_902565645.1 uncultured Candidatus Actinomarina sp.
TTATTTGATTCAGTAGCTTTTAAAAATTGTATAACTACAGGAATGATTCTTGCTGAAGATGGTAGGAAAATGAGTAAGAGTTTAAAGAATTATCCTGATCCAGAAAATTTGTTAGATAATTATGGAGGAGATAGTTTAAGAGCCTATTTAATTAATTCACCAGTTGTAAGAGGAGAACCTCTAAAATTTTCAGAAGAAGGAGTTAAATTAGTAACCAGAAATGTCATCCTTCCTTTATGGAATAGTTTTTCTTTTTTTTCAAACTATGCGAATGCTGATGAAATAACTATAGAAGAACTAAATAAAGCATCACCTCTTAGAGAAAGACCTATTATGGACCAGTGGATTGTTTCATCACTACAGTCTTTAATAAAAACAGTTAACGAAAAGATGGAAAATTATTATTTATATGAAGTTATTCCTCCACTTATGAACTTCATAGATGAACTAACTAATTGGTATGTAAGATCTAATAGAAAAAGGTTTTGGAAAGAAAAAGGTAAAGATGACATAGACAAAATTAATGCATTTAAGACTCTTCATGAAGTTTTACTTGAATTTTCTAAAACTATGGCCCCAGTTTTACCTTTTATCTGTGAAGAAATCTATCAAGGTTTGACAGATAAGGAAAAAAGAAGTATTCATTATGAAAATTATCCAATATCAAACTCAGAACTTATTAATTTAAATTTAGAAAAAGAAATGGAAATTGCAAAAAATATAATTAGATCCGTTAGAAACATACGACTAAAAGTTGATATACCAAATAAACAACCGCTAAATAAGTTGACAATAATTACAAATGATTCAGAAAAATCTGAACAAATAAGGAAAATGGAAGAAATCATTCTAAATGAATTGAATATTAAATATATAGAATTTGATGATAATTTTGAAAATTGGGTGAAATATGAATGTAAACCAAATTTTTCTACTTTAGGACCTAAATTAGGTGAGAATATAAATAAATTTAAAGATTATTTATCAAATTTAAATCAACATGAAATTAAAGAACTAATAAGTAATGAAAAATTAGAATTCAACAAAGAAAAGATCAACATTTCTGATATTGATATAAGGCTAATAAAAAATGAGGATCGTGATAATCAAGATATAGTTGAAGACTTCAGTGTTTATTTAGATACCGATGTAGATGATGACCTGCTAAAGGAGAGAATTTCTAGAGAAATTGTTTCAATAGTGCAAAAGCAAAGAAAAGAAATGGGATTCGATATTACAGACAGAATCTCACTTAGTATTAAATCCGATAATGAAATTCTTTTAAAATCTGTTGAAAAATTTAAGGATTATATTGCTAATGAGACTTTAACAACAGATTTAGAAATAATAAATGAAAAGGCTTCTAATAAACTTTTAGATTACTTTGTAGACACAAATATAAAAATTTCTTAACAAAAGACTCTACTCAAAAATGGCAAGACTAGATAATTTAAACCTAATATGAGTACTATTGGTGAGAGATCTAGACCAGCCATGCCTATTCTTAAGGTAGGAATAGTGTTCCTGATTGGTGCTAAAAGCTGATCAAAAAAAGTATCTAATACCTTTTTAAGTTGTCCAATAGGATGTTCATGTGAAACCTGAATCCAACTAAGTATTATCCAAAGAAAAAGTGCATAACTAAAAAATCTATAGGATATTCCTAATAAACTACACATTTATTTTATATAATCCCAAATCCTGCAATCTTTCTCTTTCATTTGAAGGCAAAGATGAGTTTGATGGGAGTATCAAAAATACACCATCTTTATTGATAGATCTAATAGTTGAATTACTCACAAATGCCATACCAGTAACAAAGTCAAGGATTCGTCTTCTTTCTGTTTGGTCTTCGATATCTCTAATGTCCATTGCAACTATATATTCATCTTTTATAGACATACCGAGGTTGTGTATTTCAGAAAATGTTTTTAAAACTTTTATTTCTACCTCATCTTTTGGTTCATGTACTTTAACATCACCTGAATACTCTTCACTTGTAAATCTATTTTCACTAGATGGTCTAACAGTTGAAACAGGATCCTCTGGTATGCTTTCTACTGACCTTGGTTGTTTCAAGCCTATTGAAATAAGAAATTTTTCTAACATTAATTAAAGATTTTACTACCTATACGAACTATTGTAGCACCATAATCAAGAGCTATTTCATAATCATCAGACATTCCCATAGATAGCTCCCCAATATAGTTGTTGTAATCATTTTTAAGCTTTTCATTTATTTTTTTCATATTAGAAAAAGCATTCTTTGGGTTACTTTCTAAACTTGGGATACACATTATTCCTACTGGAAAATAATTTAATCTGTCAAACATCTTAAAAAAAGAATCTACTTCTTCAGGAACTATTCCATTTTTATTTGGATCACTATCAATATTTATTTGAACAAATACTTTTTGGTTAGAGTAATGCTTATTAATTATATCTGCTTCTTTCTTCCTTGATAAGGTATGGATTGAAATACAATTATCCATAATTTCACTAATTTTTCTTGATTGCAAACTACCAATATAGTGAAATTTTACATGTTGTAATTTATTTTTATGTTCTATCAATTGATCTAAACGATTTTCACCAAATTCTTCAAAACCTGAATTATATATTTTTATAATATCTTCAAATTTTCTATCTTTTACTACAGGAAGTAGTTGTGCATTATATTTGTATACTTTATTAGTTATTTCATTTAATATCTTTAAATCCACAAAAAGCTCCGTTGTCTATTTTCAGTTTTATTTCGCCTATATGAATTATATTTTTGATTTTCAATAGTACATATTTTAGATATTTCAATATCTATTTTATTGTCTCCACAAAACTCTTTAATTTCTTTACTAAGATCTAAATATATTTTATTTTCTTTCCTTAAGCAATACTTTCTAAATTTTGATTCTAAGTCTTCTTTTACTTCATAGCAACATTTTTGAGCATGAGGGCCAATTGAAACTTTTAACTTTTCTAAATTAAAATTCGCTATAGTTTTATAAAATATATGATTTTCTAACCCTTTCCATCCAATATGGATTACTCCTATTTTTTCATCATCAGAAATTAATACAGGCAAGCAATCAGCAGTTAGAACTACTAATGCTAGTCTTTTATTTCTAGTGATTAATGCATCCGCTTTATACTTACCAGGTTTATCTACTTCTATGAAAATATCGCTGTGTGATTGCTCCATAAAACACATGTCTAAAGAGTCTATTTCATCTGAATTTTCTGAGTTTAATGCTTCGTTAAAATGTGCGTTAGGAATTAACTTAGATTGAATCATCCTCTGATGAAATCAGGGAGACCATCACCTCCATCAGCTTCACCGACATCTGTTACGCTTCTTCTATTCGGTCTAGGTCCAAATCCTGCAGCAACAACTGTTACCTCAACAGCATCTCCTAAGCTTTCATCTACAAGGTGTCCAAAAATAATTTCAGCATTATCATCTGCCCTTTCAGTTATGACCCTTGCTGCTTCATTTACTTCTTGCAATTTGAGATTTTCTGAACCAGCGATAGTAATAAGTACTCCTTCAGCTCCATCCATATTAGCTTCTAATAATGGTGAGGAAATAGCTGCATGTGCTGCATTTGGGGCCCTTTGCTCACCAGTAGATTTCCCTATTCCTAGTACAGCATTGCCTGCATCTTTCAGAATTGTTCTAACATCAGCAAAGTCTACATTTATTACCCCAGGGTTAGTTATAAGACCGGTTATGCCTCGTACACCATTTGCTAAAATCTCATCAGACTTAAGATATGCTTCATTTATTTTTATATCCTTATCACTTATTTGTAATAGCCTGTCATTAGGTATAACAATTAAAGTGTCTACAACGTCTCTTAAGGCTTGAATGCCTTCTTCAGCTTGAACTGATCTTCTTCTACCTTCAAAACCAAAAGGTCTAGTCACTACACCTACAGTGAGGGCTCCTAGCTCATGAGCGACACTAGCAAGTACAGGAGATGCACCAGTACCGGTTCCTCCTCCTTCACCAGCTGCTATAAAAACCATGTCTGAACCTTTTAATGCCTCTGTAATTAATTCTTCTGAATCTACTGCTGCCTGTCTTCCTATTTCAGGATTTGCACCAGCGCCTAACCCACGAGTGGATTGTCTTCCAAGATCTAATTTCATGTCAGCTTTAGATCCAAGCAAGCTCTGCGCATCTGTATTACAGGCAACAAAATCTACACCTTTAATTCCCATTTTAATCATTCTATTTACAGCGTTGGTTCCACCTCCACCAACACCTACAACTTTAATTACTGCAGAATAGTTTCTAGGTCGCATATTTAAATTTACTCCTTTTTCTTTTTTCTTTTTTGCCATAAAAAATCCTTATTTTTTAAACAAAGAATATCATTATTTACAACATTAGACAATAAATATTATATTTTTTATCTATATCTATACTTTAGATTTAGATTATTTACAATTCTTTACAGCTTTAATGTTTGAACCGTCGTCTGTGTAAACTATACGGATTTCACCGTTACAGGGCACTTCTGATATGTAGTAGCCTACAAGGGTTCCTTTTCTAGCTAGATCAATGGGACCGCCTAAGTTTACGCTGGTTTCAAAATGTGTAGCAGTTACCTCTTTACCGTCATATTTAAGAGTTACGTTAGATAAATTTATTGGATACTTTTTTAAAGTTAGCACGAACGTTGCCACTTCTTCAAAGAATCCTTCTTGAACTGGTCCATTTGTTATTGAAACCTTCATAAGATCCGTATTGAGAATACTTGGCTTTTGATACAAATTTTTATACAGTATGAAGGACTGAGGAGGTTTTTGCCTGGTGTCATTTATAAAAGCTAATTCATCAGAAAGCGTAATAGATACAGCTAATGTTGAAGGCATCTTACGTACTAACACTAATTTTTCAACTGTGGGATTCTCAGTGTAAAATTCATCAGAAAACTCATCACTAACCAACCAAATTGAGGTACCTAATAATTTGTTGAGGGAGCTATAGTCTAAATTTTCATCTTCATTGTAGGTTATTTCTGAAATCCTATAGGTTGATGAGAATACATAAGCAAAAGAAGCTAACAAAAAAAACAAAACTAGCCCAGAAAATGCTAGATATGTTTTAAATGTTTGTCTCTCAATTTGTCCATAATCCATAATTATTCAAAATCACCAATAAAAAGTATCTCTTTTTCTAGTGAGATACCGTATTCTGACTCTACTTTTTCTTTTACGTAATTCACAAGACTATAAAGAGAAGTTGCTTTTGAACCTTTTGGTGCAATAAAAAAATTAGCATGTTTTTCACTAACTCGAACTCCATCAACGGAGTAACCTTTTAAGCCTGCTTTATCAATTAACTCCCCTGCCGAATAATCTTTCCCATTCTTAAAAACACTCCCTGCGTTATAAATTCCTGCTGGTTGTGTTTTCTTTCTGTATTGAATATAGCTTTTTAATGTTTTATTTATTTTATTTGGATCCCCAGGTGATGCTTTCAGGTTAACTGATGTTACAAGTCTATTTTTTAGATTATTAGATTTCCTATAGGAAAATTCTAATTCTTCCTTACTAAGTACCTCAATCTTACGTGATTCTAAATTATAAGTTTCTACACTTTTAATTATGTCAGCAAATTCGTTTTCGTATGCTCCAGCGTTCATTTTTACAGCACCTCCAACCGAGCCTGGTATCCCAATTAAAAATTCAGCATTTTCTAAGTTATGTTTCTTGTAAAATCGCGCAAGGTCCGGTAAGTAATATCCAGCTTCAACTTTTATTTCACCTTTTTTAGAATCGTGATATATATTATTTAAATTAGACCGTATAACAACACCTTCGTAACCTTTGTCTGAGAAGGCTACATTAGAACCTTTACCAAGTATGAATAATTTCTTAAAATCACTTATTTTTTTTATACGATTTAAGTCTTCTTTGGAATTAAGCTCAATGAAATTATCACAATATCCACCGAATTTATAAGTAGTTACTGTTGATAATTTAATTCTATTATTCATCAAAATATTTTATTATTTCTGGACCTAACAATGTTATATCTCCTGCTCCAATAGTTAATACAGTGTCGTTTTTATTTACTCTGGTAGATAGAAAACTTGGAACCATCCTCATAGATTTTAAATATTTTATGTTAACATCCTCAAAGTTTTTACTGCTTACACCAGGTATAACCATCTCCCCTGCAGGATAAATATCTATCACAATCGCTTGATCAGCTATTTTTAATACATTTTTAAATTCTTCAAAATTATTTTTTGTTCTTGTATATCTGTGGGGTTGAAATATTACAAAAAGTTTGCCATTAGTATTTTGTTTTAGTGCATTTATAGTAGCTTTTATTTCTGTTGGGTGGTGTCCATAGTCATCATAAATATTTACACCCAGTACAGAACCCAAATATTCAATTCTTCTTTTAACTCCTGGAAAAGTTTCTATAGCTTTTAAGGAATCCTCTATAGAAATTCCATTTAAATTTGCAAGACAAATAGCTCCAACAATGTTCGATGTGAAATGAGATCCAATTAAATTGGTAGTAATTTCATATTTAAAATTTTCAAAAACAAATTTATTTGGATAAATTATTTTAAAAGTTGTTTCTTCTTTAGAAGAGTAAGTTAAACAATTTGAAGTAACATTTATCTTTTTTAAATGTTCATCATCATAATTTAATACTATATTATTCTTTACTTTGTTAATTACATATATGAAAGCTTCTTTTAAGTTTTCAAAAGACTTAAAGTAATCTAAATGATCTTCATCTATATTTGTTACAAGCAAATCATTAATTTCAATGTTTTTAAAAGTATTAAATGCTTCATCTGTTTCAAGAACTAATGGTTGGTCAGGTCCACCAAAATGTCCTCCAATTCCACTATATGAAGTAGAACCACCGAATATGTAAGAAACATCAATATTGTTATAATGAAAAATATGAGCTAGTAAAGCTGTCGTTGAAGTTTTACCGTGAGTTCCAGTTATTCCAATTATCTTATATTCTCTTGATAATTCAGTTAGGAACTCAGGTCTTGAAATAACATTATTTTTGTTTTTATATATATTTAAATGTTTATCTTCTAAATTCATAGCTGATGAATAGATATAGAGCGTTGCTTCAGAGTAATTTAATTTTTCTTTTTCAAATTCTACTTTTATTCCATCTTGTTCGAGTTGATTTGTTAAAAATGATTTTCTTTGATCATAGCCTTTAACATTATGTCCTTTTTGGGCTAGATACTTTGCAATAGAGCTCATACCAGACCCACCTATCCCAAGTACATATATATCTTTATAATTCTTCATTAATTTCTCTTAATATCGTATCTGTAATCTTTATATTTCCACTTTCTATAATATTTTCATTAAAGTAAAGATCTCTCCATTTATCCAAATTATTCAATATATTATTTAATATTTTATCTAGTTCTTGATATGAATTAACTATTACAGCAAGGCCAATTTTTTCTAGATATTCAGCATTTAAAAGCTGGTGAGAAGACGTTGTTCCATGTTTGTACGGAATCAAAATTTGTGGAATTCCTAAATAAGCTGCTTCTAAAGATCCACCTCCAGATCTTGATATCTGTAAATGTATTTTTGAATAATATGTATTCATATCGTTAATGAAGTCATATTTTGAATAATTGGAATCATTTATTTTTTTTAATTCTTTACCTTTCCCTGTAATATGTAAAATATTAATTTTACTCATATCATTTTTTGTATAATATTCATAAAATAAATTATTAATCTCCTTAGAGCCTTGGCTTCCACCTTGAATTCCTAATGTAAATTGACTTCTATTTAATTTTCTATTTTTTAACAAATTTTTATTAATTACAGGTCCAACGTATGCAACTCTTTTTTTAACTATATTTTTTGTGTCAGGATATGAGGTAAATACAACTCCAGGAAAAATAGAAGCTATTTTATTGCCGAGTCCTGCGTAAATATTTTGTTCTTGAACAAATAGCTTCATTTTCATTATATAGGAAAGCAAAGAAGCAATAGGAGCAATATATGAACCTGTAGTAATCACAATACTTACATTTTCTTTTATTAATATTTTTCTTGTTTTATATATTGTTTTAATAAATTTATAAAAATTAAAAATGTATCCTAATGAACCATAATTTGACCTATAAATATCCATTACTAAAACTTTTACTTTAATATCTGAGAGGTACTGAATTCCTCTTTCATCAGTTATAAATACAAAGCTATCAATTGACACCCCGTGATCTATTAACTCATTTATAATATTTTTTGCTGGCAAAACATGTCCGCCACTCCCTACTGAAAAGACAGCAATTTTTTTCATAACTCTTCTTCTGTAAGCTCAACATGTGAAATAGTAAATGCTATAAACATAGCCACCATAGCAGATCCTCCATATGCAATAAATGGCAAGACAATTCCTGTAATAGGGAGAAGCCCCACTAAACCTCCTAAATTAAATATTGACTGTACAAGTATCCAAGTAGCGACACCAGACAAAAATATCCTTTTAAATTCAGACTTACTGGTTATTGCTAATCCGTAAAATGAAACTATGAGGAGAAAAAGCATTATCAATAAAATAACCAAACCAATAAACCCATACTCTTCACCAATTATTGAGGCAATGAAATCTGAATGTGAATTTGGAAGCATTCCCCATCGTGCTCTAGATGTTCCTGGTCCTAAGCCAAATAAACCTCCAGAACTTATAGCTATTCTGCTTTGATTTAATTGAAAACAGTCACCAAGCAAATCCTCGCCTCTATTACATTTACCATCCCACCAGGTTAAGATTCGATTCAATCTATAAGTTCCAGAAGCAGCAAGTAAATACAAAGGTATGGGTGATAATAATAAAACTCCAATAGGATATCTTAATTTAATATCAGAAAATAATATCTGTGCAAGAATTATAGAAAAAATAGTTAGTGTTGTACCATAATCTGGTTCTAAATAAATGAAAAAACAACAGAGAATTGGTAAAGCAAGTGCTCTTTTTAAATAGTAAAAATTTGAATTTTCAGTTTTTATGTTTGAAAGCTGATAAGCAATCCAAAAAATTATTACTGGTTTAGCAAACTCACTTGGTTGAAGATTTATAACTCCTAAGTCTATCCACCTCCTGCTTCCTCCTGCCACAATTCCATAAGTGAGGACAAAAAATAAAGCTACAGTTATTGTTACAATAGAAACATTTGCAAATTTTTTATATATTGAGAAAGATAATTTTTTACCTAAGTTGTAAATAATAATTCCAATGATTATTGAACTTATATGTCTTTTAATGAAATGAAAATTATCATCAAATTGATTCAAGCCTTGTACAGATGAAGCGGATATGTTTAATAAAACACCAAAAGTAACAAGAAACCATACTGAAAAATAATTAATTTTCTTAAATAAAGAATTACTAAGTTTAACCATTAATTTCCTTTTTAATATTTAAAACAATATCTTTAAAGAATTGTCCTCTTTCTTCATAATTCTCAAAATCATTAAAACTTGCACCCCCACATGAAAATAAAACTGTGTCACCAGGATTAATAATTTTTAATAAAACGTCTTTTAAGTTAAAAATTGAATCTAGTCGAATAATCTCAATATCTAAATTACCAAAGTTAACATCCATATCTTTTGGGATTAATATTGTTTTGACACCATCATAAATTTTCAAATCTTTAGTTGTAATGTTTTTAGTTAATCCATGCATTATTAAAATTCCATTATTAATATTTTTTGTTGCCATTGATACAGAATTAAAATTTGTTGATTTTGAATCATTAATAAATAGGACATCATTAAATTCATCTACTATTTCATATCTATGTTCATCTGTTTTTGAATTTAATAAATATTCATAACCTGTGTTTTTATTAAAATTTAGATTTTCAATAACTTTTATAAACATTTCTGAAGTGTTTTTATAAAAAGGTAGTTTTGATAAGTCAAACTCTTTATCTAAATTATTAATATCATTTCCATCTAAGAAATTATTTGCTATATTTTCTTCAGTGATAAATTCTTTTATCCTTCTTTTCGAATTTGCGTATTGATCAAAATCTTTATGCCAATCTAAATGATCTTCATAAATATTTAATATTACACCCATAAAAAGATCTAGTTTATTTATATAATGAAGTTGAAAACTTGAGAGCTCCATCACTACATAATCAAATTTTTTATCAACTATTTCTAACGGGGATCTACCAACATTTCCTACGGCGATTGATTCAGATCCTTGTGAATTCAAAAAACCTGCCAGCAAATTTACAAAGGTAGTTTTACCATTTGTTCCTGTAATTCCAATTATTTTTTCTTTATAAATATTGTTAAATATGTCAATATCAGTGATAACGGGTTTTTCAATTAAATAAAATTGTTCTAATAAAGAATTACTAGGTTTAACTCCTGGTGAGATGACTACTTCGTCTATTTCTGAAAATCTAGAAGGTTCGAAAACAAGCTCAGTAGGTAAATTTAACTCCTTATTTTCATCATAGATAAGATAATCTATATTAGATTTCTGAAAATACTGTTCTACTGTTTTACCTGTAACTCCGTATCCAAATATTAATTTTTTCACTTAATTACCAAACAAGACCCAATCACCATAGAATAGACCTAGCCCTATAACAATAAATATCCCATTAATTATCCAAAACCTAACAATAATTGTAGTTTCTGCCCAATTGCTCATCTCAAAATGATGATGTATAGGTGTCATTTTGAATACTCTTTTACCCCTGTATTTAAATGAGAAAACTTGCACAATTACAGAAGTTGCTTCCAAAATATATAAAAAACAGAAAAACAATATCAAAGTATCTGCTCCAATAGCAAAAAGAATTAATGGAAACATAGCGCCGATAAATTGTGAGCCTATATCTCCCATAATAATTTTTGCAGGGTTAGTATTCCACCATAAAAACCCGAGGCATGAACCAGCAATGGAAGATACTAGTACTGCAAGCTCAGAAGAAACAAATGCTGAATTCATAAAACTTGAATAATACTCAGGATGTCTAAATATCCAAAAAGATATAATCAAAATACCTCCAAAAGAAACTGTTGCGCTACCCGCTACTAAACCATCTAGTCCATCAGTTAAATTAACAGAGTTAGTAATTCCCACAATCAAGAAAATTATTAAAATCCATTTAATGAATCCAACATCGATACCAAAGCCACTAAATAAATAAAAAGTTGAAGAATAATCAAGACTAAAGAAGTAATAACTTGCAACGCAGCCAACAATTGTCTGAAGAAATAATTTATTTCTTGGTTTCAAACCTAAGTTTCTATTCTTTTTAACTTTCAAATAATCATCTACAAATCCAACAATACCCATAAGTGTTCCAATTATTAAAAGTAAGAATATCTCTGTACTGATTGAAATAAGCTCAACTTTAAAACCCTTTCCAATAGTCCAAAAATTTATATGAGATAATATAAAACCTATATAAGTTCCAAGTATTATAAAAACACCTCCCATAGTAGGAGTTCCTCTTTTATGATCATGAAAATTTAACTCTTCTTGTATTGGTTGTCCAATATTTTTACTTTTAAAATAACTGACTCCAATAGAAGTAGAGAACAAAACAAATAAAAAACTGATACCTCCTGCAACTATTACTGCAATCATTGAATTTCCTTTATCATTTCTTTAACTACTTGTTGGTCACTAAATTTAATTGTATTGTTTTCAAATTCTTGAATTTTTTCATGACCTTTCCCTAGTATTAATAATACAGAATCATTTTTAAGATTCTCTATTCCTTTTCTTATTGCTTCTTTACGATTTAGTACTACTTCTACATCTTTATTTAAATTAACACCTTCTAATATGTCTTTTGCAATATCCTCTTCATTTTCATCTCTTGGATTGTCATTAGTTATTATTATTTTGTCAGCTTCATTTACTGCATCTCCCATTAAAGGTCTTTTATCTTTATCCCTATTTCCACCAGCACCAAAAATTACAGTCGTATTTTTATATTTACCTTTCACATAAGCAATTGATTGCTTTATTGATTCAGGGGTATGAGCATAATCAATGATAATATCATTAGTGTCTATACTAAAAATTTCATACCTACCAAGAGGATTTTTAATATCAGCTGATGCTTCTAACAATTCACTTAATTTATATTGTTCTGAAAAATAAGCCATAGATAAAGCAAGTAAATAATTCATATGTGCAAGTGGACCACTCAAAGGCACAGATATTTCATATTTTTTACCCTCAAGATAAAACTCTAAATCAAAAGATTCTTTGTCTATATTAATTTTCTCTATATAAAGATTGTTACTACTTTTATAACCGATACTAAATGAGGGAAGTTTAGACTCATATTTTAATTTATTTCCCCATTCAGAATCGACATATACAAACTTTTCAGATGAATCTTCAGTAAACATTTTTAGTTTCGAAGCAAAATAATTATCAATATTTTTGTGATAATCGAAATGATCTTGAGATAAGTTAGTGAAGCCAGAAACTTTAAAATAAATGCCTTTTAATCTTTCTTGGTCTAAAGCATGTGATGATACTTCAATAACAACATCATTAATATCTTTATTTTCTTCTTTACTTAATAGTTTTAAAATATTAAATAATTTTGGCGTAGTTAAATGCTCTTCATTTGTAATATTTTTAAATAAATCTTCTTCTGTAGTCCCTATAAAAATAGATTTATTCTTTATTAATTGGTTTAAATAATAACCTGTTGTTGTCTTTCCATTGGTTCCTGTAATGCCAAAATAGTTTTTTTTATCAAAGTTTTTACACAACTTCACTAATAACTCATTAAAAGTTTTTTCATAATTTTCTACTTTAACTATCTTGCTATTAGTGAGAGTACAATTTTTGCTTGTAATTATATTTTTTACATTTTTATTGATTGCATCTAATACCAATTCATCTAAGCGTGTCTCAGAATCATTATTTATTAGTAAAACTGAATTTTTTTTAATATCCAGAGTGCTATTAACTAAATTATTGTAATCAAAATCTTTATCAAGTACATTTTTTAATTCATTTAACATTATCGAGATTGATCCTCAGGAATAAAATAACTTATAATGTTTTTAAATATTGGGGCTGCTGTTGATCCTCCTGTAACATATTCAGAATTTTGAGAAATATTAGCACCCCATAATAGAATAGAACCTACTACTGGTCCTTCTCTTGTTTCTACAAAACCTGTGAAGGATGTATTAAATCTGTTATCTGAATAACCTACTCCTTCTAAGTGAGTCCTACTTGTGCCTGTTTTTCCACCAATTACATAGCCTTCTGTTCTTAAAGATTTACCCGTACCATTCTCACCCTCTACTACATTTATAAGTAGGTTTTTTAATCTCTTTGACATATCATCGCTAATAACAGGAATATTGTTAATCTCTACCTTATCTTTCTGTATTAAACTTAATTTTACATCGTACCCACCGTTTGCAATGATGCTATAAGCGCGAACCATTTGATATTGTGAAACATTTATAGAATAACCTATGGAAAGTGAGCTTAAACAAGTAAGGCATGCATTGTATTCCATAAAACTTCCTTTTGTTTCCCCAGTTAGTTCAACACCTGTCTTTTCACCAAAACCAAACTTTTTTAGATATCTTTCAATATCGTTTATTTGTGTATTTTCTGTTACTTTTATAGTCCCAACATTTGAAGATCTTTCTATAATCTCTTTAACAGATATTTCATAGGGCTCATGTTTCAAAAAATCTTTGAAGCATCCATTCAATCCTGTATATAGTTTCTGACAAGAATTTTTAATAATTTCTATCTGATCTTCAACTAAGAAAATATCATTTTCATTTAAAGAACCTTTATCAATTAAAGATCCAACAGTAAATATTTTTAATGCTGATCCAGGCTCATATGAAGCTCTTGCACTGATTAGATTTATATCAAAATAATCATTATCAAAACTTGACTTTTCAGCAGAAATAATAATTTGTCCTGTGTTAGCATTTGCAAAAACAACTGAACATTTAAAAGAACCAGTATCCAATATTGCCTCTTCACAAAGTTTTTCAGCAATATATTGTAACTCAGAATCTATTGATAAAATTAAATCTTCTCCATGAACTGGGTCAATAGTTTTAATTTCACCTTGAGGGATCACATCACCATTTGGCGCAGCTTCATATCTTAATTCTCCATCTATTCCCTTTAATTTATTATCAAAAAAAAGCTCTAAACCTTCAATTCCATTTCCGTCTGGATCAACTTGTCCAATTATCTTTCCTACAGAAGTAGCGTAAATAACTCTTTTATTTGATGACTCAACATTTATACCCTCGTAATTCCATTTTTTTATTTTTTCTCCGACTTCAAAGTCAACATTTCTTTTTAAATAGAAATAGTTTAAATTATTATCTATTTTTTCAAATATTTCATCGCTACTGATTTTTAGTAACGGTGACAATAATTCTGAAATTTCTTTAGTATTTTTAATTTTTTTTGGATAAATTCCAATATTGAAAGAACTTATATTATCAGCTAAAACAATATAATTTTCATCTAGAATTGATCCCCTTCTTGCTTCAATTGTTTCTATCTTTTCTCTATAAGAAAAAGCTTGATTCCTATAATATTCTGAGCTGGAAAATTGTAATTCATAAACCTCTTGAATGAATAAATAAAAACTTCCAAGAGTAAAGAGCAAGATAGTTAAAAATATACTTATGAGTTTTGCCTTTTTGTAATTCCCAATCATTTGCTAAAACCTAATATTGAAATCTTATCGGTGTCTATTTCATTAAATTTATAAGGCACTTCTAACTCATTTATTTTTTGAGAAATACTTAATCTGATGTACGAATTCAACTTAGATAATTTTTCAATATTACTTATAGAGAATGTCTCGCTATGTTTTATATTCAAAAAAGCTTTTTCTCTTTCTAGAATTAAAATTTGTGAATTTAAATCTGTAATTGAATTAGAGACTTCATTTATTTTTATATTCAATATTAAAGGAATCGATACTATAAAAAAGATACCGAAATACAGGAATATAAAAATTGTTTTTCTTCTCATAACTTTATTGCATATCTCATAATCGCTGATTTTGATCTAGGATTTACTTTTATTTCTTTATCTGTAGGTACAAATTTTTTTTTCTTAGGAATTACATATTCTTGTTTAGTATTGCAATTACAAACAGGAATAATTGGTTGACATATGCAATCAATAGATAATTCATTAAAGAAATGTTTTACTATTTTATCTTCAAGAGAATGATATGAAATACAAACTATCACCCCATCTTTAGAAATTAAATTTTTTATAGCTTCTAGAGAATTTTTAATCTCATTTAATTCATTATTCACTTCAATTCTTAAAGCTTGAAAAACTCTTCTTATTGTTTTATTTGTATATATAGGATTTTGTTTTGGTAAAGCATTTTTTATAACTTCAACTAGATTTTTTGTTCCTGATATAGGTCTCGACTTTACTATTGCTTTTGCAATTTTTTTTGAAAATTTATCTTCACTATACAGTTTTAGAATGTGTATTAATTTATCTTCACGATAATCATTTACAACTTCATAGGCAGTTAATTTTTGTAGCTGATCCATCCGCATATCTAAATCACTATCTTCCTGAAAAGAAAAGCCTCTTCTCAAACTATCTATTTGATGAGACGAAACTCCGAAATCATATAAAATACCGCTTATTGGATTTAAATCATTATCAATTAAGTATTGACTGATTTGAGAAAAGTTTAATTGATATACTTTGTCATCATTATTTGAGTTCTCTATAGACTCTAAGTCTCTATCAAAACCTATAAAATCTAGATGTTCATATTTATCATTTAATCGAAAGTGTGAACCATATCCATATGTTGCATCAATGAAATAACCTGGAGGAACGTTCTTAAGTATTGAAGAAAATTCTTCTATCATTACCCCTTTATGAGATAGATACTCAGCCCTGTTTGCATTCATACCCAGCTCTCTAGTACTGGCACCAATTGGAAAGTTGGGCGGAGTAAGGGTATTCCAATTTAGTTGTCTAGAGAGCTGGCTATGAACTTATTCTTTCACCTCATTTATGTTTGCAAATGCTTTATCAGAATCATCTTGTATTTTTTTCCAAACTTTTGA
Source organism: uncultured Candidatus Actinomarina sp. (assembly GCA_902565645.1). Lineage (GTDB taxonomy): Bacteria > Actinomycetota > Acidimicrobiia > Actinomarinales > Actinomarinaceae > Actinomarina. The sequence continues at coordinate 16,129 of CACFFJ010000004.1, forward strand.
AGACCATATTTCTATTACTGGACCTGATCCTGTTACAGTTACATCATCATTGATGCCGATCTCACTGTAATTTCTTAGATTTTCGGGAATCTGTATTCGTCCAGCTGAATCTAAATTAGAATCTACAGCACCACTGAATAAAGCTCTCTTAATTTGTCTAGAGGTTTTATCAGTAGAAGGAAGTGAAGCCATTCTTTCGGATTCTTCATTCCAATTTTTCTTTGTAAGAACTTGAAGACAATTATCTAGTCCCTTGGTGACTACACAGCCCTGTTGAAGCTCTTTTCTGAATTTTGAAGGTATTACAACCCTACCCTTCGAATCCATACTATGTTTATACTCACCAAGGAACACTTTATCCGCCTTTCGTGCCTTGAACCACTTTGTTACATTATATGACACAATATGACACTTTGCAACACAAAATAGAAAAAAAAATTATGCGGAAATTAGATACTCTTTCCACTCTGGATCAGGATTAGAACCAATAATTGTTTTAATCCAAAAATTTCCTTCAGGTTTTTCTGGAAACTTCTTTAAAGATAATATTGTTTGATTAAGTAATTTATCAGCTTTAATAAGGTTGCATCTTTTGCAACATGCAACAACGTTTGACCAAATATGTTCTCCTCCTTTAGATTTTGGAATTATATGGTCTACAGACTCTGCTTTATTCCCACAATATTGACAAGAAAAATAATCTCTTATAAAAATATTTTCGCGATTTAAAGCCACTCTCCTTGAGTATGGGGCTTTAACGTAATATGTTAAGATTGCAACTTTTGGAATATTAATTGTTTTATTCTCAGATCTAATTTCTGCAGTTGAATTTTTGATTACATTAATTTTTCTAGACAATAACAAAGTCACTGATCTCTTTGCTGAAGCAATAGATAAAGGTTGGAAAGTTGAATTTAATATTAAGGTTCTATGAGAGCTTAGGTTTGATTTAACCATCGATATAATTTTGAGTTATTAAGTAATTAAGCTTGCATTTGTTGACTAAGTACATCTTCTTCTACTTTAGTCAACAAATTTAAAAACCTTTCTTTATCTAATTCAAATTTAGATACATCTTCTCTTACTTCTTTTGTGACGGTGTCAATAGTTTCAAAAAATGCAAGCTGACCAGACTTAAGAGCATCAAATACTACCTTATCTTCGACAGTGTAAATTGTCTTTCCGTCTGAAACTAATCTGATGTTTGATAATTGGTCCTCAAGGTTACCATTTTTAGCTAAATATCTCCAAGCCCTTCTAACCCTCTGAATGCTCATACCATTATCTAATAATGTTTTTATAACCCTTAATGATACAATGTCTCTAAATGAATAAAGTTTTGGGACTCCAGGTTTCCCATTAGATGATTGTATAGTTGGAGATACTAATTTTACTTTATCCCAATACCTTAATTGATGGGATGTGCATCCTGATAAATAGCATGCCTGTTTAGATGTAAATGCATCTCTTTTCAAAATCCTTACTCCTTAAAAAATGATGTATTATTTAATTTAATTTATTCTATTTATTTTGTCTAGAGGTATCTTTATTTCTTATTAGCTGAAATATTTGTTTAAAATTCCATTCATCTATATTTTCAGCTTTAAGAAGTGCTCTTGTATTAGTAACAAATACATATCCAGATAAAGCCATAATTACAAAACCAATTACGGCAATTAGTGGTTGGATAATGTAGGATCCTATCATCATAAAAAAACCAATAATGAAAGCAATGAAGGATATTAACGACCTACTTCTTGAAAAATTTGAAAGTGTTAAGGATTCGGCAGTTTTTTCCAATTCTGGATCTTCTTTGGTCAACCCTAATTCAATTTGTTTTAATATTTCTTCTTCTTCTTTATTCAAACCCATATGAAGATTTTAATATACTTTCAAACTACGCTGTAATTGTGAGTAAATTATTTTTGCGACATGGAGAAGTGGAAAATAAGAAAGATATTTTTTATGGCTCACTTCCCGGTTTTAAATTAAGTAAAAAAGGAGAACAACAAGCATTATCTGCTGCAAATTACATTGCAAAAAATTTTGAAATTAAATATATATACTCTTCTCCCCTGCTTAGAGCAAGACAAACAGCTGAACCTTTAGCACAATTATTAGGGATTGAAGTAACGGTCACAAATAATTTAATTGAGTGGGGTGGAATAGAAAATTGGAAAGGAAGAACTTTTAGTGAATTCGCAAATAGCGATGAGTATAGACTCTACATCAAAGACCCACTAACTATTTCAAATACTGAAGAATCGTATCTAGAAGTTTATGAGAGAGTAAATAAATTTTGTAAAGATAAACATGAATGTGTCTTTATAAGTCATCAAGATACTATTCGATCATTTACATACTATGAACTTGATGGCAAAGATTTTAATTCAGATAAACCTGAACATTGTGACATACATGAAATAATTAATAATAAGCTTAAAAAACATACTCACCTTGTTTAAGTTAATATATAATATAAAATAATTAAGCTTAAACCATAAGAACTACAAAAACCAACACTACCAACTATTGGTTCTAGAGATTTTAAAAACTTAGTTTCAACTTTTCCTAGATAAAAAACAACTAATCTTTTACTAAATATAAATGAAAATACACCAGCAACTATAAAGTAAACAAAGCTCATTAATGATAGCCAAGGGTTAACAAAATCCATACTAAGGTAAACTTAATATTTAAATGGAATTTAGCAAGAAAACAAAAATAATTTTTTATACGCTTGTTTTAATATTTTCAACATATATTGGCTATATACTAGGAAACGCCTTTTGTACGAATAACTGTTTTCTTAGTGTTCTATCAAATGTACTTCTAACGAACCTCATAACATTATCTGGTGTATATGTTTTAATCAATTTATCTGAAAAATCAATCACGGAATGGAATGAAGAACATCAAGACGAAGAAGAATGAACTATAGCATCGACTATTTTATCTAGATCTTCTTGATTTACATCTTTATGAATAACCAGCCTAACAATATTTTTCCTTATAAATCCTGATCTAATATTTTGATCTTCAAGTTTTTTAATAAAATTACTGGAAACGGTCATGTCTTCAAATGAAAGGAAAATCATATTAGTATCTTTATAACTAATGGTTTCGATTAAATTTAGTTCTTCTTCTCTTTCTTTAAGTTTTTGATAGATAAATTTTGTATTTTCATGATCTTTCAAAATATGCTCCCTGTTCTCTATTGCATATCTTGCAGCTGAAGCAATAACCCCAGCCTGTCTCATTCCGCCACCTAGTTTTTTTCGATATTCTCTTGAATCTTCAATAAATTCATGACTTCCTAATAAAATTGATCCTACAGGTGCACCAAGAGCTTTGGAAAAGCAGAATGTTAGACTATCCGTATAACTACCGTAATCATAGCCTTTATCTTCTACTAGTATTGCATGCCAAACTCTAGCACCATCTATATGTAGATTCATATCATTTTCTTTAGCAATATCAGATATAGATTTAATATTTTCGTATGGAACAATGCTCCCTCCTGAAGCTAAGTGAGTATTCTCAATAACAACCGTAGAAACTTTAGGTTTGTGGATCTTAGAAGCTTCAATAATTTGAGTTAAATCTTCATTACTAATTGATCCATCTGTGTTTTTAACATCTCTAAATTGTATTCTCGATAAAAAAGAAGCAGCTCCATGTTCATAGTTCTTTATATGTGAATCAGAAGTTGTAACAACTTCTTCACCAGGGTTAGTGTGGTTAAGTAAAGCTATTTGATTACCCATTGTTCCAGAAGTAACAAAAAGACCTGATTCAAAACCTAATAGTTTTGCACAATACTCTTCTAATTCATTTACTGTAGGATCTTCTCTATATTCATCGTCACCAAGTTGTGCAGATAAAATACTTTCTAGCATGTCTTTAGTTGGTTTAGTTACAGTATCAGAACGTAAGTCAATCATATTCAATTTTATCATCTAATATATTTTGTATTTGGTTATAAAACTGATCTAAGCTTGAATCTTTCAAAATATAAATTAATTCAATATTTGAATCAAAATTTTTAAAGTAATTATTTTCACCAATGTGTATACATTGACTTAAGTTACCTATTGGATTTTTAATTTTTTTATATATTTCTGATTTAATTTCTAGATTCATTTTTGAAATCCCCCATTGATTTATTCCTAATGAATATTTTCTAATTAGATTGAGTTTAGATTTTGAATTTCCACCAAGAAATAGATTGTTCCCATCAATAGAAAAAGTATTGCTTTTTAATAATTTTTTAATTACTTCATCTATTTCATTTTGATAATTTACTTTCATTTCTTCAAATTTATTATCACCTGTTCCAAGTCCTAATTTGAAATTCTTTATTTCAAGAAAGGGATCTAAGTAGTCATAAAATAATTTTTCTGAATTTCTTTTATTTATATTAAAAATTAAAGTACCAATATTAAATAAACGATCTTTATAATTTTCTAACTCAAATACTGATTTTTTTATTTCATACATATCATCTTTTTTATTTAATGGATTTAAAGTATGGTCAAATAAATATAATGTGTGTATTTCTTTTTGATTTAAATATTGTATTTTTCTTTTTGATTCTATATTAAAAAAAGAGCCTGGTAGTAAAACAGATTTAATTTGATTACTCATTTAATGCTAAAATTGCAGCTCCTAGAACTCCAGAATCTGATTTGAAATTGCTAATCTCTATTAAAGGAAATCTTCTTGCTTCAAACTTATAATTATCTTCTATATATTCATTAAGTAAACTTTTGAGGTCATATGGATTGTCAGCCATAGCTCCACCTAATAGAAAGATATCGTTATTAAATATTTCAAAAATTGAAACCAAACCTCTGCTTAAATAAAATAGTAAATTTTCTCTTACTTCTAATTCTTTAGGAGTTAATTTAATAGATTTGTCAAAAATTATTGACCCAATACCTAATTTATCATAAGCTTTTGACAATTCAGTACTCTTATCTATTATATTTAGCTCATTACATTTTTCTGTCCACACTCTTGCTGAGACTATAGATTCTAAACAACCTGTTTTTCCACAATTACATATATTATTTTGATTATCAGATACTAAAATGTGACCTATCTCTCCAGCACTACCAGCTCCTCTGTAAAGTTTTCCTTCTAATATAATCCCTCCACCAATACCTGTCCCAAAAGTAAGCATTATTAAATTGTTATATTCATTTTTATATTTTTGAATATATTCAGCATAAGCTGCTACATTTCCGTCATTATCTAAATAAAAATTGTCTGAATTAAAATTTATTATTTTTTTGAAATCTATTTCAAATTTAATGTTTGTTCCATAAAGAAACTTATTTTCATTTTTATTAATAAATCCTGGCATAGCAATAGATATTTTTTCATAATCATCTTTGTAAGACTCAATTATCTCATTTATAGCATTCAAAAACTCGATTTCATTATTGGGTGTATCTAGGATGCCTTTCTTAACAATTTCTAAGCTACTTGATACAATCCCATATTTCATGGACGTACCTCCAACATCAAATGCTAAAACATTCATATATCTAATGATGATAATTCCAAATAATTGCTACTAGCTCTAAAATATCCCACATTTAAACAGATTGTTTCTCCAATCCTCCATTCAGTAGCTCTTGGTTGATGAACATCACCAAATAATGAAAATTTTGGTTGTTTATTAATAATGTATTCCCTAAGGCTTTGCCACCCTTGTTCCTTCTTGTTTGTAATTACATCAGTAATTAACTCATCAATCAAGGGTGGAGCGTGGGTGCATATGATGTCAACATTATCTATATTGTTTAATTTTATATAAAAATCTTCCTCCGATATCTCACCTCTTGCGTTTATAGGTGTTGGTACACCACCTCCTGCAAAACCAATTTTCTTATTGTTATGATCTAGAACAAGCCCATCTACATTTTCAACATTTTTTGTTTTTGTTGATTCAAGAATAGATAGTGAGTCGACATTACCGGGTATTACCCATACTTGATAATTTTTTAATATTTCAAAAACCTCTACATATTGTTTAAGAATAAGATCTTCTATTTTCTTCTTTTTTCCTTCAGGATCATCCGAAAATAATTCATTCCACAAATTTTTTCTTTCTTTAAAATTATGATTTTTTCTAAGTTCTATTAATTTATTAATTTTTTCATCTCCAAAAACTTCCTTAGCTATTCCATCTCCATTTCTATAATCAATCCAATTTATTAAATCGCCTAATATCACTAACGGTTCGTTAGTTTCTGGTAATTTTTTAATGAGTCTATACCGTGATGAATGTCTGATATGAATAACATTTATATTTTAACTAGCCCGTTACAGCTCCTCTATCAGCTCCTGTAACTAATTTCGAATACTTGTTTAGTACCCCTGATTTATATCTAGGTTCTGGATATTTATAATTTTTAAGTCGATTTTCAATTTCTGATTTTTCTATATTCAGATTTAATTCTCTATTTTTAAGGTTCAAAGAAATTTCATCCCCATTTTCACAAATTCCAATTGGTCCTTTATCGATGCTTTCAGGAGTAACATGTCCAATGCATAATCCGGTTGTGCCTCCTGAGAACCTTCCGTCTGTTATAAGCAATACATCCTTTCCTAAGCCGGCTCCTTTCATTGCGGCTGTAATTTGTAGCATCTCTCTCATACCAGGTCCTCCTTTTGGTCCTTCGTTTCTGATAACTACAACGTCTCCTTTATTAATTTTTTGATTATATAAAGCTTCTAAAGCTTCCTGTTCACTTTCAAAAACATTTGCAGGCCCTGTAAATGTATCAATTTCTATACCTGCAACTTTTACAACTGATCCATTTGGAGATAAAGAACCTTTTAGTATTGCAAGACCCCCTTCCTCTGAGATAGGGTTATCAGGAAAGTAAATCACATCTTGATTTTTTGGGATTTCAATATCCTCTAGATTATCTCCAACAGTCTTCCCGGTTACAGTCATGCAATTTGGTTCTAATAAATTATTTTCTAAAAGAATTTTAGAGACTACAGGGACTCCACCAATTTTATCTAAATCAACCATATGATATTTACCAAAAGGTTTCATATCTCCTAAATGTGGCACATTTCTTGCTAATTTATCAAATACATCAATGTTTAAATCTACTTTTGCTTCGTGTGCAATAGCTAGCAAATGAAGTACAGCATTAGTACTACCTCCTAATGCTAAAACTGTACTAATTGCATTATAAAAAGCTTCAATTGTCATGATATCCCTAGGTTTTATATCATTTTGTAACAAGAAATTTAACTGCTCACCCGTTTCTCTAGCTGCATCCCTTAATCTTTTATCTTCAGCTTGTATAGAAGCAGTGCCCGGCAAACTCATACCTATTGCCTCTCCCACTGAAGCCATAGTGTTTGCTGTAAACATTCCAGCACATGAGCCTTGTCCTGGACAGGCTGCACACTCAATTTCATACAACTCTTCTTCGGTAATTAACCCTTTATCAAAAGCTCCTATTCCTTCAAATACATCAACTATAGATATATCTTTACCTTGATACTGGCCTGGTAAACTACTCCCTCCATACAGGAATATAGAAGGTCGGTTTATTCTTGCAGAAGCCATTAACATGCCGGGTAATGACTTATCACATCCCGCTATTGTCACCATTCCATCAAACCTTTCAGCATGCATAACAAGCTCTACTGAATCAGAGAAAATATTCCATTAAAAATAGTTGTTTTCAACAATGGAAACCATGGAATGGTAAGGCAATGGCAAAAAATATTTTATAATCACAGATTCTCAGCATCAGAATTATCTCACCATACACCTGATTATGTAGCACTCGCTGAAGCAATGGGTGCCGTTGGATTAAGAATGGTTGAAAAATCAGATGTAAATAGAGTTTTCGAAGAAATGTTTAAAATTGACGACAGACCTGTCTTGGTTGATTGTGTAGTCGATCCTGATGATATGGTATTCCCAATGGTTCCGGCGGGAGGTAGCAACGATGTAGTACTTTTAAATAAGGATGACTTAAAAAAATTATGAGTGAAAGAATATTGAGTATATTAGTTGAAGATAAGCCTGGTGTTTTAGCCAGAGTAGCATCAACAATATCTAGAAGGGGCTTCAACATAAATTCGCTTGCAGTAGGTCCGACAAATGTTGAAGGTAGGTCAAAAATGACAATTGTTACAGAGCTTGAATCTGTTGAGCAAGTAAAGAAACAGTTAAATAAATTAGTAAATGTCATTAAAATAGTTGAACTTGATCCTGAAAATACAATTGAATCAGAAGTATTGCTAATAAAGGTATCCATAAACAAAGAAACACAAACTTCTGTTATTGAAAAAGCTAATCTGTCAGGAGCTAAATCAGTTGACGTAGGTCAAGATTATGCAGTATTTGAGCTAACAGGAACCTCAAAAGAGCTAATTAAATTTGAAAAATTATTAAAACCATACGGAATTATTGAAATGATAAGAACTGGAAGAATTGCCATCCAGACAAAACTTTAGGAGGATTAGTGGAAAGTAAAATAATTTACGATAAAGATATAAATCAAGAATTAATTAAGTCTAAAAAAGTAGCAATAATTGGTTTTGGTAGCCAAGGACATGCACATGCGCTAAATCTTCATGAATCTGGAGTAGACGTAGTTGTAGGTCTTAGGGAGTCATCTGAATCATATAAAAGAGCATCCGATATGGGATTGAAAGTAGCAAACTTAAAAGACGCAACTTCAAGTTCAGATGTTGTTATGCTGTTGTTGCCTGATCAACTAATGGCTGACATATATAATAATGACATTGCTCCTCACATGAAAGATGGGGCAACGCTTCTTTTTGCTCACGGTTTTAATATTCATTTTGGAGAGATAATACCCAGAGAAGACATATCAGTAGCAATGATAGCCCCTAAAGGTCCAGGTCACTTATTAAGAAGGACTTATAAAGAAGAATCTGGTATGCCATGTTTAGTTGCGGTTGAAACAGATGTGAATGGTAAAACATTTGACCTTGCACTTTCTTATGCGTCAGGTATCGGAGGTGGCAGAGCAGGTGTGCTAAAAACTACTTTTAAAGAAGAAACCGAAACAGACTTATTTGGTGAACAAGTTGTATTATGTGGAGGTCTTACAGAGCTAATTAGAAATGGATTTGAAACTTTAGTAGAAGCTGGTTATCAACCAGAAAGTGCTTATTTTGAAACTTTACATGAAGTAAAACTTATAGTTGACCTAATGTATGAAGGCGGGTTTGAATGGATGAGACATTCAATATCAGATACAGCTGAATATGGAGATTTTTCAAGAGGTTCAAGAATAATAACTGAAGAAACTAAAAAAGAAATGAAAAAGGTACTTGAAGAAATACAATCTGGAGCATTTGCTAAAGAATGGATGGCACAAGCAAGAGAAGGAGCACCATTTCTTAATGAGAAAAGAGAAGAAGCATCAAAACATCAACTTGAAAATATTGGAAAAGAGTTAAGAGGAATGATGCCTTTTCTGGATGCAAAGGATGTTAGAAAAGACATATGAGTTCAGATCAATTAATAATTTTTGATACAACCTTGAGGGATGGTGAACAAAGTCCAGGTATAGCTCTTACTCCATCTGAAAAACTTTTAATAGCTCAACAATTGGAAAAATTAAAAGTAGATGTAATTGAAGCTGGTTTTGCTGCATCGTCTCCCGGAGACTGGGAAGGAGTTAATCTAATTGCTAAAAATGTTAAAAATTCAACAATAGCTTCATTAGCAAGATGTGTAGCAGATGATATAGACCAATCATGGGAAGCAATTAAAATTGCAAATAAATCTAGGATACATGTATTTACTTCAACTTCTGATATACATATGGAACATATGCTTAGAAAAAGCAAAGAAGAAGTCCTTAAAGACGCTAGAGAATCTGTAAAATATGCAAAAAAACTTTGTGAAGATATAGAATTTTCTGCACAAGATGCAACAAGGACAGATAAGGATTTCTTAATAGAAATATTAAAAGCAGCTGTTGAGGAAGGGGCTACAACAATAAACGTACCTGATACAGTTGGTTATGCTACCCCATCAGATTATTTAGAGCTCTTAAAAGGTGTCTATGACGAAGTTAAAGGTAAAAATGATGATATTATCATATCTACACATTGTCATAATGATCTTGGATTGGCAGTCGCTAACTCTTTAACTGCAATTACAGCTGGCGCTAGACAGATAGAAGGTGCTATAAACGGTATTGGGGAAAGAGCTGGCAATACCTCTACTGAAGAAATAATAATGGCAGTAAAGACAAGGCAGGACCAATATGGAGTAGATATTAAAGCTGAAACTACTGAAATTTTAGAAACTTCAAGACTTGTTTCAAAATTAACAGGATATCCGGTTCAATTCAATAAGGCAGTTGTCGGAAAAAATGCATTTAGCCATGAATCAGGTATACATCAACACGGTTACCTGCGTAACAAAATGACTTATGAGATTATGACCCCAGATTCAGTAGGGCAAGAAGCAAAAATAATATTAGGGAAACATTCAGGAAGAGCTGGCTTTAAAGACGCATTAGATAAATTAAATATTGAACTAGATGAAGAATCATTTAATTCAAGTTTTGAAACATTCAAAAAGCTTGCAGATAGAAAAGGTGAAATTGTAGAAAATGAGCTACGAGCAATTGTAGGTCAAGTTCCTTCTCAATCAGGTTCAGTTAAATTAGTTTCTGTATCAGTTAACAGTAAGGATGATTTTGCATCTGCAAGTGTAACCTTAAATGTACAAGGTGAAGAGCAAACTGAAAGTGCTGAAGGTGATGGAATGATTGACGCTGCATTTACTGCAGTTAAGAAAATCTTGAAGTCAAAAGCAAAATTAATTGACTATAAGGTCGACAGTATCACCAAGGGTTCAGATTCAACAGCAGAAATAGTAACCATTGTTAATGACGGTCATAATTTAAAACAAGGAAGAGCAGTATCAACTGATGTTGTACAAGGTTCAGTAGAATCTTTCTTAAATGCTCTTAATAAGTAGAAATGAATAAATATAATATATCCCTCCTGCCAGGAGACGGTACAGGGCCTGAAGTAGTTAACGAAGCAGTAAAAATTCTAAATAAGACACAATCTAAATATAATGTTGAATTTAACTTTATTAAAAATGATCTAGGTGGAGATAGATATTTAAAATCAAACGAACTTGTAACAACTAAAGACCTCGAAGATCTTGGAAATAGTGATGCAATATTACTTGGAGCAATAGGTCATCCTGATGTAAAGCCAGGAATATTAGAGCAAGGAATATTGCTTTATCTAAGAAAAGAATTTGATCAATATATAAATTTAAGGCCTGTAATTTTATATCCTGGAATTGAAACTCCCCTAGCTGGAAAAACTCCAGAAGATATAAATTTCACTGTTGTCAGAGAAAATACTGAAGGTCTTTATGCAGGCGCAGGAGGTTATATTCATTATGGAACAGAAAATGAAGTTGCAACACAAGAATCTATTAACACATGGAAAGCCATAAATAGATGCATAATTTATGCATTTGAATATGCAAAAGCAAATAAAAGAAAGAAAGTAACTTTATGCGCTAAAACTAATGTTTTGACTTATGCCCATGATTTGTGGGAAAGAATATTTTACCAAGTGGCTGAAAATTATCCTGATATAGAAACTGACTACGGACACGTAGATGCTGTTTGTATGTGGATGGTTAAAAATCCAGAATGGTTTGATGTAATAGTTACAGATAACATGTTTGGTGACATAATCACAGATCTAGGAGCAATGATTCAAGGTGGTATGGGTATTGCTGCAGGAGGAAACATAAATCCAGAAGGTGTTTCAATGTTTGAACCTATAGGAGGGTCAGCGCCTAAATATACAGATAAAAATGTTATAAACCCTCTAGCTTGTATTGCAGCGACATCAATGATGCTTAAAGAATTAGGTGAGGATAAATATGCTAAAGACATTGAAGAAGGGATAATTCAAACAGCTCAAAAATTAGAATCACTTTCAGCTGGTAAAATGGGCATGAGCACTTCTGATGTAGGTGATGAAGTAGTTAAATCATTATTAGATAAAAATAATGAATAATGAAGAAACTTATCTTCATGGATTATTAAAAAAAAGAAAAGTAGTTAGAAATTATATTCAAACAAATAAAAAATATCCAAATCTCAAAAAGGTTGCTGATTATGCAATTAAAATACCGACAGCAGGATTTGCAAGAGGTATAGAAATAATAAATGTTTCTAGTAAAGAAAATATAGAAAAACTTGCTAAATTGTCAAATGAAGAATCCTATGTTGAAAAAGGATTTGATAAGTGGATATCTAATTCATTATCGATTTTTGTAATATTGGTAAATGAAAATGCATACCATGAAAGGTATGCGCAAATGGATAAAGAAAGTGTTACAAATTCATCTAATTGGGATATCCCCTATTGGTATGTTGATGCTGGAGCTGCAATGATGAACTGTATGTTATTGATTGAAGAAATGAATTTAAAAAGTGGATTTATGGGATCTCATAATATGAAAATTGATGGAATAAAATCACTATTACAAATTGAAGAAAGTTATAAAATATTAGGCTTCGTTACTGCTGGAGTAGAAGGAAACGTTAATACTAAAAAAAAAGACACAACGAAAAAAAAGTTAACTCACGATGAGTATTTTAAAAAATAAAAATCTGTGTATTCTTGATATTGAAACAACAGGATTTGAACCTGAAAATTCAGAAATTATTGAGATCTTTATTTTAAAAGTATCAAATAGTGAAATAATTGATGAATTCTATTCTTTATTTAAGCCTAAAGATCAAATTAATAACTCAGAAATTCATGGCATAACAGATTTGAAAGTAAAGAATGCACCTTTATTTAAAGATAAAAATGACGAGATAGTTGATTTTATAGGAGATAGTGTAATTATTGGTCATAACTTAGAAAACTTCGATCTACAGTTTTTAAATCATTATTTAAATACTGAATTAAAAAATGAATTTATTGATACTTTACATTTAAGTAGGTCTGTATTGGGGAATAAAGTAGCTAATCATAAATTAAACACGTTAGCTATATATTTTGATGTAAATCCACCAACACATAGTGCAAGGGATGATGTTATGACAACTTTTGAGATTTATAAAAAACTATTATCAATACAATAGTCTTGTGAGTAATATTTTTTTTCAAACAGATAGCCTAACTTTAGGATATGGAAATGAAATAGTAATTAATAAACTCAAGTTAAGTCTTGATAAGACAAAGAACTATGAAATTACTGGAAAAAATGGTGCTGGAAAAACAACCCTTTTGAACTTTATTTCTAATAACTTTGATGGAAACTCATTTAATTCTAAATACACAAAAGAAGAATTAGATATCTTAGAGATATCACACACACCTACCCTTTTGCCTAACCTAACACTTAGTGAAAATGCTATTTACTTTACAAGTTCTAAAAATATTGATGCTGAAATAATTGAATCTGCAATCGAAAAATATGACTTAGGAAGTTACAAAACAGATGAGTTGAAAAATTTTTCTAGTGGAATGATAAAAAGAGCTGAGTTAGCTATAGCGGAAATGAAAGAACCTCATATTTTATGTATAGATGAACCTCTGAATTATTTGGACAAACAAGGTATTAATCATTTAAAGACACTAATTAATGAAAGAGCTCAGAACTCTAAAAGTAACATACTATCTTCTCAAGAAACTAGCGGATTACTCAAAAACAAAGAAACGATAAATTTAGATGAAATTTAATAAATCTCTAATAAAAAAAGAAACAATAAGTGAGTATAGAAATAATTCTTCCTTATTCTTAATAACTCCAACAATGTGCGTGCTTATTATAGTTTTTCCAATACTTGCAGAAAATAGGTTCGCAATAGACGAAGACTTATTCATTATTATTCAAATTCTCTTTTTGATACTTTTTTCTACTCTATTTTCTATTAGAAACCCAATAAATCAAAAGAGCCTTACGAAGGAACTTAACTTTGCTTATATTAAAAAATCTGAATATTTTATTAGCAAAATAACTTCAGAATTCTTAATTTATTTTCCACAAATTTTACTTTTCAGTATCTTGTTTTCTGTTTTTACTAATTCAAGTGTTAAAACTAATATCTTTACTTTTATATTAACTTTGATCTTTTTCTCAATTAATACGGTTATGGTAAATATAATTTTTCAAATGTTTACCTCATTTAATAATAGGTTTGTTCAATTCATTCTAATTGTTCCAATATACATGGCTTTATCATTTTTCATCGCACCTATCTGGTTAGGGATAAATCTTCATCTGACTAATATTTACTTACTGATGTATTTAGGAATAACAATAGTTATTTATTCATACACAAGTTTTTACTTAGAAAGAGGTAAATTATGATGCTTTATGGACCTTTAGTAGTGTGGATAGCTATTGCAGCTTTAGGGCCATATGATGTTACACAGGGTCAGTATTCAAAACTGCTTTATGTTCATGTTCCTACTGTGTGGATAGCTTATTTAGCCTACACATTAACATTTATATATTCTCTTCTTTACTTAATTAAAAGAAATCCAAAATATGATTCCTTAGCATTAGCAAACGCAAAATCAGGAGTAATATTTACTGCATCAACTTTGGTTGCGGGTTCTGTATGGGGAAAATTTACATGGGGAACATGGTGGGTCTGGGGAGATGCAAGGCTTAACCTAACAGCTATTCTCCTTTTAGTTTATCTTGGATATTTAGCTTCTAGAAATTTTAATAATGATCTAGAAAAGACCGCTAAAAACTCTTCATTTATTGGAATATTCGGAGTAATACAACTACCCATACTTCATTTCAGTGTAATTTGGTGGAGATCAGTTCACCAACAAGCATCTATATTGAGTCAAGAAACAGTAGCTAGTGGTGATGCACCTATGTCATCAGATATTTTAACTACCCTTTTAATAAGCGTTCTTTTAGTTACTTTAGTTCATATATTTCTTTCAAAAAGATTTAGAGCGAGTGCTGACAAATTATGGAATGATTATTTAAATCCACAAATCAGGACTAAAATTTAAATTACGTGAATAAAAACCTAATTCTTGTCCTCGTGGGCATTGCTTTAGTTATATATGCAAGTGTCCAAATTGCCTCAAATAATACTATATATTATTACACGACTTCTGAAGCTACTTCAGCCCTTGACGTAGATAACTCAGAAAGAATAAAACTTGGAGGCTTTGTTCAAAATGATTCCATTGAAAATAAAGGGAACGGAGTAACAAGTTTTTTCATTACTGATGGAAACGAAAAGATTGAAATTATCTTTGATGGTTTTGTTCCAGAATTGTTTCAAGAAGAAATGGGTGTCATTCTTGATGGATTTTTTAAAGATGGTGTTTTTTATTCTGATGATATGCTTGTTAAGCATGACAATGAATATGTTTCAGAAAATGGAGAGACCTACAATGTAAAAACTAATTCAAAATGATATCAAATATAGGCATAATTGTTACGTGGATAAGTTTTGTAAACTTAATTTTTTTATTATTTTCAAAGTCGAATTTGCAAATACATAAGTTAGTTAGATTAAATCTATTTATTCATTTTATTTTGTTTTGTTTATTAGAAATTGGACTTTTTATAGACGATTTTTCAATTAGTTATATTGCAAATTATTCAGCATCTACTACCCCACCAATTTATAAATTTGCTTCGCTATGGGGATCTTTAGATGGCTCTATACTTCTTTGGAATTTTGTTCTTAGTATTTATTTCTTGGTATATATTAAATATTTTCACAAAAAAGAATTACTTGTTGGTATCAAAATTTTTTCATCGATTTTAATTTTCTTTGTGGGATATACAATATTCAGCTCTTCACCATTTGCTGGATGTATAGAGCTTTCAAGCATCGGTTGTGCTAACTCTTCACTTTTACCATTTGAAAACTTATTATCATCTGAATACGGAAGGGGGCCAAATCCTTTACTTCAAAATCATCCTTTAATGGCAATCCATCCTCCAATTTTATACGCTGGCTATATAGGTTTGGTAATGCCATTTGTAATATCAACAAGTCACTTGATTATGAAAAAAAATAATAATGAATGGGTAGAAATGGCTGAGAAAGCTACATTTTTTCCATGGATTTTTCTAACCGCTGGTATTTCACTAGGTGCTGCTTGGTCATATGAAGTTTTAGGTTGGGGTGGATATTGGGCATGGGATCCAGTTGAAAATGTCTCATTTATTCCTTGGCTTCTAGCAACAGCTTTTCTTCATTCTGCTAAAACACAAATTAGAGAATCTACATTAATAAATTGGAACTACTCCTTATCTTGTTTGATGTTTCTATCAACTATATTTGGTACTTTTATTACTAGATCTGGTGTTCTTATTTCTGTACATGCCTTTTCAAATGGAAATATTGGAACATATTTATTAATCGGATTATCAATTTTTACAGCTTTTTACTTATTAGTGGGTTCAAAAAATACACAATATTTTTTAACAGCAAAAAAATTAAATAACTGGTTTGGAAGATCAGGATTTTTCATCGCCAATAATATAGTCCTTTTTTCAGCAACAATCGTAGTTTTTGTGGGTACAGTGTATCCAATTTTTTATGAAACTTTATATGATAGACAATTAACTATAGGTAGGAGTTTTTATGATACTTTAGTTGGACCCTTGCTACTTATTCTTCTTTTATTAATTGTATTTTCAGAAAAACTACCTAACAAAAACTTAAATTTATCTGAGTGGATTAAAGGTAATCAGAAAGAAATTAACATTTCACTAGTTATTTCAATTGCAATGTCTTTATATTATGAAGCAAGTTATAAATTTATTTTTACTATATTTGCATCAACAGTCTTGGTAATTATCTTAAGTAAAAATTTATTATCTTATATAAAAAAAGGAAAAATATCTGGTTCTTACTGGTCAGGACAAATTGCACATATTGGCATTGGTATATTCGCAATTGGTTTAATTTTGAATGTAACTCAAAGTTACTCTAAAGAAGTTATCACGAGTCCAGGATCAACTATAGAATTTGGTGGCAAAAACTATTCAATAAATCAACCATACAAAGAATCAAAAGATGAAAAGGATGTTATAAATTTACCAATTGCAAAAAATAATAAAATTAAAAATGCTTCATTAAACATATTTAAGAACTCAAGCCAACAAGCTATTAGTAGCCCAGCAATATTTAGAAATATTGAAAGTGATACTTATGTAACTATCAAAGTTATTGATGAAGAGTATTTTAAATTAATAATAAGAAAGAACTATGGGATATTCATTATCTGGCTTGGTTTGGCAATGACTACTTTTTCAATTTATCCAAGGATTAGAAATGAATAAACTAATAACTATTACTTTGTTAATTCTTTTATTAGCAATTCCTTTAATTAATCAGGATAAAGATACAAGATATGAAAATTGGAGTAGTAATATTTTATGCCCTGTTTGTCAAGGTGAGACTATTTATGATTCACCATCTGAGTATGCAGAGGATATGAGAATTATATTAAGAGAACAAATAGACAGTGGACTAACTGATGATGAAATTTACAACTATTGGGTAATTAGATATGGGGAAAGAATAATAACAAACCCCCAAAGAAGAAACCTTGAAATGATCGTTTTGCCTATCATCTTGATTTCATTATTTATTCTTGGGTTTATGAGGAGCACAAAAGATGAATAAATGGATTCTATCTTCAGCAGCTATATTGCTTTTTTTCATAATTCTGTTTATTAACTTAAACAATAATTCAGAATCAATTACAAGAACTAATACTGATTTAGATAACGTTACAAATGAAGAAATGGAGAAAGTAATAACTGATAATCCAGATATATATCCTATGAGAATTGCTCTTGCTAATAGATATTTCGATGAAATTAACTATTCAAATGCTTTGCCTCACTATATGTATGTAGCAGAAAATAGTAACGATAATGAACTAAAGAGTTTTGCCCTTTCACAAATTGCATGGATGGTATTTGAGTCAAACAACAGAGAGGTTGCAATAGACTACTTACGAGAGGCTTTAAGGATTAATGAAAACTCAATTATAGCTAAATCCTATCTAGGAATTATATATCTACAAGACCCAACGACAAGAAGTGAGGGGGAAGAGCTTTTGAACGAAGTTTTATCATCTAATAAACTTAGTTCTGAAGATAGGAATTTTGTAAAAGATTTGGTGAGTCAATATGAAAGTTAAAATTATCTCTTTATTCTTCTTGTTATCTATGTGTTCAGCAAATACTGTAGAGAAAAGCTATATAGAAGTTAGCGATAATGATTTTTTAAATTTAAGAACAATCCAAAATAATGAAAAAATTTCAATTGACTCTGACTTAGTAATTGTAAATTTTTGGGCATCTTGGTGTTTAGAGTGTATAGAAGAACACGAACTATTAATTTCACTATCTGAAATACCAGAGCTTAAAAATAAAATTTTGTTGGTTAGTTTTCAAGATAGCGAAGATAACGCAATAAGTTTCTTAAATAAATATGGCTATGGTGAAATTACCTACGTAATGGATGAAAATAGTAAGTTTTCAATTAATTCTGGTGTTTTTGGAGTTCCAGAGACACATATAATTAAAAACAACAAAATAATAAAGAAATACATTGGTCCTTTAACTTTTAAAAATTTTCAAGAAATTATAGATTTATATTCATAACTCTTAAAAGTTGTATTAAAGTTTAAATGTGGGATGGATAATCGCGATTTATCGAGGAAAGTCCGGACTTCGTAGAGCAGAGAGCTGGGTAACTCCCAGGCAAGAAATTGACGGAAAGTGCAACAGAAAATATACCGCTTACATATGTAAGTAAGGGTGAAAAGGTAGAGTAAGAGACTACCAGTGATTTAAGTGATTAAATCAGCTTGTAAACCCCTCTCGAAGCAATACCAAGAAGCAATTAGCTTGCTCGGCTAAAAATTGCGGGTAGGTAGCTAGATATATTTGGTAACAAATATACAAGATGGATGATTATCTTACACATTGTGTAAACAGAATCCGGCTTATAGTCTCATAAAAACTTGGGTGCCTCTTTTTGAGGCACCCACCTTAAAATCCAACAATGTTAATCTAAATTCATGACAAAATTTTCATATTTCTTAGGATCTGAGCAATGGCAACCTGAAGAATTAATAAATCACGCAAAATTAGCTAAGGAAGTTGGTTTTGACATGGTAACAATATCGGAACATTTCCATCCGTGGGTTGATGATTACTCAGCTTCAAATTTCACTTGGTCGACTCTAGGAGCACTAGCTGTAACTACACCTGATCTAGATCTGGGAACAGGGGTTACAACACCATTATGGAGGATGCATCCAGGAGTTGTTGCTCAAGCATCTGCAACTATTGACCGTTTATCCCAGTCAACTTTTCACTTGGGTGTTGGAACTGGTGAGAATATAAATGAAGGACCACTAGGTTATGAATTTCCAAAATATGATGAGCGTGCAAGTAGGATGCGTGAATCATTAGAAATTATAAGAAGACTTTTATCTGGTGAAAAATTAAATTATGAAGGTGAATTTTATCAAACTAATCAAGCAAAACTATATTCACCACCACAGAAATACATTCCTATTTGGATGGCAGCAGGTGGCCCTAAATCTGCAAATTTAGCTGCTGAATATGCAGACGGCGTAATGATAAGCGTTAAAGACCCCAAAGATGCTTATGAAAAAGTTATTGATCCAGCAAAGAAAAAAACTGAGGAACTTAATAAAGACAGTTTAAGAATCCATACGTATAGATGGACTATGTTTGCAAAAGATGATGATGACGCTTGGGAAGCATTAAAATCCTGGAGAGGATTAAGGGCTCCAAATAGACTTCAAGAGATAGACCCAGCAGAATTAAGAGAAACAGCGGATAGCTTGCCAAAAGAAGAAATAATGTCGAAATTCTCAAGAGCAACAACTATTGAAGAGTTAAAAGAAATTTATCATCCTTTAGTTAATGATTTTGAATCTGAGATAGTTACAATACAAATTTCTTCAACTAATCAAGAGGAGACTATAAAACTACTCGGTAAAGAACTTCTCCCTATCTTGAAAAAATAAATTGATTAAGTTATTCATAATTGGTTTTTTGGGTGGAGTTCTTTCAGGAATTTTAGGTATAGGTGGCGGTATAGTCTTTGTCCCGCTTCTTACTTATTTAACAAAAGAAGATTTCAAAATTAATACAGGTATATCTTCTTTAGCAATAGTATTTGTAGCTAGCTCTAGCGCAATTTCCTATATCAATAACGGGCTAGAAATTTCTAATTATTTATTGTATTTAATAGCTGGAGCTGTTTTGGGTGGCTATTTAGGTAGCTCTATCTCCAAACTTATAACTACAAAAAATCTACAAAGATTGTTCTCTGTTGTTTTATTGTTTGCAGCTTATAGGATGTACTTTGGAACAAATTTTTCTACAAGATTTGAAGAAAACATTGTACTGTATATTGTTATTGGAATTCTTTCAGGATTAGGTTCAGGCCTATTGGGTATTGGTGGTGGAATTATAAGAATCCCTTTACTTATATTTTTTGGAGGCATCGGGAATCTAACCGCACAAGGTATTTCTTTAATAACAGCTATACCAAGCTCAATTGCTGCAGTGATTCCAAAATTAAGAAGAAAGGATTTCATCAAAAGAGGGGTAATAATTGGAATCTTTGGAATTCTGGGATCAGTTATTGGAAGTAATATAGCTTTTGCTCTTCCTCAAAATATATTGAACTATACATTTGCTACATTTCTTGTTTTAGTAAGTATCAATATGTTCTTCAGAGAAGATTAAATTAAACCCTCGCTCATTAAACGTTTAAACTTTTCTTTAGAATTCAATTTTGGTATTAAATATACCAAACCAATCACTTCTTGAATAAATAGGACAGAAAGATTAATAGGTATTCTTTCAGAATTAGGATCAAATTGTAATGGGAAAAATAGAACTTCTGGTCTAAGCCACATAAAGTCAAATAGTAAATGAAAGAAAATTCCTATACAAACAAGTAATAAGTTTTTTCTTTTTTTTGTATCCCTTTTTGTAAATATCATTACAAAAATAAGACCAGCTACAGCAAACAAAAGAGTATGGCCTATTTCAGGATTAATTTTTACGAAAGTATTAAATATATTTAAAAACTCTGGTATAAGAACTCCCACAATCAAGCATCTAAGATCTGCAGAAAAATCTTTAAACACAAATCTAAAAAAAGATATTGAAAGCCCTATATGCCAAAAAAACATTAACTATCCAGGGCCATGTTTGCTAATTGATCAGCTCTTTTATTTTCTTCTCTATAAACATGTTTAAATTCAATATATTCAAATTCTTTTATCATATTCTCTACCTGAGAGTTTAAAACTTTAAGGTTTCCTGCCTTGACCTTAAAGTTTTTATTTACTTGCTCAACAACTAAATTTGAATCTAAAAAAACTTCAATCTCTTTTATAGAATTTTCAATACAGTAATTTAACCCATCAATTAATGCTTGATATTCTGCTTCATTGTTTGTTGCAATCCCTATCTTCCTTGAGATAGTGTGAATTTCTTTACCATCTAAAGAAATAGAAACACCAATTGATGCATCTCCTGGATTTGATCTTGATGCGCCATCACAAAATATTTGATAAATCAAACTACTACTCCGTCGCAATAGTGACATTGTTGAAATTTTGAATCCATAATTTTATCAAGCTCGCTAGAAGTCAAGTCAACTCCACAACAACCACATTGGTTATTTTCAAGTTTATACGCTGCAATAACATCAACACCTTTATTTTTTAAATCATCATAAAGAGCTTGAATCTCATGCGGAAAGTTTAAAATCATCTCCTTTTTTTTGGATTCGAATTCAGCTAGTTTAATATCTAATTCTTTCCATTCACCTTGAACTTTTTTTGAGGTTTCAATTAATTCTTTTTTTAGTTCTTCTAATGAATCATTAAATTTATTAATTTCATCAAGTTCTTCTTTATTGTCTACCTGAAGTAATTCAATACTTTTATCTATTTTTATCAACTGTTGTTGATTTGATTCCTTTTGCCTTGTGTAATTTAATAATTCATTTGGGTCTAAAGTGTCCTCTCCAAGTTTTTCGTCAATATTCTGAACTTTTTGTACGATATTTTTTTTGTCTAATTCATAACTTTCAATTTCTGCATAATAATCAGAAAGTTGGGTTTTAACTTCTTCGACATTTTTATTTATATCATTAAATTTATTTTCTAAATCTTTTAGCAATTCTACATTTTCACTTGATTTTTTTTCAGATTCAATTTTATATATCTCATTATCTATCTCTTGTAGATCAATCAAATCACTAAGTAAGAATTGGTCACTCATAATTCTCATTATAAAAATATTGAACGTCCATGTTTAGCTCATTATTTAATTTATTAGCCATTTTTCTCATTCCTGGAATTTCTGTTGAAATATGATTTACTTGTACTAAACCTAGTTTTTTATCATCAGATATTAAGAAATATCTATGTGATATATCCCCTGTTAAGAAAACATCTGCTTCATCAATTATTTCATCTATAAATTGAGTTCCCGAACCTGGTAATACAGCTATTTTTTCAATTTCTTTTATTTGCGAAAAGTATGCATTTGTTCTTACAACTTTTGTATTCAATTTATTCTCAACTAAATCTATAAATTCCTTACCAGAAATTTTATCAATAATTCCAATACGCCCAGCACCTAAATTATCATCTGTTTTAGCGAAAATCTTTGAGTCTCTAATATTAAGTAATTCAACCAAGGTTTCAGCATTGCCACCACTTACAACGTCTTGTGCTGTATGTAGCGAAATAACATTAATATTATGTTTTTCAAAATCTAAAGAAATACCTATTAATTCATCAACATATTTATCGTCTGAAATTAAAGTTTCTTGAATAGGTGGAGGGTGGTAACTAATGACTACATTAATATTATTTTCTATACAATAATTTAAAACTGAGCCCTCTAAGTCATGAGCTACAATAACTCCTGATATATCTTGCGAGTCAGAACCAATTAACAGGCCAACTTTGTCATCTTCAAAAGCTTGTTTAAATGGTATAAAAGAATTAAGAGTATCTACTAGTTCTGAAACCTTCATTTAACTAATAGTAATGAATAAATTTATAAAGATTTAGCTGTTTTCTTATTATGATAATTAGCCCAAAAAACCAACATTGTTGGAAGAATTAGTATAGAAGCAACTAATGCAAATCCTAAAGCTACTACAACAACCTGTCCCATCTGCTGAAAAGGTTTTAAGGTTGAGGTCATTAAAATTCCAAATCCTGCCATAGTCGTAAAGGCTGAACCAAATAATGAACCTCCAGTGGTTTTTAGAGTCTTTGTTGCAGCTTCAATAGGATTATTACCTTGCGATAAAGATTCTCTAAATCTATTCGTAACATGAATAACAAAAGGAACCCCAATTC
The DNA here is from genome assembly GCA_902565645.1 of uncultured Candidatus Actinomarina sp. Lineage (GTDB taxonomy): Bacteria > Actinomycetota > Acidimicrobiia > Actinomarinales > Actinomarinaceae > Actinomarina. The sequence goes on from CACFFJ010000004.1 coordinate 39,589, forward strand.
CTATAGCTAGTCCAGAAAGTGTCGATGTTACTGGGTTGAGAGGAATATCTAAATAATACATACCAAGATAAGTACCCATAACTATTGCAATAACTGGCATGATTGTTATTACTCCTAAAAATGGTCTTCTCATATCTAGGAAATAGTAAATAATTAAGAAAGTCATTGAAGCAAGGATTGCAAATATTAAGGATTGGAATTGAGATTTTGATATTAAGTCACTAACACTTTGAGTTACAATTGCATCATTTGTTGCAGCTACATCAATACCTAAATTAATCATAGGAGCAAAAGCAACGTATATATCATCTCTCAATTGTGCAGCTCCAAGTGATCCTGCTGATGTTGTGATTCTTACTTGTTGAGCTGTAACATTATTATTTTCATCAAAATATATGTATGCTAGAAAAGCCTCAGGATCCTTTGCTGCTAAAAATTCATACAAGCCTTTTACATCACTAGTATTTTTAACTTTTAGCCCTTCCAAACCTTCTGCTCCAGACATAAGATCTACTCCATATCCAACTAAGCTACTGATTAATTCTACGTCAGGAGGGCCTGCAGGGGCTCCTGGAGGACCTGCAGCTGGCGTTAATAGCTCACCCATTGAAGAAAGTACGGACTCAGCCGCAACATTTCCAGCGTAAACAACAATATTTTCTTTTTCTGAAAGATTATTTATAGAAGCAATTAAAGCATTATGAATTTCAGGTGTTGCTAAGTCATCCCCTTCAATAAGGACACTAGTTGTTTCTCCAAATCCACCGCCAAATTCTTCACTTAATAGATCTAAAGTCTTAACTACTGGGTTATCTTCAGGTAAAAAATCTGTAAATTCAAAAATTGTTTCAAGGTTAGTAAAGCTAATATATCCGTAGGTGGAAACAGTTACCAATAAACCAATTGCAACAATCTTTAATTTTCTTGGAATTATGCCGCTTGCTTCAGATATCTTATTTAGAACACTATCACCTGATGATGTAAAAGCTTCAGAATCTATTTTTTCTTTTTTTTCAGCTCGTTTGTCTAATAATGTTCTAATTGCTGGAACAAAAGTCATAACCAAAAAGAAAGCAAAAAATATACCAACTGAAACAAGAATTCCAAAATCTTTAAGTTCTGGCAAAGGGGAAACAATATTAGTCAAAAATCCAACCATTGTAGCTAATGTAGCTAAGGTCAAAGCTATACCTACAGATTTTAAAGTTGATGATGTAGCACCATCGATACTATTTCCAGAACCAATTTCTTCTCTATACCTTGAATTAAAATGGATAGCATAATCCACACCAAGACCAATTAAAATAATTGGTGCAATTTGTGAAACCTGGTTTGGTGCACCAATAATATCTAAGTAACCTGGTCCTAATATAGTTCCTGCACCTGTCATCCATCCAATAGACAATAAAATTGCACCTAAGCTCAGAAATAAATCACTAGATGACCTTCTTCTTGAATTGAGTAGAAATCCAAAAGTGAATACAGATAAAGGAATCATCCTTCCTAATAAAGGATCATCTAACATCATCCATGAAAGCAAAGGTGTTTCTAAGTCACTTACAAGCGGTGAAATAACACCTGCAATACCGAAAGCCATAAATGAGATAGCAATAAGTCTTCTTAATATGTTTAATGGTTTTCTACTAAACAACTTAGATTTCATAAAAAAGATATAACTTAATACAACAAGAATAATGACAAAAGCTTGAGCGAATAAACCACCTATTTCTTGTTGAAAGTCTTCACCTTCATCACCGAATAACAATCCAAATGAAAATCCTGACACTTTGACGTTACCAACTTGGATTTCACTTAAACTTTTATTAAGAGCCACTTCCATCCTTGGCTGTTCAATAAATGCTCCCGCTTCAAGACCATACTCTTCAACAAATTTTGCACTATCTACAGTTACAATTGCTAGACCAGCAGATGCTGTAACTGCATCTTCATCATAAGATTCAGATAATAACGCACTAGCAAAAGCTTTAAACTCTGGTGGCATTTGACTATTAGCCTTAACATATAATGCTTTAAATTGTTCATCGTTCATTGAATTTATATCAATTGAATAGTCATATGTTCTAGCAAAGTCTATTGGTGCAAAAAAGCCGGCAATAAGAGGCTGCCCTGGTTGAGAAACTAAATAAGGAGCAATTTCACTTTGTGCAACTGTTTGTTTTAATTCTTGCCACGCCAAGTAGCCATCTACAGTTAAAACATCATCCCCACTTAATATAATTTGAAAAACAGATTGTGAACCAGATGTTTGAAAGTACTCACCTAGTTTTGTTTGAGCCTTAATTTCAGGAGTATCTAGCTCTCCCCCAAAACTTGTATTAAGTTCCTCTTGTTGACTAGCCATAAAACCAAAGAAACCTGACAATAAAAGAACAACTAAAATAGTAATAACTGGCCTTTTGGTTGCTGCAGCTGAGAAAAAATTAGTAAGTTTATTCAATTTTATATCTCCGTTATCAAACATATAAATAATAGTTAAAAAATAAATATAACGATAACTATGGTTCTAAATCTTTGATAAATTAACTGTCGTTTGTGTAATATATATTTCGTGAAACGTTTTTTATTAATATTTACATTTATTTTTTTTATACTTCCACATCAAATAGCTTTTGGGGAAGAAGAAGCTGAGGTAATAAAACGAGCAAATAGGATTGATAATTACGAAATACTTACAATTTCTCAACCAGGAAGTCTTTTTAATAGTGTCACAAATGGAATTATTAAATCTGCAATAAATTTAAAAAGTAATTTAACATTTATAGGAAGAGCAAACGTGGGGCTTGAAAAGGTTTTAAACAATAACAAAGAAGAAAAATTAACTACAAAAGAAAATTATCTTTATAGTTTATCAATAAAAACTATCCATAATGATGTTTCAGATTTATTTTATTCAAAAAAAGTTTCAAAGAGTTTAATTGAAGACAAAATTGTAGTTTCAAAGCTGACTGCAGATTTATACTCGCTGAATAAAGGTGACATTATGCAATTGGTTGGTTTAAACGGTGAAATACTAAGTGTTGAGGTAGGAGAAATAATTTCAGATTCTGATATGGGATGGTTTGAGGGTGTTGTTAATAAAGACTTAGGTTATAAGTTAGGAATCAATAGAAACATACAGGCTATAATTTGGGGAACTCGAATAACTGAAAATCATTTAATTGAGATTTATAAAAATATAAAATATAAAAAAATTAAAGTTTCAAATAGAAATTCTACTCCTAATAAGAACTGGGTATTACCTAATGCATTGGTCAAAGAAATGTTCGGAGATTTTCAAATTAAAGAACAAAACGGGACTTGGATAACTATAGATCAAGATTGGAAATCAAATAACATTGAAACTAAGAAAGTCCCAATACTCGGAAACATCACTTGTCATAGATTAATGTGGGAACCATTACTAGGGGCACTTAATCAAATAGTTGAGGAAGGGCTTGAAAGTGGTTTGTCAAAAGAGGAATACAAGTATTCTGGTGGTTGTTACGCACCTAGAAGAATTTCACGTTTTGATGCTGGTGGTGCTATTTCGAGACATGCTTGGGGTATTGCAATAGATATCAATACAATAACCGGCTATTCACCTAGAATTGTTGAGATATTTAACTCTTGGGGTTTTGCTTGGGGAGGAACATGGACTTCTCCTGATGAAATGCACTTTGAACTTAGAAGCTTATCAGCAAGTATTTCTAAAAATAATAGTTAAAACTTTATATTCTTTCAGAATTTTTTAAATACTCAACACCTGTTGCATCAAAAATAGGTACTTCAATTTCTTCAAAATTTATTTCTTCGAACTGAGAATGTGGTGTATGAAAAAGAATTAAATCATATTTACTAATTTTGCTTAAGTCCTTTTCCTTATTAATAGGAACACTTGTATCAAGTTCGTCAACAAAAGGGTCATAGAATCCTATATTTACTCCTTGAGACTGTAAATTTTCAATAATATGAAGAGCTGGTGATTCTCTTGTATCACTAATGTCTTTTTTATATGCGACACCAAACAATAATATGCTGGAGTTATTCATAGGTTTCCCTAATTTATTCATCATTTCCAAAACTCTTCCAACAATATATGTCGGCATTGTGTTGTTTATTTCTTGTGCTAATTCAACAAACCTAACAGGCTTGCCTATTTGTCTTGTTTTAAAAGATAAATAATTTGGATCAATAGGAATACAGTGGCCTCCGACCCCTGGTCCTGGTCTAAATGACTCAAAACCAAATGGTTTTGTTTTTGCAGCATCTATAACTTCCCATATGTCTATTTCTAACATATTGCATAAAACTGCAAGTTCATTTATAAATGCTATATTGACATGCCTATAAGTATTTTCTAATAGTTTTACCATTTCAGCTTCTCTAGTGCCACTTACAACAACTACCTCATCAATTATCTTCTCATAAAATTCTTTAATTTTTTCGGTTGAAGTTTCATCTATCCCACTAATTACTTTTGGAGTATTTTTAAAACCCCATACCTCATTTCCAGGATCAATTCTCTCTGGTGAATATCCTACATAAAAATCCTTACCTGCCTTAAGCCCTGACACCTCTTCTATCTCTGGTATTAATACCTCTATTGTTGTCCCAGGGTATGTTGTCGATTCTAAAATTACTATCTGTTCTTTACTTATGTTTTCACCTATCGATTTAGCTGCCTCTTTTACATAACTTAAATCTGGTTGATAATCAGTCAACGGAGTTGGGACACTAATCACTATATGTTCACAATCTTTTAATTGTTCTGGAGAATCTGATAAAAGAAGGCCGTTTGAAAGTGATTCTTTTAATTCGTTATCTGATATATCTTCAATTGGAGAATTCCCATTGTTTAAATCATTTATTTTTTCAGAGTTATTATCAAAACCAAAAACACTTAACCCTGAATTAGTTGATTCAACAACTAAAGGTAATCCGACATACCCCAGTCCTATAACACCTAAATCTATTGAAAATTTGCTCATAATTTTTTAATCAAAATATTATAAATTCTTTCTGATGTCCTTCCATCCCAATTCTCAATTTTTATTTCATTAGGAAGTTTACTTGTAAGAGATTTATTTATTTCAGAAATTATATTTTCTGTATTTAACCCAACAATTTTATTAGTACCTAATTCAACGGTTATTGGTCTTTCTGTTTCATTTCTTAGAGTTAAGCAATTGATATTCATAAATGTTGTTTCTTCTTGGAGGCCACCTGAATCAGTAAGTACAAGAGTTGAGCCGTTAACTAAACTAAGGAAATCAATATACGACAATGGATTAATTAAAGCTACGTTATTAAGTTCTATGTGGTTTCCATCTATATATTTTTTTAATCTTGGGTGTGCAGGAAGAATTACACTATATTCCTGAGTAAAATTTTGAAAAGCTGTAAAAATATTATTTAAATTTTCATCAGTAAGGTTTGAAGGTCTATGAATTGTAGTTACGAAATATTCATTTTTAATATTTAAATTTTTCTTTATATTATTAGTTTTACTTTTTATTTTTTCATAATTACTAATCAAAGTATCGATCATTATATTTCCAACAGAAAAAATTTTGTCTTCATCTATATTTTCATCAATTAGATTTTCTACAGCATCATAAGATGGAGCAAATAAATAATCGCTAATAGAATCAACTATAATTCTATTTCTCTCTTCTGGCATTTCCATATTTCTTGATCTAAGGCCAGCTTCGACATGAAAAAGTTCTAATTTTTTATTTTTAGTTGATAAAGCTGCTGCAAGAGTTGAGGTAACATCCCCAAAAACTCCAACCATTTTTATTTCGTTCTCATTAAATACACCATCTAGGGCTTCTAACATATAACTTAACTGTTCATTCATATTTACCGTAGGGGTCTCTAGAACTATGTCTGGAGGTCTTATACTTAAATCATCAAATATATCTGTAGACATATTTTTATCCTTATGTTGTCCAGTATGGATAAATAATGTATTAAGATTGTTTTCTTCAAAATACTTAAGAAGAGGAGCTGCTTTTACAAAATTAGGTCTTGTTCCAACAACAAGAGCGACATCATATTTTTTCTTCACTACATAATGATTTTAGTAATCAAATAGTTCTTAATGAGCAACTATCATTGAAATGGTGAATAAAAAAATTGTGCTTAATGTTTGTGGTGTAAAGTCTTTAGGTGGTCTAAAGCTTTTCCTAGAATCATTTGACTTCTTTGTAGATTCAGGAAGTGAAATAACTGTCCTATATTCAGAATTACCATTTTATAAAGATTTACAAAACCAGTTTCTAGATAGTGGATTGGTTAATTTTAAATACATTAATAAAAAAAGGTTCTTACATCCATATTTAAACTTATTCCTAAGTAGAGAAGTAAAAGAAAAAATTAACTCCTCTGACGCAATTATTCATTATGGAAACTTTGGGTTTAAGACAAAAATAAAATCTTTCATATTGATACAAAATGTGTTGCCTTTAGTTAAGAAGGATTTAAGAAATATTATTTTGCGTTATTTTATATTAAGAAGTACTAATTTATCAGATTATATACTTATACAATTAACTCATTTAAAAGACTATCTACCTTCTAATGATCAAAAAAAGATTATTGAAATTGGAGAAATCATTGAAAAATCGGTTCCACTATCAAATTCAAATAAAGGTATCGTTTGTTTTGCTAGTGATATACCAAATAAGAACTTTGAATTTATTCTTAAAGTACTAAAAAAAATCAATAGCCCTGAATTAGTAACAATTATTAACCCTAAAGAAAAAATTAAAGATTTTAAATGCGTAACTACTACAAATAACGAAGAGACTATGGAGGTACTATCTCAAAATGAAATTTATTTCCATGCTAGTGAATTTGAAACTGTTGGATTGCCGCTATACGAAGCCCAAGATTTAGGGCTAAAAGTTGTTGCTCCAAATAATCCTTATACACAATATTTTGATAAAGATAGTACATTTCTATACAAAAGTAATGATGCTTTAGATGCTGTTCAAACAATAGAACTTGCTAGTTCAACTAAAACAAAAAATATCCAGGCTTTAGATTACTCAGAAAATTGGGGTAAAGTCCTAAGTAAGATCTAGAATTTTAATTACTGAAGAAGCTGTGTAATTCTCTATAAACAACTCCTTATTAAAAGAATCTATATTCTTAAAATATTTTTTTAAATTCAAGAAAAACTCTTCTATATTCTCTTCCTTTGTAAGGATAAACAAATTATCAAAATTTTCAGCAATCAAATTCACTGGGTCATTTGCGACTTCAGCAAAGTGAATTACTGGCTTACCAGTTGATAAATATTCGATTACTTTACTTGGTAACTGATTAGTATTCATATTCCCAATTGAAATAAGACAGTGTACAGAATCAGCCATTAAATGTATAGCTTCTTCCCTGGGGACAATACTTTTAAAGTGACTATTCGAAATCATTAAATTACTAGATTCTATTTGTTCTCTTGAATCATCATTAACATACCAAAATAGCTCAAGATCACCTATATCTTTTATAGACTCTAAAAAATTGCTCGGTGATCTTACACCTTTTGTAAATATTCCAAAATAGCCAAACTTGATAGGTTTTGAGAAATAATCATAATTTAATGACTTGTTAAATATTTGATTATCAAATTTACTTATTGGGTTTGCTACAAATATTTTTGAAGAATCAATTTTAAAATATTCTTTATGAAAATCTAAAGATTCTTTATGTGTAAATAAAATCTTGCTTGCTATTGAATAAAATTTATTTTCATAATATTTATTTAAAAACCCATACAAATATTTATTATTTTCTGGAGCATCTTTTTTTAAAGTAAATGGATCACCAATATCCATAATCCACTCTTTTTTCTTTTTTTTGTTAATAATGTAACCAGCTATATGGGAAGAGAAAGGAAGGCTTACAGTTATCATGATGTCATAATCTATATTTAATTTTTTTTTGTTTTTAATTATTGATAAAAGCCAGAACATCGAATAGTCAGGCCAGGAAAAGGTTTTTACTATAAATCTGTAAATTCTTTTAAGAGATCTATAGTAAATTTTTTTCAATTTAGAAGTATCTACTAGATTATTTGATTTATCTCTTAAATTATTAACTAAATTATTTGAACTTTTATTCCCTACATAAATAATATTGTTATCTTGGTTCAAATCATTTTGTTGCGTTCCTGTAACGATCTTCACTTCGTGCCCTAAACTTAGTAATTCATTAACTATAGACTCCCACCTTGTTGTTCTAGGACTCAAATGAGGCGTGTATTGATGAGTGACAATTAGTATCTTTTTTGTTTTATTCATGAGTTTCATTTATAGTAATTAAGCCTATAGATAAAGCTAAAGCCAAATTTAATTCTTCTGCTTGGAAAAAATAAATTAATAAAATTATAAAAAATTGAGCAAATAAATATATATCTAAATCATTAAACCTTTTAATTAATTTAACGGTTATGTCGAAAAGAATCTTCAAAAACCAAATAAGACCGACTAAACCTGATGATAAATACAAATTAGCATACAAGTTATTAAATGATACAATTTGACCAGGATTTCTATAAATTATCTGACCTTCTTTTTCAAGTTTTGATATTTCATCAAACTCATAAGAATAATTAATATTTGAAGCACCTAAACCATCCCCTAATATTTTTATATTCTGGGAAGATAAGTACTCTCTTAAAAATCCTATATTTTCAAATGCGCCTAATCCGCCAGAAGTAATACGTGTTAACCTACCAAATATACTCTTAGTAACACTTTCCGAATTTTTTGCTTCATCTAATTTATCTTCATAAATAGAACAATTACATTTATCAGGTGATTCTGGAGGGCACATGGAGGGGTCTAAAGCTGGAAATTTATAAGCAATATTGTTACTAAAAATACTTGCTAACAAAATAAATACTATTGGAATCAACAAACTTAAATTTAATGATTTCTTTTTTACAATCCAAATTAATGAGATAATTGAAAATGTTGCTAGAAGACTTATAACTCCTGTCAAGCTTCTAGTTAAAACAATTGAAATTATCGGAATTAATGAAAGTAGATACCAAAATCTTCTTTTTTTAGCCAAATAAAAAAATAATGGAATTAAAGGTGCAGACCAAGCTGCAAGAAAGCTTGGCTCTCTAAAAGTACCATAATTTCTTAATACTGAACAAGCTCTTTTTATTGGTTGTGTCCACCCTCCAGAACCAGCTCTTGTCCTTGTAAAATCAGGTAATTCGAATATATAAGAAAAATACGAATAAAGAGAAAAAATAGAGATTGCAAGACCTGCATAAGCTATATATTTAATAATTTTATCTTTATCGAAATACTTGCTAAATAAATGTATGAGCCAAATTGCAGTAATAAATGTTAGGAGTTTAACTAATCGTAATGAAATATATTCAAAGAAAGTAGTAGTTGCGTATTCAGGTAATGATCTATTAAATGAAAAAGCCCTTACTAAAGTAACAATCGTTAAATAAAACAGCCAAATCCTTAACGAAGGAAGTTCATCGAATTCAAAATCAGAACCAAAATAATAATTTACAATATATAGACCAATTATTAAAACTGCACCTATCCAGGGAACTGGTATTGAATAAATTGAAAAAGCATCTAATCCTTCTAGGAAAATTCCTAAAACAAATAAATAGAATATTGGATTCATATTCTTTAACTTCAACTTAATCTTTTGTACCCTTCTGAAAATTTAACTTTAATACCTTCTTTTTCCTCACCCCAAGTAGTATATTCCTCCAAGTCAACATCTTCTGAGTAATCTTCAATCGTTACGATTCCATCATTTATATAAATTTTTCTATAAATCCTTTTTCCATTAAATTCTGCATACCCTAGGAAATTGTTTTTATCGAAAAGCAATACTTCCCCATCACTCATATAATTTAAACGAAAACAATCAAACTCATCTTCTTTTGGAAATTTAATTTCAGCTTTTGGCCCCCAATGATATTCCAGAGATCTATATTTATTCCGAATTTCTATATTATCTGTATAAGTTCCGGTTCCAGGATCTCTTGCTATCCACTTATCATTAGTAAAACACTCTATAGCTAACTGATCGTAATGAGAATGTCCTCCAACACCATTCTGACCTATTGGACCACACCTTACACTAAAGTACTGATCCTCATTTCTCCATACAAAAATACCAAAATCTTTAAAGCTATAAGCTTTATAATCTGATGAGAAAACTTTTATAGGCTTGTGTAAAACTTTTTTATATTTATTTAATGTTGGAGCTTCATTATTTATTTCATTATTAAATTTATCTTGAATTTTTCTATATTCACTTGACTCTGGATAAAGAGAATCTATTAAATCAAAAAGCCAATCCATTTTTAATGGCTTTTTTTCATTAAAAGCATGATAAAATATTCTTCCTGAGTCGTTATCTCCTATTTGTGATAATTCCCCTTTGTTAACTAATGATGATAGAAAAAATTTATTGGATTTAATAATCTCTTCTATTCGATCTAACAAAATAGAATTTTTATCAATTTCTTCAACAGCAAGCTTACATAGTATTAATGCTTCCACAACAAATGCAGAATAGTGAGTAGAACCTTCAAAATTTGTTCCATCTTCGTAAAACTGTCTATCAAGCTCTTTACTTAATTCGTCATGAAAAAATATATATTCTTCTTTAACTCCATCAAAAGAAAAAGTTGCAATAGTAAGCAAAAGAGATGTAAGTTCAATTAAATAATGATTCCCTATGACGTCACCACTATTTTCTAAATTATTATTTATAAATTCATAATGTTGGCTTATATATGTAGTAATTAAGTCTTTATTATTTCCTAATATTTTTGTGCCTGCATAATCATTTTCAATAGCTAATAAATGAAAAATTAAATTAATATTTCTTATTGCAACGTCCATTGGACTATTCCAATAAATCAAGGGAAACTTGTTAACATCTATATTTCCAGAATTAGTCTTTTGTAAATACTGAAGTCTGGAAGCTTCATATGGAACTTTTACATCTGCAACATTGAAAAAAGCAGGTTTTAATTTTTTATTAGAAAAATCAAAGTCACTAAAAATATCTTTTGATAATTCATATTCTTTTAAGTCTTTACCGAAAATCTTTAAGTCATCATATAAATCAACAGTTTTTTTAGATAAGTAATTTAAATGTTGATTAATAAAACTTTCATAGTTAGTTTCTTTTCTTTGAAATAATTTAAATTCAGAAGGAATATTGACATCTGAACCAAAAAGAAGAATTAAATTAAATTTAATTCTTCTAAGAGGGGAAATTAACTTATTAAGCATACGATTTCTTAAAACTATATGTAGTCAAAATAGCAATCAAAACCTGAGAGAAAATAATTGAAAGAACAGCTGGGTTGTAACCTATTTCATGCATTAAGAAGTAAATCAAGTATGAAAATATTGCACCAATTGAAATAGTTTTAGTTATATTTAATTCAAAATTTAAAGCTCTTGAATAAATTATATTAATTCTAGACCAAATCATTAGCGGTAAGCAGAATAAAATGGATGAGGTTATATTTGCAAGTTCATTAAATTCATTGCCTAAAATGTTAGTAAAAATACCTTGTGCAACATCTTTAAATAAATAAAACAAAATAGGAATTGAGAAAGAAAAAATAAATACTTTTCTAAGCCTTACTCTTAATTCTGAGACCTCATTTTTGTTTTTTGCTTTTGAAAGCTGGGGAAATATCATGTCTAAACTTGCTCCAACAAATTGAAAAAGAGCTTCCAGTAATCTTCTTGATAATGCTAAAACACCCAACACAGGTCCAGAATAAAACAAACCTAGTAAAACAATGTCAAGTTCGGATATAAGAACAGCTGAAAATGTTGTTGTTACCATTTTCTTTCCTGATTTAGTCAACTCAGATCTAGTCTCTTTATTATTTTCTGAATCATAATTTAATTCAGTTTTAGGTATATAAAAATGTGCAACTAGAAAAAAGATAAAGAATATTAAGGTTTGAAAAATAATTACCCATAGTATTGAAAAGCCATTAAATACAATAAACCATGCACCTATTCCATAAAATAATGTACGAATTAGTATTTGTTTTGAACTTATTACAAAGTTCCCTTTAGCTTGATAATAAGCTAAAGCAATATGAATCATTTCATTAAAGATATAGCCAACTAAAAATATTGATGTCCACAAATAGTTTCTTCCTAATAGATATGAAATTGGAAAAAGTAAAACTAATGAAAATATTAAATTACGAAGTACTAAGAAATATGAATTGGAAAATACTGATTTTGAATAATCTAAATTTTGAGCTCTAACTTTTGTAGTGACTAAAGCTAAAGACAACACAGATGCTGTACCAATTAGAACTGATAAACTTTTTGAGGATGCATACTCACCATATATTGCTGCTCCGTACTCTCTACTTATTATTGTTATGAGAAAAAAATTAACGACTAATAGGGTAATTTGCATTAAAGAAATATAAACAGTATTTTCTTTCCAATTTCTTATCAATTCGCAACCCTAGTTAAATGCCAATTTGAAAGATTTAGTAAATACCACTTTCTTTGGTAATCATTTCCCTGTAGTACTTTATCTAATTCTTTCTTATTAAATAAATCTACTAGAGAATTAAATTCTTTTATTGATTCATAAAAATAATCTTGATCTTTTTTTATCCATTCACCAACTGGAGCCCTGAACCCTTGTTTTTTCCTATTGACTATTTCATTTGGTAGATGATTATCAGCAATTTTTTTTAGTAAAGGCTTAGTTGTTGATTTATTAAAAAGTATATTTTCAGGAATAGTTAAAACATATTCTACAAGTTTATGATCTAAAAATGGGACACGAGCCTCAACAGCTGACTGCATAACAAGTTTATCCATTCTCATTAAAAGTAATTCTGGTAAGCGAACATTTAAATCAATTAATGTCATCCATTTTGTAAGAGTTGAATCTTTAGATGCAAAATAACTATCCCATTTATTATCTACAAGATTTATCAGTTCAGAATCTGATGGAATGCCTCCATTTATTAGTTTATTAATTTCAACTAAATTAAACCCTATGGCACCTCCACTAAATGAAGTTCTATTAAACAAAATATTTGAAGCTAAATTCATACGATGGTTAGAGAAATTTAAAAAGTCTGAGCGAGATCGAGTTAAAGGTTTTATGTATTTGTTTAATTTAATATATCTTAACCAGTGTTCATATCCATAAAACAGCTCATCGGCCCCCTCCCCAACTTGTACTACTTTTATGCCATTAGACCTCGCATTTTTACCAAGGAAATATAAAGGTATGCCAACCTCATCACCAATTAAATCATCCTGGTAAAACGAATAATTATTTAATATATCTTGAAAATCTGAATATTTAATTTTATCTTCTATAAGCTCAATATTTAAAAAGGAAGAAGCATACTTAGCCTCCTGAACTTCACCTTTATATCCCTCAAAATGATCTTCATAATCAATATTAAAACCTTTAAGGCCAGACTTTTTATTCTCTTTCATCAGCTTTCCTATTAATGAAGAATCTACACCTCCTGATAAAAACAAACCTACTTCAACATCACTAACTTTCCTATACTCAATTGATTCTTTTAATAACCGTTCAACCTCATCTATAGCTTCATCTTCATGAATATCATTATTAATCTCAAAACTAAAAGGGTCCCAATATTTATTTCTAATAAGTCCTTCTTTTAATGAAAAGGTGGCATATTCACCTGGTTCAAGTTTTAATATATTCTTATTGCCTGTTCGATTGCCTGGAACACAAAGATGTCTCAAGTAAGAAATATACGATTCAACATCTTCACTAAATGGAACAACACCTGATTTTTCAATTGCTTTAATTTCTGATCCGAAAATAAACCAATTTTCATTATTTGATAAATATAAAGGTTTAATTCCTATTCTATCTCTAGCTAAAAAAAGGCTCTCTTCAGTTGAATCATATATAGCAAAAGCAAACTGGCCTCTAAGTTTCTCTAAAACATTCGGTCCATATTCAATAAAGCCCTTTAATAGAACCTCTGTATCTCCTTCTGTGGTAAATCCAGCACCTAAGTCTTCTAGCTCTTTTCTAATTTCTTTATAGTTGTATATTTCACCATTGAAAACGAGAGTATATCTTTTGTCTTCATTTTGAAAAGGTTGATTTGATCTATCATTTAAATCAATTATTGAAAGCCTTGTGTGCACAAAACAATTTGATTCATTTATGTATTTTATGGATGAGTTATCTGGTCCTCTATGTTCTAAGGAATCTTTAATATTTTCAATAATATTTGGGTCAATTTTGGAATTATTAATGTTAATAATTCCACCTATTCCACACATTTATCTAACTCTAATGTTATATTTTTTATTCAAGTACATTAATTTGAATAGTTTAGAGTAAATAATGTATGAAAAATATATTTGACATTACAATTGCAGTTTTAGTTATACCTTTATTGCTTATTATTTTTCCTGTTATTTATATATGTATTTTATTTATAGATGGAAGGCCATCAGTATACAAACAAGAACGTGTTGGAAAAAATGGAAAAGTATTTATTTTATATAAATTTAGAACAATGGATCATGGATCAGATGAAAATCTACACCAAAAACATTATGAAAGCTTATCGAAAGAGCAAAGTGTTGAGCCATCATTAAAACCCGGTAATCCTATAAGAATTGAAAACGATGATAGGATTACAAAAATTGGTAAAGTATTAAGAAAAACATCACTAGATGAATTGCCAAATTTATTTAATGTTTTATTAGGACAAATGTCAATAGTTGGGCCAAGGCCGTTAGTTAAATATGAGGCAAGCTTACTTGGTGAATATCAAAAAGAAAGACACTCCGTTAAACCTGGAATAACTGGATTAGCACAAACTCAAGGAAGATTAGATTTAAGTCTTCAAGAAAGACTTTATTGGGATTTAGAATATGTAAATAAATATAATTTAATCTTAGATATGAAAATAATTTTACAAACAATAATGTCCGTTATTAGTAGAAAAGGTGCGAATTAGATCAAAGATAGATATTCATCTATCACTTTCTCTTTATTTATCTCATTCTTATTCAAATTTATTACATTATTAAGTGACTTTTCTATAAACTCAGGTGAATTTAATTTTTTAATAACATAATCTAAATTCTGCAAATTTTCTGGATCAATATTAATGCCTACTTCATTTTCTTCAATAAACCTTGCAACTGCAGAATTATCATTTGCAAAACATAAAATTATCTTATTCATCGAAAGATAATCAAAAGTCTTTCCGGGAAAGCCTTCAATAGTTAAATTTGGATCTAAAGAGACTAATGCAAAAGGAATGTCAGCAGTTAATTCTATTAATTTACTTCTATCTATATATTCATTCACTAGAACTTTTTCATTTTCAAGAGATTTAACATGCTCATATTCTTCACCAGAACCATATACATTTAAAGTCCACTCACTACTTAGTGACTTATTAAAATAATCTATGAAAAATGGAATATTTTGAGGTTTACCTATATTTCCGGCATAAAAAATAGATTTTAGACTTTTCCTAGGTAGCTCTTTTAAATATGGAAATGGTGAAAAATGATTTATAGTTGTTAAATTATTTTCTACTAAACGTTCATTTTTCATATATTCTTCTAACTCTTTAGAATTAAGAACAACTAAATCAGCATTATTCAATGCATAAGTATCAATAGATTTAAACAAACTTAATAAAAGTTTATTTTTTACTCTATCAATTTGTTCAGCAATTTCTGGATAAAGCTCCCAATAGGAATAAATTAGTTTAATCTTTAAAAATTTTGAGATAAATATTCCAACTAAGTTCATAGTTGGTGGGTAACTAAAGAGAAAAATATGAGAATATTCGCTTCTATTTTTAAATAGATATTTTATTGAATGATAATGAAATCTAAACCACTGCAAGATTCTTTTAGAGTCAGAGTAACTTCTCTTTTTAGAGTTAATATGAATAACTCTTACGTCTTTATAACTAGATTCAGATAAAATTCTTGAAATTCTTTTGAATTCTACTTTATTATTAATATTCGAATCAAAATTATATTGTGGAGTACTAGCTAAAATTTCAACATCAACTCCCCTGTCTTTAAAACCACTTGCTATTTCAGCAACAAGCATCCCAGTCGAGACTTTATCAGGAGGTATTGTAAGAGAATGAAATAATATTTTTGTCATTCTTTAAATGCATTACTTACATCATATGAATAATCATTTCGATGATGTTTAAAAAAAGTATCTGACTTTGAAAGTTCAACCAAATCATTTACAATTTTTTCTGAAGACTTACCATCACCAAATGGTTGCTCCCACTTATTTGAAATTAATTTATTTACTTTATTTATATAAATTTCAAAATCATTAATGTCTTCACTGGGATCAAACTTTATTGAAGAACTAACATCATAAACTTCAGGTCTTTCAGTAGAGTGTCTCATTTGTATAGATGGTTTACCAATAATGCAAGCCTCTTCAACAACAGTGCCTGAATCACTAATGACATAATCAGAATTTTTCATCAAATACATAAATTCTAAATAACCAATTGGATCAGTAACTAAAATATTAGATTTCAAATCTAAATTAAACTCTTTCAACTGCTCCTGAGTTTTATAACCCATAGGAAAAACAATTTTACTTTCTGACTGATTAAGAAGATTGACTATATTAGTGAGGCTCTTCTTATCTAATATATTTTCCCTTCTATGACTAGTTGTTAATGTAAAGTTGTCACTATTAATAAAATCTAATATTTTATTATCTAGATACTCTCCACCTGTATCAAATAAGTTATGATTTTCATTTATTATGTCAACAATTGGATTGCCAGTAACTTTTATTACATTTTCAGAAATACCTTCATTTAAACCTTGGTTTTTGTAGGAATCTAAATATGCATAAATTCTATCTGAAAGATGGTCTATTGTTTTTCTGTATTTCTCTTCAGGCATCCTCCAGTCATATGATCTCATGCATCCCTCAATGTGTACAACAGGAATATTATGTTGAATAACGCCTATACAACCCATGACTGTATTAGTGTCACCTAAAAATACGACTGCTTTATATTTGTTTTTTTCTAGATGCTCATATGTATTTTTAATTATGGAAGAAACAATAGTCGAATCATTAGTTGTATCAATTTGAAACTCATAATCAGGTTTTGGTAGATTTAATTGGCTAAAGAAAACATCTTTCATGTTCTCTGAATAATGCTGTCCTGACCAAATAAAATCATAAGTTATATCAGAGCTTTCAGATAATAGATTTAAAATCTTACTGGCACGAATTACATCTGGTCTAATTCCTAGTATGACTCCTAAGTCTTTCATGCTGACTCCAAAATTTTATTTGTACCTTCAAAAAGAGAAAGTTCTTCTATATTCTGCTGGATTGATTGAACTGAACTATATCCTCCTAATTTCCATATTAATTCATTTATTTCGGGATTATTAGTTTCTAGTGTTCTATCAATTTCTACATCAGCTTCAACAGAATTAATTAATATTTCTTTATCAAAATATTTTGAAAATAATTTCAAAAGTTCATATTTATTTACAATATCTTGAGGAATTAAATGATGGAGTTGAATATCTTTATAATTTTCTTCAATCATTCCACAAACTATTTTTGCATAATTTAGAGTTGTAATTCCGTTCCAATGATGATTCTTAAAACCATTCACAGCATCGTCTTTTGTATTTAGAAACCAATTTAATAGTGATTTACCCTCACCTTGTTCAGGTCCAATAATACTTGCTCGGGTGATAATTTTATTTGATGCTTTTACCTCACCAACAACTTTTGACATACCGTATACATCGTCTGCATCGGTAAAATTTGTTTCATCATATTTTCCAGTTTTACCAGAGAACACACAATCTGTTCCAATTTGAAAATAAGTAAAACCTTTTTTTAAGCTTACGTTTGTTATATCTAAAGGAAACAAAGAATTTGTTTTGATTGCATTAGTTATTGACTTATTGTCATCACTAATTGTTGGTTTAATAGCTCCTATACAATTAACCACATAATCAGGATTTATTTTATTGCATAATTCTTCAAAATCATCATTAAAAATATCAAAGCTAATTACTTCACCATTTAGATTATTTATAAAATTATCTTCTTTTCTGCTACTAAAGAAAAGTTTATTTGAAGAAATATCTGAAAACACATATGAAACCATCCTTCCGAGCATTCCACTTGCACCAAGGATTAATACATTACTCAAATAAAACTCCACCTTTTTCAGTCCAAATATCCCAATATTTTGAATCGAATCTAAAGTCATCATCCAATGACTCTTCTAAGTTTGAAGTAGAAAAATACATAACAGTGCTCTCATCTGAGAGACTCATTGCTCCATTTGCATACCCAGATGGAATAAATAGAATATCAGATTCTGCGTTCATCTCAAAAGACTCAGGTTTAAGGTTTTGGTCAGGGCTTTCCCAGTTATCAATCTCAACAACTCCTACCAAGAAGCTTCCTTTTATAACTTTAAGTAATTTCCCTTCTTTCTTGTGTCCATGCCATGCTCTTACAGTGCCTTTACTTGGATTATTTACAATATAAAACCTTTTATAGTCACTTAAATCAAGATCATTATAAAACTCCACAGATCCTCTGTGGTCATCAGCAAAACCTCTTTTAATCATTTCAACATCAGACATTAGCTAACTCCATGTTCTTTTAAGAAGTTCTGATTTGAATATCTTGGGTCATTTATATCCTTAATGCGATTATTTAGTATCAATTCATATATTTCATCTATACCTTGCTCTAAGCCTATTTCAGCTTTAAATTTAGACTCTCCTTCTAGCTTCTCGCTACTAACTTGATAATTCCTAGCATCTTCAAAACTCATTGGAGTTATATCTATTTCTACATCACCAATCTTTTCTTTAATCTTTTCCGCAATATCTATTATTTTATAATTCTTGTAATGAAGGTTGTAGATACCATTAAGTGACGTGTCTACAGTTTGGTCAATTGCATTTGCAACATCTTTCACATGAAGTAGAGGTCTCCATTGGTCTCCACCAAAAACACTGATTTTCTTTTCCATTAATGCTTTTGCAGTCAATATATTTACAACTAAATCTAACCGTACCCTTGAGAACTGATCACTAATTCCAAATAGAGTTCCTAATCTAAATATTATTGAATTTGAATCTTTAAGATATTCCTCTGCAAGCAATTTAGAAGATGCATACTCAGAAAGAGGATTTGTTTCTGATTCTTCAGTCAATATTCCATCTTGTGCACCATAAACAGAGCAAGTTGACAAGAATACTATTCTTTTATCAAAGTTTTTAACTAAATTTTTAATGCTTTCAGAATTTATTTCATGAGTTAGTTCTGGATTTATAGCGCAAGCTCCATCACCTACTAAAGCCGCAAGCCAAATAACTACATCAAAATTATCTAGAATTTTATTTAATTTTTCGTATTCTCTAATATCTCCAAGAACAAAATTAACATTTTTTCTGTAAGAAGTTTCATAAACTAAAGAGTCATAAACAGTTACTTCGTGATTTTGAGAAAGTTTATCTACAATTCCGCCGCCGACATATCCTGCACCACCAACAACTAATACTTTCATACTATTTCATAGTATATGTTTGAATAACCTATTTAAGGTGTATTTAATTTTCAATAGATCTCTTAATTATTGTTTCTTTTATAAATAAGAAATAACTTAGATAAAGAAACCAAGAAACTGAATGATTTTGAAGTAAATCACTAGAAAAGCTTAAAACTAAATATGCTAAAACCACATAGAAATAAGGTGAATATTCTTTCTTAAATCTGTGTTTGAATATTTTATAGATTAAGTCTTTAAATATTAAGGCGTATAACAACAAGCCCACAACTCCATAATTTAAAATTATAAATAAATATGAATTATGAGGTCCATGAGAGACATTATCCTCATCAAATTTATCTGCATCATATAAAACTTGGCCTTTTACTATATAATTATCAAAACCTCTACCAAGTAAATTATTTTTTATAGAGTCTTCAAATATATAATTAATTGTCCCTGTTTGCATTTCAACTCTATCTTGAATCCCTGAATTATCGTCAGATGAAAACCTTTCAATTAAACCAAAATTGATGGAAACTAAAAATACTGCAATAAATATACCTAAGTTGGTCCGTTTTTTTTCAACATAAAATATTTTCAGAATTGTAAAGAGTACTAAAACAATTAAAGAAAACCTTGAATATGTGAAGAAACAACCAAGAAATGAAAAAATAATAACATACGGAAGGTAAGTATCTTTTAATCTAAACATTGAATATACAGCTGTAACAGTAATTAAGTCAGCAAAACTATTTGGGCCTCCTGCTTGGAAACCATTAACTCTTCCTTTTATATAATCAATATCACTTAAATTTAAACCTATGTTCCAATTTTGATAGAGATCAGTTCCAAGATTAAGTGATAAAAAATAAGATAATATTGAAAAACTAGATAAAAAGAAAAATAAATAAACCGGAATATTTTGATCAAAGGAATTTAGGTCAATAGAAATTACATATATAAATAAAAAACTATAAAATAAGTAGCGTAAAATTTCAGAATGAATAAACCCATTGTTAATTATTTGATTTTGAAGAAATAAATAAATAATAAATAGAAAAATAAATTTATTATTTCCTATTTGACTTATACCTTTAGGAAATAGCTTAAAAGAGAACAAAGCAAAAAAAGAAAACACTAATATTGGTAAATCATCCGTATGAACAAAACCATCAATAACATTCAAATGAGGGATTAAAGGGATAAAAAAAAGAATAGTTAAAGGTGATAGTCGTCTTACTTTACTATTCATAATTCCCCATTAAATAAGATATTACCTTTTTAAGGTATATAAATACTATTTAAATCTTTTTAAAGAATTCTCTAATACTTTGTTAGCATATTATCTGTGGATAAAAAAGTTATTGTCACTGGTTGCTCAGGTTTTATTGGGTTTCATTTAACTTCAGCATTACTAGATAAAGGTTATGAAGTTATAGGTATTGACTCATTAAATGATGCATACGATGTAAATTTAAAAAAGTTCAGACTATCAAAGTTAGAAGAAAACAAAGATTTAAATTTTTTAAATTTAAATCTTTCAAATCTAGATTCCTATGAAGAACTTTCCAAACTTTCAGATGGTACCTCTGCTGTTTACCATATGGCAGCACGTGCTGGGGTAAGACAAAGTTTTATAAATCCTGAAAATTATGTAGATGACAATACTGTAGCCACAACAAACATTGCAAAGTTTACTAAATCAAACAACATTGAAAAACTTGTTCTTGCCTCCACATCCTCTGTTTATGGAGACAGTGGTGAGTTGTTAATGTCAGAGAATAAAGACGAGAAAATACAGCCACCTTCTGTATACGCTAGTACAAAACTTTCTGGTGAAATACTTACCAAAATTATGATGGAAGACACTTCAACAAACTTGCTTATACCAAGATTCTTTACAGTTTATGGACCTTACGGAAGACCTGATATGTCTATTCTTAGATTTATACATTGGATAATTGAAGAAAAAGAAGTTTTAGTTCTTGGTGATGGTGAGCAAATGAGATCATTTACATATATAGACGATGTTGTAGAAGCTTTACTGTTAATGATGGATTATAAAGAATCAAATACTTTCAATATAGGATCAAACACAACAGTGTCTCTTAATGATGTAATTAAAACAATAGAAAAATATTCAGGAAAGAAAGCAAAAATAAAAAATGAAGAAAGAGCTTACAAAGACCCTGATGTTGTTAGACCAAATCTCGAAAATATTTCAAATGAACTTAATTGGAAACCAAGTACCAATATTGAAACAGGAATTGAAAAAACTGTATCCTGGTATTCGGAAAATAAAGAATTTTTGAACGATATAGTATATATTTAGGAAAAAATTGATGAAAAAAATTATTGTAACTGGTGGCGCAGGATTTATAGGTTCGCATTTAGTTAAAAAGCTAATTGATAATGGAGCTGAAAAAATACTAGTTATCGACGATTTATCTACAGGAAAAGCAGAAAATATAAAAGACTTTGAAGAGGTAGAGTTTCTAAATAAAAAAATAGAAGAAATTGATAATCTTGCTGAAGTATTTAACAATTTTGAATTTTGTTATCATTTGGCAGCAGGTGTAGGTGTCCAATACATAATGGAGAATTTAAGTAAGTCTTTGTTAACAAATATTGAAGGAACACATAAAGTTTTTGAAGCTTGTAAAAAAAATAAAATTCCAGTATTAATAACTTCAACCTCAGAAATTTATGGAACATCAGAGGAAAAAGAATGGTCTGAAGAAACAAAAAGCTTAATCGGTCCAACGACAAAATTGAGGTGGTCTTATGCTGCCTCGAAAATGATAGATGAGTTTTTAGCTCTATCAGAATTTGAAGAAGGTAGCTTGAATCCAATTGTTGTTAGATTATTTAATATTATTGGCCCAAATCAACTTCCAGACTTTGGTATGGTTGTACCTAAATTTATTGATGCTGCATTAAATGATGAGCCTATAACCATCCATGGAGACGGTAGTCAATCTCGTTCGTTTACTTGGGTAGAAGATGTAGTTGAATATTTTATAAAACTTGCTGAAATGAAAGCTTATGGAGAGATATTTAATATAGGTCAAACAGAAGAAATTACAATTAAAGAATTAGCAGAATTAATAATTAAGACAGTTAAATCAGATTCTGAAATTATTTATAAAGATCATGAAGAAATCTTTGGTAAAAAGTTTGAAGATCCAAAAAGAAGGACCCCAAATATTGATAAAATCGTTGAATATACTGGCATCAAGCCATCAAAGAATATAGAGTCAATGATTAAAGAAATAGTTCAAAATAATAAATAATTAACATATAGAATTTAACTATGAACATTTTGATTACTGTGGGAATTTTTCCTCCAGATATAGGTGGACCCGCTAGTTTTGTTCCAAAAATATCAAAATACTTAATTAGTAAAGGACATAGTGTAAAAATATTATGTCTATCTGATAAAGATAACTTAACTTACAAAGATGAATTAAATGTCATAAGAATTAATAGAAATCTACCAATCATTTTTAGATGGTTAAAAACAATAAAAAATATATATAGCAACAGTAAAAATAGCGATTTAATTTTCGTTAATGGATTAGGAACAGAAACAACAATTGCAAATTTATTTAGAGGAAAAAAAGTATTAAGAAAAATTGTAGGAGACCCTGTTTGGGAAAGAGTATACAATAAAAAATTGACTGATGAATCCTTTGATAATTTTCAAAAAAATAAACATGGAGTATTCATATCATTGCAAAAATTTATTAGAAATTGGAGTATAAATAGATCTGATAGAGTAATTACACCATCTCATCATTTGAAAGCCTTTTTAGAGAGTATCGGAATTAAAAAAAATATCTATGTTATTAACAATGGAGTACCAATTAATAATAGAGAAAAAGTATTCTTTGAAAATAAAATTATACAATTATTAGTTGTTTCAAGATTAGTAAGTCAAAAGAACATAGATTTCATTATTAAGGCAGTAAAACTACTTACGAATCATGATGTTTTATTAAATATTGTTGGAGATGGAACTGAATTAAATAATTTAAAAAATGTAGTTAAGAAAAATGAGCTAAATGAAAAAGTGAACTTTATTGGAAAAGTAAATGAAAGAAAGTTAGAAGAATATCTAGAGGGATCTGATATATTTATTCAAGCTTCAGATTATGAAGGTTTACCGCATTCAATTCTTGAAGCTGCTAATTACGAGTTGCCAATATTAAGCACAGAGGTCGGTGGTTGTTCAGAATTTTTAAATAAAGGAGAGAGAGGATATATTATTCCTTTACCTGTCTCAGAAAATGAAATAGCTTATTGCATTAGGAAAATTATAAATAACAAAGAAGAAGCTATTTCAAAAGCAAAGACAGCAAAAGAATTTTTAAATCAAGAATATAATTTCAACACTAATGCTGAAATTTATAATCAGAATATCAATGAAATGGTTGATAATTGATGGCTAAAGATAAAAAAATATTAATCCTAAATATAGCTACTGACTCAAAAGACACATCCCTTGGATTCGCTATATCTTGGCTTAATGAATTTTCTAAAAATTATCAAGAAGTTGATGTAATAACTTTAAAGAAGGGTGATGCTTCTGGACTTAATGACAATATAAATATTTATGAAGTTAATAAAAATAAGTCTAAATTATTTGCTGTATTTAATTTTTACAAAAGAATAAATTTACTAACTAAAACAAACAATTATGAATATTGTTTCTCTCATATGTCAGCAATCATGATGTTAGCAAGTTATCCAGTTCTATTTATAAGAAAGCTAAAGTCAATATTTTGGTATACACATGCAGGACCAAAGAATTTATTTAACAAATTAGTTTTGTTTAAAGCTATGTTCTTTGCAAGTAAAATAATTACTGCTTCAGAAAACTCATTTCCATTAAAAAGCAAAAAAGTGACCTCAATAGGTCATGCAATAGATTACAAAACTTTTTATAAAAAAAGAGACTCTTTCAGTAAAGGAGATTTTGCAATTGTTAGTAGAATCTCTAAGTCAAAAAACATCGAT
>CACFFJ010000005.1 GCA_902565645.1 uncultured Candidatus Actinomarina sp.
TATAATATCAATAAATAATTAAAGGTAGAAATGAATTATTAATTAAACTACTCTATCTTTATATGGAACTAATTGAAATAAAACACCCTTTAAAAGAACATTATCTATCAATATTAAGAGACAAAAACACAGATTTTGAAACTTTTAGAATTTGTGCATCAAAGTTATCTTATATTCTCGCAATAGAAGCAACAAAAAAGATCTCTCTAAATGAAAAAAATATTGAAACTCCTTTAACTGAAACTAAAGGTTTCAATATAGAAAATGATTCAGTAGCTGTCTCTGTTTTAAGGGCAGGTCTTGGTCTTGTTGATGGTATACGAGAATTAATTCCAAATATTTCTTTTGGATATGTTGGAGTTCAAAGAAATGAAGAAACAGCTGAACCGGAAAATTATTATGAAAAATTACCTGTTCTCGAAAATAAAAATGTATTTATTCTTGAGCCTATGTTAGCTACAGGCGGTTCACTTTCTTTCGCAATAGATACTGTAAAGAAATACAATCCAAAAAATATTCAAGCCTTAACTGTTATTTCAGCACCAGAAGGTATAGATTTCATTAAAAAGAATCATGATGACATTACCTTGGTAACAGCTTCTGTCGATGAAAAACTTAATGAGAATTGGTATATAGTTCCAGGTCTAGGTGACATGGGAGACAGACTCTTCGGCACAACATAATTTCAAATTATATGGGTAAATGTTTACTAATAGTCATGGATTCGTTAGGAGTTGGAGCAGCTCCTGATGCACATTTGCATGGAGATGAAAAAGCCAATACTTTTTCTAATGTTTCAAAAACAATTGGAATTCTTGATCTGCCTACATTCAATAAATTAGGTTTTGGAAAAATAACAGACATAAATGGATTAGATTCAGAAGAGTTTATTGCAACCGTTGGAAAGTTAGCAGAAAAATCAAAAGGTAACGACTCAACAACTGGACATTGGGAAATAGCGGGTTTAATAAGTGAAAATGATTTTAATATTTACTTAGATGGATTTCCTGATGAGTTAGTTAATAAGGTGTCTAATGAAACTGGTTATGAGTTTATTGGAAATTGCCATGCGTCAGGAACAGAAATAATAAATACACTCGGTAAAGAGCATCTTGATACGAAAAAATTAATTTTATACACTTCTGGAGATTCCGTATTCCAGATAGCTGCTCATAGCTCAATTGTTAATACAGATGAACTATATGAAATATGTAAAAAAGCAAGAATAATTTGTAATGATTACAACATCGGAAGAGTTATTGCTAGACCATTTAAAGGAGAAATTGGAAGTTTTGAAAGAACATACGATAGAAAAGATTTCGGAATGAAACCTCCAGGAGATACTATATTGAGTCATTTGAGTAAAAATAATTTTAAAACAATTGGGATTGGAAAAATAAGTGACTTGTTTGGAAATGAGTTTCTAGATAAAGATATCCATACAGAAGGTGATGAAGATGGTTTAAAACAACTAATTAATTCTTACTCTAGTGATAATTATGATTTTTATTTTATAAATTTAGTAGATTTAGATATGCTTTATGGACATAGAGAAGATCCATATGGTTATTATGAAGGATTAAAAATAATTGATAAATTTCTTAAAGATTTGTTAGAAATTTTTAATGACGGAGATTTATTAATACTTACTGGAGACCATGGTACTGATCCTACAGATGGGAAAACAGATCACTCAAGAGAGTACGTTCCCCTTATTGCTTATAAAAATAACTTAATTGGAAACTCTATTGGTGAAAGAGATACTTTTGCAGATATTGCTTCATCAATTTGTGATTATTTTGATATTGAGAATATTTTTAATGGAAATAGTTTTATAAAAGATATTATCGAAAAATAGAGTACTCTTAAATTATGTATAAAAAAAATAAAAGAAACATCTCAATATATAAAAGAAGCAACAAAGAACGAAACTATTAACTCTGCAATCATTCTAGGATCTGGAATGGGTGGTTTTGAAAATAGATTCGAAAGTAAGTATTCGATTGATTATGGAGATATACCAAATTTTATTAAACCCTCAGTTGAAGGTCATGCGGGAAATTTATCAATAGTTGAATTTGGGAATAAGCTGACAGCTATTCTATCAGGAAGAGCTCATTACTATGAAGGTTACGATATTTCAGATATTGTTTTACCGACAAGAGCATTAATAGATCTTGGAATTAATACGTTAGTAATAACAAATGCTGCAGGTGGTATATCTGAAAACTATGAACCAGGAGACATTGTAAATATTAAAGATCATATAAATTTAACTGGAAGCAATCCATTAATGGGTAAAAATATAGATGAATTAGGTCCAAGATTTCCTGATATGACAGATACATATAATAAAGAATTAAGGAAACTTGCAGAGAGTATTTCAAAAGATATTTTTAAATACAAAGATGGTGTTTATGCTTGGTTTACAGGACCAACGTATGAAACTCCAGCAGAAGTAAGTTTTGCAAAAGCAATTGGTGCAGACCTTGTTGGGATGTCTACAGTACCTGAAGCTATAGTAGGAAATCATGCTGGAATTAATATTTCTGCATTTTCATTAGTTACAAATTTAGCTGCTGGAATTAGCAAAGAGCCTTTATCTCATGATGAAGTAATTGATATTGCTAATCAATCAAAAGATAAACTACAAAGTTTTATGGAACTATTTTTAACCGAAATTAATTTAACGAACTAAAAAATTCTTATTAAAATAAATGCTTATGAAAATAGCTGTTTGTGCAAAACAAATTCCAGATCCAGCAAATCCTATTGAGTACTCTGATGGACAAATAGTAAGGCCAGAAGAACAAGTATTAGACGACACAGATAGATATGGAATTGAAGTAGCCCTTCAATTAAAAGAAAAGTTTAATGCTGAGGTTACAGTTATTTCAATGACCAAAGTTGGAACAGAGAAGGGAATCCAGCAAGCTTTACAAATGGGACCAGATAAAGCTTTAGTGCTAGAAGATGATTCTTTAAAAGGTGCTAGTTCGATTATGACATCAAATGTTCTTAGCGAGTTAGCAAAAAAAGTAGATGCTGACATAATAATATTTGGTACAGAATCTACTGATGGTTATTCTGGTGTTGTTCCTCAACAAGTATCAAGAATTTTAAACCTACCCTGCATCTCTTATGTAAAAAATATAGAGATAGACGATAAAGTTACACTTACTAGACAAACAATTGAAGGATCAGAGAAAATAAATCTACCTAGCAAATGTGTTATATCTGTTACAGCTAGTGGCGTTGAACCAAGGTACCCAAATTTTAAAGATATTATGGCTGCAAAAAACAAACCGGTAGAAATTATTTCATTAAATGATATTCAATATACAGCTGAACAAAATATGGAATTTTTAGGTATTGAGGATGTATCTTCTACTAAAGAAGGAGAGAAAATTATAGATGAAGGTGAATCTCACAATATTATTATAGAAAAATTAAAAGAAATAAAAGCTTTATGAAGACTTTAATAATCGGTGAAGTAACAAATAATGAATTGAATTCAGGTACTTTAGAAATTATATCTAAAGTAAGGGAACTTAATTTAGAGTATGAAGTTGTTACAGTTGGTAGTTCTGATGTTTCTAAAATTGGATCAGATGAATTTACAAACACATATTTTAAAATGAATCCAAATAAATTAAATCTTTCATCTTGTGCGAATGAAATAAACAAGTTGATCGTTGAAAGTAATTATGAATTAATACTTTCTAATTCAACATATATCTGCAGAGATTTAATTGCGTTTCTTTCAGTTGATTTCAAAACAAGTCCAGTCTCAAATGTAACTAATTTTAAAATATCAGATAATAATTTAACAGTAATGAACAACATAAATGGAGGTGAGAGTGAGTACAAAACTACTGTCAATTCTGATTATAAATTTTTATTAATTAGACCAAAATCTTTCGAGCTTGAAGATATTGTATTAAATGAAAATTTTCAATCAAATAACATCAATGATGATGAAACTAGTTTGGATGTATTTGATGTTATTATTGAAGAAAAAACTGGGCCCCAATTAGAAGATTCAAAAATAGTAATTTCTGCAGGAAGAGGAATGGTTGAAAGTAGTAACTTATCATTAATTGAAGAACTCGCAAATAAATTAAATGCTGCAATTGGTGGTACTAGAGCAATAGTTGATGCTGGTTGGATGCCATACTCTCAACAAGTAGGTCAAACTGGAAAAACTGTTAAACCAGATGTTTACATAGCTTGTGGTATTTCTGGAGCTACTCAACACCAAGTTGGAATGAAAGATTCAAAATATATTATTGCAATAAATAAGGATGAAGAAGCACCAATATTTCAAATTTCTGATCTAGGAATTGTTGGTGATACCCTTACTGTAATTCCTAAACTTATTGATAATCTTTAATTAAAATTTAAAATCATAGGGCAAAATTTCATCAAACGTATATTTTTTGAATGTATCTTTTTGAACAACAATCACATAATCAGTGTTAAATTCAGATAACCTTTGTCTAGACAGTCCGCATGGAAATATTGCACTATCTGATTCAGCATCAATACAGGCAACTGCTATTGAATCTATTTTTGTTTCACCTTCAGAAATTGCTTTAAAAACAGCTACATCTTCTGCACAAATAGTTGCTGGATATGCTGCATTTTCAATATTACAGCCAGTATATATATTTCCTGATTCTGATATCAAAGCAGCACCGACTCTAAATTTTGAGTAAGGGGCATAAGCTTTTTGAGCTATTTCTTTAGCTAAATCAGCAAGTTTATTATCGATATCTTCCATTTAATTCCCTTTTTTTATTACAAGAGATTCAAAGTCTTCTTTAGTTTTAATAAATACTCTTGAACCTGAACCTGGTTCCATTGTTACACCATAAAGAACATCTCCAGCATGCATAGTTTGTTGCTGATGTGTAACAATTAAAAACTGAGCATCATCTTTTAAATAATTTAACAAATTTATCATTCTATGTAAATTTGCATCATCTAATGCAGCTTCAACTTCATCCAAAATATAAAATGGACTTGGAAAAGATTTGAAAATAGCAAATAGAAATGCAATGGCAGCCAAAGATCTTTCACCACCAGAAAGTAAACTTAGTTTTTTAACTTTTTTTCCATGAGGTTGAGCAGAAATTTCGATACCTGTTTCAAGTAAATTTTCTTTATCGGTTAATTCTAATTTTCCATTACCTCCTGGAAATAATTTCTCAAATATTTCTGCAAAGTTCACTGAAATTGAATTAAATGAAGAATCAATTCTAAATTTAATTTCATTTTCAATTTCATCAATATGTAACTTTAATTCTTTTTTTGATTCATTTAAATCAGCAATTGATTTATTTATTTCTTCATACCTATTATTTAAATTTTCATAATCTTCTTTAGCTAAATAATTCACAACACCTATAGACTCAATCAATTTTTCAGATTTATCAATATCTTTAATTATCTGCTCTTCTGTTATTTCTTCAGTGTATAACTCATCTATTTCCTCAATTGATAAGCCGTGAATATTTGTAAGATTTGAATAATAAGTAGATACTTCCTTAGAATATTCTGAATCTTTTATCAATAAATTACTTTTTTTATCTTTCAATACATGCAATTTATCTATAGATTGATCTATCTCTTCTTCAATAAGATTAATTTTTTTCGTTACTAGAACCATATTTATTGTCGAAATATTCAGATTGTTTACTTAAGACGATAGATGTATCCTTTAATATTTTAAATAACTCTGTTCCTTTTATTGATATCTCGTTTAATTCATCTATTTGGTTATTAAAATCTAGTAACGACTTTTCCTTAATTAAATCACCTATTTCTAAATTTTCTTTATTTAAATATTTTATTTTTTCAGTTAATGAAATAACTTGATTAGTCAAAATAGATATTTCATTCTCTATTAAATTTATGTTTTTATCTAATTTATTTCTTTGTAATTTTAATTCTTCCTTAAATTCATCTTGATTATTTATTGAATTTAATTGATTTTTTTTAGTATTTAGTAACAATTCTTTTGAATGTATTTTTTTATCTATCTCTTTATTGCCTTCAGTTAATGTTGAAACTTCCCTCTCGAAGATTGAAAATACTTTTTCCTTTATTAATATGAATTCCTCTTGTTCAATATTTAGTTCAGTTAATTTATTGTGATGACTGTTTATATAGTTACTAGAAATTCTTTTATCTTCTGTCCACAAATTTAATTTTTGATTATTAATTTTCAAAGTTTGTTCTGTTTCATTTAAAAATTCTTTTAGATACTTTATTTCATTATTAATTACTGCTTCATTTATTTCCATATTTGATGATTGCTTTTGTGTAATATCTAATAACTCTCTATTTAAATTTTCTAAATATATTGTTTTTTCTTTAACTTCATTTTTCTTTGAAATTAGTTGACTAGACATTGAAGAAATTGAATTTGTATTATCTAATATCTTTTTTTTGTTAACAGAAATTTCATTTTTAACTTTAATATTCGACCTTTCAATATTATCAAGTCTTTCATTTGCTATCTGAACTATATTTTTAATTTTTTCTGCATTATTTAAAACTTTATTTGAAATATCCTTAAATACTGAACCAAGTGATATGCTTTCACCCAAATTATTATTTAATTTTCTTTTAGAATTTTTCTGATCATCAATATAATTTGTAATCTCTTCTAGTTCATTTTTAATTTTGTTTAAGTCATTACTTAA
This sequence comes from uncultured Candidatus Actinomarina sp., assembly GCA_902565645.1. Taxonomy (GTDB): domain Bacteria; phylum Actinomycetota; class Acidimicrobiia; order Actinomarinales; family Actinomarinaceae; genus Actinomarina. Next base: position 6,711 of record CACFFJ010000005.1, read on the forward strand.
TGTTTTATTTTTATTTTTAAATTCATGATATTTAAATATATTAAGTTGAATTTTTAAATTTTTTAATTCCTTTACTGCTTTTTCATGTTCTATGGCTTGTTCAGCTTGTTTTTTAAGTGGATCTAATTGTTTTTTTATTTCTCTTAAAACGTCTTTGGCTCTTTTTATTTCTTTTTCTCCAGATTCAATCCTTTTTAAAGCTTTATCTTTTTTTGATTTAAATGGAAGAATTCCTGCAGCTTCTTCAATTGTTATGCGATGATCTTCTGGTTTAGAATTTAAAATTTCAGCAATTTGTCCTTGTGAAATTATAGTGTGTTGCTGTTTTCCTATACCTACATCACCCAAAAATTCTTGTACATCGAGAAGTCGGCAATTCAATCCATTCATAAAATAATCTGATTGTCCATCTCTATATAATTTTCTACCAATAGAGATCTCATTTGTTCCATTAAATTTTTCAGGATTTACTTCAAAATTTAAATTTACTTCAGCGTATCCTTTTTGTGTTAATTTATCTGTCCCTGCAAAAATAACATCTTCCATTTTGTTTGTTCTGAGTGTTGCTGGACTTTGTGTTCCTAAAACCCAAGAAATTGCATCAACAACATTTGATTTACCTGAACCATTTGGGCCAACAACAACATTTACTTTATTTGATAATTGAATCGATGTATTTTCTGAAAATGACTTAAAGCCATTAATATTAACTGATTTTAAATGCATATTTACCCTGTTGTTAATATAAGAATACTAAAAATATAGAGAAATGCTTAGCTTTTAAAACTTTTTATTTAATTTTAAAATTATAAACCTTAGTATTTTGGAGATTTTTTGAATAATTATTATTTAGTAATTCATAAGGTTTCTCTGTGATAAAACCTAATTCATTTAAAACTTTTGTTGCTACTAAATCAACAGCTCGAAAATTTCCATCTAAACATTTGAAAACAAAAGTTTCATCATTATTAGTTACAAATAATACACCTTCTGCACCTGACTTAGCTAACAATGGTGACTTTGAGTTAAGCATTATATTTGTATCTGTTCTATTTTCGCCACCTACTAAATTAGGGAAACTATTATATGATTCAAAAACAGATAACCAATAATCTTTATATTCTGATTTATTAATATTTTCAACACCATTTATAAAAATAGAAGAGTCGATAAAAAGAGCTGGTAATCCACAACCATCTATTGCAAATTCTAATTTAGGTAATTCAAATATTTCCATAAAAAACTTATTAATTTGTTCTTGTACAATATGATTATTTTCTTGATAGTTTTTATTATCAACTTTAAGTAATTTTGAAAAAAGAAGCATAGAGATATGTTTCCCGGAACAATTATTATTTAATTTAGTAAATGTTTTTTTATTTTCTAAATATCTATCAGCAGTATTAATATGCATTGGTCTTTGTGGAGCACAATATATTTCTTCCCATCTAATCCCATATTTATTACAAATGTTTTGTAATAAGTCTGTATGAATGTTCTGACCAGAATGTGATGAGCCAAATATAGCTATTTCTTCTTTGGTCAGGTAGGTATTACTTTCATTAGCCAATTTTATTAAGGGTATTATTTGAAATGGCTTTATTGCGGATCTTGGAAAAAATTTTTGTCCTTCGCTTTTATTTGTTGTCATTTCAACTTGATGAGTTGACTCAATATGCCCATTTCTAAGTAGCTCGATAATAAATGTTTTTATTTTACTCATCCTTATTAGCAAGAACATCTAAAGCATTTTTTGCTGCCATTTGTTCAGCACTTTTTTTTGATTTTCCTTCACCTTGTCCAATAACTTTATCATTCAATAATACATTCGAAGTAAATAGTTTTGAATGATCAGGACCGGTAGAAGAATCTTCATAGCTAACCTTTTTCCCTATTTTTGCATAATATTCTTGAAGCCTTGTTTTATAATCTTTTTGTCCAGGATTTTCTGACAATTTTTTTATATTTGGATAAATATATTTTTTTACAAATTTATTTACTTCAATAATTCCACCATCAAAATAAATAGCTGCAATTAAAGCTTCTACAGCATCCTCCAGGATTGATTTTTTCTCCCTTCCTCCACTAGCATCTTCTGCCTTACTTAAATATAAATATTTTCCTATTTCAATTTCGTTTCCTATTTTGACTAATGAATTTTGGTCAACAGCACTCGATCTAATCTTTGTTAAGTTGCCTTCATCTAAATTTGGAAAATTTTCAAATAAATACAATGTTAAATCAAAATCTAAAATTGTATCACCTAGAAACTCATATCTTTGATTTGATAAATATTCATTATGCTCATCTAAATATGATTTATGAGTTAATGCTATTTTTAAATATTTTCTATCTTTAAATTTATACTCAATAGTATTTTCTAATTCACTTAATTCATTTTTTGTCATAATTCTGAAATAGCATTTGAAAATTTATTTATAAAGCCTCTCTCAATTGCCTTATTGGTGTGTAGTATTGAATTTTTTACTGCTTCTGCTGATGATGAGCCATGACCAATTGTAACTACACCATTAACACCTAGAAGGTAGGAACAGTTAATTTTATCTGGATTAAGTTTATCTTTTACTGGTTTCAAAGCATTCTTTACTGGTATTAATAACGGTTTAAAAAGTTTATCTTGTAAAGTTTGAGATATTAAAGTCTGTTGTAATTTTGCTGTACCCTCCATTGTCTTCAATACAACATTTCCAGTAAACCCGTCTGTAACAAAAACATCCGCTTTGGAGTTAGCAAGATCTCTTCCTTCAACATTTCCAATAAAATTTAAATTTGATGATTTCAATAAATTATATGCAGAAATTTCTAAGTCTCTTCCTTTATTTTCCTCTTCACCAATATTTAGTAAACCTACTTTTGGACTTTCAATTTCAAATAATATTTCAGCAAATTTAGAACCCATTGCAGCAAAATATAACAATGTTTTTGGTTTAACGTCTACATTAGCTCCTGAATCAAGAAAAACTATATCCCGTTCTAATCCGGGTAGTACAGAGGCAATCGTTGGTCTAATATCTCGTTTTAGTTTACCTAATACGCTAATTGCTCCAACTAACGTTGCCCCAGTAGATCCAGCTGAAAATACTCCTTGAGCTTTATTTTCATTTAACATATTTAAAGCTCCTACAATTGATGCTTTTGGTTTTCTTCTAATGGCTTTAGATGGACTATCTTCCATTGATATAACTTCTGGATAATCAACAACTGGAATTTTATTTCCTTCTAAATATGGTTCTATTAAGTCTTTGTCACCAGATAAAATAACATCAATTCCTAAATTTTTTGCAAGAATTGCTCCTTTAACGATCTCTTCGGGAGCAAAATCTCCTCCCATTGCATCTATTGCAATTGTATTCATAATTAATTAATTATTCGTTATTTGGTTCTTTTACTTGACGTCCGTTATAAGTCCCGTCAACTGGATTTACTCGATGTGATTGTTTCGCTACACCTGTTTCTGGATCAATTACAAAATGAGGTTTAGAAATTTTATGCATTGCCTTTCTTCTTTTTGTTCTAGATTTAGACATCTTTTTTTTAGGTACTGCCATTATTATTATTTCCTTTCAACTTACAAATCTAGCTCACTTAGAGAAGAAAATGGACTTTCTTTTATGTTTTTTTCTTGATGATTACAAGTATAATCATTTTGATTCTTTCCACACAACGAACATAAGCCTTTACAGTCTTTCTTACACAAGTATGTAAAGTTCATCTTTTTAATTATGATTTCTGAAATAATTGGTAATAAGTCAATGTTTTCTGAATAAAAGTCTATTTCATAATCACTTAGTGAATGAAAACTTAATTTTTTATTAAATTTAGCTTTTTTATTAATTTGTTCAATATTTAAACATCTTGAGCATTCAGAATCAAAAATAAATTGAACATTTATATCAAAATGAATATAATCATTTTCCTTGATTAATTCTGTTTTTAAGATTGTTCTATGACTTTCACTAGTTTTATTACCAGAAAAAATTATATTAATGTATCCTTCTGATTCGTGTTTCAAACTATTATTTGAATGTTTTAATTTATTAATATTTACAACAGTAGATAGCTGTTCCATAAAAGTTACTCAGGTTCAATAATTTTTCTAGGCTGTCTTAAATTATTCTTTTCTGTTTCAATGTATTTATTAACTTGTTCAAATTTATTTAATATTTCGGTCAACTTTGAGTCAATTTGATCTTCAATATGTGCTCTGTTTGCTTGTGCTTCATCTTCTGCTTTTTTAACCATTGCATTAGCTTCAATTACGGCTTCTTGTAATACATAAGAATCAGAAATTAATCTTTGAGATTCAACTTTAGCTATATTTAATATTTCGTTAGCTTCTTCTCTGGCTCTGTTGAGATATGTATCTTGCTCCCTAACTAACCAACGAGCAGTTCTTAATTCAACTGGCATCAAATCAATTAAATTTTCAACAATATCAATAAGTTCTTTTTTGTTTGATCTAGTATTTAGAACATTTCTTGAATTTAATTTTTCTCTTAAAAGTTCTAATTTATCTACGTATTCAATTTTTTTTTCACCACTGATTATGTCGTCTAGATGAAAATTTTCTTCTTCAGACATTTTTTAATCTTTCTAAAACATTATGAGGAACAAGTTCTTTAACGTCACCACCATAAGAATGTATCTCTTTCACCAATGAACTCGATACATAACCATACTCTGGAGATGATGGAATAAATATTGTTTCAAAATCAGCTAGATTAAAATTCATTTGTGCCATTTGTAATTCGTAATCAAAATCTGTCATAGCTCTTAAACCTTTGACTATTGCATTTACACTATTTTTTTTAGCAAAATCGACTAACAAACCTTCGAAACTTTTAATTGTAATTTTTTTATTATCTTGAAAGATCTCCTCTAGCATTTCTGATCTATTTTCTTTTGAAAATAGTGAATCTTTTGTTGGATTGATAATCACCCCCACTAAAACTTCATCAAATACCTTTGAGCATCTTGTGATAACATCAATATGCCCATTTGTCGGTGGGTCAAACGATCCTGGTACTAAAACTTTCATTTTTTTCTTAATATTAAAACTTTACTTTGTCCGTATTTCTTTTCTTTATATAATTCTACATCTTTAGGATAAACTGTCGATGGAGAATTTGAATGTCTATGAATAACAATAAAACCTTCCTCATCTAAGTTATTTGATAATTGACTTATATCTTTATTTACAATTTCTGACTCGTAAGAAAAAGGTGGATCGTAAAATATTACATTAAATTTAGATTTATTTTGAATTAAGTAATTAGATACATTTAAATTTAAAACAGAATAGTTGTTATCAATATCTTTAAGATTGTATTTGATTTTATCAATACACTCTTTTGAGTTATCAATAAACGTTACGTAGTTAGCTCCCCTACTTAAAGCCTCAATTCCCATGCTTCCTGAACCAGCAAATAAATCTAAAACATCAGAATCTTTAAAACTAAATTGTAAAGAATTAAAAATGCCTTCTCTCGCAATTCCCATCATTGGCCTTGTTGATGAGTCATTAATAGTTTGAATAGTTCTACCCTTGTATTTTCCAGATATAATTTTCATGTTGTGTCTTCGACATCTTCAAAATTTGGAAATAAAATCTTAGCTTCATTTGATACTGCTTTTCCAATTTGATCTGAAATATTTTCAAAATACTCTTTAGATTTTTCCAAAATTTCGTAATCATAACGAAGATCAGCAATTTTTAAATCAGAGATTCCTGATTGACTTGTGCCTGTAACTTTACCTTCTCCTCTTATCTGTAAATCAATTTCGGCTAATTTAAATCCATCTAAGTTATCAACTATAGCCAATAACCTTTTTTTACCTTCATCTGTTATTGTTTCTAAATCTTTACCTTCTGTAATGTGGAAAACACATTCTGATTCTTTTTCTCCCCTGCCAACCCTGCCTCTCAATTGATGAAGTTGATTTAATCCAAATCTTTCGGCGCTTTCAATTATCATTAATGTAGCATTTGGAATGTCAATCCCAACTTCTATTACAACTGTAGAAATTAATATCTGTGTTTCATTTTTATGCATTGACCTCATAACAGCTTCCTTCTCTTCTGAAGTCATTTTTCCATGAAGAATTTCTATACTATATTCGGGTAATTCTTTCTTATAGGCTTTATAGACATTTTCTGCTGCTTTAATGTCCAATGTCTCACTTTCTTCAATAAATGGACAAACAACAAATACTTGTGAATTATTTTTAATATGTTCTTCGCATAATTTATAAATCTTTTCATTATCTTCTTTGTATCCTTCATATAAAAATGATTTAACTGGTTTTCTTCCTGGCGGTAATTCATCAATTACTGATAAATCTAAATCGCCATATATTGCCAATGCAGTAGTTCTAGGTATAGGAGTTGCTGTCATAACAAGTTGATCAGGAGTTGTTTTAAGATCAGTGGTTAATTTTTTTCTTTGTTGAACGCCAAATCTTTGTTGCTCATCAATAATTGCAAGTCCCAAATTATTAAATTTTATATTTTCTTGTATTAATGCATGTGTGCCAATTATGAAAGCAGGGTCTCCACTGTTTATGGTGTTCATTATTTCTTTTCTTTCTTTAACTGATGAAGTAAGTAAGTGAACTTTAAAATCATCAAATAAAAGAATTTTGCTTAAAGAGTTGTAATGTTGCTCTGCAAGGACTTCTGTTGGTGCCATAAGTACGGCTTGGTATGAAGATAATATGGTTGCATAGATTGCTGCAGCAGCAACTATAGTTTTCCCTGAGCCAACATCACCTTGTAGAAGTCTTTTCATTGGAGATTCCTCATTCATATCACTAAAAATTTCATTTATAACATCTTTTTGTGATTTAGTTAATTTAAAAGGTATTTTTTGTTCAAAATTAGTTAAAGTATCTTTTTTTAATTTATATTTGATACCACTTTGAGTTTTATTATATGAAATTTTATGTTCTTTAAAAATAGCTTGTAAATATAGAAATTCGTCAAAAGCTAAACGATTTCTTGCATTTTCATAATCAGATAACTTCTCTGGAAAGTGAATATCATTATAACTTTTTGTTCTGTTGACAATTTTATAGCTAACAATGTCATCTTTATGTAAAAAATCTTCGAATTCTGGAATTCTTCTTAAAGATTCCTTTATTCCTTTTCTTATTATTGAGCTAGATAAACCATCTATTTTTGGATAAATAGGTATTAATGAACCAGTTTCATTAAGTTCTTCTGGGTCAGAAAATTTTTCGATTGTAGGGTTTTTAAACTCAATTGAACCAGTTTTTTTAACATCTGGAATTCCAGATAACGCAACTGAATCCCCCGTCTTAAACCTAGTTTCAATATATTGAGGTCCAAACCATTTAGCCCTGATTGAACCTGTTTCATCGTTTATAATCAAAGTAGCAATTCTTAATCTAGTTTTAGTTGTAAAAACTGATACATCTTTAACTTCTCCTAAAACAGTTATCTCTTTCTTTATTTCACTATTTATTGACTTAATTTTTGATACTTGTGATCTATCTATATGTTTTTTAGGAAAAAATCTAATTAAATCTGAAATACTATTTATTCCATATTTTTTAAATGAAGATATCCTTTTTTCTCCAAAACCTTTTATTTCATTTAATGAAATATTTTTTAGATATTCTAAATTTCTTTCAACCACAATCAAACAATAGCTAAAAAGTTTTTAATTCAAAGTACCTAAATATTATTAGAATAGTTATAGTTATTTATATAAATTTAGAGGATAGTAATGGCTAAAAAATGTGAAGTTTGCGGAAAAGGACCTTGGTTTGGTAAGCAAGTAACTTTTTCACACAAAAGATCAAGTAAAAAATGGTCTGCAAATATACAAACAGTTAAAGTAGCAGACAATACAAACACCAAAAAAATTAAGGTTTGTACATCATGTTTAAAAGCTGGAAAAGTTACTAAAGTTTAAATGGCTCAAGGTGTCGTAAAGTCATATGATCCTAATTCAGGAACTGGAATAGTTTTATTAGACACAGATAAAACAGAAGTATATTTACATCCTGGCTCATTAAAGGATTCGATATTTAGAACATTACGACAAGGACAAAGAATTAATTTTGATATCGAAAATATTGAAGGTAAAGATATTATTAAGAATGTAAAAATTGGTCAAGGCGAATATTAAAAGTTGATTAAAACATTAAATTTATATGTGAGATTTCTTTTTATTTATATTCATAATTATGTATATATATATTCAAAAGGAACTATTGGTAAAACTATTTTTGGAAGACCTTGTTTAATTTTGTTTAGTACTGGAGCAAAAACTGGTAAAGAAAGAAAAAATGTATTGGCTTATTTAAGAGAGAATAATTCATTTTGCATTGTTGGATCTAATGGTGGTCGTGAAAAAAATCCAGGATGGTATCACAACTTGAAAAAAAACCCAGATTGTGAATTCCAAATTGGAAGAAAGAAGTATTTAGGTAAAGCAATTCAGATACACGATGATGAATATATAGAGTGGTGGAAAAAAATGGATCATATGAATGACGGAGGATATACATCATATCAAAAAAGGACTGAGAGAAAAATACCTTTAATTTTAATAAATATAACTTAGTCTATTTTTGCGCCTAAGTCAGTTTTGTAATTTATTTTTGTTTTTCTTAATAATTAAAGGCTCTCATTAACCTCTAATATAATTTCTGGTGTAATTTTTTTTACTATTAAATTTGCTTTAGATAATTGTTCTTCAGTAAATACTCCTCGATCAATGGCTATAACAAACTCTCCACTTTCTATACCCGCTTCTATACCAAAAGGACTATCTTCAATAATAATATTTTTACTTGTTTGTAATTTATTAATTGACTCTAAATAAATATCTGGATATGGTTTATTTCTTTCTACCGAATCTCCTCCTATTACATGGTGAAAGTATTGATAAATTTCTGTATCCTTTAATTTGTTCTCAAGGTGCTGCTGAGGAGAAGCAGAAACACATGCTTGCTTCCAATCATAATGAAAGAAATATTCTAAACATTCTAAGGCATCATCAAACATTGTCTTTTCACCAAAATTTTTTAAAATTATTTCTGATAATAAATTCATAGTTTCATCAAATGAAGGCAAATCTACTTCAGATGAGAATTTTTTATGAACAATTTTATCATCCACACCTATATATTGATCAAAATGTTCAATAGGTAATTCTAAATTCTTAGACTGTAGTATTTCTTGCCATGCATAAGCAAAGGCTTTTTCTGTATCCATAAGTGTTCCATCACAGTCCCAGTAAATGCCATTCACTTTCTATCCTAATTTTGATTGTATATCTTTTGCACTTTTCAGTGCTAGACCATCTGATCCTGTTGTTGTCCAAATTGTTAGATCATCGGAAAGAGCTTCATCAATAATATCATTCAATAATTCATACTTAGATTTGTCTATATTTTGCCATAGATACAATGCATGGCTACCAGGTATTGTATTAATTTCATTTATATAGATATCATTACCATCTACTAAAAAGTCATATCTAAAAATTCCTCTTGTCGGAATAATTGAATTGATTTTCTCTACATATGAGATTATTTTTTTTGTTATTTCATTATTTAAGTTTGCAGGCAGTTCTCTTTGAGAACCTTCTAAACCCCCATTTTCTAAATATTTTTCTGAATATGAAAACAATGTTTCATTTTTTATTGGTTTTTCTATTTCAGACAGAGATAAAGATGGATAATTTTTAACTCCAATTAATATATCTTCTGAATTTTCTAAATATTTCTCTACAACAGCACCTTCAGTGTAAAGATCAGAAGATTCTACAATTTTTAATACAGATTCATAATCACTAACAACTTCTACACCGATTGATGATCCACCAAAACGTGGTTTCAAAATATAAGGACCTTTAAAAGATACATCTACTTCTCTATTTACTAAATCTTTATGAAGTACAGGAAGTCCATTTTCTTTCATGGTTGTGTAAAACACATATTTATCCATGCAAATTTGAGCAGAAATTACATTAGGACCGGTATATTTAACCTTTAAAATATTTAACAATGATTGTAAAGATCCATCCTCTCCTGGGCCTCCATGGCATGAATTTAAAAATACATCAAAATCAAGCTTTTTTTTCTTAAAATAAAACCCTGAATCACTATTAAATCTAAGTTCTATAGGCTTTTTAAGTACTTTTTTATCTTCAAGAAAGTCTTTGGACTCTAATATTGAATCTAATAAGTACCATTTATTATCTTTTGACCAATAAAGAATACTTACTTTATTATCTTTTGAAAGAATTCGAGCACTTTGTAGCCCAGTAAGAATTGAGATATCATGCTCCGAAGAAGGTCCACCAATAATTACTGCTATATTTTTACTCATATTTTATGGATAATGGTCAGGTAAATCATTTTCAAATAATACAATATCATCTGATTCTACAATAGAATTTAAGAAAGCAACAGCTTCATCTCTATTGATAAACCAGTTAACTGGAGTATTATTCTCTTCAAATCCAGCTATTAAAGATCTTTTATTGGTATACCCAACAACTAAAGCTTGATCAACAATTATGCTTGCTTCAGTAGCAAATGCATAGTTTATTGAAAATTGATCACTACCTAATTCAATTAGTCCTGGGGTGATCAAATATCGTTTTGAATTCTTAGTTCCAAGTTCAGATAAAGTTTCAAGACTGTATTCTATAGCCATTGGGTTTGAATTAAATGAATTATCAATAATTGAATGTCCATAATCACTTTTAATAATATTTTGTCTGTGTTCTGTTTTATCTAATGAATTTAAATTCTTGAAATACTCTTTTACATTCAAATCTAGAGCAAGCAATACACCAACTGATAAAGAAATAGATAATTGTAATAATTTTGGCCCACTAACTGAATCAATAAATTTTCCTTCAATATAAATATCATGTTTGTTATTTTTATGTTCTACATAAACTGCTGCATCTTTACTAGTGATGGAGCAATCATAAACATTTTTCTGATTAGTCCATAATCTAGCTTCGTTTAGTAAGAGATCATCGTCGCCATTAATAACAACAGAACCTGCCAATTCTACAATTTCTGATTTAGCATCTAAAATATTCTCAAGACTTTTCATGCGCTCTAAATGAACTGGAGCTATTCCAGTAATAACTGCAATGTGTGGTCTAACCCATGAACAAATTTCTCTAATCTCTCCATTTGAATAAGTACCCATCTCAATAATTGCAACTTCATCTTCATTTTGAAAATTTTCATTAATAGCTTTGGCTATTCCTAATCTGTTGTTGTAGCTTTCAGGAGTTACAAATGTTTTATTTTTAACTTGAAGAATTTGATTTAATACATTCTTGGTAGTTGTTTTTGAATATGATCCAGTTATTCCCACAACAGGTAATGTCCTTGAATTTAATTTAAGTGATGCATCATTGACAAACACTTTAGAAATATTTTTTTCATATGATTGCAAAATTCTTAAACATTGGTCGTAAATAAAAAATGAAAATAAATTAATTATTAATGCAAAAATATAACCATATCCAAATAAATAAGAAACTAATGAAATTAATAGAACAATTGAATAATACAGGTAGTTAACCCTTTTTAATCTTTCTGTAATAACAATTTCACCTGTTCGGCTTTTAAAGTTTATGCCTAAAGGTGAAAAAATCGTTAAGCAAACAACTAACAAAGGTACATAATAAATCCATAAAGAGACGACAAATAAAATCAGTGAGATGAAAAACATAAATCTGTTTATAAATTTTGTTCTAATCCAACGAAAGTAAAATTTTGTGACTGAACCTGGAAGGTAGTGTTCTCTTTGAGCAAATCTTCCCCATTTAATTGAATTGAATAAAGTTCCTGCTGTAATAATCAACAAAATAATTAAATAGACAAAATTCATATTTCCTTCAATATTCTTATAATTTCTTCCGACCTGCTTCTTAACATATTATGGCCTTCATTCTTTATTACAGTTATTCTAGATTCTTTAAATTTAGTATTAGCTTCTTTACCAATTGCCAAAGGTATGACATTATCGTTTTCTCCCCAAATTAAATGGACTTTTGTATTCACAAATTCTAGTAACTGACTCAAATCATCATTAACTGTTTTAACAAGTGTATCTCTCATAATTCCATGTGCATTTTTATAATCTTCAGATCCATACTTGTTTTTATATCTTTCTATACTTTTTTCAGAAATTAAATTCAAATTATTAAGAAATTTATATAATTTAAATTGAAAATTTTGATTATTTTTTGGATTCTTTCTGATTAAAGGAGCCCCGATTAAAACAAGATTTTTGTATTTTTTTATAAATGACATATGTACTGCTATTTTTCCACCAAATGAATGCCCAACTAAAACTTCTACCGTATCAGGAATTAGTTGAGTTAAATAATCGGCATATTCTTTTGGATTCATACTATTTTCAGGTTCTTGAGATTTACCAAAACCAGGAAGATCAATAGAAATACTATCAAATTTACTTGATATTAAATTAAAATCATTGCTTGATCTTCCCCATCCATGTAAAAAGCATACTGTTGGATTGTCTGAATTTACTTCAGCAAATGTTTTTCCATCATTTAGTACCTTTAAAGCCATTAATATAGCACCTCTCCAAGTGTTGTAATTGATCTAATAGTTAATCCCATTAAATAGAGTAGAGCAAGACCCCAATATAAATAGAAGTTTTCTTTCATTTGATCTTTATAAATATATAAAAATGTCAATGTAAACAAGACAACAGCGACATAAAAAATATGGAATGTACCTAAATTTTCGTTTGTTGAATATAAGTAAGCTGCCATTAATGCAGTTATTAATAATAAACTTATTGATAATCCAATAATATATTTAGCAACTATTTCTTTTCTAAATTTAATTTTGAAATGCATGATAAAAATTACTATTCCACTAATTCCACAACATATAGCACTATACATAAGTGTTGAAGAGTAGTAATCACTTATTGTTATCATATATTTATTTTACTATCTATAGAATTGAGTATTAAATAATAATCAGTTACAGTGAATTGGTAATGTCAAACAAAGATATAAATACAATAAAAGAAAATGTTCCAGCATCATGGACTTCATCAATGGACTCATTCATTGTAAAAGGCAAGAATGCTGAAATTTGGGACAGAGAAAACAATAGATATATAGATTATGTTGGTGGTTATGCTGTTCTAAATACTGGTCATTTAAATCCAAGAGTAGTCAAAAGAGTTGAAGACCAACTAAAAAACTATTCACATTCTTGTTTTGCATTTGCGCCACATGAAAATGCAGTCAAAGTTGCAAAAGAAATAAATGAGAGATATCCAATTAAAGAAAATACAAAAACTTTTTTAGTTAACAGTGGTGCAGAATCAATAGAAAATGCAACAAAGATTGCAAGATATTTCACCAAACGTAAAAATATAATAGCATTTAAAGGTGGATTCCACGGAAGAACATACCTAACGATGGGATTGACAGGTAAAGATAATCCATACAAAACAGGTTTCGGTCCTTTCCCAGAATTTATACACCATGCAGAATATCCATATTTATACAGAGATGTTTCAGATGAAGTTGCAATTGACAGTGTTAATAAATTATTAGAAAATAATGTAAATCCTGATGATGTTGCTGCATTTGTAGTCGAAGTTCAACTTGGAGAAGGTGGATACATACCTGCTTCTAAACAATTTTTAGCTGAGCTGAGAAGAATCAGTAATGAGAAAGGCATCTTACTGATTTTTGATGAAGTCCAAACTGGTTTTGGTAGAACTGGAGAAATGTTTGGAGCAGACACTGTTAATGTTTCACCTGATATTGCAACACTCGCTAAAGGAATTGCTGGTGGTTTTCCACTAGCTGCAGTTGTAGGAAAATCTAATATTATGGATTCAATACATGAGTCAGGTATTGGAAGTACGTTTGGTGCTTCACCTATTTCATGTGCGGCAGCTTTAGGGGTGCTTGAAGTTTTTGATAAAGACGATTTAATAAAAAATACAAAACAACATGCTGAAATAATGAATAAATCATTAAAAGGTCTCATGGAAGAATCAACATTTATAGGAGATGTTAGAGGATATGGCACAATGATAGGTGTAGAAATTGTAGAGAATCAAGAAACAAAAATTCCAGCTAAAGATATTGCATTAAATATAATTGATAATTGTAAAACAAACGGATTGCTTTTAGTTAATTGTGGATTAGAAGGAAATGTAATTAGATTTATGGGTCCATTAACAACACCAATTAATCAAGTAGAAGAGGCTCTTGAAATATTCAAAAATTCAGTAATTAATATTTAATCTTCTATGTGTGTCAAATTATGAAGTTTTGATAATGTATCATTATCTTTTGCTGTTTTGGCTGGAGCTTTCATAAGCCAAGCAGAAACCAAATCTAGTGAATCAAGATCACCTTTATCAGTAAAATATTTCATATATCTTATTGCATCAATTACAACACCTGCACTATTTGGTGAATCCCATACTTCAAGTTGAACTTCAATATTTAAAGGTACTCCGCCGAATGCTTCTCCTTCTAATCTTATGAAAGCTTTTTTACGATCTTCTAACCATTTAACATAATCTGAAGGGCCAATTCTTACATTATCAGGATCCATACCTTTACCTTTGTTTGCTACTGAAGTAACAGAGGATGTTTTGCTAGTTCTTTTAGTCTCTAAACGGTCTTCTTCAAGCATATTTAAAAAATCCATATTTCCACCAACATTTAATTGATAAGACCTCTTAAGTTCGACACCTCTATCGGAAAATAATTGAGCTAATGCTCTATGAACAATTGTTGCTCCTACTTGACTTTTAATGTCATCACCTATTAGAGGAACTTTATTATCTCTAAATTTGTTATACCATTCTTCATCTCTAGCAATAAATACAGGAATACAATTAATAAATCCTACTTTTGCGTCAATAGCGCATTGTGCGTAAAATTTTACTGCTTCGTCAGAACCAACAGGTAATAAATTTATCAGTATTTCAGCTTTTGATTCCTTAAGCTCTTTTACAATTTCTTCTGAGTCATCAACTGTAGTTATTAATTCTTTTACAAATTTTCCTACTCCATCTAGAGTTTTACCTGGTTTTACTTCAATATTTAAATTTGGAACTTCACAAAACTTTGAAGTATTATTTGGCTCAACAAATATTGCATCAGAAATATCTTTACCTACTTTATCTTTATTGATATCAAATGCTGCAACTATTTGTATATCTGAGACCTTAAACCCACCAATTACATCTGAAATTAATCCAATCTCAGTTTTTTCATCTTTGTAATACTCCAATCCTTGAACAAATGAACTTGCACAATTTCCTACTCCAAGAATTGCAACTTTAATTTTAGGATTACTCATTCAATTAACTTTAGCAATTTTTCGATTTATCAATAATTAGAAGTTTTATTATCCAAAAATATGGTTGTACCAACTTATAGAATTATAGAAAATACCTACTATGAAATAGATTATGAAAGTGATAACACCCACAATTTGTAATACTTTAATAAACTTTCTCACATTACAAGATTACATCCTAGAAAAAATAATTAAAAAATAGTTATAGTTTATATATGATTAAAAATTTATCACCTTCAAGGGCTTCACAGTTTAAAACATGTCCAAAACAATATAAATTTGCAAATGTTGACAAAATTATTGAACCAACAAATGAAGTTCAAGCAAAAGGGACTACAGTTCATCAAGCTCTTGAAGATCTATATGAGTTACCAAAAGAAGAAAGAAGTTCCGAGAATTTATACAATTTATTTAGAAATGCTTGGACAAAAGTAAGAGGTAACGATGAACATGTAGATCTATTTGACACAATTGAAGAAGAGAAAGAATGGGGTTTAGATGCATTAAATTTGTTAGCAAATTATTTAACTTTAGAAAATCCAAAGGAAATAGAACCTATGGAAAAAGAGAGATGGGTGCGAGGTTCTATAGACGATTTAAATCTTAGAGGAATTTTAGACAGAATGGATAGAGACAAGGATGGAAACTTAATAATTATCGATTATAAATCAGGTAAAGCCCCATCAGCTAAATATAAAGAACCAAGATTCTTTGCACTTAAGTTATATGCATTACTAATTAAAGATGAACTTGGTGAAATGCCTAAAGAACTTAAATTAATTTATTTACAGAATTCAACAATCCATACTTTACAAATCGATGAAGATATTTTAAATAAAGCAAAAGAAGAAATATTGGATATCTGGAACAATATTAAAAATGCTTATGAAAATAATCAGTTCCCAGCAACAAAAAATACACTTTGTGATTGGTGTTACTATAAACCAATTTGCCCGGAATTCAATGATTCAGCGCCTGATACTGATGATCTACAAAATATAAATATTGAGATAGAGGATTTAGAAAAGAATATAGAAGCAGTAACAATGTTTGAAAATCCTGATGATATCCCAGATGAAAGTCCTATTAAAAAAATTGATATGGAGTCTACTAATGAGCAACTTAAAAATTTAAAAGACAAAAAACAATCAATAATAAATGAAATTGAGAAAATTTTAAGGAAATAATCCTCTAGTTAACTTAGCTGCTGCTACTCGTTTTATGCCTTTAATAAGAGAAGCAGTCCTTAGATCACATTTATTTTTTTCAGCTATAACCCAAATTTCTTCAAAGGAGCTAGTTAAAACATCAATCAATTTTTCATAGAGCTCCTTTTCCTTCCAGAGATAATTTTGTGTGTTTTGTACCCATTCAAAATAACTACCTGTAACACCACCAGCATTAGCAAGAATATCCGGAATAATTAAGATATCGTTATCTCTTAAAATTTTGTCAGCATTTAATGTTGTCGGAGAGTTTGCACCTTCGACTATAACCCTGGCTTTTATTTTTTGTGCATTACTTGAAGTTATCACACCACCAACAGCTGCTGGAATAAGTACATCACATTCTAATTCTAGAATTTCTGAATCAAGAGGATCACCTCCTGGAAAACCATCTACCGTGTTCTCTTTAGCTATATGCTTAAATAATTCAGGAATGTTTAAACCTTTTTCGTTATACACGCCACCTTTTAGATCATTAACAGCTATGACTTTTGCTCCCTCTTCATAAGATGCTAAAGCAGCATATCTTCCGACATTTCCGAAGCCTTGAACGACTACTTTAGAATCTGAATATTTTTTGTTATATTTATCCATTGCAGCTTTTGCAATAGCTACAGCTCCTCTGCCTGTAGCCTCTCTTCTAGTTATTGAGCCTCCTAAAGAAGCTGGTTTTCCTGTAACAATGCCTGGTTGTGGTGAACCTACAAAGTTGCTATATGTATCCATAATCCATGCCATTGTTTGTTCGTCAGTTCCTAAATCAGGAGCTGGAATATCTTTATCTACACCTATTACAGGTAATAATTCTGCGGTAAACCTTCTTGTAACTCTTTGCTTTTCAGCTCGCGATAGAGGTCTTGGATCGATAGCTACCCCACCTTTTGCTCCTCCATAAGGTAAACCTACAATTGCAGACTTCCATGACATCAAAATTGCGAGAGCTGTAACTTCTCCAAGATTCACATCCGGAGCATACCTAATTCCACCTTTCGTTGGTCCCATTGATAGAACATGCTGTACCCTATAACCGATAACAGTTTCTACTTCTTCATACTCATCTCTTCTAAATGGAAAAGTAACAGTTAAAGCTCTTTGTGGTAATTTCAATCTTTCTTTAATATTTGGATCAAGATTAATAAATTCAGCTACTTCATCATATTGACGAATTACTTCATTGTACATATGTGAAGCGAAGATATCCCCATTTGTCATTACAAGCCTATATTATTGCTGTTTGGTTTTAGAAGCGACATAAAATAATATTTTTTGTCGTAGATGCTTTCTAATATTTGAAAGTATGAAATACAAAAATATAGAAGATATCCTAAAAGATAGCGGCCTTGATGCTGTTGTTATATGTTATAAACATAACGACCAATGCAGTTGTCATGAAAGCTACAAAGAAGCAGCTTAAATTTAGGAGAAAATATGAACAATAAAATCGAAGATGTTCTTGATCTAACAAGAGAGATCTCAATACAGGATAATGAAGAGATTGATTTTTCAATAACTCCATTTGGTGAAAAATTATTATCTACTGAAGATATTGAATTTCTTTGGGTTGCAAGAAATGCATCTAGTTCAGTAAAGTCAGCATCTTCAAATATTAAAACTTTTAATGACGAAAAAATTGCTAATAATGTTAATGAAAATGGATCAGTTAGGTTGGGAGATGAAGTTTTTGTGTATAGCAAATCATACAACTGGAAAGTACAAGAGTTAAGAAATTTTATTAAATGGGTGATAGAGAAATCAAGTGACAATGAGGAGCTACTTAATTCTTTGTTAGCTATTATAGGTCCTACTTTTGTACCAAAATTAAAAGGACTTGATGCTGTTTCAGCTTCTAGAAATTTGAATCCAGAAGTTATTAGAGATACTTTCTTATTTAAAGAGTGGAAGGATAAAGCAGATTTAAAAACAATAAATACAAATAACAAATCGGCTCCAAAATGGGCTAAAGATTTAGGTCATAAAGAAAGGAAGAAATGAATCAATTATACGAACTATCAAGACAATTTCCCGATGAATGGGTTAAAAAAGCTCCTAAAGGAAAGTTTGGAAATTATATCCCTCATTCTGTAATTACTCAGAGATTGCTTGAGGTATGCGGTCCATATACTTGGGAAGTTAAAGAATTAATCAGACAAGAAAATGATGGAAAAGTTGTTGGATGTTTTGGAAAACTAACTGTAGAAATTGATCAAAAATTAGTAACTGTAACATCCATTGGCGATGTAGAACACGACCAAGGAAGTGACGGAACAAATGCTAAACATGCTGAATCTGATGCATTTAAAAGATGCGCTATGAAAATAGGTTTAGGTTTACATCTTTGGGCTGGTGAAGAATACTATTTAGATAAGAAATTAAATGATGATAAAAGTAAGAAGAATCTAAAACTTAAATCAGCCTAATTTAATAATTTTCCATTTTTTGATTCTAATAAAATTGTTACAGGGCCATCATTTATTAATTCAACTTTCATAAATGCCCCAAACTCACCCTCTTTAACATCCACTCTCCCACTGAATTTTTCAACTACAATTTTTAAGAGTTCTTTTGCGCTATCTGGGTCTTCTGATTTGATAAAGGAAGGTCTATTTCCCCTTGAAAGATCAGCTAAAAGTGTAAATTGGCTGACTAATAGAATAGAACCATCAACATCAACTATAGATTTATTCATTTTGCCTTCTTCATCAGAAAATATTCTTAAATTTAAAATTTTTTCAGTTAAAACACCTACATCTTCAATAGTGTCTTCTTTCTCTACACCCCATAAAAGAAGTAATCCATTATTTATTGAAGATATTTCCTTTTCACTTACTTTTACAGAAGATGATTCAACTCTTTGTATTACTACTTTCATAAATACTATTCTAAGATATACACATGGTATTAGACAAAAAAACTATAGCTATGGCTTCAGGTCCTAACTATGCTGCTTTCACTACTTTGTTTAAAAATGGATCACCTCAAACCCATATGATGTGGGTTGATACAGATGGTGAGCATTTGTTAATTAATACTGAAATTCATAGAACAAAATACTTAAATACAAACAACGATAAAAGAGTTAATGTCATGATTTGGAAACATGATGATACTTTTAAATTTGTAGAAATACGTGGAAAAGTAATTGATGAAATAAGAGGTGAAGAAGCTTTTGATAATATTAATAAATTATCTGAAAAATACTTTAATAAACCTTATCCATTCGAAGTTCAAACTGAAAGAATTGTTTTGAAAATTGAAGCTGAGAGAGAGTTTTTCTTTAATTTAAAAGAAGAAGATTTTGATTTTTAGGAATAGTCATAAAACCCTTTTCCTGTTTTAACTCCTAAATCTCCTTTTTTAACTTTTTCTTCAAGAAATTTTTTTGGATAATCTTCTGGATCTTTTGTTTCATTGTAAATTTTTAATTTAGCATAATAATGTATATCAAGACCAGAATAATCAGATAATTCAAATGGTCCTCTGGGGTGATGCAGACCATTTTTTATTGCTATATCTATATCCTTAAAATCAGCAATTCCCTCATCATATAATTTATATGCTTCATCTGTTAGAGCCGCCAACATTCTGTTAACAATGAATCCAGGAGTTTCTTTTTTACAAGTAACTACTGTTCTTCCCATGTCTTTTCCTAGATTTTGTGTACGTTCAATAGTCTCTTTATTAGTTTCTTTAGGATAAGAAATTTCAACTAAATCCATCCTTATTGGTGGATAGAAGAAGTGCATATTTATAAACCTACTTGGATGCTCACAGGGTTTAGCTAATTCTGATGCAGGTATAAAGGAACTATTTGTTGCTAAAACAACATCCTCATTTAATTTCTTTGATATGTCTTCAAAAATCTGTAATTTTACATCTAGCTTTTCAACAACAGCCTCTATAACAAATGATTTATTATTAATTGTTTCATCAATAGACTCTGCAGTTTTAAGATAATTTTTAAAATTCTCTAAGTGAGTCTTTTCATATCTACCTTTTTCAACAAGGTTCATTAAATTTTCTTCAGTAAATTTAATTTTTGATTTTAGATTTTTAATATCTTTATCATAAATATTTGTTTCATATCCTGCCATAGCAGCAAGTGCAGCAATTTGACTTCCCATTTGACCACCGCCTATAACTGCTACAGATTCCATAATTACCTATGTTTATTTATTTCTCTTTTAGCTATTGATTGTAGATGAACTTCATCTGGACCATCAGCTATTCTCAGCACTCTTGCTCCAGCTGCCATTTTTGCTAAAGGTGTGTCTTGAGAAACTCCCATAGCTCCATGAGCTTGTATAGCTTTATCAATAACATAAGTAGCTGCATCCATTACTGAAACTTTAATTGAAGAAATTTCTATCCTTGCTTGATCTTTACCTACAGTATCCATTAACCATGCTGTTTTAAGAGTAAGTAACCTTGCTTCTTCAATTTTAATTCTTGATTTAGCAATCCACTGTTGTATTACACCTTGCTCAGATAATGTTTTTCCAAATGCTTCCCTTTCAAGAGTCCTTTTAATCATAAGTTCTAATGCCCTTTCTGACATTCCTATAGTTCTCATGCAATGATGAATTCTTCCTGGGCCTAATCTTGCTTGTGCTATCTTAAATCCTGCACCTTCCCCTCCGATTAAGTTAGTTTTTGGAACGATTACATTTTCAAACTTCACTTCTGGATGGCCCGTATAACCATCGTCATAGCCAAATACATGCATAGGTCTTACAACAGTTACGCCTTGTGTATTCATTGGAACCAATACTTGGCTTTGTCTCTGGTGTGGCGGGTTGTCAGGATTTGTAACTCCCATAAATATACATATTTCAGCTCTTGGATTTATGGCATTAGAAGTCCACCATTTCGTTCCATTGATTACATAATTATCTCCATCACTTTCAATAGAGCTACCAATATTTGTTGCATCAGACGAAGCAACGTTAGGCTCAGTCATTGCAAAACATGATCTAATTTTGCCTTCTAAAAGTGGTTCAAGCCATTCTTTCTTTTGTTCTGGAGTTCCAAATTCTGCAAGTATCTCCATATTCCCAGTATCAGGAGCAGAACAGTTAAAAACTTCTGATGACCACCAAACTCTACCCATAATTTCAGCTAAAGGCGCGTAGTCAAGATTAGATAGTCCAGGGCCATGATTTTTATCTGGCAAAAATAAGTTCCACAAACCAATTTTTCTTGCTTCTTCTTTTAATTCATCTAATACATCTGGTATATGTAAGGGATCTCCTGATTCTTCAATAGCTTTATCGTAACTATCTTCATTTGGATATATATGATCATCAAAAAATTTAATTAAACTTTCTTGTAATTCAAGCGATTCTTTTGAGTAATTAAAATCCACAATTTATTCTATCAATTAACTGCCCTCAACAAAAGAAACTTTGAGTAATATATTTCTTAATGGACTTTTTTAACACTCAGATAAGGGAATTAATTGTTGAAAATATTGAAATAGATAGAAACTTTCAATATGAACAATTCAAAGTTGGTAGGTCTAATATTACATTTAAAATCTTTGACGATAAAAATTCTTATGTGCTCAGGAGACCTCCATATGGAAATAAATTGGAATCTGCACATAATATGTCGAGAGAATACAAAATTATTGATGAACTATCTAAAAATAATTTAAAAGTTCCTAAACCAATATTTCTTTATACAGAAAAAGATATTACTGAAGATGATTTTTATATTATGGAGTATGTAGAGGGTAAAACTATTTCCGATAATATAGAAGCCAAACTGTTGTCTAGTGATGAAAAGCAAACTATATCAAATTCATTTATAGAAACTATTGCAGATATCCATAATTTTGATGTAGTAAATTCAAAATTAAATGATCTTGGTAAGCATGAAGGTTATGTTGAAAGACAACTTAATAGATGGACTAAGCAATTTGAAGCACAAAAGGTTAGAGAAATTGAGGACCTAGATTTTGCAACAGAAATGTTATTTCAAAATATACCAAAACAACAGAAAATTAGCATAGTTCATGGAGATTATAGATTAGATAATGTAAGAGTAAACAATGGAAAAGTAGCAGCTGTAGTAGATTGGGAACTTTGTACTATTGGTGATCCATTAGCTGATCTAGGTACAATAATTGCATCTTGGTCAAATAGTAAAGAAAAAGATACTCCATTTATTTACTCCCCTACATTGTCTGATGGATTTTTATCAAGGAGTGAACTGCTTGAGATTTACTCAAATAATTCAGATCTAGATTTAAAAAATATAGAATTTTATGTAAGACTGTCTTACTGGAAACATGCAATGATTATGGAAGGCGTCTATGTAAGATATTCTCGCGGTTCTTATGGAAAAATTAATAAAAAAGAAATAGAATTATTTAAACAAAGTACAGTTATGTTTGCGAAAAAGGCAGCAAACCAAGATTTATTAAAGGAGATAAAATGAAAGTAGTACCTGCTAGTGAATTACAAAACCACGTCGGTGAAGAGGTTGGAGTTTCTGATTGGTTAGAAGTAACTCAAGAAAGAATTAACCAGTTTGCAGAAGCAACAAATGATCACCAGTTTATACATGTTGATACTGAAATGGCTAAAAATACTCCTTGGGGAACTACAATAGCTCACGGTTTCTTAACACTTAGTCTTATTCCATATCTGTCAGCTGAAAATGGGATAATGCCAGATAACATTCAAATGGCTGTTAACTATGGAACTGATAAAGTTCGATTCTTAGAAGCTGTTCCTGTTAATAGTAAAATTAGGGGAAGGTTTGTACTTTCAGATGTTCAAGAAAAACCAGGCAACAGATGGTTACTTAAGTCAGATGTTACTATAGAAATTGAAGGTAAAGAGAAGCCAGCTGCAATAGCTGAAACGCTTGCTCTTTTCGTTGTTACAGAATAATAAGGAGAGTACAGATGAGAGAAGCAGTTATTGTTTCAGCAGCAAGAACACCTATAGGCAAAGCTTATAGAGGGGCCTATAACAATACAGCGGCTCCTACACTCGCTTCCTACTCAATAAAGGAAGCTGTTCATAGGGCTGGAATTGATCCAGAAGAAGTTGATGATGTCGTAATGGGCTGTGCTCAACAACAAGGTTCTCAAGCATTAAATATTGGAAGACTTGGAGGAATAGCAGCAGGACTTCCAAACACTGTTTCAGGTATGACTATTGATAGACAGTGTTCTTCAGGAATGATGGCTATAGCTACTGCTTCTAAACAGATTATTACAGACAATATGGATACAGTGGTTGCTGGAGGTGTTGAATCTATTTCATTAGTTCAAACTGCAGAAATCAGATTAGATATAGATCCTAACGTAACTGAACATGCTCAACACGCATATATGCCAATGATAGAAACAGCTGATAACGTTGCTGAAAAATATAGTGTAAGTAGAGAAGATCAAGACGAATACTCTCTTCAGAGTCAACAAAGAACAGCTTCAGCACAAGAAGCTGGAATCTATGCTGATGAAGTAATATCCACTACTACAACTAAATTAGTAAAAGATAAAGAATCTGGTGAAATTTCCGAAGAAGAAGTAACTTTAGAAAAAGATGAGGGAAATAGACCAGAAACAAACATAGAAGGACTTTCATCACTTATGCCTGTGTATGGTGAAGGAAAGTTTATTACTGCAGGAAATGCTTCTCAACTTTCAGATGGATCGGCTTCAGTTGTAGTTATGGAAGCAAAGGTTGCTGAAAAAAAAGGATTGAACCCTATTGGTTACTATAGAGGAATGGCTGTAGCTGGGTTAGCTCCTGAGGAAATGGGGATTGGTCCTATATATGCAGTTCCAAAGTTGTTAGACAGATTCAATCTAACGGTTGATGATATTGGTCTATGGGAATTAAATGAAGCATTTGCAGTTCAAGCTTTGTATTGTAGGGATAAAATTGGTATCGACAATGAAGTTTACAATGTAAACGGTGGTTCCATATCTATTGGTCATCCATATGGAATGACTGGATCGCGTATGACTATGCATGCACTAATGGAAGGTAAAAGAAGAGGCGCTAAATATGTAGTAGTAACTATGTGTGTTGGCGGAGGAATGGGTGCTGCAGGACTGTTTGAAGTCATATAATTAAATTTAAACTTTAAAAAGCCTTCGACTGTTTTGAAATTCTATAATATTATATGGAGAAAATTTCCAATAAAGAAGAATACTTAGAATCAATATCTAATAGAGATTTAAAAATATATTTAATGGGTGAACTTGTAGAAGATCCACTAACTCACCCAATAATAAAACCCAGCATTGAAGCTATGGCAGAAACTTATGAATTAGCAGTTAGAGAACCAGATTTGGCAAGTGTAAAATCACCTTATACTGGTGAAGCAATAAATAGATTCTTACATATTGCTGAAAACAGTGAAGATCTATATCTCCAAAACAAAATGCAAAGGAAACTTGGACAATTAACTGGTACATGTTTTCAAAGATGTGTAGGGATGGATGCATTCAATGCTTTGCATTCTGTAACATTTGAAATAGACGAAAAATATAAAACGCAATATCACGAAAACTTTAAATCATTTTTAACTGAAATGCACAAATATAATTTAGTTATTGGTGGTGCAATGACAGATGTTAAAGGCGATAGATCAAAATTACCACACGAACAAGAAGATGAAGATCTGTATTTAAGAGTTGTTGATAGAGATAAAAAAGGTGTTTATGTTAAGGGTGCTAAAGCACACCAAACTGGTTGCATTAATTCTCATTGGATGGTTGTTATGCCAACACTAAGGTTATCTGAAAATGATAAGGACTATGCAATTGTTGGAGCTATTCCAGTAGATGCAGATGGTATAACATATATTTATGGAAGACAATCTTGCGATACAAGAAGTATGGAACCTGGTGAATATGATGTAGGTAATAAATATTTTGCAGGTCAAGAAGCAATGGTTATTTTTGATAATGTTTTCATCCCTAATGAATATATCTTTATGAACGGAGAGTATGACTATGCTTCAATGCTTGTAGAAAGGTTTACTACATATCACAGAAGGTCTTACGTATGTAAATCAGGTGTTGGTGATGTGTTAATTGGAGCCGCTGCAACTATTGCCGAATATAACGGAGTAGAAGATGCATCACACATTAAAGATAAACTTGTTGAGATGAATAAATTAAATGAGACTATTTATGCAACTGGGATAGCATCATCACTTCAAGGATCAGAAACTAAATCTGGAAATTATATTAACGATGATTTACTTGCAAATGTTTGTAAACAACACGTTACTAAAGAAACATACGAAATAGGTAGAATTGCACAAGATTTAGCTGGAGGTTTAGTTGGTTCAATGCCATCAGGAATTGATTTTAATGAAGGTGAAATGTCTGAAGATTTAAAAAAGTATTTAAAAGGTAAAGAAGATATTAATGCTGAGGATAGAGTAAAAATATTAAGGCTTATTGAGAATATGACACTTGGAAGAAATGCTGTAGCTTACCTAACAGAATCTATGCATGGTGCAGGCTCACCACAAGCTCAAAGAGTCCAAATAAGAAGAAAAGTTAATATAGAAGAAAAAAAAGATTTTGCTAAAAAATTATCTGGAGTTCAAGAAAGGAATGAAAAATCATGAAAGCTATTGTTTGTACGAAGCTAGGTGAACCAAATCTTTTAGAAATAAAAGAAATTGATAAACCAAGTATTACTGAAGAAGATGTATTAATAAAAGTTGAAGCTGCTGGAGTTAACTTTCCTGATGCATTATTAGTGCAAGGCAAATATCAAATCGTTTTAGACCCTCCTTTTACACCTGGAAACGAGGTCTGTGGTGTAGTTGAAGATAAAGGAGCAAATGTAGAACTACCAATTGGTTCAAAAGTTATTGGATTACCACCTGTTGGAGGTTTTGCTGAATATGTAGCTTTAAACAAAAATCTAGTAATCCCAGTAAATAGTGATTTTGATCCATTAGCTGGAGCTAGTTTACCAATAAATTATGGAACAACCTATTACGCACTTAAAAGAAGGGCAAAAGCCAATAACGGAGAGACTTTATTAGTTCTAGGAGCATCTGGTGGAATAGGAACTGCGTCTATTCAGCTAGCTCAAGTTATGGGATTGAAAACAATTTGTGCAGTTGGATCTTATGAAAAAGAAGATTATGTTAAAAGCTTAGGTGCTGATGAGATTGTTAGATATGATCAAGTTGACCTAAAAGAAACTGTTAAAAGTCTTACAAACGGAAAGGGTGTCGATATAGTGATGGATCCTGTTGGTGGAAATGTATCCGAGGAAGCATTACGAGCAACAGGATTTAATGGTAGACACCTAGTAATAGGATTCGCTAATGGAGAAATACCAAAAATTTCTCTTAATTTAACTCTTGTGAAAGGAGTATCTATAGTTGGTGTATGGTGGGGTCGTTGGACAAATACTTCCCCCAAAGAAACGGCTGAAGACTTTATTGAATTAGTTTCATATATAAATGATAAAAAATTAAATATCTCTCCAAAAAATATCTACAGTCTTGAAGAAACATCAATGGCTTTGGAAAACTTTTTAAATAGAAAAAATATTGGAAAAACTGTTATAAAGTTCTAGTTAGTGTTGATGTGATGATTCAAAATATGGATTAGTTCCTGAAGCATGATCTGTTGAATCAATAATATTCCCTATTTCAGGAATTGCTTCCCTTAATGAAGCTTCTATTCCCTGCTGTAAAGTCACTTGTGCCATTCCACAACCCTGACAACCTCCACCTAATCTTAAGTATATATCTTGCCCTTCTACTCCTACTAGCTGTGCTGCTCCACCATGTGAAGCAATTGCTGGATTGATTTGATTTTCTAAAACTTGTTGAACCTTTTCAGCTAGCTCACCTTTTAATTCAGGCAAATCTTCAGGGTTTCCAAACATTGCTGGGCTAGGAGTATTTGGATTGTCCATTGTTAAGCCGGGTGTGTCTGGATCTTCAGAAAGTTCTAAACTAGCACCATTAAAGTTTTCAATATCTTTATTTGCAATAACTACAGGTAAATTCTTAAAATCTAACCTCTTATCATCTGACTTAATTGCATCTATATCTAGAAAACTCAGATCATAAGTATATTGATTTCCGTGAGCGCCATCTATCTGTAAAAATAATGCATAATCTTTATCACCAGGCTCTTGATCCTTCAATTCAAGGATTTTATCCACAGCTCCATCGCCAATATGAAATTTGAATTCATCAGTCATATACTTAATATTAGTAAATATAAGATATGTGCAAATATTTAAAATGAAAAAAGTAATTTTATCTCTTGCAGGAGAATGTTCAATAAATAGAGATCAACTTGAAGAGTACGATTTTGTAATAGGTGTTGATTCTGGAGCAGAATACCTATATAAACTCTTCTTAATTCCTAACTTAATAATAGGTGATTTAGATTCAATCAATATAAAGACACTAGAACGTGCTGAAAAAGATAAAGCTGAGATACTAAGTTATGAAAGGAATAAAGATAAAACTGATTTTGAATTATCTCTAAATTATTTAAAGGAAAAAGAGTATAAAGATATAACAATAATAGGTGGTGAATCAGGTGATATTGACCATCTCTTTGGGAACCTATTAAGCCTTTCACATTTTCATACAAATGAATCTATTGAATGGAAACAGAGTAATCAAAATATAATATTTCCAAATTCTGAATCTATAGATGTTGAAACCAATAAAATCTTTAGTCTTATACCTTTATCAAAATTAGAGAAAGTATCAATAACAGGAGCTAAATGGAATATAGAAAATGAAAACATAGATTTTGGAAGCAGCAGAACACTTAGGAATGTAACTCATGGAACAGAGCTTAAAATTAAAGTAGAGTCAGGAAGTTATTGTTTAGTTTTTAACAACTAAGATCTAGGAATGTCTTTCCAAGCTTTATCTTTATCCAATTTGGGCTCACTAGGTAATCCCAATACCCTTTCAGCAATAATATTTCTCATTATTTCTGAAGTACCACCTTCAATAGAGTTTGCTCTTGATCTTAAAAATAAACTTTGAGTATCAGTGAATCCAAAAGTTTCATTATCAAAATTCAAATCAGGTTGAGTAAGCTCATAACCTCTTGGGAATAGTAATCCGTCATTACCTAACAATTCCATACCAAATTCATATGATGCTTTATTTATTTCAGCCTCATAAAGTTTACTAGTAGAACCTTCTGGTCCAGGTGTGCCTTTTTCACGTAGCTCAGTAGCTCTCATATTTGTAAGCCTTACAGACTCCTGCTCTATCCATAATTGAATCAATCGATCTTTAATGACAGGATCTTCAAGCTGTCTTTCTTTCCATAACTGAATCAAATGTCCAGGAGCGCCACTTCCTCTTTCTCTTACATTTCCTCCAATAGCAACTCTTTCATTCATTAATACAGTTAAAGACACTCTCCAGCCATCTCCAAGCTCTCCAAGCATATTCTCTTTGGGAATTTTTACATCTGTAAAATATATCTCATTAAATTCTGCTTCTCCTGTAATTTGTCTAAGAGGTCTTACCTCAACACCCTCTGATTCCATATCGACAATAAAAAAAGTAAGGCCTCTATGCTTAGGAACTTCTGGATCTGTTCTTGTAACTAATAATCCATACTTGGCTAAATGTCCCAAAGTAGTCCAAACTTTCTGACCATTAACAATATAGCCATCTCCATCATCAACCGCTTTTGTTGATAAGCTTGCTAAATCAGAACCTGAACCAGGTTCTGAAAACATCTGACACCATATTTCTTCAGCAGTGAACATTGGCCTTAAATACTTTTTAATCTGTTCAGGTGTTCCATATTCTACAATTGTTGGAGCACCCATTCCAATTCCTAATATATTTGCGACCCTATTTTGATAAGATATGCCTTCTTTCCTCAGAGTCTCATTTATTAGTAATTGATACTTTGGATCAACACCTAATCCTCCTGCTTCTTCTGGAAAATGTACCCAAGCTAAACCCAGGTCAAATTGTTTACCCCACACTTCCGTCAAAGAGACTTCATTTTTTGCAAAACTTACTAATTGATCTAATTTTTCTTTAACTAGTACTTCAACACTGTCTTGAACTGAGGTATCAGACATTTTTAATCTCCCTGCAATGCTTGTTGGATTATTCCAAATTCATCAGCATTATTCATTGGATATATTCCATCTTCAATTGTGCTTATAGTTTCAATATTATCTGAAATATCCTCTGGAGTTGCTTCAGGATTTACATATCCTTTATGTGTATTAATACCAATCCTTGCGTATCTTCCAGCACCTGCAGAAAATATTTGGTGTGTTGTATCACATGCCTCTGATGCGAGGTATACAACTAACGGTGTCACCTGCTCAACTTTAAATAATTTACCAAAATCTTCACCGAATATATCTTCTGTCATTCTTGTAGTTGCGTTAGGGGCAAGTACATTAGCTTTTATATTATATTTTTCACCTTCAATTGCAATTATATTTGTCAAACCAACAATACCCATTTTTGCAGCTGCATAATTTGCTTGTCCAAAATTTCCAAATAGACCAGAAGGAGATGCGACATTTACAAAACGTCCATAACCATTATCTTTCATATGAGTAAAGGCTGGCTGACAAACAAAGAAAGTCCCTTTTAAGTGGACATCAATCACTGCATTAAATTCTTCCTCACTTAGCTTTGCAAAACTTTTATCTCTTAATATTCCAGCATTATTTACAACAGCATGGACTGCTCCAAAGCTTTCAATAGCAGAATTTACGATTGACTCTCCTCCTTCCTTTGAAGAAACAGAGTCGTAATTAGCAACTGCATTGCCACCGTTATTTTTTATTTCATCTACAACTTCATCAGCAGCAGTATTACCTGAGCCAGAGCCATCAACAGCACCACCTAAGTCGTTGACTACTACATTTGCTCCCCTTTTACCAAACTCTAAGGCATAAGATTTTCCTAAACCATTACCGGCTCCAGTTACAATTACTGTTTTATTTTCAAAAGTTACGTTTGCCATTTATTTATCCTCCTTGTACATTCCTTCAATCTGTTCATTATATTTTTCTGTTATTACATTCCTTTTTAATTTCAATGTTGGAGTCAATTCTCCGCTGGTATCAGTCCATTCATTTTCTAATATAACGAATTTTTTTATTTGTTGAACTTGGGCTACTTTACTATTTGCAGAGTCTACTTGTTCTTGAACAGCAGCTATTACTTTTTCATCTTTAGACATTGATGAAATATCATATGTAACTCCATTTTCTTCTGCCCATTTCTCAGCTCCACCATCACCGTCTAATACTACTAATGCAGTTAAGTATTTCTTACCATCACCAACAAGGCAAACTTGACCAATTAATGGGTGAGGTTTAACAAGATCTTCTACTTCTACTGGTGCAATATTTTTTCCTGCAGAAGTAATTAAAATCTCCTTCTTTCGTCCAATTATTTTTACATATCCATCTTCATCAATTTCAGCTAAATCCCCAGTATGAAGCCATCCATCATCATCAAATGTTTCTTTTGTTTCAGCTTCTGCTTTGTAATAACCTTGAGATACATGGTTTCCTCTTTGACAAAGTTCACCATCCTCAAGTACTTTGACTTCAGTACCAGCAATCGGTATTCCTACTTTGCCTATTGGATTTAAAACTTTAGGAACTTTTACTCCATTTGCTTTAAATTTTGCAGTAATAAATTCAGCAGCATTGTTTGCTACTCCAATTGTTGTAGGTCCTGTATTCTCTGTCATGCCGTATATTTCAGTAACATTAATATCTATTGCGTGGAACCATTTTTGCAAATCAGGATTCATTGCTGCAGCTGCTGTTACAAAATATTCTGTATTTGAAATACCTAAGCCATCTTTAAATTTCTTAAATACTAATTTTTTAAATAATTTATCTTTCAATAAAACACCGAGTGGAGCTTTTTCACCTTTTTGTTCATATTCAACTCTCTCCAATGCATTATCTATAGCTTTAAGTGCTAAATCTTTCTTATCTGATTCATTTATTTTATTAAGCAATCCTGCTTGGAATTTCTCCCATACTCTAGGTACAGCTATAAATACAGAAGGTTGAATTGTAGGTAGAGCAGCTGCCATATCTTCAAGTTGTGGAACAGGAAAAATTTGACCAGTTCTATATATTGCTTGATAATGGTCGCCTGCTCTTGCAGCTATATGTGCCATAGGTAAATACGAAACTATTCTTGGGAACTGACTAGCTGGAATCATTTCTGAAAATAGACTTTGGATTGTCCATAAAACATTCTTATGAGTAATCATTACACCTTTTGGATTTCCAGTTGTTCCTGATGTAAAGATTAAACAAGCTAATGATTCAGGCTTAACTGAATCAATTCCAGCTTGTAATTTAGAGTCATCTTTTTCATTTATTTCTTTTCCTTTAGAAAGCAACTCTTGGTAGCTAACAACATAATCTTTGTCCTTAACTTTTTCATATCCATCTATTAAGACTATGTGCTTTAAATCAGGACAATTATTTCTAGCAGCATCAACTTCTTCAAATAATTCAAGATCACCTACAACTGCTATTTTTGCTTCCATTAAATTTGCTACATATTCAATTTGTCCTGATTTTAATTGTTTATAAATGGTTGAAGGTGTTGCTCCGCTATATACAATTGCTAAATCTGAAATATTATGTTCTTTAATATTATTAGACATAATAAAAGCCATATCTCCAGGGTTTAAGCCAAGATCAATCATTCCAGAAGCAAGGTTTCTAACTTCTTCTCTTAATTCATACCAAGACATAGAGTCCCATGCAGAATATTCTGCATTTGCTGGTGTATTTATTGCTGGATAATTGCCATATTCTTCAGCATTTCTATTTATAAAATCAATTAATGTTTTTCCCTCAATTGCGCTTGTTATTTCTTTTTCTTGTTCTTTAAGAAATGAATGTATGCTTTTTGTCATATCTCCTCGTATTTTCTATATATAAAATATTAATTAAATTTTCTAATATTAACTAACTAATTTCCTTAAAAATTAAGGCAGAATATGAAGGCATATTTGATATTCTGATTTTATTTTTTTTATAATCAACATCTTTATGCCCCCAAACTAGTTCGATATCTTTTGAATCTGTATTTATATTCCATTCTTTAAGTTCAGAATCTTTATTTATAAGACAAATTAAAGTTTCAGAATCATCATATCTCTTAAATGCGACTGCTGAATCTTTATAACCAATGAGTTCAAATTTTCCACTTTTTAATGCACTAAGTTCTGATTTAAGATTCATAAGTTCTTTGTACCAATTTCTTAAATCTTTATTCCATGAATCTTCATCATGCCAAGGAAATGCTTCTCTATTTGAAGGTTCATCTCCACCATTAAGCCCAACTTCATCACCATAATAAATACCAGCAACACCAGGAAAAGTAGCTTGAAGGAAAACAGCTGATTTTAAAGATCCAATGTTGTTATCAGACCTATTTAAGAATCTTCTAACATCATGCGAACTCAGTAAATTTTGACAACATGATAATGCTTCAAAAGAATACATTGTGTAAAGACCAACTAAACCTTCAGCAAACTCTTTAGCTGTGATCGAATTATGAGCAAAATAATCATTCATTAATTCTCTAAATGAATAATTCATTGGAGAATCAAATTTGTCACCCTGAAGCCATAATGATGAATACTTGTTGAAAGGAATATAGGGTTTAAATATATAATATTTACACCTAATTCATCTAAGTAGTCTAGTTTTTCAATAATTCCGTATAAATCTCCACCTTGATGTTCTAATCTTTTTGGAGTACTTCCCCATTTAACTACTCCATCTTTATTGAGTTCTTCTTTGGAATTATGAAACCTATCAGGAAATATTTGGTACATAACACCGCCAAATACCCAATCTGGTATCTCATGTTTTAAAAAATTATTTTTATTAAATACCCACTTTTCAGAAGGAGAAATAAAATTTGCTACCCCACTAGTTCCAAAATATGTTCCAGATTTATTTTCAGTTGTTCCTGCGAAAGAAAATTTAAAACTATCCATTTCTACTGGAATTTCAATCTCCCAATATATAAACCTTTCTGTTGTGCCAATCTTTCTCATCTCTAAAGGCAGTAACTCTGGATTTTCTAATAAGAGCCATACTTGGTTAATTTTTGGTTCTGTATGTATCCTTATATTTGCTGAATTATCTGAATTAATTGAGAAATATTTCTTGTCATTAAAGTCAAATCGAAAATCATAATTTCCTATATGAACATCTTCATAAGGATGTAATTCGCCATCAAAAAAAACTATTTTTTGACCATCAACATTTTCATCTGCAAAGTCAACATTATGTGTTTCTACCATATTAAATCCAACAAATTATATATTAGCCGGTTATGATATACGAACATAAGGAAAATGGAGCAGTTTTGGATATAGAAAAATCAAGTATGCTTATTCTTCATCCTACAGCCCTTCCGGGAGGGCATGGGATTGGTGATTTTGGAAAAAATGCTTACGAATGGATTGATTTCTTAGAAGAATCTGGAGTAAGAATTTGGCAAGTTCTACCTTTTGGTCCTACTGATTTTACACAATTTTCTCCTTATTCAAGTAGTTCATCTGTTTTAGGTAATTTTGCATTAATTGATTTAAATTATCTTTCTGAACTTGAAATTATCAATAGAGATGACTTAGAGGGAGCCCCAGAAAATAAAGCGAGAGTTGACTTTCCTAATGTTTATAAATATAAAGAGGAAAAATTAAGAAAAGCACATGAAAATTTAACAAAGTCTGATGAAAGTTCATTAAAAAATAAAATAGAAATTTATCAAAATAAAAACACTGAAATTGAGAAAGAATTAATTTTCCAAATGGCTTCATCAATTTATGGTGAAGATTGGAAAAAATGGCCGAAAGAAATGATTAATCCTACAACAGAAACTTTAAACAATTTTAAAGAAGCAAATTTTAATGAATACTCTTATCAATTATTTGTACAGTATTTATTTGACGAACAATTAAAAAATATAAATAAATATAGTGCTAAAAAAAATGTAAAGATACTTGGAGATGTTCCTATATATACAAATTTTCATTCTTGTGATGTTTGGTTAAATAAAAATTTATTCGATCTAGAAGAAAATTATGAAATGTCAAACTTAGCTGGGGCTGCGCCTGATATTTTTACAGCAGCGGGACAAATTTGGGGTAATCCACTTTATTTATGGGAAGAACATAAAAAAGAGAACTACAAATGGTGGAAGGATAGATTGAATTCATGTTTAAATAAATATGACTTATTAAGAATTGACCATTTTGGTGGTTTATTTCAATTTTGGGCAATTCCAAATGGTGGCCTTGGTGTTGAAGGTGTTTGGAGAAAAGGACCTGGAAAAAGTTTTCTAGATGATATTAAAGAAGATATTCAACTAGAGAGAATTCTTGCAGAAGATTTATTTGCATTAGATCTTATTGAAATGGATGATGCGCGTGAAGATTATGATATTCCTGGAATTAGAATGTTGAATCAAAGAATTCCTCATGATAATTGGGATATAGAAATACCACCATCTGAATGGCCTTACAATTGTGCAGCATATACTGGAACTCATGATTCTCCAACAACAAAACAATGGCTAGAAGAAACAACAGATGGTCAAAGAAAACATTTTAAAGAATGTGTAGATAATAATTTAAAGAATAAATTTGAATCTGAAGTATGGAATGCAATATCAGTAATATGGGAAACGCCTTGTCAGCTATCTGGTACTTTAGTTCAAGATATTTTGGAATTAGGTAGTGAAGCAAGATTTAATATCCCAGGCCAACAGTTAGGAAACTGGGGATGGAGATTAGATTCTTTGGAGCCTTTAAATAATGTAAAAGACAGATTATTTGAATTAAATAAAAAGACTGGAAGAATTTAACTAATAACTGCTTTTTATATATTCAATAACTAATTCAACTTCATTTTCATTTAATCTTACAGCAGGCATTGATCCTTTTCCTTTTGTAATCGTTTGGATCCAATATGTATCTGGCATTTTAGCTGATGGTGAGTTTGAATCAATACTCGGTCCAACCCTACCTTTAAAATCTGGAGCATGACAAGCACTGCATCTTGCTTCATAAACTTCTTTTCCTGATTGAAATTCTTCAAAACCGCTTTGATTGCATCCAAACAAGAATAATAAAAGCAATAAATATATTTTTTTCATTGCTGTTATTCTTCTTCTAAACCTGTTTTAAACTCTCTTGTAGACTTTCCTAATGATTTAGCTAATCCGGGTAGACGTTTAGCGCCAAATAACAATAACAATATTGATAAAATAATTAGTAATTCTGGTAAACCTAATCTCATAATTTAATTTTAACCTAATATTACTCTTTGTTATCTTCTAAAGATTTCTTTTGTAAAAAGGAAATTAACATAGAGCCAATTAAAGAAAATATAAGAAAATATAGTATTTCTTCTATATTATCCAAGCTTGGAAGGGTTGGTCTTGTTATAAATGGTTCAGCAACACCTTCACTGTTAACTCTACTTTCAGCAATTTCTCTAAAAGGCCAGATTTTTATTAGTGATCCAAATAAAAATCCTGCAAGTATAGATAAAACATAATCCTTATAGTTATGAAATAGATAAGAAAGGAATCTACTAAACAAAAGTAGCCCAAATAAACAACCAATCGAGAATACTAATAAAATGTCAATTTTTAATTCGTTAATAGCATTTAATATGAACTCATATTTAGAGAGTAATAATAATATAAACGATCCACTAATACCTGGTAGGATCATCGCACAGATAGCTATTGATCCTGAAAAAAATATAAAAAAGTAATTCTCTGGAGTAGTAGTTGGACCTATTAGGGATATTAGTGAAGCTATGAAAATCCCAATTATAAGATAACTTATAGTTGTTTCTTTAACTTGTCTTAAAATTAATATTCCTGAAAATAAAATCAGACCAAAAAAGAATCCCCATAACTTAAATTCGTGATTTACTAGTAAATAAGTTATGAAGCGAGAAAGTAACAACACTGAAGATAAAATTCCTAGTGCAATAGTAAGTAAAAAATTTCCATTTAAGTCTTTCCAAAAGGATTTGAAACCAGCTTTAAATAAAGACCTAAATAACTTAATATTTATATTCTTTATTGATTCAACAAGTTCCTCATATATTCCAGTTATAAGTGCTATCGTTCCTCCAGATACCCCTGGCAAAATATCCGCAGCACCCATTGCTAATCCTTTGAGGAATAATGTTATCTTAGAATTCATGCTCATTCATCTTTTATCTTTGGGGAAAGTAATTTATAGCCTATAGGTGAGACTGTGGCAGTTAATACTGCTAATAAAATAATCTGTTGTTCTATTGATTTCGAAATTAAATCTATCTCAACACCAATTTCAGCCATTGCAATGATAAGACTAAACCTAGCTGATAGTAAGAAGCCTCCTGCAAAAATTTGTCTAAAGCTTACTCCTGAAAAAGCCAAAAGTAAGGTTGGTAATAATTTAACTATTATTGCAATAGCAAACAGATACATAACCCCAATATAAAATTCAGTATTTGAAAAAACACTTATGTCATAATTTAATCCAATATTTATAAAAAATATAGGAATCAGAAATCCATAAGAAAAACCTTTGAGACTGCTTTCCAAGCTTCCCCTGTTTGGAAAAATAAATGCGAATATTGTTCCTGCAAGAAATGCACCCAAAATTGCCTCTATTTCAAAAAGTACAGCGACACCTACAAGTGTTAACATTAACGCTATAGAACTTCTAATTCCAAGCTCCTCAGGATCATTACCGTCAAACATCCTTGAAAATAATTGTGGATTCCACCAAGCAACTCTCCTAACAATCCTTAAAATCAAAGTAACAAATATAAAATATAAGAGTACATTTAGGTTCTTTATGCCAAAACCTCCAGATCTTTCTACTGATGCAAGGACTGTTGCACCAAGCAAAGTTAAAATGTCTGAAAGTAAAGCTGTCATAAATAACATTTGTCCATAATTAGATTTGATCGTGTCATCGCTTCTTAATATTGGAATTACAATTGCAACACTTGTTGTGCATAGTACTAATCCAAGGAAAAATGGATAATTTAATTGTGTAACTAAGAAAAATGAAATTAATACTGTCCCTGAAAACATAAGAGTCGGTAATAGAAGAGCTTTTAGCCCTTTTTCCTGAAATTTTTCAATTTCTATCTCAAAACCAGATAAAAACATAAGAAGTAAGAAACCTAAAATTGCTAAACCTGAAATAAATTCTGAAGGACTTACTAGATTCAATATTGGCCCAACTAAAATTCCATAAGCAATCTCCAAAACAATTCCAGGGATTTTAATTTTGTTTGCAAATAAAGGAAGTAAGAATGCTCCTAAAGAGATTACTACAAGAGAAATTGCATCAAAACTTTCCATGTTTACCTCTAATTTGGAATATACAATACTGTTGAGCTAGAATTTAAAGCTACAAATTCACTAATTTTTTTGGATTGCCATCCACTTGAATTATCTTTACCAACAACAGCAAGATCAAATTTACTGGAATTCTCAATAAACGTTTTTGCTTCATTTCCTTCAGAACTAAAAATATCTAATTGAGTTTCATGTGCTAACGCTATATCCTGCAGTTTTTCTAACAAATCTTTATTAGTTGCAGAGTTTTCTTGAGATAAAAATTTTGGTTGATTCACTTTTAAGCCAAATATTTTTGCAGACATTGAAACTGCTAAGTCAAATGAAACTAAAGTAGGGCTATTTTGATTAAAATTATTACTTATAAGAATTCCAATAGTTTTAAATGGAGAACTACCTCTAGAAAATAAAACAGGGACATTTTTATTATTTGACAAGTTAATAATAGATTTTACGAAAGATTTTTTAAGATCATCTTCATCCACAGGAATCACTAATGTCCCAATTGACAATTCTTCAATTTTGCTTTCTAGTTCTTTTAAGGAATTTTTTTGATTCTGAATAATTTGATATTCTTGATCTTTTAATATTGCATCATATGTTTCTTGGTTTGATTCTTTATTATCTTTAAATACTTCTTCACTGGAAAAGATTATTAGTTCTTCAGCTTTTGTATTTCTTGTATAAAATTCAGCTTCACTTAAATTTTTTAAATTTTTTTCGGATTTTATAACTACTGCTACATTTTTTCCAAACTCAAGAGGGTATCTTGATTCAGAACCTGTAAATAATTCAATCACATTCCCAAAGGCACCAGCTTGCAAAACAACAGTTACTAAATCTCCAGTTTCTAGTTCAGTATCACCATGTGGAATAAGTACCTGACCTTTTCTAAGTATTGCCCCAACAATGTAATATTTAGAACCAATTTCCTTCAATTTTTTTCCCCTTGCTGGGCTATCAGGGCTTATTTCTAATTCTATTGCTTCCGCTCTACCACCAGCAAAAGCTTGGGAAACAACTCTTCGAGGTTCCAATATATGTTCTAATCTTCTAGAAATTAAAATACCTGGATCAACAATTTCTACTTCAAGTTCTTGATATTTCTTAATAAATGATTCTTTATTTACCACTGATGAAAGTCTCAATATGTTGTTTTGTTTTGCTATTTTTAATATTTCTATATTTACTTCATCGTTTTCTGTAAGAGCTATTAGAGCAGTAGCACTCTCTATTCCAGCCTTTTTTAATACGAGTGTTGAGGTCCCATCACCTTGATATTTTTCAATTTGTCGATTAGTTGAAAAGTTTCTTAATTTTTCCTGATCAATATCAATTACAGAAATACTCCAGCCAGCACTTATTCTATTTATTAATTGCTTAGCTTCGCTATGAGCTCCAACTATTATTACTTTCACGTGCTTTATTATCCTATAAATAGAATTTAGTTAAAGCACTACTTTTTTAAAAATCTTATTTCTTAAATATATCTAACATTTACTAATTATTTCTAATTTTGAAGCCCTGTATTTATTGGCTTTCTCAATACATGAAAAAAAGGTGAGAAAAATGTTAATTTACATTAAACAAGAAATGCAACACATCACCTTCTTGGACTATATACTCTTTGCCTTCTGAACGGAGTTTACCAGCTTCTTTTGCACCTTTTTCTCCACCATATTCTATAAAGTCATTAAAAGTTATTGTTTCAGCACGAATAAATCCTTTTTCAAAATCACCATGTATCTTTCCTGCTGCTTGTGGTGCTAGATCTCCTACATTTATGGTCCAAGCGCGTACCTCTTCTGGACCAGCAGTAAAATATGTTTGTAATCCTAATATTTTGTATCCAGCTTTGACTAGCTTATCCAAGCCAGATTCATTTTGACCCATCTCTGATAGGAATTCTTGTTTTGCTACGATATCTAACTTAGATATTTGAGCTTCTATTTCGGCACATATGACTACAACTTCAGAACTTTCTTTATTTGCTAAATCTAGAATCTCATCTAGATGGGGATTGTTTTCAAATCCATCTTCACTGACATTAGCAACATACAGGGTTGGTTTAATTGTTAATAATTGAAATCCTTTTAAAAGCTTGGACTCTTCATGGTTAAAAGATATTGTTCGTAAAGCTTTACCTTCCTCAAGAGGAGGAAGAATTTTTTCTATTAATTCTCTTAAAGGCAAACCTTCTTTTTGTCCAGATTTGGTGTTTTTAATTGCTTTTTGGTAAAGTTTTTCTACGGTACTTAAATCAGCAAGTACCAATTCAGTATTAATAATTTCTATATCATTAAATGGAGAAACCTTACCTGAGACGTGTACAATGTCATCGTTTTCAAAAGCTCGGACAACGTGAATAATTGCTTCAGTTTCTCTAATGTTGCTTAAAAATTGATTACCTAATCCCTCACCTTTTGAGGCACCTTCAACAAGTCCAGCAATATCAACAAACTGCATAGCAGTGGGAATAATTTTTTTTGGATTTACTATTTTTGCTAATTCTTCTAAACGTTGATCATTAACTGGGACGATTCCTACATTTGGTTCAATTGTGCAAAATGGATAATTTGCTGACTCAATTTCAGCTTGTGTTAGTGCATTGAATAGTGTTGACTTGCCTACATTCGGTAATCCAACAATTCCACATTTAAATCCCATTAATTTTTACCTCTATTTCTAATTTGAGACATAACCTTGAATATACAGTTGTTTTTTACTTAATTTTTCATATATAAAATACATCGGAAGGTTTTTTTTATTAAAGTTGACTTATGGGGGAAGTATGACAGAAAAAAATAATAAAAGAACAATATTTGGTTGGTCAATGTATGACTGGGCAAAATCAGCATATGAAACAACAACATTAGGTGCAGTAATGCCAGTATATTTCGTAAGTGTAGTTGTGCCTGCGGAAGGTTTTAACTTCAGAGGAAAACTTTACACAGGAGCAGAAGTTTGGGGCTTTGCTATTGGGTCTGCTCTTTTTATATTTTTCTTAATTATGCCAACACTTGGAGCTTTGGCAGATTTAGCAGGTTCTAGAATGAGACTATTTAAATCTTTTGCTTATGGTGGGGCTATATTTGCTTCAACTTTTTATTTCGCAACTTCAGGAGATGTAGTATTAACACTTCTTATTTATTTCCTTGCACAATTTGGAGCAACTGGATCTAATGTTTTTTATGACAGTGTACTTAAGGATATAACTACGGAAGATACAATTGATCAAGTATCAGCAAGGGGATATGCTTTAGGGTATCTTGGTGGTGGTTTACAACTACTTTTATCATTAGCAATTATACAACTAGGACCTGGGATGTTAGGAATCGAAACTGAACTTGCTTCTCGTATTGCAATTACTTTTGCTGGCTTATGGTGGTTAGTATTTTCAATGTTTAGCTTTTCAAGAATGAAAATAGATGAAAAGAAACCTGAAGAAGGTACAAAAATTAGTGTATTAGATGGATGGAAAACAAATATAACGACTTTGAAAAAAATAAGAAGATTTCCATTTTTATTGTATTTCCTATTAGCTTATATTTTCTATTGGGACGGAGCTCAAACAGTTATAAATATGGCAGGTCCATTTTTTAGCGAGGTTCTTTTACTAGATCAAACTTCAATTATTATTGTCTATTTAATTGTTCAATTTATTGCTTTTGCAGGAGCTAGGTTAGCTGGTTATCTTGCAGGTAGAATTGGACAAAAAAATACATTACTTTTTACAATAACCTTGTTCTTTATTGCAGGTAATAGTGCTTTCGTTGTACCTGAAAAACAACTTATACCAGTCATAATTTTAGGAGTCGTTGTTGGATTAGGGATGGGTGGCCTACAGTCTGTTAGTAGAAGTGTTTATGCAACTATGTTGCCTAAAGGTGCAGAAGGAGAATTCATGGGATTCTTTTCTGTAATATCTAGATTCTCAGCAATTTGGGGGCCACTTATTTATAGCTATGTAAGTGCTTCAACTGGAAACCCTAGATTATCTTTACCAGGAATATCTTTATTTTTTGTAATTGGATTTATTCTTTTAAGAAGAGTAGATATAAATT
Source organism: uncultured Candidatus Actinomarina sp. (assembly GCA_902565645.1). Taxonomy (GTDB): domain Bacteria; phylum Actinomycetota; class Acidimicrobiia; order Actinomarinales; family Actinomarinaceae; genus Actinomarina. The sequence goes on from CACFFJ010000005.1 coordinate 48,793, forward strand.
CACAAATTTCTGAAGAAGAGTGGGCAGCTAGCTAATCAATTTAGCTAAATTTGAATAAAGAGCTGAAACTGTAATTGGCCCAACTCCACCTGGATAAGGAGATCTGCTTAATAAATGATTTTCAAGATTACTTGTATCAATATCTCCATATGTTTGGGAGTCTACGCTCGAAATTCCGATATCAATAACAACTGAATTTTCTTTTAAAAAAGAAATGTCATAATTCTTTGGTTTACCAATTGCAGAAATAAATATATCTGCATTAAGAGTAAAACTTTTTTGATTTGTAGTTCTGCTATGAATTACTGAAACGTTAGCATTGTATTTTTTTGAACTTAATATTTTTGCTAAAGGTGAAGATACTAATCTAGACCTTCCTGCAATAACAATATTCTTATCATTAGTGTCAATATTGTAATATTTAATCAATTCCAATATAGCTAAAGATGTTGCAGGTATAATTTTATAATTATCTGAGTAGAGATTTCCTAAATTTAATGCTGTGAGTCCATCCACGTCTAAATTATTTGGAATCATATTTATTGTTTGCTCTGCATGAATATGTCTAGGAAGTGGAAGTTGAACAATTATTCCATCTGATTCTTTTATAATTTCTTTAATTTGTGAATCTAAATCATTTTGTGATGTTTTTTCTGGTAATTTAATCCAATTAAATTCAACACCTAGGTCATTAGCCTTTTCTTCTTTCCTTGATACATACAAAAGAGAAGCTGGGTCTTCTCCAACAGTTATTGCAGTTAATTTTGGATTTCTTTTATTAGATGATTTAAATTCATCAAAAACCTTCTTACTATTCTTATCTAACTCTTCAGCTACAGGCTTCCCGTAAAGTATTATTTCCATCTGATTTAGTTTAATAATATTCGACTATAGTTTACATATTAAAATTGGTTAAAATGACTTTGAAAAGAATATGGATATTTCTAAATTAAATAGTTTAATAACGCCTTCTGGAACTATGGCTATATCAAATAAGGCCAAAGAACTTAAAGAAGAAGGTAAACCTGTCATTGGTTTTGGTGCAGGAGAGCCTGATTTCAGTACGCCTAGTTATGTTATTGAAGATGTAAAAAAAGCCGCAGAGGATCCAAAAAATCATAAATATACAGCAGTAGCTGGTTTAGAAATTTTAAGAAACGAAATATCTAGAACAACAAGCATTTATTCAAATTTCGATTCAGATCCTAATAATATAGTTATTACAAATGGTGGTAAACAAGCAATATTTAATTCACTTATAGCTATTTTAGATCCTGGTGATGAGGTTTTGATTCCTACACCTTACTGGACTACTTATCCAGAAGCAGTCAAGATTTCAGGAGGTGTCCCAAATTTTGTAGAAACTAATTATCAAGATAATTTTAAAGTTTCAGTTGAACAATTAGAGGAAAATAGAACAGATAAAACAAAAGCTTTGGTATGGGTCTCTCCGTCTAATCCGACCGGTATTGTTTACTCAAAGGAAGAAGCCGAAAAAATCTATGAATGGGCTTTTAAGAATAACCTTTGGATTATTTCTGACGAGCTTTACGAGCACCTAGTCTATGAAGGAGAAACTTCTCCTTCGCCTGCTATTTATGATCCACAATTTAAAAATACAATTGTTGTAAATGGTGTTGCAAAATCATATGCAATGACCGGATGGAGAGTAGGTTGGATTATAGGCAACTCTGATGTAATAAATATGTCAAAGAAGATCCAATCACATGCTACTTCTAATGTTGCAAATTTATCTCAAATTGCTGCACTTTCAGCTTTAAAAAATGGTTTAAACGAAACAAATAAAATGAAAGAAGCATTTAACAAAAGAAGGCTCTATGCATTAAATGCTTTTAAAAATATAAAAAACATCAATCTTGTTGAACCAACTGGTGCTTTTTATCTTTTCCCAGATATAAGTTATTACTGTGATGGAAAAATCAAAAATGTTTCTAATTCAATAGAATTTTGCAACTGGTTACTTGACGAACACTATGTAGCATTTGTGCCTGGTGAGGTCTTTGGAGTTAATGGGTATCTTAGGTGCTCATATGCTTTAAGCGATGATGATTTGGCTGAAGGTTTAAAAAGATTCTCTGATGCTTTGAATAATTTATAATGAATAATGTAAAAAGAAGTAGCTTATTTTCTTGGCTTCTTTTCGATTTAGCAAATACAGTTTATGCATTTGTAATCCCAGGATTATATTTTTCTGTTTGGCTAGTAAGCGAGCAAGGATGGACAGACCAAGCATTAGGTTTTGCAACATCAGGTGCAATGGTAATTGTTGCACTTACTGGACCTTGGGTGGGTGCTAGATCTGATGGTTCCCAAGGTAAAAAACCTCTTTTATTTATAACAACAATCGCATGTATAGTGTCAACTTTTTTACTTGGAACATTTAATGTAAGTACTTCAGTAATTTTATTTATTATTTCATTAATAGGCTTCAATCTTGGATCTGTAGTCTACGATGCTTTACTGGTTTCAGTAAGTAACGAAAATAACCGTGGAAAAATTTCTGGCATGGGTGTTGCTTTTGGATATGTTGGATCGTTAATAGGTTTCGGTGTAGCAACATTTCTTCAAAATATTGGTTATAGCTATGTTGAAATTTTCAGATCTGTAGCAGTACTATTTATGATTTTTTCAATACCTGCATTTATATTTATTGATGAAAAAAAAGTTTCTGAAAATAAATCAAAAATTAAACTTTCAGATTCAATAACAATAGTTATAAAATCATGGAAACATTCAAGAAAATATGATGGCCTAACAAGGTTTCTAATTGGTAGATTTTTTTATGCCGATGCAATTAACACTCTAATCGGAGGACTTCTAGCTGTTTATTTAGTTGAAGAAGCTGGATTAACTCCTGAAGATAGTCAAGGAATACTTGCAATAGCTATTGTTGTTTCAATTATAGGTGGATATGTTTTTGGTAGAGCTGGGGATAAATATGGACCAAGACTATGTACTCTTGCAAGTTTAATTTGCTGGATGATATCTTTAACACTCGCAATTATTGCTACAGAATTTAATCAGATTTGGCTGATATATGTAACAGGAGTTATCGGTGGATTTAATATTGGTGGAATATTTGCAGTAGATAGATTGTTTATGACAAGACTTAGCCCGGAAAAGCATTTAGGAGAATTTTATGGTTTGTACTCAACGGTTGGAAGATTTGCAACAATTATTGGTCCTTTACTCTGGGGATTTATTGTTAACACACTGGGACTTGGAAGAAACCCTGCTATGTTTTCATTAATAATTCTTCTTATAATTTCATTTTTTATTATTAAAGGTGTTTCGGATAATCAATATAGGAATTAGCTAGTATCTAAAAAAAGAAGAACCGCTTTTTTTTCTTTGAAGCCTCAAGTTCTTCTCTAGTGTTCTTTAATTTTTCTCTCAAAAACTCTGCTTCTGCTTCAGCTTTAGCTGCACGTTCCCTAGATTCTGCCATTAGTTGATTTGCTTCATGTATATTGCCAAGTTGATTTAATACATTCTGCCAAGCTTCTAGGGGTACGATTAAATTATCCCCAGATGTTTTTTGAACAGAATCTTCTTCTGACTCTTCTGTAGTTTCAGATTGTATTTTATCTTTTTTGATTTCTTTTTCAGTAGTTTCGTTTGAAAAGAAGCCGTACTTTTTTGCCATTCTTTCTTCGTAATTGCTCAATCTACAAACTCCTCTTTACACATTTCCAGTGTTTGACATTCAAAATTAAAATTCTCTTTTAATAGTTTTTCTGGAATTATTCTCATACTAGTAAGTCCTAAACTTTCTCCTAATTCCCATCCTATTGCTATCTTCATTAAAATTGGTGGCAATGGTGGAAAAAAATATTTTTTATTCATAATTTTCGCAATAATTCTTGAAAAATCTTTTTGTTTTAATGGTTCTGGTGATACAAAATTAATAGGACCTTCAAGATTTTTATTTTCTAAGCAAAAAATATAAGCATTCACAACATCCTCTATTGAAATCCATGAAAAATATTGATTGCCTTTCCCGATTGGACTACTGATATTCAATTTAGATACAAGAGTAAAAATATCTGTTGCTACATTTCCTTTTCCTAAAATAATACCTTTTCTCGCATTAACTACTCTAACTCCATGTTTCTTTATTTCTAATAATGGATCCTCCCAAGCTTCTTCAACTACAAGCTGCTCAAATGATCCTCTATTGTATTGAGTTTTTTCAGTTATAACTTCATCACCATGTTCACCATAAATGCCTATACCTGAAGCGGAGATGAATATTTTTGGAAATTTATCTAGATTAGCATAAGTATCTACAAATAAATCTGCTGCCCACTTTCTAGACCAGTAAATTCTTGATTTTCTTTCTTTGTTCCACCTTCCTCCAGCAAAAGGTAGGAAGCCAAAAATATCTTTTGGTGCAATTGATTCTCCTGCTAAATGAATCACAGCGTCAAGATTTTTAAATTGTTCAATATCAATCTCTTGTTTTAATGGGCTCCAATATATTTCATCTTCATTTAATACTTCTCTCCGAACAAATTTTTTTACTTCGTATCCTGATTCAGTTAATTTCTTAGTAAGCTTTCTTCCAATAAAACCACTTGCGCCTGTTACGCCTATCTTCATTCCTCTTCATCCTTATAGTAAAGAAAGAATTCTTCGATTTGTTTTTCATATTCACTTACGGCAGTTCCTATATTGCTTATAAAGTTAACTGTTACAACATTTGACTGTATAAATATATTATCTATCTCATTAGAAAATTGAAATAATTTTAAAGCAAGTTGTGCACTTACTTCATTTGTTAATGAAGCATGCGCAATATTGTAATAAGTTACACCATCTTGACCAGACAAGGATCTATTGAGGTCAAAAATAACATTCTTATTAAACTTAGTTATTTTCATTTCAATTTTTTGTCCCATTAAAATTCTCCTATTTTCATAACTCTTATTAAGTTAGTAGCTGCCTCTTTGTTAGGAGGTGTTCCAGCAACAACTACAACTTTATCATTTTTTTTATAGTTTTTATTGTTTTGAAGCCAAGAATCTGCAATTTTAAACATCTCATCAGTAGTTTCTAATCTAGTAATTTTAATCTGCTCAACACCCCAAAGAATATTCATTTGGTTATAAGTTTTATCAATACTTGTAAAAGTGAATATTGGAGCTTCAGGTCTGTAATTTGAAATAAGTAATGGAGTCCTGCCCGTTTCTGTAAATGCAATTATTGCTTTTGCATCTATTTCATTTGCAATCTGAACAGCTCCCTTCGCTATCGAAGTAGTTAGTGTATCAATTACTGATTGCTCTTTAAACTTTATTGTTGAAGTATCATTCCTTGAATCCACCTCTTTACAAATATTTCCCATAACTTCTACTACAACTTCCGGATGTTTACCAATAGCAGTTTCTGCTGATAGCATGACACAATCTGTACCTTCTAATATTGCATTTGTTATGTCAGTCACTTCAGCGCGAGTAGGTCTATGTGAATCTTTCATAGATTGAAGCATTTCTGTAGCAGTAATGGTGATCTTGCCTTTTGCATTAGCTTCATCTAATATTTGCTTCTGTACAAATGGTATTTTTTCTAATGGAAGTTGAACACCTAAATCCCCTCTTGCTACCATAACTCCATCAGACTCATCAATTATTTCACCTAAATTTTTAACAGCAGATTTTAATTCGATTTTTGCAATGATTTTTATATTTTTGTTGATAATTTTTTTTACTTCCGTAATATCATTTGCATTCCTTACAAAGGAAACGGCAACAATATCTACATCTAATTCGTTTCCAAATTTAAGATCTTTGAGATCTTTTTCTGTTAAAGATGATACGGATAAACTAGAGTCAGGGAATGCGACTCCTTGATTAGACCTTAGTTCTCCTCCAACCTCAATCTGTGCGTTCATTGATGATCTTGTTTTTTTAACTACTCTTAAGGTAATTTGACCATCGTCAATAAGAATCCTCTCTCCAGAATTAATATCTTTATATAAATTTTTGTAGTTTATATATAATGAATTTTCATCTGAGGTTGAATCTTTATTTGTGATTTCGATATTATTTGATGCTTTTAAAATGGTTCCGTTTTTAGCTTCACCTGTTCTTATTTTTTGACCTTGTATGTCTTGCATTATTGCAACAGATTGATCGTGTTCTCTTGCCCACTTGACTATATTTGAGTGGTCTTCATTACTTCCATGTGAAAAATTTAATCTTAATACATCAGCACCCGAATTGATTAATTTATCAATACCATCTTTTGAATTAACACTTGGCCCTACGGTCGCAATTATTTTTGTTTTTCTTGTCATTGAAATATATAACTTAATAGCATGGTATTACGGAAATAAATATATGGATAAAAATTTTATAATAGGAATACCTGTAAGAGATTTTGAAAACCCTATGACTAGGCTCTCTAATACTTTAAACAAGGAAGAAAGAATTGAACTTTCAAAATCTATGTTTTTAAATATTGTAAATTCTTTTGACGATGAAAATGTTGATATTTATTGCATCACAAATAACTCTTCAGTTGTTGATTATTGTACCAAGAATAAGATTGAAACATTTAACGCAAAAAATAGTGGTTTAAATAATGAAATAAATGAATTTATTAATTTAACAAAAGATTATTCTGCTTGGACTATTGTTCATGCAGATCTTCCATATGTAAATAGACACTATGCAAAAGTTTGGATAGAGGAATGCTTATTAAACGAAATTATCATTAGTGAAAGTAAAGATTCAGGCACTCCAATAATAGGCGGAAACAAATTTATAAATGAATTTCAATATGGTGAAAAAAGTTTTATAAAACATATCGAATTATTCAATAAAAAAAATATAAATTATAAAAAAATTTTTAATAAAGAACTTTCTTTTGAGGTTGATGACATAAATGATTATAAAGATTTAATTAAAAATCAACCCAGATGGTTTAGGAAGAATAGTTTACTTAGCAGCCCCGACCGGATTTGAACCGGCGTTTCCGCCTTGAGAGGGCGGCGTCCTAGGCCTCTAGACGACGGGGCCAAAATGCTCGGGGAGAAGGATTTGAACCCTCAATAATGGGACCAGAACCCATTGTGTTGCCAATTACACCATCCCCGAAGGTAGCAGCCCCGACCGGATTCGAACCGGCGTTTCTGGGTTGAAAACCCAGCGTCCTAGGCCTCTGGACGACGGGGCCGTATAAGTAATAAGAATATAGTAATTAAATTATTATTTGTTACAAATCTTCAATACTTTCAGCCAATCTTGCAATTGTTGTCTCTTTACCAAGAGCAAATATTGATTCGAACAATGGTGGACTTATTTTTGTTCCTGTAACGGCAACTCTTGTAATTTGGAATCCTATCTTTGGTTTAATACTTAGTTCCTCTAATTCAAATCTCATTATCTCCTCTATATTTTTAAGTTCAAAAGATTCAGTTGAAATAAACCTTTCCCTTATTTTTTTCATATATTTTTGTCCTTCTAAAGAGTTAACATTTTTCCAGTCATTTTGGTCTATTTCAAATGGTTCATCTAACAAAAATTTAATTTGCTCATTAATATCATTCAATGTTTCTATTCTTTCTTGAACAGGTTGTACAATTTTTTTCAATCTATCAAGTTCATCCTCAAATAATTCTCTCGAGATAGAATTTTCAATAGATTCTACAAATAATGTTTCAAAATCATCTTTTACAATTTCTCTAATATACTGTCCATTCATCCATAGAAGCTTTTTTGTATCAAAAATTGCTGGATTAGGCAGCACATCGTTTAAATCAAATTTTTCAATTGCTAAGTCTCTCTCAAATATTTCTAAATCATTTCCAGGAGACCAACCTAATAAACACATATAATTAAATAAGGCTGAAGCTAATATTCCTTTGTCTTTATACGAAGATACCGAAGTATCACCATGTCTCTTGCTTAATTTCTTTCCATCTGGCCCGAAAAGTAAAGAAAGATGACAAAATTCAGGCAATGGAGCATCAAGGGAATTCATTAATAATATATGCTTTGGGGTTGATGATAAAATATCTTCACCTCTTGCAATTAAAGTTATCCCATAATCAATGTCATCTACTGTAGAAGCTAAATGATATGTGGGAGACTTATCAGATCTTAAAAGAACAAAGTCCTCTATATCAGATAAATCAAACTTCATAGAGCCTCTAACTTTATCATGAAATTTGATTTCTCCTTTATCCTCGACTTTAAACCTTACAGCACCATCTTCTTCATAAGCTAATCCTTTTTCTAATAACTCTTCTGCAACTTGAGTATATCTTTCAAATCTATCTGATTGTCTATAGGTTCCCTCTTTACCTCCAACCTCAATACCTTCATCCCAATCTATGCCAAGCCATTTTAAATTATTAATAATATTTTCTTCATACTCTGGGAGACTTCTTTCTGTATCTGTATCGTCAATTCGGACTAAAAATTGACCATCATTAGACCTAGCGTATAACCAATTAAATAGAGCTGTTCTTGCATTTCCTATATGTAAGTTGCCAGTTGGAGATGGTGCAATTCTAAGCTTCATTATTTTATTTAATATTATTTACTAATGTACCTATAGTATCAATTTCAATTCTTATTTCATCTCCTGGTGAAACTTTACTTACACCCTCAGGTGTTCCTGTTAGCAATACATCACCCGGCAATAGAGTCATTATTGAAGTAACAAACGTTAATATTTCTCCAATACTGAAAATCATATCTCGTGTATTACCATCTTGCTTTAATTCATTATTAACATAACATTTAATATTTAGTTCTGGATTTTTATCAAATTCAGTTTGTATTACAGGTCCTAGTGGACAAAATGTATCAAAGCTCTTTGCTCTAGTAAAATTTCCATTAAATGATCCATCTTGACCTTGTAATATTCTTTCTGATAAATCATTAGCATTAGTAAAACCAAGAACACTTTCCATCCAATTATCTTCATTAAGGTTTTTTGATAATTTTCCAATAACAATTGCTAATTCTGCTTCGTGATCTACATGCTTACCAAGTGTTGGATAAATTATTGATTCACCTGAGCCAATTACTGAAGTTGATGGTTTAATAAAAAAAACTGGATTCTCTGGTGCATGATAATCTAAAACTCCAAGCTCTTGTGCATGCTTTTGATAATTTTTTGCTACAGCAACAACCTTTGATGGTAATACAGGTGCTAGCATCTGTACTTCTCCCTTTTCATAAACTTCTTCTGTCTCTTCCCATACAACAAATGGAGAGCCTTCGTATCTAATTATCTTTTCATCAAC
>CACFFJ010000006.1 GCA_902565645.1 uncultured Candidatus Actinomarina sp.
TAACTGTTGTTAAAGCTAAACCTATTCAGAAATCTGTATCAGCTCCTGTAGATAAAGTAAATACTTGGCCTCATTTAATGCTCCCAGAATTTATTGCTGTAATGGCTATGACAGCCTTTTTAATTTTTATAAGTGCAATATTACAAGCCCCTCTTCTTGAAGAAGCAAATCCAAACATTACACCCAACCCAGCTAAAGCTCCATGGTATTTTCTAGGATTGCAAGAGGCTTTGTCTTATTGGGACCCCCAAATTGCTGGTGTTATGATTCCACTTGTAGTTGGAATGATTGGGTTTATGGCAATTCCTTATGTTGACAGGAATCCTGAAAACAATCCCTCAAAAAGAAAGTATGCAATTATGATGTTTACTTTCTTCCTTTCTGGTGCAGCCACCTTAACAGTTATTGGCGTACTCTTTAGAGGACCTGGTTGGAACTGGACATATCCTTGGATTGATGGAATTTGGTTTGATGACTTACTGGACTGGGTTAACTTTTTAGGAGACGGTCACTAATGGGCTTGGTAGAGATTTCATTTATCGCAATTGGTGTAGTAGGAGTATTAGGTGTTTTAGGTATGGTTGCTATTATCTCTGGAAGAGCACCAAAAACTATAAATTGGCGAAAAAATGTAGACAAGAAAGCTTTAAAGGTTGATAAATCAAAGACTAGCTTCTTAGCCCCTGATGAACCCTCTTTAACAGAAGAGGAAAATATAGATGATAAAGATGCAGATGAAGAAAAATCAGAAGAAACAGATGGCTCAATTAAGATCGAAGAAAAAGTAATTTATGAGGAAATTTCAGAAGAAGAAGCAGGTATAACGAGAAGACAGTTTTTAACTAAAGCTCTTAGAATATCTTTTGGTGCATTTGCTGGAATACAAGCAATCTCTTGGCTTGGATTTTTCTGGCCAAAAGTTTCGGGTGGTTTTGGTTCTAAAGTTGATGCAGGAAAAGTTGAAGATTTAAAAAAACAAATATTCCAAGCTGATGGATCAATTATTCCTGCTTTTATACCTGAAGCAAGAGCTTATGTGTTGCCATTTGACACATCTAAAGCAACGGGTTCACAGTTTTCAGATGGTGGAACTATTGCAGATGGGTTAGTGGCTTTATATCAAAGATGTGTTCACTTAGGTTGTAGAGTCCCTTGGTGCAACTCTTCACAAGGTTTTGAATGTCCTTGTCATGGTTCGAAATATAATATGGTTGGTGAGTATTATGCTGGTCCAGCTCCACGAAACCTTGATAGATTTATAGTCAGCGTTAATGCAGCTGGAAAATTCATAATTGATACAGGAACAATAATTGAATCACCTAGAGCTTCTGGACTATCTGTAAAATATCCTCAAGGCCTTTCTTGCATAGCTTTAGCACCAACCGATGAGTAAAGATGAATAGTTCTATATTTGTTACTTTAATTTCACTCTCAATAATTGGAGCCCTTGCTTTCTTTGCTGCAGTTGGGTTTAGAGGATCGGGGAAAACCAAAGATGTAGCACCAAACTTAGAGCCATATAAGTCAGATGATGAGCTTGAAACAAAACACATGGATAAAACCTTATCGATAGCAGTGCTTCTAGCTTCTTTATTGACTGTAATGATTCCACTTTATTATTTAGGTGAGCAAAACAGGCAAGAAGAGTTTGTTGAATATTTTGATGAAGTTTCTATAGAAAGAGGAGAACACCTTTATGAAGAGTTTGGGTGCGGCAATTGCCACGGTGTAGACGGGGGTGGTGGCGCTGCTCCTTATGTGGAGAAAAGAAGTGGAGTAAGTGTTGTATGGGCAGCTCCTGCTATTAATAATGTTTTTTATCGATATGACGATGAAGAAATTAGGTATTGGTTAGTTTACGGAAGGGCAAACTCACCTATGCCAGCATGGGGCCTTGAGGGCGGCGGTCCTATGAATGATGGACAGTTAAGTGATTTGCTTGAATATCTTAGATATTTTCAAATATCACAACAGGAAGAATTACAAAACATAGAGATAAATGTTAATTCAGCAATTTTGAGAATAGAAAACTCAACTTTACAAGTAGAAAGCGAAATAATTAAACAGAATCAATTAATTCAAGATATTAACGATGCACCTTCAAAACTACCGATAGTACAAGAAGCTGTTTTAGTCGTTTCAGGATTGATAGATAAAGAAACAGGAATTGATTCTGATGAGGATGGCTTGTTTGATTCAGCCGAGATAGAGCTATCCACTTATAGTGCTTCTATAGCAGAGAGTTTAGGAACACAGGCTTTGAACTTAAACCCTGAGGAAGAGGAATCTATACCAGGAAGGAAAGACTTAAGCATTGCGAAGGCATATCTATCAGCACTTCAATCAGATGAAATAAATCTTGGAATATTGGTTGAAGGTAAAGAGAAGTTTCTTAAAGAGGCTAGTGATGGATTAGTTTTCCTAGAAGCAGCACTAGAAAACAGTTTATGGAATGTAGATTATCAAGAGATCGCCGACAGAACATTTGAAGGAGACCTTGAGAAAGCAAAAAGATCAGTTGGTCTATTTAACGCATACTGTGCGAGGTGTCATACTGCAGGCTATTCAGCAGGTGCAGCCTATACAAAGAAGATAGCATCAGGAGGCCTAGGACCAGCTTTAAGATCTGGAAGAGCAAATATACAATTTAAAGCTCGTGAAGATATGGTTGACTTCATAATAAATGGCTCAGTTAACGGTAAAGGATACGGAGTTAATGGTGTTGGTGGTGGAAAAATGCCTGGATTTGGGGCTGTTCTTCCTGAATCTGATATAGGATTAATTGTAGATTATTTGAGAGGGATGATGCCTGATGCGTGAAATAATGAGATCGCTGCTTTCAGCTAACTTAGCTATTACCGGGGTTCTTTTATTTATTGGTTCAATACTTACTTTTTATGGGACAACTTTCTTACTAAATGCAACAAACCTCGGGAAAAGACTGGCCTTTCTTGTTGTTGGTGCTGGAACTTTTGGCTGGGGAATGATTAATTCCTTTTTATTTATTTTGTATGCACCTAGAGGCCCTAAGCCAGCTGAGATTGATGGACTAAATGCCCTGGAAATAAGAATATTACCAATTACATTCTTTGTTGCTTCAACCATTTTATTTATAATGTTTCTTCTAGCTCTAAATCGCTATGAGCAAGAAAAAGAAGAACTTGAACAATCTGACAGTTAAATCTGATTAGACCTAAATACAAATTCAATATAGAATAGTTATATGGAATCCATATTTACTTTAGTAAGAACAGTATTAACTGTTGCAATTATCCTTACAGTTGTATTTAGAATATTCAGAATTCTACGTCCATTTGAAAGAGGATTAGTTGAAAGATTTGGAAAATATAACAGAGAGGCATCTCCTGGTTTAAATATAGTAATACCTGGAATTGAAAAATTAATAATTGTCGACATGAGAGAAGCAGTTATAGATGTTCCCCCACAGGAGGTAATTACAAAGGACAACGTCACAATAACTGTTGATGCAGTAATTTATTATGAACCTACTGATCCTAAGAGTTTGGTGTATAACGTTGAAGACTTTATAACTGCTGCTACAAAACTTGCACAAACTAACCTAAGAAATGTAGTCGGTGATCTTGAATTGGATGCGGCTTTAACTTCAAGAGAAACAATAAACACATCTTTAAAACTAATTCTTGATGAAGCAACGGATAAATGGGGTACTAGTGTTGTTAGGGTAGAGATACAAAGAATAGATCCTCCTCAAGACGTACAAGATGCAATGAATAAAGTCATGAAAGCTGAACGTGACAGAAGAGCAGCTGTTACAGAAGCTGAGGGAGAGAAAAGAGCAGCTATTCTTACTGCTGAAGGTGAGAGGCAATCACAGATATTAAGTGCAGAAGGTGAAGCAGAAGCACTTAAAGCAATTGCTGATGCACAAAAGTATGAAAAGGTAGCTGTTGCTGAAGGTGAGGCTGAGGCAATAGAGAAAGTTTATGCCGCAATTCATGAAGGTGATCCAACTAATGATTTGATTGCAATTAAATATTTAGAGTCACTAGAAAAGGTAGCTGAAGGCAAAGCAACAAAGATATTCCTACCAGCTGACTTATCTGCAACTTTGGGAAGTATTGGTGCAATCTCTGAGTTGTTTAAAGATGAAAAATCTTCAGATTCAAAAAAATCTACTAAAAAGTAAATAAAACCCTATACAAATCAAAGATACACCGCATAGTCTGTTTATTATTTTTTTTGTCTTCTCTGATGAATCGCTAAAAAAATAACTACTTAACAATGCATAGGCCATATCTCCACCAAAATTAATAAGAACAGTTAAGATTCCTAAAAAAACTAATGAAGTAAATAGATTTTCATCGTAATTAGTTATAAAAATAGGTATTACAGATAAATATAGAACCCACATTTTTGGGTTTATTAAATTTACTTTAAGACCTGAATAGAAAGCTCCTTTTTCAGATTTTTTAGTTTCAATATCTTTTCTAGTTAATATCGACAAACCTTTATAGAGAATAAAAACTGATCCGAAAAGATAAATTATTTGAAGAAAGATTGGGATAGCTGAGTATAAAAACGTAACAATTGAAGCAGAAATCAAAGCTAATATTAAACCTCCTAAAGCTGCTCCTCCTGCAACTTCAAATCCTTTTCTTCTAGAGTTTTGGATAGATTCATTTACAATCAAAGCAATAATTAAACCAGGACTAAAGGCAAAACTTGCCTGTACAACTATGAACTGAACAATAGATAAATCTGACAACATTAATTTAAACTTTTCTTTAATAAATTATAAAACATATCTTGGTGACATCTTTGAACGATTCTAACTTTTTCAGCTTCAGGCTCAAGATTAAAAAAATCAATAACACATCCACCTCTAGTCATGCCATCTCTTGTGTCTACTCTAATATTTGCAACCACATCCTCAGCTATAATTTCCTCATCAAGGAATACTGACATAGCTAGTGGATCAGGAAGGTCATATCCATCATGTCCAAATATATCTTTAATCATTTCTCTCAATACAACTTGAATTTCATTAGTAAATTTTGAATATTTAGTTCCTATTTTTTCAATTTCATTAACTTTATCCTCATCAATCATTGCATCTAAAAGAGATGGATCCCAGCCAATTACAGTTATCGGAATTCCAGAATTGAGAACAATATCTGCTGCTTCTGGATCAACCCAAAAATTATATTCTGCAAATTTTGTAACATTTCCAAATGCATTTGAGCTACCTCCCATGATGTAGCAGTGTTTTATATTTTTTAATAGCTCAGGACTATCTAAAACTAATTTAGCGATATTAGTCAAAGGTCCCAGAGTAACTATTTCAACATCAGTTTCTTCAGAAAGAATTTTTTTATGAAAATCAAGAGCACTTACATCTGAAATTTTCTCTGTAGATGGTCTTAATCCTATATCCCCTAAACCGTCTACGCCATGAACATGCTGGGCTGATGTAGATGTATTTTTATAACTTAGAGCAATCTTATTTGCTTCTTCAGATTCATGTACCTCTATATAGTCCCTCTCAAGTGGCTTTGAAGCACCTTTGTGGATTGGTATATTAACTTCACATAATTCATTTACATAAATTGTATTTAATATAGCTTGGTTCAATGGAACGTTACCAGAGACTAAACTAACTCCTAAAATTTCTGATTCAGAAAGATTTCTATAAGCCATTAATAATGCGACTGCATCATCCGATCCTGTATCTGCATCAATTATTAATTTTCTCATTCAGATTTAGCCTTTTTTATTTCAGGGATACCTTGTTTCATATCCACATCAAGATCTTTATATTCATTCGCTATTTGATTACCTATTACAATTAACATCTCAAGAAACATTTCTTTCTTTCCAGACTTAGAACCAAAAGTTCTTGGGGAAATTTCAAATTCTTTTTTTATTTTTTCAAAAACCTCTAAACTTTCTTCTTTATTGAGATTTTCAACTATCTTTTTTTTAGCAATTGCTTCAAAACTTTTCCTATGACGCCTAGGTAATTCAAATTTCATATTTATATTCTAACTATTCGAGACTTTTCTTTTGAAGAGATACTTCATAATCTTCGTCATATTTAACAGTGTCAATTTCAATAAATCCAAAATTCTTATGAAAGTTTAATGAGGGAGTGTTCACAGTAGGCAATAAATTTATCTCTGCTGTTAAGTTTGCTATAGAATTATTTTTAGCAAAATTAATAACGTTAGCATAAAGCTCACTTCCTAATTTATTATTTCTAAATTCAGAATTGATAGCAATTCGATCAATATACAGAAAATCATTCAATCGTTTACTAATTTCTTTAAAATTTTTATGTTGTATTTCTTCCATATAAGAAATAGTTTTCTCAGTATCTTGAAAACAAATTACAAATCCAACTACCTTATTTTTAAAAATAACACATTCGTTGTGGTCAGAATTTTCTACCGAATTTCTTAAGCCTTCTAATGATCTAGAACCTACTTCGGGTACATTCTCTTGATTAACTCTATGACACCCTTTAAGAAAACTTTCAATTATTGGAGAGTATTCGTAATTGTTCATGTATAAAAAATATACATTTAATAGAGAAAATTGTAAACTATGAATTATGACAAACCACTCAGTACTAATGAGCTCACCAGAATATTTTAAAGTTGAGTATTCAATTAACCCATGGATGGTTGCTGGTGTTGAGGTAGATTTAGACCTCGCAAAAGAACAATGGAATAATTTAAAAGAAAGCATTGAGGCTGCAGGAGCTACAGTAGAAGTCGTTCCTCCGAGTGAGAAACACCCAGATCTCGTATTTACAGCTAACTCAGGAATTTTAAACGGGAAAGATGTCTTGATAGCTAACTTTAAATATGAAGAAAGACGTGGGGAGGAGGAAATTTTTGCTAATTGGTTTGAAGAAAATGGTTACAATGTTGGCAGGATTCCTTCTGAGTATAAATTTGAAGGCAGAGGCGACGCTTTTGTATATGGAGAATACTTAGTAGGAGCATATGGTATCAGAAGTGATAAAGAAGCATTACTTTATATAGCTGATGAATTTAATTTAACTCCAGTAATTGTGGAGTTAGTTAATGAAAAATTTTATCATTTAGATACTTGCTTTCAAAAACTTCCAACAGAGAACAATGATGCAATTTTCTACCCTAAAGCATTTAAGGATGAATCACTAAGTGAGTTTTCTCAATTCTTTAATTTAATTCCAGTTACTGAAGATGATGCAAATCAATTAGCTTGTAATGCAGTTGTTGTAAATGACACCGTAATCCTCCCTTCTGATGGAATTGAGGTAGCAAATAAAATTTCAGAACTAGGTGCCAATGTAGTGGTAGCAAATGTATCAGAATTTTTGAAATCAGGCGGGGCATGCCAATGTTTAGTTATTGCTTTAGATTAAGTTTATGAAATTATTCAAAGCCATTTTATGGCCAATTAAAAAGGTAATATTTTTCCCCTTAAAAATATTTTTCTACACTGTATTAATTTTTATAATAATTGTTTTATTTTTTCAATACAGAAAGAACTATGACGTAGATGTCAGTCCCTTAACCGTAAATGAATATGAAAACTGTATTGCTGTTATTGAAGACTATGATGTAACCATCTCTTTACTTTCAGACTATATAGACAATTTAGATAGTGAACAACAGTCCTTTCTCTATAACAATCTTCCTGGACCTTTAAGTGTTTTAACAAAACCTCAAGAGATAACTCAAGACGATTTTCAAAATGTAAGAACATTTCTAAAATATTATTTACAAGCCGGTCGTTTTCCAGGAATTGGTGGGAAAGCGTTATCACCTCAAGCATCTAGTTTGTGTAGAGGTGGATTAAGTTAAATCTTCTACTCGTCCTTGAGTTAGTTCAATTAAAGAATTAGGTGTTAGGAAAAATTTAGACACTCTATTCCCAGCTCCAATAAATATTTTCTCCCTACGTAATACATTTTCATCAATAAAGATATTTATTTCTTGGGGTAGGCCTAAAGGACTAATCCCTCCATAAATTTGCTTTGTAACTTCTTCAGCTTCCTCTTTTGAAGCAAAACTAACCTTTTTAGAACCCATTGCCATTTTTGCTTTGTGATTAACATCTAATCTGGTTGAACCTAATACGCAAAATAAAGTATAAAATTCCTTTGGTTTTTTTGATTTTATTAAAATTGCATTGCAAGAATCCTCAATCTTGTGACCATAATGATCACAAAAGCTTTGAGTGTCTGAAAATTCATCCTTACATTCAAAAACTTCTAATTTATCTAGGTTGCTTTCGTAGATATTTTTTACAGTTTCATGGAGTTCAACCATAAACATAATGATATCTTTAAAATTATAAGTTACAATTTCTGTATGGACTTTGAAACAATTATTGAGCCATTCAAAATTAAATCTGTTGAATCTTTACCAATTACAACAACGGAGGAACGTAAGGAATATCTAGAAAGAGAACATTGGAATGTTTTCGGACTCAAATCACAAGAGGTGACAATTGATTTATTAACTGACTCCGGGACTGGCTCAATGTCATCTGAGCAGTGGGCTTCATTAATGAGGGGAGACGAGGCCTATGCAGGGTCAAAATCTTGGCAAAGGTTCGAAGCTGTTGTAAGAGACTTAACTGGTTATAAACACATTATTCCAACACATCAAGGAAGGGCTAGTGAGAGAATACTTGCCTCTATTTCAGTTAAACAAGGAGATATTATTCCTAGTAATAGTCATTTTGATACCACAAGAGCTAATTTTGAATTTGCTGAAGCTGAACCGGTTGACTTATTGTGCGAAGAGGGGCTTAGTTTATTAGATCCATCTGAATTTAAAGGCAATATTGATTTAGAGAAGTTAGAAGAACTATTAAAAGGTAAAGATGCTGCAAAGGTTCCCTTTGTATTGATGACGATAACTAATAATACAGGTGGAGGACAACCTGTTTCTATGGAAAATTTAAAAGGCGTAAAAGAACTATGTAAAAAATATAAGAAGATGTTTTTATTAGATGCATGTAGATTTGCTGAGAATGCATGGTTTGTTTCACAAAGAGAAGAAAGCTATAAAGGAAAAAACGTAAGAGATATTGCTAAAGAAGCATTTAGTCTTGCAGATGGTTGTTCAATAAGTTTGAAGAAAGACGGTTTTGGGAACATAGGAGGTCTTTTAGCTCTTAATGATGATCAAATGGCAGAGGATGCTAAGAATATGTTGATTTTAACTGAAGGATTTCCTACATATGGAGGCCTAGCAGGTAGAGACTTGGACGCTTTAGCTCAAGGGCTACAAGAAATTACTGATGAAAACTATTTACAGTATAGAACAAGATCAATTGCTTATTTAGGAGAGAAGGCTTTAAGCTATGGCTTGCCAATTGTTCAACCAGCTGGAGGCCATGCTTTATATATAGATGCAAAAACATTTTTACCTGACATACCACCACATCAATATCCAGGACAAGCAATAGTTTGTGAGTTATATTTGCTTGGTGGAATTAGATGTGCTGAATTAGGAACCTTTGCTTTTGGCGTTGCAGGGGAAAACGGAGAGAATGATAAAGCTGCAACTCATGAGTTAGTAAGACTTGCTGCACCAAGGAGAACATATACGCAAAGTCATTTTGATTATGTTGCAGAAGTATTAGAAAAACTTGTCGAAAATAAAGATAAGTTAAAGGGTTTTGAAATTACTGAACAGTCAAGATTTTTAAGACACTTTACAGCAAAGCTCAAACCTTTAAAATAACTCTTTACCCATTTCTTCTTCGAGCAAGAAACTTTCATGCATATTTAAATTTCGAACCTTATCAATATTTTTCATTAATACTTCTACACTTTCTGGAGTGCTGCTTAGTATTTTATCTATATACTTTTGAAGAGTATTTTCCATCTCATTTGTTTTAAAAACTTCATTTACAACCCCAAGATTTTTTAGTTCGTGTATGTCTATATTTGCTGAATTAAACAATATTTCCAATGCTTTTGGTCGCGACACCTCATGACCAATCCTAGAAACTCCTCCAGCAATAGGCAACAATCCTATACCTGTCTCTGGAAAACCTATAGACGTATTCTCTTCAACTAATCTAAAATCACAACAAAGCAAGAGTTCGAATCCACCTGCAAGACAATAGCCACTAGCTACTCCTATTAAAGGTTTAGCTCTTACCTTATCTTTTCTCCAAGTTTTTAAAAGAAAATCATCGCTCAGTAGTTTTTTTTCATGTTCATTACTTGGTTTAATTTCACCTTTCAATAAAGGGATGAGTTCTTTTAAATCAGCTCCAGCAGAGAAAATGTTAGAGTCTGCACTTTTTAATATAGCAACTCTAATTTCATCATCATTGTCTATAGCATCCCAAGCACTGCAAAGCTCTATGGCAAACTGTGGATTGATTGCATTTTTCTTTTCCAGACGATTCATAGTTACAGTACAAACACCAGAATCAATTTCGATATTTATAAATTCTAAGTCATTATTCATCTTGAAGCTTCTGTTCTTTTATAGGGCTTAACCCTGTTTCAACTTTCTGTTTGTATGCTTTATCAAATGATTCTAATTGCCATCCATCCATCCTGCTTCTTTGCTTCTTTATATTTGCCAATTTTTGTTCATCAGAAAAAGAAGACCATTTTTTTATCTCGCTAGTTGTTCTTGCACATCCATAACATAAGTCACTAGTTGGATCAGTTACACAGACACTTATACAAGGAGATGTAATGCTCATAGATTATATTGTAATTTGATTTACTAATTTTTTGGTTGCTGATATCAATTCTTTTTTTGGGTTTTTTAAACCTGCATCTCCACACTCAAAGATGTTTTCAAATATTCTTCGATCTTCATAGTCATATATGCCACCCAGAAAATAAGACTTACCTTTATTTTTCTTTAAAATTTGACCTAAAACCTTTCCCTCTAATGAAGAGTTATCAAACTTTCCTTCACAAAGTATTGACAGATCAAAAGAATTTATTTTTTGTTCAAGGCCAGATTTTTCAAAAAAATATTCAGCTCCTGATACCAACTCACATCCCAGAACTTCTGAGAGAGCAAAACCAAGACCACCAGCTGCGCCTGTCCCTTCCTTTGTTGGGTTAAGTTGTATTTTAAGATTATTAGAAATAAGATTAATTATTCTCTCAAGATGGAAAGTAATATTTTCTATA
Source organism: uncultured Candidatus Actinomarina sp. (assembly GCA_902565645.1). Lineage (GTDB taxonomy): Bacteria > Actinomycetota > Acidimicrobiia > Actinomarinales > Actinomarinaceae > Actinomarina. Next base: position 11,153 of record CACFFJ010000006.1, read on the forward strand.
TTTTTTTGATCTAAACCCTTCTGTGGCCCAAAAACCTTTATAGCTGATTGATTTCCTAATAACGGAATAAAGGTATCTACTAGTACTTTTTTATTAATTCTTTCAAAACTATCTTCGATTTCAATATTTGTTATTTGTTCAAAATTACTTGGTTTCGGGTCTTTAATCAATATTTCATCAGCATAGAAATTAACTCCCATTTTACTTAAAAGTCCAAAACCTCCATCATTTGTTCTTGATCCGCCTAATCCAATGACATCAGGCAATTTTACAACTTCTGATAAGCAAGCAGTATTTAGATTGATACTGTCAACATCTGTATTATTTATTCCGATTATTAATGAAGATTCGAAAAAAACATCTCCTGAAACATCAAGAAGCTCAATCACTTTCTCGGTTCCAGTAAGGTCTTTAATTTTTAAACTCTGTTTAACAGTTATTCCATACTCCTTAAAGATTTTTGTTGAATCTTCACCCCCATCGGTTACTGGAAAATAAGCAGCTTCAATTGAGTTGTTTTGAAATAATTCTTTTACAGTTCCTATTACTTCAGAAGCAGAGAGAGTTCCTGAAAATTTATCACTATAAACAGCAATGTTCATTTATATTTGTTTAAAAAGATACTGGTTAAAGACTTCCATTTTTTCTTTCCAACTATCTTCGTAGAAATAATTAACTGAAGCAGCAACAGACGATAAAAGAGCATTTCCATCTTGAGGCGTAAAACAATAACCAGTTAGATTATTGTCTTTTACATGTAAAGAGTCAATTGCAATGATTCCATGAGATAAAAGTCTTCCATGGTATCCATGATCTCTACCAAATGAAAAAACTTTATTTGAAGAAAGTTTTTCAGTAGACATCAAATATTCACTATTTTCTAAATCAGATTTAACACTAGATAGCTCAACCGAATCTTTGAATGCTAAATTAAACCAAAGCGTATGCATATATTGAGTTGGTAGTTTTATTGCTGAAGAAAATAGGTTCAACTCTATTCCTTCTTGTTTAAAAAGTTCATAAACATCCCTTGCATGATGTGTTCCAAATTCTTGATTGTCATGTTTAGTTATAGTGGGAGATGGTGCAAATGAATCATTTTGAGAAACATCATTTGCTCTTCTTAAACAAACAAACCTTCCATCTAGTAAATCTCGATCTGAATCTAGAGCAAAGCTTTTAACTATAGAAGCGATATTATGCGTATTGCAAGATGCAATTAGATATTTATTAGCATCTGAATTTAATTGTTCATTATTTATACCCCAAGCAAAAAAAGGCCCAAAACCATGTTCAGACCCTTGTGCCATAAATCTTTTCTTTGAATCAAGCTTAGAATAAATGTTTCCCCAGTTGTCATTACCGCTTGGTGTACAGTCAATAATTACTTGGCAGTCTTCATAAGAATTTTCTACATTTTCTGGTTCAAAACCAAGATTCTTGAACTCATCAAGTGCATCACTTGTAGAAACTAATTTTGAACCTTTTCTGATTAAAGCTTCAACTTTACCTTTCTCATCTGAAAGAGGTGTTCTTTTAAAGAAGTAAACATTATCAATTCCCAATGTCTCTTTATGCTGAGCTAAAAGACCTATAAGGGGTTCACCTATAGTTCCTGTTCCAACTACTAAAACGTTTTTCATATTCTTACTCACTATCCTAGAATAAAACTATTAAGAGTTATGAGTAATAAATTAATATTTCAATTTTCCCAAAAAAAGACAGATGGCGATAAAAGCATGGTTGACCTTCTTGGAGGGAAGGGTGCTAACTTAGCTGAAATGAGCAACCTAGGAGTTAATGTTCCTCCTGGATTCACTATTACGACAGAAGTTTGTAATTATTATATAGAAAACAACTCTTTGCCAGAAAATTTTGATAAAGAATTGAAAGCATCTATTGGTAATCTTGAAAAATATTCGGGTAAAGTATTTGGAAATTCAGAAAACCCTTTACTTCTTTCTGTAAGGTCCGGTGGAAAAATTTCAATGCCTGGAATGATGGATTCGATATTAAATATAGGTTTAAATGATGAAAATGTTGAACATTTAGGAAGAGTATTTGAAGACGAAAGGTTTGCTTTAGATTCATATAGAAGACTTATACAAATGTATGGAAATGTTGTTTTAGGGATAGACCATAATCGATTTGAAGCGGTAATTAAAAACAAAAAGAGAATTGATAATGTAACTTCAGATACAGACTTTAACCCTGATCAGCTTCAATGGATTATCGATGCTTATAAGAATACCGTTGAAAGATTTTCAAAATCACCTTTTCCTCAGGACCCAGAAGAACAGTTAATAGGTTCAGTACAAGCTGTCTTTAATAGTTGGTTAAACAAGAGAGCAATTACGTATAGAAAGATTAACAACATACCAAATAAATGGGGTACTGGAGCAACAGTCCAGACAATGGTGTTTGGAAATCTAAATGAAAAATCTGGAACAGGTGTTGCGTTCACTAGGTTTCCTTCAACAGGAAAAGATGATTTATATGGCGAATATTTAATGAATGCTCAAGGTGAGGATGTTGTTGCGGGATTAAGAACGCCTTTCCCTATTAGTAAACATGAAAAAAATATGGGCCCTTCTTTAGAAGAAGAAAATCCTAAATTACATAAAGAAATATATGAAATAGCTAAAAAATTAGAAAAGCACTATAAAGACGTACAAGATATTGAATTTACTATTGAAGAAGGCACTCTATATTTGCTTCAAACAAGAAAAGCGAAACGAACAGCTCAAGCAGCAGTAAAGATTGCTGTTGATATGCATAAAGAAAAGATAGTAACAAAAAAAGAAGCAATACAAATGGTTGATGCTGATAGTATTACAAATATTTTACATCCCCAGTTTGTTGAATCAGAAGAAAAAAACCTATTTGGAAAAGGATTAAACGCCTCTCCAGGTGCTGCTTTTGGAGAGATTGTGTTTGATGCTGATAAAGCTGAAGAAGAAGCAAATAAAGGAAGAAATGTAATTTTAGTTAGAGATGAAACCAGCCCTGAAGATATTCATGGAATGTTTTCATCAGTTGGAATACTTACCACAAAAGGTGGAATGACAAGCCACGCAGCAGTAGTTGCAAGAGGAATGGGCAAGCCTTGTATCGTTGGTGCTGAGAGTTTAGTAATTGACTATGATGAAAAAACTATTTCCAGTGGTGAAATAACTCTAGAGGAAGGGGATTTAATATCTATAGATGGGTCAGCAGGTGAAATATATCTAGGAGAGTTAGAGCTAGAACCTCCTAAGTTGTCTGATGAATTTAATACTCTAATGGATTGGTGTAACAATTATAAAAAGCTAGAAATTAGAGCAAATGCAGAAACAATTCCTGATACAACTAAAGCTTTAGAATTTGGGGCAGAAGGTATTGGACTTTGTAGGACAGAACATATGTTTTTTGAAGGGGAGAGAATTCTTCCTATGAGAGAAATGATTATGTCAGATAGTAAACAAGGAAGAAAAAGAGCTTTAAAAAAATTAATTAAATACCAAATATCTGATTTCGAATCACTTTTTAAACTGTTAAAAGATAAACCAATAACTATTCGCTTATTGGATCCCCCTATGCATGAGTTTCTCCCAAAGAGTGATTTGGAAATTTCTCAACTTGCAAACGAAATAGGAGTATCGCCAGGTCATATTAATGAAATTCTTATGAGGCTCTCTGAGAGCAATCCTATGCTTGGGCATAGAGGAGTAAGGCTAGGTCTTAGCTACCCGGAGGTTTACGAGATGCAAGTGGAGGCAATATTAAAAGCAGCACATTTAATTTATAAAAATGAAAAATCAGAAGTTGCTCCAGAGATAATGATACCTTTGGTGATGAACGCAACAGAACTTTCTAAAATGAAAAAAATATTAGAAAAGAAAATAAAAAAAATAGAAAAAAAATTAAATTATAAATTTAAATACACCATTGGAACCATGATCGAACTTCCTAGCGCAGCACTCAGTTCTTCAGAAATAGCAAAAGACGCTGATTTCTTTTCTTTTGGTACTAATGACTTAACGCAGACTACTCTTGGCCTCTCAAGAGATGATGCTTCAAAGTTTTTAGGTCAGTATGTTGATAAAAAAATATTTAAAACAGACCCATTTGTTTCTATAGATCCAAAAACAGTTGGACGCTTGGTTGAGATCTCATCAAATGATGGAAAGAAAGCTAATAAATCATTAAAAATTGGCGTTTGCGGGGAGCACGCAGGAGATCCAAATTCTATAAATTTCTTAAATACATTAAAAATTGACTATATTTCCTGTTCTCCATTTAGAATTCCTACAGCAAGATTGGCTGCAGCTCAATCGGAAACTAAAGAATAAATTAAATTCATAAGTAAACCTTAAAAAGAATTCACTATTATTTAGATTAAATATGAAAGAAGTAGTATTTAATCCTTCGAAAAAGCCAACAGTTGGCATAGAAATTGAGGCCCAGTTAGTTGATAAAGACTCAGGGAACTTAGTAAATATTGCAGAAGGCATTATCAAGACTTATGACAATGATGAAAGGGTAAAGCACGAGCTCTATCTTTCTACAGTTGAAGTTACAAGTTCACCGGCTTTGGATACTAATGATACTTATAAAGAGTTGTCTTCGATTATTAGTAAAGTATTGGATATTGCAAGTGAAAATAATGCTGGACTAATCTCTACAGGAGCTCACCCTTTTGCAATGTATGAGGACCAAGTTATTACTGATGTAAATCCAAGATATGAAGAATTTGCAGATAAATATGGTTGGGCAGTTCGGAGGCTTTTAACTTTTGGAATGCATGTACATGTTGGAATGGACTCAAAAGAGAAAGCCATTGCTGTTCATGATGAGATTAGAAAATATTTACCATTAGTTTTAGCTCTTAGCGCTTGTTCACCTTTTTGGAGAGGAAGAGATACGGAGCTCTATTGTTCTAGATTGAGCGTTTTTCAAGGTCTTCCAAATACGGGTTTACCAGAACCTTATCATCAATGGGAAGAATATGAGCAGTCTCTACAAACACTTGTAAAGGCAGGTGTTATTAAACCAGATGTTGGGTATAGACAGGTATGGAAAGATGTTAGAATTCATCCAGAATACGGCACTGTTGAAGTAAGAATTGCTGACTCAATGCCTTCATTGGTTGATACGGTAGCAGTTGCAACCTTGGTACAAGCACTTGCTATTAAAGTTGGAAGAGACTGGGAAGAGGGGTCTTTAGGAGATCCAGATCCTAATTGGCTCGTAGAAAGAAACAGATGGGCAGCAATCAAGGAAGGTTTAAATGCAGATTTTATTACAGGAGTAGACGGGAGCACAAAGCCTATAGTTGATGTCATAAAAGAGTTACTTCTAGATCTCGAAGGTATTGCTGAAGAGTTAGGATCTGTAAATAGATTGAAAGATGTAACCAATATTCTTAATGCAACACCAGTAGTAGATTACATGAGAGAGATCCACAAACAGACATCTTTAGTTGAGTTAGTTAAAGAATTACAAAAAAAACTTCTAGATTCATTAAGTGATGATAATTAATTAGATATAATTGCATTTATGAATTACAAATTAATAAACAGGCTTGATCCAATGCTATATTTAGGATTGGTTTTAGTAACATTTATCATGCCAGAGGTTGTTTATCGTCTTTACTTGTTAGATTTTTCTGCCGTTTTAGCAGAAAATCAAGTAATGATTGTAAGATCTACTGCCCTTCCTCTTTATTTTGCTGCAATGGCATTCTTTTTACTAGGAGGCAATGCTGAGAACGCAAAACAACTAAACATAATTAGATACAGTGGAGGGCTTGGTTTAATAGCTTTTGCAGTGTTTACTGAATTTAATGGTTTTTTAGTTTTTGGTCTAGCTGAAATAGCTTTAGCTGTTGTAACAGGATCACAAATAAAAAAAGAAGAAGTTTCAGGCGACTACACAACTGAAAACGAATAAAAGATATTTTTTTAGTGATACCTACTAACTATTTATATGGTCAAATAGTTATAGGAAAAAATGATTTTAAAAGATAAAAAACTACTTATTACAGGAATACTTACTGATAAAAGTATTGCTTACGCATCCGCAAAAATAGCAATTGAAAATGGAGCAGAAGTAATAGCAACTGGATTTGGTAAAGGGTTAAGAATTACTGAGCGTGCAGTAAAAAGACTCTCAGAGGATATCAAAGTTTATGAAATGGATATTCAAGATCCTAAACAAGTAGAAGAAGCTGCTAAAGCAATTAAAGAAAATCATGGGACTATCGATGGAATACTTCATGCTATTGCTTTTTCTCCTACAGAAGCTATGGGAGGAAATTTTATGAATACAGAATTAGACGATGCTTTAGCTTCTTTTGAAGTTTCAGCTTTTTCATTAAAGACTTTAGCCAAAGGGTTTGAACCTATTATGAATAACCCATCTTCTATTGTTGCTTTAGATTTCGATAATTCACAGGCATGGCCAGGTTATGACTGGCAGGGGGTTGCAAAGTCAGGTTTACAGTCTATTGTTCGTTATCTTGCATATTATCTTGGAAAAGATGGAGTAAGAGTGAATGCAGTAGCTTCTGGCCCATTAGCTACAACAGCTGCAAAAAATATTCCTGGTTTTTCCTCTATGGAAGGTGAGTGGGATAAAAAAGCGCCACTTGGTTGGGACACAAAAAATGCAGAACCTGTTGCTAAAGTTGTTAATTTCTTACTATCAGATTTATCTGAAGCAGTAACTGGAGAAGTGATTCATGCAGATGGCGGAGCACATGCCATTGGCGGAACCATGCTAGAAGATTAATTAATTTTTTCTGAAAACCAGAACTGCATTATGTCCACCAAATCCAAAAGAATTGGACATTGCAGTATTAATATCTAAGTCAACTGCATTATTTGGTGTGTAGTTTAAATCACACTCTGCATCAGGGGTATTTAAATTAATAGTAGGAGCAACCTTACCATGCTTTATTGACAATACTGAAGCCATTGATTCAAATGCACCGCCTCCTCCAAGTAAGTGTCCAGTCATAGACTTAGTTGATGAAATCACTACTTCATAAGCTTTTTCTCCAAAAACTGTTTTAATTGCTTCTGTCTCATTTTTATCATTTGCTGGTGTTGAAGTTCCATGGGCATTTATATAGTCAATATCTGAAGAGCTAATTGCTGCATCATCAATTGCTTTCTCCATTGCTTTTACTGCACCTGCTCCTCCTTCAGCTGGAGCAGTGATATGATATGCATCTGTCGTTGCACCATATCCACTTACATAAGCGTATATTTCAGCACCTCGATTTTTTGCAGACTCCTCACTTTCTAATATAAGGACTGTTGATCCTTCTCCCATTACAAAGCCATCCCTATCTTTATCAAAAGGTTTACATGCTTCCTTTGGGGAATCATTCTTTGTTGAGAGAGCTCTTATTTGAGCAAAAGCAGCTATTGTCATTGGTGTTGTACCTGATTCAGTTCCACCAGTGACCACCATATCTACTATTCCATTTTCGATTAAATTTTTTGCTTCACCAACAGCATTAGCTGAAGCTGCGCAGGCTGTAGTGATCGTTAAAGAGGGTCCTTCTATTCCAAATTTAATTGCTACTTGTCCGGTACTAGAATTTGGCATCAATTGAGTTATTGCTAATGGGTTAACACGTGTTGGTCCTTTTTCATCGTATGTTCTTACAGCATTCTCTGTTGCACCAATTCCACCAATGCCAGTTCCAAACACAATGCCAACATTCGGTCCCAATCTTTCTTCTGAATCAAGCCCTGCGTCTTTAAGGGCTTCTTCTGTTGCATGAATAGATAAATGACCCGATCTATCTAATTTACGTGCATGCTGTTTCCCCATATATTCATTTGCATCAAAGTTCTTAACTTCTCCAGCGAAAGTTACGGGAAGGTTTGTTGTATCAAAAGATGTGATTTGGTCAATTCCAGAAACTCCATTGACCAAGTTGTCCCAAGTATCTTGAACATTATTTCCTAATGGATTAATACTTCCTAGGCCTGTGACAACAACACGTCTTTTAGACATGATCTAATTACAATTTTGAATGAAGTAAATTAACAGCTTGTCCGACAGTTCCTACGTCGGTTAGTTCTTCATCATCAATCTCAATATTGAACTCATCTTCAAAGGCCATTACTACTTCAACTATGCCTAAAGAGTCAATTTCTAAATCCTCTTCAAGCTTTGCTTCCATAGTTACTTTATCTGCATCAATACCAAGTTCTTCTACAAATAAATTTTTTACCTTTTCAAAAACTTCATTAGTTTCCATAAAAACTCCCTTTATTTAACTAGTAATTCCGCCATCAACGGAGATTACTTGTCCTGTTATATACTCTGACTCATCAGAGCATAAAAAAGATACTATATTTGCAATATCTTCAGGTTTTCCAATACGTTTTATAGAGAGTTGCTCTATAATATTATCTTTTTGTTCGTCAGTCAGAAAAGCTGTCATATCAGTATCAATATAACCTGGAGCTATAACGTTTGATGTGATGTTTCTAGAGCCCATTTCTTTAGCTATTGATTTACTTAAACCTATTAGGCCGGCTTTTGATGCGGCATAGTTAGCTTGACCTTGATTTCCCATCATTCCGACAATAGAGGAGATGTATACAATTCTTCCCCATTTACTTTTCATCATATGTTTTATTGCTCTTTGGGATGTTCTAAAAGATCCTGACAAATTGGTATCAATTACATCATTCCAGTCATCTTCTTTTAATCTTGGAAGTATATTGTCTTTAGTAATTCCAGCATTATTTACAAGCACATCAACTCCACCATATTCTCTTTCAATAGCTGTAAAAGCCTTTTCAATTGATTCAATGTTTGTTACGTTAATTTCTACAGTACTTGCGGTTCCTCCAGATTTAATAATTTCTTCTACAACTTCTTCACCAGAATCTTTTGAAGAAGAGTAACCAACAACAACATTAAAGGATTTACCTAGCTCAAGAGCTATTCCTTTACCTATGCCTCTTGACCCACCAGTGACTAATGCAGTTTTCATATTTCTTATTCTGCTTTGTCAGGGACAAAATAGTTAATTGACTCTCTAATAACATCTATCCCCGTTCCTTCATATGGTGGGAGGTCTACATCTGTTTTTCCTAACGGTGTAACTCTTTTTCCAAATTTTAAAGCAGCACCACCCCAGGTTAGTCCAGCACCTACTGCAGTAATAACAAGGGTCTCCCTACCTTTAATTGTTCCATCCTCAATTGCATCAACCAGAGCTGTAGGAATTGAGGCAGCAGAGGTATTCCCATACTTATAGCCATATTTTAAAGTAGTAGCATTTGGAAGCTTTAAAGTTCTTTCTAGCCCCTCAATTATTCTGACATTTGCTTGATGGGGAATAAGAATATCAATATCTTCTTTTTTTAATCCAGATTTTTCAATTGCTTCTTCAGAAGATTTTGCCATTGCCCTTATACCGCTTTTAAAAATCTCCTGTCCTTCAAAAGTCCAAACTACATCAGCAGCAGCATTTGGAGTAAATCTATTCATAGCCGAACCAAAATTAGGTATTTCTAAAATATCTAATTTGTCAGAACTCATTCCATTTGAAAAAGAATATATCTCACCATCTTCTTCGTTTTTACTTTCTTCTACAACAACAGCACCAGCAGCATCTCCGAATAAAACAGCTGTATTTCTATCAGCCCAATTAAGTAACCAAGTAATGTGCTCTGAACCAATCACTACTGCATTTTTATATAAACCACTTTCAACAAAAGCTTTAGCTTGTTCTAATCCATAAAGGAAACCAGCACAAGCTGCGTTTATATCATAAGCTGTAGCATTTACGCACTCCATTTTTTGCTGAACATGTGCAGCAGCTGAAGGTACGATACTATCTGGCGTACAGGTTGCAAGAATTACAACATCAATATCTTCAGGTTGTAATCCTGCACAAGCTACTGCTCTGAGTCCTGCAACGGTTGCCATATCAGAGTTGTTAACATGACAAAATCTTCTTTCCTTCACACCTGTTCTTTGCTGAATCCATTCATCAGAAGTATCAATAAATGTTGAAAGATCATCATTTGTGACAACATTATCAGGTACACACTTACCCCAACCGGTAATCGTTGATTTCAAAATTCTCCTAACTAGCTAATGATTCTAAAGAATTAATTACCTTAATTTCTTTACTAGATATAGACTTTCTAACCATTCCAGCAGTTACATTACCTGGGCCAATGTGACACCATAAGTCAGGATTTAGGTCTTTTTCAATGTTAAGAATTTCATCATAAAACAATACAGAGTTGTCGATTTGATTAATTAAAGAATTTCTAATTGTTCCAGTGTTTGTTTGCTTTCCATCAAAGTTTGTATAAACAGGTATTTTGCCTTCATTAATTTCTATATCATTAAGAACTTCTTCAACTGCTGCCTTTGCAGATGAAACTACTTTACTGTGAAATGCTCCAGCAACCTCTAAAGGTACAATTCTTTTTGCACCAATTGATTTAGGGTTTAATTTTATATATTCTAAATCATCTTTATTTCCACTTACAACAATTTGTGAGGCATCATTGTAATTTGATATCCAAATTTCAATATCTTGTGAATTTAAATTATTTATTTCTTCTAAGGTCTTTTTTAGATCACTTGTTAATACTGCAGACATACCAGTATTCGAATTTTCAACAGCCTTCTGCATCTCTTCACCTCTTACTGCAATTACCTTTAAAGCATCGGCATATTTAAAGTAACCACTTAAAGCTAAAGCTGTATATTCACCAAGCGAATGACCGATTAAAGCTGCAGGTTCTCCCATATTTTTTATCGTCTCTAGACCATAACAATATGAGATTGCAAATATATAAGGTTGGGCGATGTTAGTCTTTTTTATCTCTTCATTGTCAGCATTATTTATAACATCAACTAAAGACCATCCAAGAGTATCTTCAAAACTATCAACTAGTAGCTCTTTATGATTCTCTAATAGTTCTTTTCCCATTCCAGCTTCCTGAGATCCTTGTCCAGGATGCATTCCAATCCATTTCATTATGCTACCTCTGAGATAGCAAAGGCAATAGCTGTTTCTTTTTCGTGACTTAAAGAAACATGTATTGTTGAAATATTATTGCTTTCAGCTAAAACCAGTGCTTTGCCATAAAGTTTTACATTAGGTTTTCCACCACCAGTTATTTCAATCTCTCTCCACTTAAGGTCTCTCCATCCTTTACCAAGAGATTTCATCACAGCTTCTTTTGCTGCGAATCTTGCACCTAACCTTTTTGCTGGATCGCTAAATCTGTTTGCATATTTTACTTCATGCTCTGTAAAACAACGTTTTTCAAACTTTGATTTGGACTTATTTATTAGTTTTCTTACCCTATCTAAATTAATTTGGTCAACACCAATACCATAAATGTTATTCATTATATTAAAATCTCAACAAGGATATCGCCTTTATTTACAGGCTGTCCTTTTTTTATGTTAAATTCAACTACTGTTCCACTTATTGGAGCGGTTATTACTTTCTCCATTTTCATTGCTTCCAAAACAAATAGTGAGTCACCTTGCTTTACCTTTTTACCTTTTTTTGTCATAGTATCCACAATAGTTCCTTGCATGTCAGCTGTAATTATTCCTGGATTTTTGATATTTCCTGTAAGATCCATTCCAACTTTTTTTGGCCTCTGAGGAGCTAAGCTTGGATTTGTTGAGTCATCAAGGGTTATGTTCACTTTGCTAGGCCTATCACTAATTATCTCTTCTTCTTTTGCTTCTTCTATTTGAAAATTTTCTTCAAGAAATTTTACATGTATTTTGCTTTCTCTGAATTCTTTTGTAGACAATACTTGAGAAAGTATAGAGATGGTAGTTGGTATGCCTCCAATTATGTACTCATCCAAACAACGCTTACCTTTTGAAACAGCTTCTTCCCTAGAGGCTCCCCAGACAATTAATTTTGATATTAAATTGTCATAAAAATGTGAAATTGAAGTCCCTGTTTTTACCCAACCATCAACACGAACACCATTACCCATTGGTTCTCTATATTCAGTTATAGTGCCAGGTGTTGGTAGGAAATTATTAGCTGGATCTTCAGCGTTAATTCTAAATTCAATACTGTGACCTCTAGCTTCAGTTTTAAAATCTTCAAGAGAGTTTCCAAGTGCAATTTTTATTTGTTCCTTTACAATATCAATCCCATATCTCATTTCTGTAACCGTGTGTTCAACCTGTAGCCTTGTATTCATTTCAAGAAAATAGAAGTTTTCATCAGTGTCAGCTAAAAATTCTATAGTTCCAGCATTTACATAATTTGCTGTTTTAGCGATTCTCATAGTGGCTTTCTTCAATTGTTCTCTTCCATAATCTGAAAGCCAGACAGGTGGGCTTTCTTCAATTAATTTTTGATTTCTTCTTTGTAGAGAACAATCTCTTTCGCCAAGATAAATATGGTTTCCATACTTGTCACTTAATATCTGTGTTTCAACATGCCTTGCAGGTTTTATGAATTTTTCAACATATATCTGAGATGACCCAAAATAAGCTTCACTTTCTCTCTTTACTATTTCAAAGTTACTAAGAAGCTCTTCTTCATTATTAACAATTCTTAAACCTTTTCCACCACCCCCATGTGCAGCTTTTAAAGCAACTGGATAACCAAATTCTGCAGCATCTTTTGTTGCTTCTCTTTTTGTTCTAGACGGCTTTAATTGTCCTGGAACTGGTTGTAAGCCGGCTTTTGAAATAAGTTTTCTTGATTCTATTTTGTCGCCCATTGATTTAATAGTTTCTGGATTTGGCCCAATCCAGACAACACCTTTTTTTTGAACAGCTTTAGCAAAATCAGCATTTTCAGCAAGAAAACCATAACCAGGGTGAACCATGTCAGCGTTCGTTTCTGATATTGCTTTCATTAAGTTTTTAATATTTCTATAACTTTCTGACGGAAGAGATCCTCCTAGATAATAAGCTTCGTCTGCTCTTTTAACATGAAGAGAATCAACATCGACATCTGAATAGACCGCTATAGCTTCCATGTCCAGTTCTTTAACTGAACGTATAATTCGTAAAGCTATTTCACCACGGTTTGCAATAAGAACTCTTTTTTTTGTCATAATTTTTATCTAATTCGATAAGCAATTAAAACTGCCAAGGTAGCTTTAATTAGATCTCCAATCATAAAAGGAAGAACACCTATAGTAAATGCCTCTACTAATGAAATATTTAAGATCATCACCAGTCCTAAAACTCCTGTTGAATATATAGTCATTGTTCCTAAAGCTATTCCAAAAAGGGGCTTGTGTGAAAATCTTCCAATAATTTGTGCTGCAAGAAAGAAGCCTATTATATATCCAATTGTTGGACTTTTTAGTATTGCTAAGCCTGCAACGCTTCCTGAGAAAAAAGGAAGTCCGGCTAGTCCAGTAAATAGATACATAAGCATGCTTAAAGAGCCAAAGGTGCTTCCTAGAATTAAACCTGCAAGTATTACAACAAAAGTTTGTGCAGTTATCGGCACAGGTGTTATTGGGAGTTCTATTCTAATTTGTGCACTTAAGGCTGTAATTATTGCAAAACCAAAAGACAAGAAAAGATTCCTAGCAAGGGATCCTTTTTCAACCCAAGTAATTGCAATATTTTTAGAGGGGAATGTTTCCATGTTTATCTCCTAAATTGATTTTATTTGATAGCTCTTTAAAAGCTTCAACTACTATTTTTCTAGTCTCGCTTGGTTTAATTATCTTGTCAATTAATCCAAGTCTTGCAGCTATATCAGGATTACTAAATTTATCGTTATACTCATCAACTAATTTTGATTTAAGCTCTTCTTTGTTTTCAGCACTTGCAAGTTCTCTTTTATTTATAATATCCACTGCACCTTCTGCTCCCATTACAGCAATTTCTGCACTTGGCCACGCAAACAACTTATCTGCACCAAGGCCCATTGAGTCCATCACAATATATGCGCCTCCATAAGCTTTTCTTACAACAACACAAACTCTTGGGACGCTTGCTTCACTGTAAGCATAAAGCAATTTAGCACCACTTCTGATTATTCCACTATGTTCTTGTTCTACACCAGGGAGAAAGCCTGGAACATCAACTAGTGTAAGGAGAGGTATATTAAATGCATCACAGAACCTAACAAATCTAGCAGCCTTTTCTGAAGCTTTAATATCTAACACCCCGGCTAGATCTAAAGGCTGGTTTGCAATTATTCCTATAGTATTTCCATTAATTCGTGAAAACGCTGTAATGATGTTTAATCCATAGTTAGCTTGGACAGGGTATTGCTCACCATCATCAACAATATTATTTATTACATCATTCATGTCATATGGTTGATTCCTGTTTTCAGGTATAAGACTATCTAAAGTTTCAACCGATCTTTCGTTATCATCTTCAGTTATAAACACTGGAGGTTTCTGATCAGATGATTGAGGTAAGAAACTTAATAAATATCTAACTTCTTCAAAAGCTTGCTCTTCATTTTCGCAAACCTGATGACTAACACCCGACTTTGTCCCATGAGCTTCTACACCTCCAAGTTCTTCGTATGTAACGTCTTCACCAGTGACTGTTTTTACTACACCTGGACCAGTAACATATAGCTGTCCTATTTCTTGAACTTGAAAAATAAAGTCTGTTAATGCAGGACTGTAAACTGCTCCACCTGCTGAAGGTCCAACAATTACTGAGATTTGTGGAATCTTACCTGATGCCTCAACATTTTTTTTGAATATTTGTGCATATCCGTATAAAGATGAGATACCTTCTTGAATACGAGCTCCACCAGAATCTTTAATCCCAATTATTGGAGCTCTTGCTTCAAGAGCTAAATCCATTACTCTTAAAATTTTCTTTGCAACTATTTCTCCTAGGCTTCCTCCCATTATTGAAAAGTCTTCTGAAAATACATACACCGGTCTTCCATGTATTGTTCCTGAGCCAGTAACTACTGCTTCTCCATCAGGGTTTTCTTCTGAGACTACACTTTCGTCAATTTCTGTAAATGAACCTTCATCTAAAAGAAGATTTATTCTTTCATAGGCAGTAAGTTTGCCTTTTGGATGTTGTACTTTTTTAGCTTTTTCATCCCTTGTTTTAGCTAAATTTTCCTCTGACATACCAAACTTTCTTCTAGTAATGTTTATTGTTAATGTAAGTATTTGACCTACATATGTGTAAAGAAGTAACAAGATGAAGACTGTTTTTTTTGAATCTATAGAAAATACTCAGAATTATGCACTAAATAACTACAAATCTGAACCACTTTTGGTAATTAGTTATTCACAGGAATCGGGAAGAGGAAGAGAGCAAAAAGAATGGGAAAACGCTGATCAGAGTCTTGCTGTATCCCTAGCTTTAGAGAACAAGAATCAAAATCTAAAAAATACACTTATCCCGTTAATTGCTGGCTATTGTTTTTTGGAAGTTCTTGGAAATGATGAGGTTTCACTTAAATGGCCTAATGATATAAATTTAAATGATAAAAAAGTTGGAGGTATTTTAGTTGAGGAGAGAAATCAAATAATTTGTATAGGTTTAGGTGTAAATTATTTCTGGAAAAATCCTTCCATTCCGAATGCTGGATCCTTATACAACAAAGCAATAGATAATAACTTGATAAATACTAATGCTGAAGAATGGGGGGAATTAGTTACAGATTATATCGGAAATGATAAATTTGATTTAAATAGATATAAAAAGAAGCTAACCACTTTAGGCAAACTTGTTGAATATCCCGAAGGAAGAGGTTGGGCAAAAGATGTAGATATTGATGGTTCCTTAATTATTGAAACGCCTGAAGGGAAGATGATTAATTTAACCTCCCCCCTAATTACAGAAGTTAAGTAGTTATTATTAGTAATGGTGAGTGATTAATGAAACAATTAGTTGTAGAAAAAAATAACCCTGATCCAATATTGTGGGACACTCCAATTCCACAACCTGGGCCTGGAGAGGTCTTGATTAAAAATCATTATTCTGTTGTTTCTTCGGGGACAGAGATGTCGACTATTGAATCTGCCAATGTTTCAATAGGTGAAAAATTACAAGATGAGACATACATTACTAAAGGTTTAGCTTTGATGAAAAAGGAAGGTTTAGCTGCAGTTTGGAATGCTGTATTCCCTAAAAATATTCTTCCAACCAAGCTGGGTTATAGTTCCTGTGGAGAAGTCATGGAGGTTGGTGAAGGAGTTAATAATTTTCATGTAGGAGACCTAGTAGCATCAAATGGTAGTCATGCAGAGTATGTATTAGTCAGTGAGAACCTATGTGCAAGAATTCCAAATGATACGAATTTAAAGGAAAGTGCATTTACTGTTTTGGGTAGTATAGCTCTTCATGGACTGAGGCTTTCGGAAACAACACTAGGTTCAAAGATTGTAGTAATAGGTCTTGGTGTAATAGGTCAACTAGTTTGTAGACTTGCTGAGGCACAAGGATCAGAAGTTATTGGAATTGATCCGGACAAGAATAGGAGAACGCAAGAAAATTTTTATGAATCAGTTGATGGTCTTGACTTAAACAATGTTGATTCAGTAATAATAACTGCAGCAAGTTCAAGTAATGAACCGATTGACATAGCTACCAAAATAGCAAGAAATAAAGCAAAAATCGTAGTTGTTGGTGACATACCATTAAATATCTCTAGGAACGAGTTCTACTATAAAGAATTAGAGCTGGTTGTTTCAAAATCTTATGGTCCTGGGAGGTATGACAAACAGTATGAAAAACTTGGCAACGACTATCCAATTGAATATGTAAGATGGACAGAAAATAGAAATTTTGAAGCATTTCTGAGGCTTTTGTCAACAAAACACATCTCTTTATCTGATTTGGTTTCAGAAGAGGTGGATTTTAATGAGTCACCATTTATTTATGAAAAATTTGAGGAAGAAGAAAAACCATTATGCATTCTTTTGAGATACGATATAAAATCTGAGCCAAAAATAGAATTCGAAGCTCATGAAATTGAACCTGACCCAAATGTTGGAAAAGTTAAGGTGGGAATTATTGGAGCAGGTAATTTTGCTTCCACAACTATTCTTCCAATATTAAAAGAGCTAAAAAAAGAGGTTCAGATTTTAGGCATAGCTTCCTCGGGAGGCCAAAGTGCAGAAGCTTTAACAAAAAATTTCAAAATAAAGAACAAGTATCAGTCAGATTCTGAAATATTTGAAGCTGATGAGATTGATGCTGTATTTGTACTAACTCAACACCATAATCATGCAGATCTTGTTGTTGAAGCTGTCAATAATGGTAAGGCAGTATATGTAGAGAAGCCTTTGGCTATATCAAAAGACTCAATAACAAAAATTGAAGAAGCAATGTACAACGCAGAAAATCCAAAAATATTTGTTGGTTTTAACAGAAGGTTCTCTGAGGCATCTAAATTTATAAAATCTGAATTAATTGATTCACCAGCTAATAGTATGATTTTTCGTTTTAGTGTTCCTAAATTAGAAAAAGATCACTGGACAAATTTAGAGGAATTAGGAGGAGGTAGGGTTGTTGGTGAGGCTATTCATGCAATAGACTTGTCTTCATACTTTTTTGATTCATTACCACAAAGTATTTCATCGAATTCTCCTATAAATAGAGAAACTGGTGAAGCATTAGATAATCAAGTTTTTATAAATGTAAACTATGCAAACGGATCTCATGCTTCGATACAATTTTTCTCTGAGACAAATCAATCCCTTGCAAAAGAGAGATTAGAGATCCATGGCTCAGGCAACTCATTCATTCTTGAGGATTTTCAATTACTTCGTTACTTGATGGGTTCTACTGACAAAGGAAAAACATTCAAAAAAGGTAAAGGCCATAAAGAGTCTATCTCTTCTTTCCTTTCTTATGTTAAAGGTGAAATACCAAATCCATATACCTGGCTTGAGTTAAAAACAGTTGCAGTAGCGGGTATATATGCACAAAAATACATGAACTCAGGGAAGCAACACGGCATATTTTCTTAGATGAAACTCAAAGGAACAGAATTTCAAATTGAAGTATGGAAAGAACTATCGAAAATACCTAAAGGAGAAGTTCGAACTTATAAGCAAATTGCTAAATCTATAGGGAAACCAAAATCTTCAAGAGCTGTAGCAAATGCCTGTGCAAAAAATCCTTATCCTATTGTTATTCCATGTCACAGAGTCATACGTTCCGACGGTACTGTAGGAGGGTATAGCGGTCAAGGTGGAGTTAAATTAAAAAAAGAATTACTAAAAAAAGAAGGTGTAAGGCTTTAAAGTAAAGCGGCCACGGCAGGATTCGAACCTGCGACACCAGGTTTAGGAAACCTGTGCTCTATCCCCTGAGCTACGCGGCCATAAAAAACAGACTAAACTATTATTTCATAAATAACTCTATACGAAAGGATAAAGTTGTTTGCAGTAGAAGCAAAAAACCTAAAAAAAACATTTAAAACAAAACAAGGTGACGTAGAAGCTGTAAAAGATGTTAGTTTTCAGGTAAACAATGGGGAAATATTTGGGATATTGGGACCAAATGGAGCTGGAAAAAGTACAACAATTTTAATGCTCACTACTTTATTAAGAGTCACTTCTGGTAATGGGAAGATACAAGGTCTAGATGTTGGACAAGATGATTCTGAAGTTAGAAAAAAAATTGGAATTGCATTACAAGATACGGGGATAGATAACTTATTAACTGGAAGAGAATTATTCTTCACGACCGCAAGACTTTGGGGATTCTCGAAGTCTGATGCAAAAAAAAGAACATTGGAAATGCTTGATTTAGTAGGTTTAACTGAAGCTGCTGACAGGAGAGTCAAAACATATTCTGGTGGAATGAAAAGAAGACTTGATTTAGGTCTTAGTTTGGTTCACAAACCTGAAGTTTTATTTCTTGATGAGCCAACAACTGGGTTGGATCCAGGATCTCGAAGAGTCTTATGGGAGGAAATTAAAAGATTACGAGAAGATGGCGTAACAATAATTTTAACAACTCAGTACCTAGAAGAAGCTGATGAATTGGCGGACAGAATTTCAATAATTGATAACGGTCTTGTAGTTGCAGAAGGGACACCAGATGAATTAAAAACTTCTATTGGTGGAGATGTTATTACATTTATTTTTCACTCCTATGAAGATGCAAAGAAGGCCAAAGGTCTTGTTAGTAATTCTGAAATTGAAAATAATGAATTAAGAACTACAGTTGAAAACGGTGCTGAGAGAATTCCTGACTTATTAAACAAACTTTCAGAAAATGAGTTAGAGGTGGTATCAGTTTCTGCAAACAAACCTTCTCTTGATGATGTTTTTCTTCAAGTTACAGGATATAGGTTAGAAGGAGCAGCAGATACAGAAGAGGAATTAATTGAAAATGAATAATTCAAATGCTCCGTTTTTATTACAACTAGGGATACTAACCAAAAGACTTTTATTAAGACTATCAAGGAGACCTTTAGCTGAGCTGCCGAATATATTTATTTCTGCATTTTTTTTACTTGTTTACGATGGAGCACTCGGAGGGGTTTTTGGAGGAAGTGCTGCAGGAACTCCTTTTGATTTTGCAAAAGGAAATTTTTTAAATTTTATTTTGCCTGTTTCAATTGTTTCTGCATCAGTTAGTGGTGGGGCATCAGGAATATATCTAGTAGAAGATATTGAGTCCGGTGTATTTAAGAGATATCAAGGAATGCCAATTTCAAAATGGGCAATAATTTTGGCCCCAATTGTTGTAGGCGCAGTAAGAGTTTTATTACAAGCTACTTTAATTATGACTCTTGGAAATCTTATTGGAGCAGACCCTGCAACAGGTATATGGGGTTATTTTGCAGTTTTAGGAATGGCGTTCTTTTGGGGTATGGGTTTTGCAGGCTATTCTGTTGCTGCAGGTGTTAGGTCTGGTTCTTCTCAAGGAGCACAAGCCGCTACCTTCCTCTTTTTTCCTGCTTTATTTTTAGCTCCTACTTTTACACCTAGATATGCACTAAAAGGATGGCTTGAAACAGCAGCAGCTTATAATCCAACAACATATGTTTTAGAAGGAATGAGAGCAATAATGATTGAAGGCTGGGTTTCAGATTTAATATTAAAAGGATTTCTGGTTGCTGGAGGTTTTGCTTTTATTACTTTAACTTTTGCTGTACTTTCAGCTAGAAGAGCTACAGAAAAATCGTAATTTACGATTTAATTATTATATAAATTTAGTTACTCTATATAATTCTTAGGGAAATTATGGAAACAAATCTAGAAGCAACAATTAGAAAAGATACAGGTTCAGCAGAGTCAAGAAGGCTAAGGTCTGCAGGATCAATACCTGCAATTGTATATGGTCTAGGTATGGATCCAAAGCCAGTGTCGATAGATGCTAGAGAGTTTACAAATGCACTTAAAACAGAAGCTGGAACAAATGTAATTTTAACTTTATCAATTGGAAAAAAAGACAAAGTAACAGCCCTTCCAAGAGAGATACAGAGACATCCATATAAGGATCAAATTCTTCATGTAGATCTTATTCAAATAGATCTTACCCAAACTGTTGAAGCAGATGTATCAGTCAGCTTTACAGGAACACCAATGGGGGTTAAAGAAGAAGGGGGTGTTGTTCAGACCGTAAACAACACAATTACTATTGTTGCTCTACCAGCAGCAATACCGTCCTCACTTGAATTAGACATTTCTGAATTAAATGTTGGTGACAATGCAGTAGCAAGAGACGTGAAGTTACCAGATGGAGTTGAATTAGCAAATGAAGAGGATGATTCAATATTGGTGACTATAACTATTCCTAGAGCAGCTGTTGAAGAAGAAGAAGCAGCTGAAGGTCTTGAGGGCGAAGAAGGTCTTGAGGGCGAAGAAGGTCTTGAGGGTGAAGAAGGTGAAGAGTCTGGTGAGGAATCTGGTGAGGAATCTGGTGAAGAACAGTCCTCAGAAGAAAGTGGAGAATAAAGATAAATTAATCTTTGTTGGTCTTTGGAATCCTCAAAAAGAATATAAAAAGACCAGACATAATATTGGTGCTGATTCCTTATTTGCTTTTTGTGAAAAATATAATATAAATTTAAAGAATCATAAATCTGGAAAATTTCAAATTGGTAGTTATGAAATAGATGATTGCGAACTAGACGTAGTTGTGCCAATGGTCTCTATGAACAATTCAGGCGAAGCCTTAAGAGAATATCTTAAAAATAAAAATATTAATTATGAGAATATTGTAGTTATACATGATGATATTGATCTTGCATTTGGAAGACTTAGGTTGAAATTAGGTAGTAGTGACGGGGGTCATAATGGGATTAAGTCTATAAATAGTGTTATTAATTCGGCTGATTATTTTCGCTTAAGGATAGGTGTTGGGAGACCTCCAACGGGTACTGATCCTGCTGAGTTTGTACTTTCAAGATTCAGCTCCGAGGAAGTAGAAGAAGTTAATTTTTTGGTAGAAGATACAATAGATATTGTTAGAGTATTTCATAAAGATAGAGAGTTAGCTATAAAGCAAGCCTCGGAAAGAAGAATAATTGACGTAGTATGACAAGAGAAAACATTCCAGATTTACTCGCATGGTTTAGATTGCTGTCTTCACCAGTTATATTATTTTTGATTATTGCTGACGGTTCAGACGAAGGTTTGATGTTAGTTCCTGCAGTAATTGCTTTCATTGCAGCTTGGACTGATTATTTTGATGGAAAGCTAGCTAGAAAATGGAATGTCTCCTCTAAAACTGGAGCATTTCTAGATACGATTGCTGACAAAATATTTGTTTCAACAATATTTATTGGTTTTACAGTAATTGGCAGGGTAAGTGTTTGGATTACCGTTTTACTTATATCAAGAGAATTTATTGTTATGGCTTTACGAGGTCTAGCTGGAAATGAAGGAAACATGATACCCCCAAGTATTACTGGAAAACTTAAAGCAAGTTTTCAATTCTGGTCAATAGGATTTGTAATGTTCGATTTTGATTTAGCAGTACTTAACTGGAGCATAGATGAGGTAGTAGTATTTATTGCACTTTTGCTTTCCTATATCTCTGGATATCAATATTTTCGAGAGTACTATATAAATCAATAATGGAATTTGAAAAAATATTTATAACCGGTTCCACCGGAGTTGTTGGTAAACCTTTATTAAAGAAATTAGTAAATAAAGGTCATAAAGTTTACGCCTTGAATAGATCAAAAAATAATAGTAGATATTTTGAAGAACTTGGTGTTACCTCCATCCATGGTGATTTATTTGATGACTCATTACATGAAAAATTATCAAAGTTAAATATTAATGCAATTTTCCATGTTGCTGGAGTAAATAAGATGTGTGTAAAAAATCCAGCTGATATGTTTAAAACAAATATAGAAGGTACTAAATACATGCTTAGCTTAGGTAACTCATTAAAAATAAATAAATTTGTATATACATCTTCAGCAGTAACTCTTGGAGAAAGACACGGATTAATTGGTTCAGAGGCTTCTGAACATAGAGGTTGGTTTTTAAGCAAATATGAAGAATCTAAATATTTGGCTGAGAAAGAAGCTTTTGAATACAAAAAAGATTTTGAGTTTGTTTCAATCAACCCCTCCTCCGTACAGGGTCCAGGTAGAGTTTCAGGAACAGCAAAATTATTAATTTCAACATTAAATAAGAAATATCCTCCATTGATTAAAAACAACATTTCAATTATTGATATTGACGACTGTGCAGAAGGTCATTATTTAGGACTAACAAAAGGGAGAGATAATGAGAGATATGTATTAAACAGTTTCCATCTTCAAAGTGCCGACCTAATAAGTGAATTAAAGTCAATTACAGACTGGAAAGGGTCTCCTATATATGTACCTAAATCAATAATTAAATTGATTGGTCCAGTAGGAGATTTAATTAAAATATTCTCAAATAAACCACCATTTATTTGTTCAGAATCAGTCAGAGTTCTAACCAATGGTCATATTTATGATGGATCAAAGGCCAGTAAAGAATTAGGGCTTGAGTATATAAAAATCGGAGATTTTATTACAAAGACAGTTAATTGGCTAATTGAAGAAGGTCAGATATCCCTTAATAGAATGTAGGATCGATGAAAGAATTTGATAATCTAGTAAAAGTCATTTCTCAACTTAGAGAAGAGTGTCCTTGGGATAAAGAGCAAACACATGAGTCTCTGTCAAAACATTTAATCGAGGAAGCGTATGAACTACTGGATTCATTAGCAGAACTTACTGAAGAAGAAGAAAGTTATAGAAATTTAAATCAAGAATTAGGGGATTTGTTATTGCAAATATTATTACATTCAAAGATTGCTAGTGAGGAAGGGTACTTCTCAATTGTTGAAGTTATTGAATCATTAAATGAAAAGCTCATCAAAAGGCATCCTCATGTTTTTGGAGATGTTGAACTAGAAACACCAAAAGATGTTGAAAAACAGTGGGAAAAAATAAAGCAAGAAGGTAAGGATTCTGTATTTGATGATATCAATAAGAATTTACCTGCAATCACTAAAGCATTCAAAGCACAGAGAAAAGCTGAAAGCTTGAATTTGTCATATCGAAACTATGAGGAAGCTTTAAATGATCTAATTTCTGAAGTAGAGGAGTTAAAAGAAGCATCAAATGCGGATGACAAAAAATATGAGTTAGGAGATGTCCTGTTCTCATTAATAAATGTTGCTAGGTATATTGAAGCAGATCCGGAAACTCAGCTTAATAAATCAACAAAACGCTTTATAAAACGTGCTAAATATGTGGAATCTAACATTAATGAGGAAGATGATATTGATAAATTGTGGCTTGAAGCAAAGAAAGCTGAAATAGAATAGAAAACTTTCAATTTTCTGTTAGATTTTATTTAACAGGGTTATGAATACAAAAATAGATAAAATTCACGCTAGATATATATTAGATTCTAGAGCTAATCCAACAGTTGAAGCTGAGATTACATTAGAAGATGGATCTTTCGGGCGTGCAGCAGTCCCATCAGGTGCTTCAACTGGGAAATTAGAAGCACACGAATTAAGAGATAGTGATGAAAGCTATCTTGGTAAAGGTGTATCAAAAGCTGTAGACAATATAAATACCAAGATTCAAGATTTAATAATTGGAAAAGATTCAGGAGATCAAGCAAACATAGATAGTCTCATGAAGGAGCTTGATGGTTCAG
Organism: uncultured Candidatus Actinomarina sp.; assembly: GCA_902565645.1. GTDB lineage: Bacteria > Actinomycetota > Acidimicrobiia > Actinomarinales > Actinomarinaceae > Actinomarina. Next base: position 35,245 of record CACFFJ010000006.1, read on the forward strand.
AGAATAAAAGTAACTTAGGAGCTAATGCAATATTGGCGGTCTCTATTGCAAACATAAAAGCTTATTCAGCTTCTTCAAAAAAACAAGCATATGAAGTATTGCCTAACCTATATGGGCCAGCTTCATTACCAATTCCATTTCTAAATATTTTAAATGGTGGAGCTCATGCAGACAATAAAGTTGATATTCAAGAGTTTATGATTGTTCCTCATGGTTTTGAAAGATTTGATTATTCCATAAAAGCTGGTGTTGAGATATATCATACTCTTAAGAATCTCCTTAAAGATAAAAACTTATCTACCAATGTTGGAGATGAAGGTGGTTTTGCTCCAGATTTTGATTCATCTTCAGAGGTAATTGAAGCGATACTACTTTCTATTGAAAAAGCAGGTTACAAAGTTGACGACGAGGTTTCCATTGCTTTAGATGCTGCAGCATCAGAATTTTATAAAGATGAGAAATATATGATTGAAGGTCAAGAACTTAGTTCATCTCAGATGGTTGATTATTTATATGATTTAACTGAAAAGTATCCAATCATATCTATAGAAGATGGTTTAGCTGAAGATGACTGGGAAGGCTGGAGACTACTTACTGAAAAAATTGGTGAAGGTATTCAGCTAGTCGGCGATGATCTTTTTGTAACTCAAGAAAAAATTTTACAGGAAGGAATTGATAAAGGTATTGCAAATTCAATTCTTATTAAACTAAATCAAGTTGGTACCTTAACTGAGACATTGGACACAATGACTTTAGCTAAGGATAATAATTATTCATCTATTGTCTCACATAGGTCAGGTGAAACAGAAGATACCTTTATAAGTCATTTGGTTGTTGGTACTTCAAGTGGCCAAATTAAGACTGGTGCTCCAGCAAGATCGGAAAGGACAGCAAAGTATAACGAGCTACTAAGAATTGGAGAAACAGTAGGTTTCGATGCTTTTAATAATAGATGGAAAAAATAAAATTTTTTAGTAGGAAATTAGTAATAAAGAGTATCGGTGTTGTTATAGTCTTTATGTCTTTTTATTTTGTTTTTGACAATTTAGATAGTTATAACCAATACAAATCCCTACAGAGCAAATTAAACAGCAAGCTTCAGTATGTAACTGAATTACAAAATGATATAGATCAAATGAATCAACAAATTAATGATTTAGAAGATCCGGAAAAGCTCGATGCTTTATTGCGAGAACGTGGATATGGGAAACCTGGTGAGACAATCGATATTTTTGAAGTTCCTGAGCCAGTAACACCTTTAGAAGAAACTCTAATAAGTGACAGAAGCAAAAGTTTTATGGAGTATGTCGTAGAATTTATTGTTGGAACAGATAGTGGATAATGATAAGAAAACTGTTGAGGCTCAGCTAGACAGGTCAGTTCGAAGCGATATTAATGTCACAACAAAATGCCACTTTAATTTACCAGTAGTAATTAAAGTACCTCCAAACCTAGATGATGGAACACCATTTCCAACTACCTATTGGTTAACATGTCCAATGTATAATAAAAAAGTTGGTTCACTTGAATCTCATGGAATGATAAAAGAGCTAGACAAACAATTAAAAGAAAATAAAAAATTATATGAATTATGGAATGAGAGACAAGACTCATATAAAGAAGAAAGAGATAGCGAGAACAAGGGAGATCAAATAGTTCCATCAGGTGGTGTTGGGGGTGCAAAGGAAAGCATAAAGTGTTTACATGCTCACTTAGCTGATGAATTAGCAACCGAAAAAAATGCTGTTGGGAAAATAGTATTGGAATCAGTTGGAGGATTTAATTGTGAAGAACCTTGTATTGATAAAAATTATAATAAAAATATTAAATGGAAGAGCAAGTGGTAGTTGCTGCAGCAATAGATTGTGGGTCCAACTCTACAAGACTTTTAATTTCTGAAGTAAGTGATGGAAAGATAAAAAAATTATTTAAAACACATAACGTTACAAAAACAAGTGAAGGTTTAGACAACACTTTAATAATTTCCAAAGAATCAAAAAAAAGATTATTTAGAACATTGAAAACTTATATTAATGAGATTGAGAAATTTAAAGTAGACCAAGTGTTATGCATAGGAACCGCAGTATTCAGGGATGCTAAAAATTCAGAAGAAATCATTGAAGAGGTCAGGGGGAAGTTTGACCTTGAACTAAAAGTAATCTCAGGTGAAGAAGAGGGTCAAATTACAAGTGTTGGTGTGCTTTCAGATTCTAATATCAATGATGATTTTCTAATAGTTGACATAGGGGGGAGAAGTACTGAGTTTATTTATGAAGATAATAAAAAAATTAATGTTAATTCTATTAATTTAGGAGTTGTCTCAATTAGTGAAAGATTTATTAAAGAAAATTCCATTGAAGCTAATGATGAAGAGTCAACAATTAAATTTATAAATAATAATCTCGACTTCTTGGGTGATTTATCAAATAAAAGTATTATTGGGGTAGCAGGAACCTTTACTTCTTTGGCCTCAATATTTTTAGGTCAAGACAAATATGATGAGGAAGCAATACATTTAAAGAGCATTTCTCTTGAGTGGGTGGAGTCTTTTTACAATAAAATTAAATCAATGACAGAATCACAAATCATAGGTACTTTTAGTTCATTAGATCCAAAAAGAGCAAAAACTCTTAAATCAGGAGTATTGCTTATTATTTGTATAATGAAAAAATTTAAAATAAATGAGCTAAAAGTCTCAAAAAGTGATATTTTAGAAGGGCTAATCCTAAAAAATTATTAATTTAAATAAATGGTAGCCCGGGTGGCGGAATTGGTAGACGCGACGGACTTAAAATCCGTTATTCGAAAGGATGTGGGGGTTCGAGTCCCCCCTCGGGCACTAATAATATAATTATTTCTAAAAGCAACCCAAAATCAAAAAAAACTAAATAAACGTTAACAAAGATTTGAAATTTTTTTATTATATATAAAAGTTAAAGAAGCTATCTCTAATTACGTAAATATTTACCAGTTAGAGATTGTCTCTTTAGATACGTATATAAAGAGGGGAATTAATGAGAAAAACATTAATTGGGCTACTTGCAGTTGTGGCATTAATCGCTGCAGCTTGTGGAGGAGCCAGTCTAGAGGGCGAAGAAGTATTAATCTTTGGAGCTCCAGCAACAGACGGTCCCGATGGTAAGGCTATTCAGGCAGCTATGGACGAATTTTCTGAAGAAACAGGAATAATCGTTACATATGTTGGTTCTGAGAACTTTGAGCAAGAAATCCAAGTTCAAATGGAATCAGGAGACACTCCTGACATTGCTCTTTGGCCACAACCAGGTGCCGTTGTAGACGCAGCAAAGAGGGGTATGCTAACTCCTTTAGCTGACCTTGGAATAGATATCGACGAATATAAGAGCAACTATTCAGCTTACCTAGTTGGACTAGGTGAAGTTGATGGCGTAGTTTATGGTGGTGCAAACGCTGTGAACTTAAAGAGTATTGTTTGGTATCAACCAGCAGAATTTGAAAAGAGAGGTTATGCAATTCCAAATACTTGGGATGAAATGATAGCTCTTGCAGACCAAATTGTTGCAGAGGGAATGAATCCATTCTGCTTTGGTATGTACTCAAATGGTGCTACAGGTTGGTTAGCAACTGACTGGATGGAAGACATTATGCTTCGTACCGGTGGTGGAACTGACACCTATGATAAGTGGGTAAATCATGAGATTCCATTCAATGATCCAGTTGTTAAAAATGCAGCAACTTTGCTTAGCCAAATTATGCATACAGACAACTACGTTGTAGGTGGAACTGACGCAATTGTTTCTACCTTCTTCGGAGATGCTCAAAATCCTATGTTCGAAAGAGATGGAAATGGAAACCCAGGATGTTTCATGCATAGACAAGCATCCTTTATTGTTGGGTTCTGGCCAGAAGCAGCACAGGGTGGCGCTGGAACAGAAACAACAGTATTCCCATTCCCATCAATCGATGCTAGTTTGCCGAAAGCTGCTCTTGGAGCAGGAGACATGTTCGGAGTATTTAACGACAGAGATGCGACAGCTGAAGTTGTTAAGTACATGTTGTCACCTGATTCATTTACAGCTATTGCGACAAACAAGGGCGGACATGGTTCTACAAGAATCAGTGCGCACACTGGATTTGACACATCACTTTACGACAAAGCAATCACGCAAGTTCTTGCTGGTGTATTAAACGATGCTTTGAGTGCAAACGCATTCAGATTTGACGCATCTGACTTAATGCCACCTGAAGTTGGAGCTGGTTCTTTCTGGAAAGAGATGACAAATCTAGCTGTTGAAGGACCAGGATATATAGACACTGCATTAAGCAATGTTGAAAATTCTTGGCCGTAAAGACAATAGATAAATAATTTAAGATAGCCACCTTAGGGTGGCTATCTTTTTATCTTTATACCTCAATAGAGCAATTTGAATAATGATGCTAATCTTAAAATTTAGTGAATAAAAACAACAGTACTTTAGCCGATAGACTCTTAATCGGAGGTATACGACTTCTTGCTTTAGGAGCTTTTCCTTTAATTTGGTTCTTGTTCCAAGCAATATTATTTAGGGAATTAACTGAAGTTCTTTCAAGAACAGCACTTATAATTGTTGCAATATTAGTTGGTTCGACATTTATTTTTCTACTTTATTTAGGAATGAATAAATTAATAGACTTTGCTCCTAAGAATCACCGAGAAAGCTTATACGCAGGAATGTTTATTGGACCAGCACTATTTATGCTTAGTCTTTTTCTATTTTACCCATCAATTAGAACGATTTATTTAAGTTTTAGAGATAGATATGGAGACTCAAGTGTTGGTTTTGAAAACTACATTTGGGCATTTACCGATACAGAAATGAAAACTACATTAAGAAACCAAGTCCTCTGGCTTTTGTTTGTTGTTACTATGGTTGTATTTTTAGGTTTGGTTATTGGCTGGTTAGCAGATCGACTAAATAGAGGGGAAGCATTTTTTAAATCAATTATATTCATGCCTATGGCAATTTCTGCTGTTGGTTCTAGTGCAATATTTAAACTTATTTATGCATACCGTCCACCTCCTTCAACACAAATAGGGATAATCAATGGACTAAGAGTTGGTTCTGGTAAAGATATCTACGGAAAGCAATGTGGAAATAATGTAATTGGATCAAATGGAGAGTTGATAGATTACTATAGGGAAGGTTGCCCTAATCCCGTAGGATGGTTACAACAGAGAGACTTATCGAATCTTCCATCATTTGAAAACATTAATAGCTCTGACACAATAATGAATTTAATAGTTAATTTTCCAATAAATACTTTTCTTTTGATGATTGTAATGGTCTGGATGTCTACAGGGTTTGCTATGGTAGTTTTCTCTGCTGCAATAAAAGCTATACCTACAGAAATTATTGAAGCCGGCCAGATTGATGGAGCAGGAGAAGGTAAGATATTTTTGTCAATTGTACTTCCTTATATAAAAAGTACAATAATCGTTGTCTCCACATATATAACTGTTTCAGTCTTGAAAGCATTTGATATAGTTTATGTAACTACAAGAGGAGATCTTGAGACTAATTTATTAGCTGTAAAAATGCTCGATGAATTTTCAAAATACAGACAATATGGTAGGTCTGCAACTGTAGCCGTATTAATTTTCGTATGTGTTATCCCAATTATTGTTATTAATGCAGTTAGAGCAAGGGAGGAAACACAAACATGACAAGAGAACAGCAGAAATGGTATGACAAGCCAGTTAGTAAATTGATTTTAATAACAATTGCTTTATCTTGGATGTTTCCATATGTTGGTTTTTTGATAAGTTCTTTTAGGCCCGGTGAGAGCGTAAAGAGAACTTCGTGGTGGTCTAGTATTGGAAATGGTCAGTTATTTAGTGAATTAACTTTAGAAAATTATTATGAGATTTTATTTGCTGAGAATCTAAGTAGATCATTCTTTAACTCTTTTGCAGTATCGATTCCCTCAACAATTATTCCAATTACCATTGCAGCATTTGCAGCATATGCTTTCGCTTTTATTGATTTTAGAGGAAAAGAAGTAGCTTTTATATTTGTTGTTGGGATGATGATTATACCTTTACAGATGTCACTAATCCCGTTATTGAAGTTGATGAAAGGAGGAGCGATACTTTTTGGGGTAACGATAATTCCTGAATTAAGTTTGAATGGAACTTTTGTTGCTGTTTGGTTTGCTCATACGGGCTTTGGTTTACCATTAGCAACATTTTTATTGAGAGATTTCATGATGAGTCTTCCTAAGAGTGTCGTTGAGTCAGCAAAAATTGATGGTGCTTCACACTTAACAACTTTCTTTAAGTTGGTTTTACCTTTATCTGTTGCTGGGATTGCTGCATTTGCAACATTCCAGTTTTTATGGGTTTACAATGATTTTTTGGTTGCAAATGTATTTATGGGAATAAAGCCTGAGAATTTAGTTGTTACTTCACACGTTGCGCAGTTAACAGTTGGAAATTATGGAGAAGAATGGCATCTTAGGACTTCCGGTGCAGTTATATCGATGATTGTTCCTCTAATTGTTTTCTTTACACTCCAAAGATTTTTTGTCAGAGGACTTATTGGCGGATCAGTAAAAGGTTGAGACCCCTTAAACTAATTCTATTTGCTTCATTTTTAGGAATGTGTTCTACAACTGGATCATTTAATTATGAGATCGAATCAAATAATATAAACTATACGATACCTGATAAAATTAATATTTTTGTTAATGAGAGTTCAAAAACCACTGATTTAAGTGTTGAAGTAAATTTTATTGAAAGCGAACCAAAAGTAGAAAGTATCGAGTTAGTTTTTAGTATGAAATTTACAGAAGACTATGAAGATGAATCTAAAGGTGTTTGTATTGGACCAGACTGGGAAGGTAACGGTCCTGGTGAGATTAAACTTTTGTTAAATAATAAAGAAAGTTTTAAAAAAACTATATCAGCTATTAATAATTCTGATGTTGATCGCTGTATGAATTATTTTTATTACTTAAGAGAGTTTAAAATTTTCACATTTGATAATGAAACAATTTTAATAGGTGTTGCTTCAAATTATGCAAAAAAATATCCAGACGCACCAGAAGTTTGGTTAATAAATAAAAATAATGTAATTGATAAAATTGGAGACACTAACATAGAAAAATATAGTTTAAATTTTGAACTGAGTAAATAAGATGAAAATAGGCGTTGATTGGGGCGGAACAAAAATAGAGGCTATTGCTATTGATGAGAATGGTTCAGAAGTAAATAGAATTAGAGTAGATTCGCCTAAAGATAATTACCAAGAAATAATTAAAACTGTTGTTGATTTAATAGATAAAATATCACAAGATTCAAATGATTTCACTGTAGGGATTGGGATGCCAGGATCTTTGCATCCAGATACTGGTTTGGTCCAAGTTTCAAATACTAAAGCTTTGGAGAATATGCCTGTAAAGAAAGATATTGAAAAACTTTTAGGGTATGAAGTAAAAATTGCTAACGATGCTGATTGCTTAGCATTGTCAGAGGCTGTAGATGGAGCTGGAAAAGATTACAGTAATGTATTTGCAGTCATATTGGGCACTGGGGTTGGTGCTGGATATGTAGTTGATAAAAAGCTTATAGAAGGTCCTAATAAACTTTCTGGAGAGTGGGGACAGAATCCTATACCAGGACCAATGGATGATTATGAAAAAAGTGTAAAAAGACATTGTGGAAGAATAGGTGCTGTAGAAGTTTTTCTTTCAGGCCCTGGATTGGAAAATTATTATGAGTTTAAATCAGGAGAAAAGATACCCTCTAAAGAAGTAATCAATCTTTACAGAGAGAATGATATTCTTGCAAATGAAGTTATGGATCATTACTTTGAAAGAACAGCTAGATCATTTAGTACTTTTGTAAACATTATTGATCCCGAAGTTATTGTTTGTGGCGGAGGTATGTCTGAGATTGATGAGCTATATGAAGAAATACCAAAGAGAATCATTCCTTATATTGCTTCGAATTTTTTTCTTACGCCTGTTGTAAAGGCTGAACATGGGTCTAGTAGTGGTGTTAGGGGTGCCGCTTACTTATGGGGTTAGATAGTAAACATTTATTCTTTGCAATTTTCTTATCAATAACAATTGCTTTTTCATGGTTTGCATATCAACCAGAGGAAGTTGTAATTGCAGGTCCTTATTTTCCTGAAATAGACTATTTCTTAGAAGAACTTGATGAAATATCAAAAAAAAATAAAATAAAAATTAAATATTTACCACTCTCTGATGTAGAAACACATTTGATTGAAACAATAGATCATGAAATAGATTTAGCGCTGATACCAAATCCCCAAGGTGTAGTTAATTTAGGTCAAAGAGGCATAGCTTATCCATTAAGTGGGGTAATCAGTGTTGATGAGTTAAGAAGTAAATATTCTCAACATCTAATTGATATAACAACCTCTAAGAAAAATAATTTAAATTATGGAGCATGGTTCAGATTGATTCCCAATTCTCTTATTTGGTATGACGTAGAAAAATTCAAAGATCTAGATTCCCCAACTTTTAATAGTTATGAAGACCTTGTCTTGTTTACAAGAGAGTTTTCATCTAATGGGGATGCTCTCTGGTGTTTAGATATAGAGAGTGGTGCTTCTACAGGATGGATAGCCACAAATTGGCTAGAAGACTTAATTCTTCATCAACAAGGTCCAGAAGTATATGATAAATGGGCCAGTCAAGAATTATTGTCTAGTTCAGATGAGATAACTTTATCAATCTTAGATATCGGTAAATTAATTTTTATAGATAATGCTGTTTATGGAGGGAATGAAAGAATTATTAGAAAAGAGTTCAGAAATAATTATAGGAATCTCTTAAATGAAGAAAATTCCTGCGTATTCTCTTGGTCGGGACATTTTGCAACAAATTACTTTCCTAGTAATGCAGAATATGGGACAGATTATGATTTCATGAAATTTCCTTCTGAAAAAAATAAAAATGCCATGGTTGGCATAGGTGATGCTTTAATAATTACTAACTATACAAAAGATTCAAAAGTTGTATTTAATTCATTAATAAGTGATAATTTTGGAAAAATCTGGATGACAAAAAAAGATGCATCCTACATTCCTGCAAATAAGAACGCATCATTAGAAGTGTTAAAAAATAATCAAACTAAAAAAGAAGCAAGCTTAGTTAAAGAAGCAGTGGAGAATAATTTATTTAGATATGATGCATCTGAGTTAATGGAAAGAAGAATAGGTTCAGATTCTCTATGGTATGCTATGAAAAAATATATTGATCTTACAAGTGAATATATTGATGAAGTTACAGAAGAGTTAGATTTTAGTTATTAAAAAGAAATGGGTTTTAAAAATTAGTGATACTTGGGTAAAATACATGGAGTATATATGGGTGCAATAAAAATAAATTCTGTAGGTAAGGTCTATCCAAACGGCACTAGAGCATTAGAAGATGTAAATATTGAGATAAACAATGGTGAGTTTGTAGTTCTTGTAGGTCCTTCAGGGTGTGGAAAAACAACTCTTTTACGAATGGTTGCAGGTTTAGAAGATATTACAGAAGGTGAAATATCAATTGATAAAAAGGTAGTAAATGAAGTAGCACCAAAAGATAGAGATATTGCTATGGTTTTCCAAAACTATGCCTTATATCCTCACATGTCTGTCTACGATAATATGGCATTTTCTCTTAAGTTACGTAAATTGCCTAAAGAAGAGATTGACCAAAAAGTAAAAGAGGCTGCAAAAATTTTAGAAATTGATGAACTGCTTGAAAGAAAACCAAAAGCGCTTTCTGGAGGTCAGCGTCAACGTGTAGCTATGGGTAGAGCTATTGTAAGAAAACCAGAAGCTTTTTTAATGGATGAACCCCTTTCTAATTTAGATGCAAAATTAAGAGTTCAAATGAGAGCTGAGCTTGGTCAGCTTCACACACAATTAGAAACTACAACTTTATATGTTACCCATGATCAAGTTGAAGCTATGACTATGGGAGATAGAGTTGCAGTTATTAGAAAAGGAGAATTGCAGCAAATAGATACTCCAAGAGAGATTTATTTGTATCCAAAAAACATTTTTGTTGCAGGATTCATAGGAAGCCCTTCAATGAATTTTGTTTATGCAAAAGTAAAGTTCTCTTCAAAAAATATAACCTTGTCTTTTGGTGAAGATTCGATTAAATGTGATGCAGGAGAAAACAAAAAGTTGAAAGATTTTGATGGACAAGAAATAGTTTTAGGAATTAGACCAGAAGCATTTGAGGACGCAAACTATGCTAACACAAAGGAATTCTCAGAAAAATTAAATGTAACAGTGACGTTACTTGAACAATTAGGATCAGATTCATATATTCACTTTTACAAAGATATAAAACCTGTTCAAACAGAAGCGATAGAAGAAATACTTGCTGACGAAGGTGAAGACATTTCTGTATTAGGAGATCAAACGAAATTTATTGCTAGAGTAAGTCCAAATTCAGTAGTCAAAGAAGGAGAGAAGATTACTTTATCTATTGATCCATCAAAGTTACATTTCTTTGATCCTGCATCTGGTGATGCAATAGTCTAATTATTGATTAGCTAATTGTATTAATAATTGCCCTACATAATCTCCAGGAAGGTTACCTGCTCTTCTGGCAATTACATTTAGATCTTTATCTAAAAATACCCAGTATGGAAACGAAGTAAGACCATAAGCTGTTGCTATATCTTTATCAAGATCATAGATTTGTGTCTCACTCCATCCTTCACGAGCTAGCCATTCTTGTGGAGGATAGTTATCCCTACCTCTATCTATTGAGGTAGCTATTGCAATTACGTCAACTCCATCAGGAACACCCATAAGATTAATAATTTCTTGTACAGCTGGAACTTCATTCTGACAATGAGGACACCAGTGAGCTAGGAATAACAATGCTTTCGCGTTCCCGTTTTTTTCCAAAGAAACAATCTCGGAATTTTGATTAGGTCCTGAAAACAATGGTCCAGGGAGTCCAACTGCTATATTATCGTCATTTTCTCCACCATATTGAGGTAAGTTTTCTCCATTAACTGTTGTCTCACCCTCAGGCAGTCCTGCAGCAATTGGCTCAGAGCTTAATGTAACCCCAATAGCAACAGCTAGACCTATAACGAGAAGAACAATTCCAGCGATTATAAAATTTTTATTCAATAGTTTGTTTCCTTGCATAGTCATAATACAAGATTGCTGCAAATATAGTAATAAATCCGCTACCCGCCATTACTGGGATGCTTATAAATCCAAAAATATCAACATATTTTATGTTGCAAGGCACATCTACCGCACAGGAACCTCCACCTCCACCACCATTTTGAAGATAGATATGATAAATACTTAAAGAAAAACCTATCAAGCTTGTATAACCAAATTTATATAAACTTTTTTTGAAAAAAGACCCTAGCAATAATAATGCAATTGGATACATTAAATATCTTTGGTACCAGCAAAATTTACATGGTATAAACCCAACAACCTCTGAATAAATTAAACTACCTAATGCACAAAATGTAGCAACACTAATCGCATAATTTAAAAATTGATCAGTAATTAATTTACTAAAGGTTTTTTTCGTAAAGTAAAAATATAGAATTATTAGCGTAATCAACCAAGACACTAAAGTTAAAAACCCAAATAAGGTATTAAAAAAAATTATTTTATCCATTTATATGATTCTACCTCTTTTATTAGTAATTAATTAACTAGATTCCATGCAGAGAAAAGTTCTTTGTAAACTGGGTTGTTTTTTACAAGATTTTGATGGCTATCAAATCCTACAAGTTTTCCTTCTTCCATAACCATTATTCTTTCTGCATTTAATATTGTTTCTAACCTGTGAGCAATAACAATGGACGTTTGAAAAGAGAGTAGTTGATCGGTTGCTTCTAATATTGATGATTCTGATTCGATATCTAAGTTTGCAGTAGCTTCATCAAAAACAATAATTTGTCTTTTCGCCAAAACAGCTCTAAGTAATGCAATAAATTGTCTTTCTCCAGCTGATATGTTTCCACCTCTTTCACCTACTTCTTGATCAAGCTTATTTTCATACCTATCAAACCATGAAAGAACCCCAATTGATGATAGTTCTTCTTCTAAATTGATATTTTCTGGGTCAGAGTAAATTAAGTTGTCTCTTATTGTTCCTCTAAATAGAAAACTTTCTTGTGGTACATATGCAACGTTATCTCTAACCCATTGTTGGCTTACTTCCTCAGCATCACTTTCAAAGTACTCTACATTGCCATCATTTGCTAGATAAAACCTTAAAATTAATTTTGCAACTGTACTTTTTCCAGCACCAGTTTCTCCTACAATTGCTATTTTTTCACCTTTATTTATTGTGAAGTTTACATCTTTAAGAACGAGCTCTCTACCATAAGAGAAATTAACATTTTTAAACTCAATTACTTTTTCTTTATCCATATCAGGTTGAGAATCTCCTTTTGTGGATAAGAATGGGTTTTCATCCAAAATTGAAAATACCTTCTTCATTGATGAGCCTGCAGATCTTAGTAAGTCATAGTTAAAGGAAAGTTGAATTAATGGATCGAAGAAATAGTTTAGATAAAACAATAAAGCAACAAGCTCTCCAATTGTTAAACTCCCCTGAAATATTCTTTGAGACCCAAACCAAATAACAATTGCTATAGAAGTCACTCTAGTAATTTCAATAAAAGGAAAATAGATAGCAATATTTTTTGCGGACCGCATGTTTGCATCTAAATGTGATTGATTGACGTCTTTAAATCTTTCAATCTGCGTCTTCTCATCTCCGTAAGCTTGAATAATTCTTACTCCAGATATTCCCTCTTGTAATGAAGATAAAACTTGTCCTATCCATTCTCTTACCGCCCAGTAAGCAGTGTCTGCATGTTTTCTAAAGATTCTTGTTGCTAGACCTAGAAGTGGCAAAATTATAAAGGCGATTACAGATAATTGAAAATCTACAAAAAATACAGCTATTGTTGCTGCAAAAATTGTTAAAAGAGACGTAAGTATACTTGATGCACCTTCTCGAGCAAATTCATTGAGACTCTGCATATCAGAAGTCAATCGCGCTACTAAAACACCGGTTTTATTTTTTTCAAAATAATTTATATCCAATGAGGTTAAATGTCTAAAAAGTTTTTCTCTAATCTGTCTTACATATGTTTCTCCAACCAGTCCAATAGCAAGTATTGCTCTATTAGTAACAAAATATAAAACCACGACTGTTAAAAAATAGAAGAATGAAATTCGTAGAACATAAGAATAATCTGATTTAACAACTCCCTCATCTACGCCTTTTGAGATAAGCCAAGGGCCAACCATCCTTACTCCAGTTCCAAATAAAACAATTAGTGAGCTTTTTATAAGGGGATTCCTTATTTCAGGAACTAATTTATACGATTTAATAAATACTCTTTCTTTCATTTTTTAGACCCTAGTTTTTCTTCTTCAAGAAATAGATTCATGTAAGACTCATCATTTTTAATAATTTCATCATGTTTACCTTGAGCTCTAACTTTCCCATTTTCAATGAATATAACTTCGTCACAAAGCTCAATAGTTGGAAGCCTATTTGTAATTATTAAAGTAGTCATATTCTTCATTGCTGAATTAAGTTCATTCCTAATTTCTTCCTCAGTAGAAGCGTCAACAGCTGATAATGCATCATCCAAAATTAATATTCTAGGATTTCTTAATATAGCTCTAGCTAAAGCAATTCTTTGTCTTTGGCCTCCAGATAAACCATAACCTCTTTCTCCTACAGTAGTTTCATAGGCTTCAGGCAGTTCAGAGATAAAATCATGTGCTCTAGCAACGTTTGCTGCATTTTCTATTTCTTCTTGTGTTGCATCTTTTAATCCGATTGCTATATTTTCTTTTGCTGAATTTGAGAATAAGAAACTTTCTTGAAAGGCCAAGCTTACATTATTTCTTAGCTCTGATAAATTCAGATTATTAATATCAATTCCATCGATTTGAATTTCTCCTGAATTAATTTCATATAACCTTGGAATCAAATAGCCCAGGGTAGATTTTCCTGAACCTGTAGACCCAACAATAGCTACCGTTTTTTTGCCATCTATTGAAAAAGATAAATTATCAAAAATTTTCTCATTACCATATTTAAAATTAACTTTATTAAAAGTTATTGTTCCATTCCCACCTTCTGGCAATTTTTCAACATTTTCATTATTTACAATTGCTGGTTTTTCGTTTAATAATTCTAGGATTCTATTTGCTGCTGATACACTTGCAGGTATCTCAGAAAGAAACCATGCAGTTATTCTCAAAGGCCACATAAGTAAAAATACATATTGGTTAAAAGCTATAAAATCACCCAAAGTTATATAACCATTTACCGATAAAAACCCTCCAAGCACTAGAACGAACAAAGTAATTATCATAGGGATGAGTTCAAAAATTGGAACAAATCTAGTTCTAAGATCTAGATAATCGAGTGACTTTTCGTATATGTTATCTATAGCTTGGTCTACTTTGTTTGAAGCGATATTTTCATTACCAAAGGCTTTTACGACTCTAATACCCCCTAATTGTTCTTCAACTTCAGTAGTCATAGTTGCTTCTGCTTCTTTAACTCTCAAAGATACCTTCATTGCTTTTTCTGCAAATTTAGCACCAACCCATAAAACTGCAGGAATGGAAAGCAAAACAACGGATCCTAATGGGAGGCTTATGCTTAGCAAGGTTATGCTTAGAATAAATAATAAGAATAGGTTTGATGAAGCTAAAGGAGCAATAGCATAGGCAAGACGAACCTGTGAAGCATCACTTGATGCTCTCGCCATAAGTTCTCCTGTAGGAACTTTGTCATGGTATTTAAATGCAAGTTTTTGCATATGCGAGAAAATGTTATTTCTAATACCAGCTTCTACATTATAAGATACTGACATTCCATAGTATCTTCTAGTTCCAATTGATATGGCACGTGTATACCCAATAACAATTAATGAAGATAATAAAATTACGAGTATTCGAGTATTCCCTGTAACAATACCATCATCGACAACTCTTTTAATAATGTAAGGGTGGAGGACTACTAGAAAGCACCAAAGTACAGCAGAAGACATTGCGATATAAAAGTGCTTTTTGTTGCCTTTCATACCCTCTAGATAAAAACGAACTGCTTTTTTGAATTCAGGTGTTTTGTAGACTTTAAACATACTTTTTAATGATAAATCAACAAGAAATAAACAATAAAGACTTTGTGCATTATTTCACAAGCATATTACCCTTATAGTATGAGTGACTTGTTAGATAAAAAGATCGAAGATGTATTAAATGAAGCAGATAGGATGTTTATCGCAACAAGTGTTGGTGGTAATTCATCTGGTGCCTCAGTTTTCTTTAATAGAGATGGAGATGATTTAATATTTTTTACATTTAACCCAACTAGAAAAGCAGAGCAAATAAGAATAAATCCACGAGTCCATGCTGTTATTTGGCCTAAAGGACAAGAAGGAATTAGGGGTCTGCAGATTGATGGAGAGGCATACAAGATAAAAGATGAAGATGAAAAAAAGAAAGCCTATGATTTAGTACTTCAAACAACAGAAGCTTTTAAAGAGTTTATGGATGATGAATTTTTAATTAAGAATGATGTTGTTGGCTACTACAGGGTTAAACCGACAACTATTAAGTATGTAGATTTTTACCAAGAGGAGAAATTTGAGTGGAAAACTTTTCCTGCAAATAAAACCTCAGCATTGAAATTTTCTTTAAAGATGGGGTTAAAGAGGATTGGCTTATGGCTAAGGACCATAAGGGCACCATTCTTAACTGCAACATTTGCACCTATTTTTATAGGTGCCGCAGTTGCTTGGAATGACTTAAAAGAAAACAATTTACTAACTGAATGGTCGTGGAATATGTTTTGGTTAGTTCTTTTCGGAGCATCATTAGCGCAAATTGCTACAAATTCCTCAAACGATTATTTCGATCACACTTCAAATGCAGACGAAATCAATAAGGTTGCAAGCCCATTTAATGGAGGTAGTAGAGTTATACAAGTTGGCTTAATGACTCCAGGGCAAGTCCTCTTAACTGCTCTTGTAAGCATTGTTGGAACTATTGGAATAGGTTTATATATAAATCAGCA
>CACFFJ010000007.1 GCA_902565645.1 uncultured Candidatus Actinomarina sp.
AAGAAGTTTCGATAAAGCTTTAAAAAAAGCAAAATTTTATCAGTCTATATTTGGAGAAGAAAAATTTTACATTGAATTACATAATCACGGGATAGAGCAACAAAAAATTATTTTACCTGATTTAATTAAAATATCTCATGAGATTGGAGCACCATTAGTAGCAACAAATGATTCTCATTATGTCAATCCTGAAGACTCATCAGCACACGATGCTTTATTATGTGTTCAAACTAATGCAACCTTGGATGATGAAAATAGATTTAGCTTTGATGGTTCAGGGTATTATGTTAAATCATCAGAAGAGATGAGAAAGTTATTTCCGCAAAATAAATATCCAGATGCTTGTGATAATACTATTAAAATTGCTGAAAAAATAGATTATAGTTTTGATTCCCCTAAGTATCATTTACCTGACTTTCCTGTTCCAGAAAAAAATAAATCAATTGAGGAATTTCTCTATGAAAAAGTTCAAGAAGGTGCAAAAGAACTATATCCAAAAATTACTAAAGAGATCAAGGAAAGAATAGATTACGAATTAGAAGTTATTAATTCAATGGGATTTCCATCATATTTTTTAATAGTTGGTGACTTAATGAAATATGCGAAAAATAAAAATATTAGAACTGGTGCTGGTCGAGGATCTGCTGCTGGATCAATAGTCTCTTATTGTTTAGGAATAACCGGCATAGAGCCTATAAAATATGGTTTGCTATTTGAGAGATTTTTAAATAAAGGCAGGAAAGAATTACCAGATATAGATATGGATTTTGACGAAAGATACAGAAATAATGTTATCCAATATGTAATTGACAAATATGGAAATGATAAGGTTGCACATATAATAACTTTTGCAACTATTAAAGCTAAACAGGCAATTAGGGATGCTGCAAGGGTTTTAGGGCTACCATTTTCTTCAGGAGACAAAGTTGCTAAATTAATGCCTCCAATGATACTTGGTAATACAGCAACAATTACTGAGTGTTTGAAACTTGATGAAGACAACAAAAGTGGTTACAGTAAAGAATTTTACTCCGCTTCTTCAGAATTGAGAAACCAATATAAAAACAACGAAGAAGTAAAAAAAATTATAGATATAGCACTCGGTTTAGAAGGACTAAGAAGACAAGATGGTATCCATGCCGCTGCTGTGGTAATTTCCCCGGATATAATAACAAGCTTTTTACCAGTTCAGCAAAAAGGTAAAGAAGCCGAACTTGTTACTCAGTATGAGATGCATACAGTTGAGCAATTGGGTTTATTAAAAATGGATTTCCTTGGTTTAAGAAATCTTTCAATAATAGATAGAACTCTTGAATTAATTGGTAATTCAAAATTAGATATAGACAACGTTCCTTTGGATGATAAAAAAACATTTGATTTGTTTTCTGAAGGCAAAATGACTGGTGTTTTTCAATTGGAAAGTAGGGTAGCTCAATCTACATCTAGGAATCTTAGGCCTAAAAAATTTGAAGATATCGTAGCTTTAGTTGCCTTAATAAGACCAGGCCCACTAGGTGCCGGAATGCACAATGAATTTACAGATAGAGCTACTGGTAAAAAAGATATTGAGTATCTTCATAAAGACCTTGAGGAAATATTATCAGAAACTTATGGAGTTATTTTGTATCAAGAACAAGTTATGCAGATAGCTCAAAAAGTAGCTGGTTTTGAGCTAGATGAAGCAGATGATTTAAGAAAAGCTATGGGCAAAAAGATACCAAAAGTTATGGAGAAACAGAGAATTAAATTTACTAATGGTGCTTTAAAAAAAGGTTATTCCGAACAGTTTTCAATAGAGTTATTTGACCAAATTGCATATTTTGCTGGTTATGGATTCAATAAAAGCCATTCAGTTCCCTATGCACTTATTGCTTATCAAACAGCTTATTTAAAAGCTAATTATCCAGCTGAATATATAGCTGCATGTTTAACTGCTGTAAAAAGAGACAAAGATAGAACAGCTGTGTTTTTATCTGAATCTAGAGAATTAGGTGTAAAAGTATCTACTCCTGATATAAATGAAAGCTTGGAAGATTTTTCTGTTAATAATAATGAAATTATATTTGGATTATCAGCTATAAGAAATGTAGGAGATGTAACTGCAGAAAAAATAATCGAAGAGAGAAAAAAAGGAAAATTTGAATCAATAGAAGAATTTCTTTCAAGGATAGATTCTAGGTCACTTAATAAGCGTGGGGTTGAGGCGATGATACAAGGAGGTGCTTTTGATAAATTTGGATATCCCAGAAGAGGTATTTTTGAATCTATTACTGATCTAATTGAAGACGCAAAGGACTTAAGAAAAAATAATAAAAATTCTCAAGCGTCTTTGTTTGATGTTGACGAAAATATCCAAAATAAAACCAAAATTAAAAATATTGAATGGGATAAAAAAGAATTATTAGATAGAGAAAGGGAAATGTTAGGATTTTTTGTAAGTGAAGACCCTCTTGAAGGATATGGTGAAGTTTTAAGATCGGATTCTTCCCATTCAATAATTGAATTATTAGATTATCGAGAAGATGAAGAAGTTAATGTAGTTATTTCTGGATTAGTATCTAATGTTCAAAAGAGAGTTTCAAGAAGAGGTAATCCTTGGATTCAACTAGACCTACAAGAAACAACAGGCTCCGTTGGGGTTCTACTATTTAATAAATTAGTAGAAAAATACAATGCATCATTTGATGGTGAAACTTATATTAAAGTAACTGGTACGTATGTAGGCGGTTCTGAAAATATTATAAGAGCCAGAGATATTGGGATAATAGAACCTTCTAAAATGATTAATGATTTAGATTCAAGTCCTTTAAGAATAACTGTATCTGAAAATGATTTAGATAAAAATAATTTAGTATTGTTAAAAGAATTACTACAAAAGCATCCAGGTAATTCAAAAGTAGAGCTGGAAGTTAACTCATCTGAGGGATCAAAATTATTAGAACTGAAGTCAATAAAGATTAAGAAAACTACAAAATTACGTAATGAAATAAATACTTTACTTTCCAACTAATTAGAATTTAATTATGTTATTTGATGTTAGTGAATTTCAAGAAAGATATAAAAAAAGAGCTGAAGCAGTTAAAAGTAGAGGTATGCCTCCAATTGGTGGAGAAGAGAGGTTGGCTTTTATTAAGAAAGCTGAAGAAGATTATCAAGATTATATGATTATTGCAGAATCAGAATATGAAGTTGCAAATGATTATTTAATATTTAAATACAAGTTGGATAGTTAATTTAAATTTTCACCCATAGGAAAAATAGTATTAATTACTTCGGCACAAGCTTTGGCTATCTCCATGTGTTCTTTCTGGGTACCATTAGCTCCCCTTAATTGGATATAATGGATCCAACTTCTTAGAGTTCCATTCATATAAAGTCTACTAACGGTATTTCCTTCAGGTAATACAGATCTTGCTTGTTCTTTAGCTATTCCAGTTTCTATTGCCCAGTTATATGCATTAATTGCCAAATTAATTACTTCTTCTTGTTTTTCATTCCATAATTTAATAATTTCTGAATCAGTTGTTTCAATTGAATTTTGTCTATTTTTTGGATCTTGTAATCTTGCTTGCCTAGTTACGAATTCCAAATCTTTTACTGGATTTGCGTATCTTTGACTAAATTCTTGAAAACTAAAAGATCTGTGTCTTAATATTTGCCTAGCAATGTCTCTTGTTGTCTCAATCTCAAGGCAAGCACTAACCATTTCAAGAGGTGACCAATGAGCATTTTTGATTAAATATTTAATTAGTTTTTCGCTAGTTTCAGTATTTAATTGGTTTGATGGATTTGAAACTCTTGCACAAAATGCAACTAACTCTTGAGCATCATTTATACCTTCACTAGAAATATCTTCTGTAGGTGTAGAATAACTTATTAATTTTACTTTCATTTATGTAACTATATTAAAATAAAAAAAATATGTTTTTATTAAGATTGATTGTTTTTTTAATACTGGTCTCGGTTATTTTAATTTTAGGATTTCCATTATTTTTAATTTATGATCTTTCAAATGGTGGAAATATTTTTGGTATTTGTGAAGACTTATCAACTTGTGTTATACCAATATCTGAAGGACCAAAACTGTTAGTTTTCTTAATAGGATCTTTCTTTTTATTGGTATTGTTACTTCGATTAATAATGCTTCTTGTTAATAAGTATCAAAAGGTAGATACTATTCTTTGATTACAAAATAAATTGAAAATAAAACAATTCCTACACCTATCCAATTAGTTATATTTAATACTTCTTCAACATAAAATACGCCAATCAAAAGAGCAAAGACACCCTCTAAACCAAAAAGCAAAGATGCAGTAGAAGCATTAATTATTCTCTGACCAAAGAGCTGTAAGTAGAATGCACAAAAATTTACAATAAATCCTAAAAACAATATAGGTAAAATAAACTCAAAGCTATTTGGTATTTCATTATATGTTAAAAATGGAAGACATAAGGTTGCTCCTAAAATTGATTGGATAAACATTAACTGAGAGATATTCTTTCCTTTAATATATCTTTCAACCATTACGATGTGTAATGCATACCCTGAAGCACAAATTAAAGTAAACAAGTTTCCAAATAATTGGTCTATGTTATTTGAAGCGATTAAGAAAATACCTAAAAATCCAGTTAAAGAAGCAATATAGTTTTTTCTTTGTATTTCTGATTTATTAATTAATTTTGAAAAAATAGGTGTAAGCACGATGTAAAAACCAGTTACTATTCCTGAATTAATTGTAGATGTTGTAAGAAGCCCTTGAGTTTGAGTTATGTATCCTATCCATAGAAAAATACCCATTAATATTCCAGGTTTGATAATTTCCCTTTGAGGAATTCCACCTGAAAATAAAAACAAAATAGATGCAATTAAATACCTTAAAAAAACTACGGTAGTTGGAGATAAGTCCTCTAATAAATTTTTTACAATAATAAATGTAGAGCCAAACAATAAAGCTGCCAGTATTAAGGCATTTATTGCTAGAAGTTTTTTATTCTTAAACATGCGAATAAGTGAACATTAATATATTGTATAAAATAATTATATGAAAAAACAAGTTAAGGTAAAAGAGATCCAAGAAATATTAGATAAAATATACCCGAAACCACCTGTTCCATTGAAACATAAAGATCCCTTTACTCTTTTAATTGCTGTTTTATTGTCTGCTCGATGTACAGATAAAAAAGTAAACGAAGTGACTCCTGATTTATTTAAATTAGCAGACAATCCAGATGAAATGGCATTAAAAAGTGTACATAAAGTTCGTGAAATTATTAAGCCTTGTGGCTTATCGCCTCAAAAATCAAAAGCAATAGTGGGTTTATCTAAAATTCTTGTTAATAAGTATGATTCTGTTGTTCCTGACAATTTTGAACAACTAGAGGAATTACCAGGTGTTGGCCACAAAACTGCTTCAGTTGTGATGAGCCAAGCATTTGGAGTTCCTGCATTTCCTGTAGATACACATATTCACCGTTTAGCATGGAGATGGGCATTGTCGACAAGGAAAAGCGTTGAAAGAACTGAAAAAGATTTAAAACGTTTATTTCCTGAGGAATCTTGGAATAAGCTGCATTTACAAATGATCTATTTTGGTCGTGAGTATTGCCCAGCAATATCTCATAAAAGGAACTTATGCCCTATTTGCAGCAAATACGGTCGTAAAGGGATTAAGTAAGATGGAAATTAATTTAACAATAGCATTTATATTTGGTGGATTATCTTTTTTTTCACCATGTGTCCTTCCTTTAGTTCCTGGTTATCTAGCAATATTTTCAGATATAGAAAAAAATATAAGAATCCGTTTGATTGGATCAATACAATTTACATTTGGATTTACATTAGTATTTATTTCACTAGCTGCAATTGCTACAAATATTGGTTCATTTTTTTCTAGAAATTCTCAGTCACTATCGATGGTTAGTGGTTTAGTTATAATTGTATTTGGATTAATTCTTTTCTTTCCAAATCTAAATCAAAGATACTTTTACAGTGCAAATTATGTCGATTTGAATAAATATAAAAATTATAAAAATTTTATTTTAGGATTAACCTTTGCTTTTGGATTTACACCATGCATCGGACCAGTTTTGGGAGCGCTACTTACATTATCGTCTAATACTCAAACAGTAAATGAGGGAGTCTTTCTATTAACTGCATACTCACTTGGTTTAGCAATTCCATTCATTTCAATGCCTATACTTACTACAAAAATAAACCTTAAGGGCAAACTTTTTACAATTTTTCAGCAATATTCAAATAAAATATCTGGGAGTATCTTAATAATTATAGGATTACTAATTTTCTCAGACAGAATGTATCTTCTTGCTTCTTTATTCCAAGATTTATTTATTTATTTAAAACTTGATTGGTTAAGTAAAATATAATAATGAATTACATAAAAATAGATAAAGTCTTAACTTTTAGAGGTGAGGATACAATTTCATTTTTAGATTCACTAATATCTAATGAATTTGTTGAAGGAAAAATTATTCCATCATTTTTGTTATTTCCTGATGGAAAGATAAACTATTGGTTTTTAGCTGAAAAACAAATAGAAGCAGTAAATATATACCAAAATCATGAAGAATTATTAAAAATTAAAGAAACTTTTGAGAAATATAAAATAAGAATTAAATGTGAGATAGAAATTAAAGAAATAGATTTTTACCTAAAAATCAATCCAGATACATTTGAAATAGGATTTGTGGAAAACTATCAAGGTAATGATTTATTTACTTGGAATGAGGTCAGTTTAAATACTGAACTTCCAACATCAGAAATAATAGAAAGTGGATTATTACCTAATGAAACTAAATGGCTTTTAACGTTTCTTAATTTTGAAAAAGGATGTTTCCTCGGACAAGAACCAGTTTCAAGAGTAAATTTCAGAGGAAGGCCACGTAGAAAACTTATAACAAATAAAGATGGTGTTCAAGAATTTATTAAAATTTAATAAATTACAAACTAAATATTGCACCTTTATCGTATCGCTCTAAAGCAAACTGTACGATTGGTCCTACTGATAAAACCATTATTATAGTTCCATATCCATATGAACCTCCAAGCAATACACCAATTATGAAAGCTGTAAAATCAATTGCAATTCTTGTAGACCTAATACTAGGTCCCATTCTCGAAATTCCTGTCATGATTCCATCCCTTGGTCCCGGACCAAGCCCAGAACCTATGTATATCCCTACACCCATGGCGAAAACAACAGTACCAAAATATAAATATAAATGTCTAAGCCAAAATAAGTCAGGAGTTGGTAAGAAATACATAGTCAAATCAATTACATTACCAATTGTAAGTATGTTAATTATTGTTCCAATGAAAGGCTTTTGTTTTAAAGGAATCCATCCTAAGAGTAAAATAAATCCTGTAATTACTCCAGCAAATCCAATCTTAACATTTATTAATTTACTAAATCCATCGTGAAATACATCCCAAGAGTTCAATCCTAATTTAGCCTCGATGGTAAACGCAAGCCCGAAACCACATAAGAACAAACCAAACAATAATTGAGGCAGTCTCTCCAAAATTTGTTTATTCATTGCTACTAAATATTTCTTCTAAAACGTTTATATTTTCAGGACATAATTCATAAATAGACTGAAATCTAATAATTGGAATTATTCTGTCATCATTTTGTACATCTTTACCATTTGAAGTAAGTATGTTTTGAATTGAAAATATAGATGTTTTTTGACTTACCCAATTTTTTGTGTCATTACATACAGATTTACCTATTATAATTAAAATTTCATCGCTAAGTTCACTTAGAGTATTATCAGCATCTGATATACGTAATTGTTCTATGTAGCTATCACCAAAATCCTCGGAAGAAGAAATTGAATAAACTATAATTGCTGTTGCAAAAATAATAAATACTAGGAATCCAGTTTTTGATATATTATTCACTACTTCATTATTCACTTGATTGATATTTAAATCTAGTAAAAATAAAAGTACCCGGAGGGGGAGTCGAACCCCCACATCCGAAGATACTGGATTTTGAATCCAGCGCGTCTGCCAATTCCGCCATCCGGGCTTATTTAATGAGTATATTTGATATATCCAAAAATGAGAGAATTTATTTTTTAAGTTTACAATGGTTTAATGATTATTCTTATTGATGGGTTCAGTGTTGCTTTTAGAGCATTCTATGCGTTACCTGAAACACTTATGACTTCTGAAGGAACCCCTACAAATCTTATACATGGATTTCTTTCAATGATTAATAAAGTTATTAACGAATATAAGTCTGAGCAACTGATTGTTGCATGGGACTTACCAGGTAAAACTTTTAGGAATGATATTTACGAAGAATACAAAGCAAATAGATCTCCTGCGCCAGATAATTTTAAAGTACAGATACCTCTTTTATTTGATTTATTAGATGCATTTAATATTCCTCAGATTTCAGAGTCAGGCTATGAAGCTGATGACGTTCTTGGTTCTTTGGCAAAAAAATATAATGAAAAAAACCAAGAAGTATTGATTGTTACAGGTGACAGAGATACTTTTCAATTAATATCAAAAAATACAAAAATTCTTTACACAAAAAAAGGCATTTCAGAAACAGACATAGTTGATGAAAAATTTTTCAATAATAAATATGGATTCAAAACAGATCAATATGTTGAATACTTAGCGCTAAAAGGAGACCCTTCTGATAATATTCCAGGTTTAGCTGGTGTTGGAGAAAAAACAGCAACTTCACTATTAAAAAAATATAAAACAATTGAAGGGATTTATAAAAATTTAACTGATTTAACACCTAAAATTAAAAAATCATTTGAAGAAAATAAAGAAATATTAAACACTAGCAAAGAACTAGCGACTATTAAAACAGATTTAAAAATAGAATTACCAAAAATTAAGTTAAAGGATACAGCATATTTCTCTGACGAACTTTTAGAGGCTTCTCAAGATAAAGTAAAAAAGCTTGAATTAAATAAATATATAAAAATAAATACACAGAATGAAGAAAGTCATGAAAATATGATCAATGAAGATTTAATAAGTACAGATAAATTAACAGGTTTACAGTTAATTTTTAGTTTTGAAGACACAATTTATTTTATAAATTCAAAAAACTATGGAAAATATTTAGGTAATTTATCAAAATTAGATAATTTCATAACTTTAAACTCACAAAAACTAATAAATCAGATTGATGAACAAGTTAAAAATTTAGATTTTGATGCATATGATTGCATGTTATTTCTAAAAGATCCAAGTATTAGGCCTGATAGCTTATTAAATATTTCAAAACATTTAGACAGAACTTCAAAAATTACAAATAAGTCAGATGTAATTGATTACATTAAATTTTTTAAAAACCATTTCTTATTAATAAGTAAGGAAGTAGAAGCTTTTAAAAATGACAATAAACTTTTAAGAATTTATAAAGATTTAGACTTTCCATTATTAGAAATATTAAATTCTATGAATAAAAAAGGAGTCAAGGTATCTAAAACGAACATAGATAAATTATCAAAAGAAATAAATAAAAAGTTAGATTTATTTGATATGGAAATAAAAAAGATTACAAATAAAGATTTTAATTTAAATTCACCTAAACAATTGTCTGAAATATTGTATGTTGATATGAAGTATCCAGTAATTAAAAAAACCCCAAAAGGCGCTCCCTCAACAGATGCTTCAGTCTTAGAAGAATTATCAAAATCACATGAACTGCCAAAACTAATTTTAAAATATAGAGAGTTTGAAAAGCTTAGATCGACATACATTGAAGGATTGAAAAATGAACTTGTGAAAAATAGAGTTCATACATCTTACAATTTGTTTGGAACAACTACTGGAAGACTTTCATCTGAAAAGCCAAATTTACAAAATATTCCTAATAAAACAGCAATAGGTCAAAGAATTAGAGAATTTTTTATAGCAGATTCCAATCATTCATTTATTGTTGCTGATTATTCACAAATTGAATTAAGAGTACTTGCGCATTTAAGTAAAGATAAAAATATGATTAGCATGTTAAAAGACAGAGATACAGACATCCATTCTGAAACAGCTGCTCGAATATTTAATACTGACATAGGTTCTGTTTCAAAAGACATGAGGAGAAAAGCAAAAGAAGTAAATTTTGGATTAATTTACGGAATGGAGTCTTTTGGTTTATCTAAAAGTCTGGATATTTCGAAAAAAGAAGCAACAGAACTAATTGATTCTTATTTCAATCAATTTCCTAAGATAAAAGGATATCTAGATTCTATTGTAAAAAATGCAGAAAAATCTACCTTTACTGAAACACTCTATGGAAGAAAAAGATTTATTAGAGAATTAGCTTCTTCTAATTTTCAATTAAAAGCTATGGGAAAAAGAATTGCAATGAATGCACCTATACAAGGGACAGCGTCAGATATTATGAAAATTGCCATGATTAAGATTCAAGATAAGATTGCTAAATTAAATTCTACTGATATATTGTTACAAATTCATGATGAGATCATTATTCAAACTCCAGACAATATAGCAACCAAAACAGCTAAATTAGTACAAAAAGAAATGGAAAATGCAACCACTTTGGATGTTCCTTTATATGTAGATATAAAACAAAATAAAAATTTATCTAATTTTAATAATTAGTTTGTAAATATCCTAGATATGTTATTCTAAAGGTCGCAATACTATGATAGGAAAAATTTATAAATTATGAATGATGATTCAATTAAAGAGTCTCTTCCTACAAATGTCGTTGATATTCCTGATGATGTTAGACCTGAAGATTTTCCAGAATTATTAGAAAAAACAATTGTTTCTTTTAATACAGGAGATGTAATTGAAGGGACAATTGTTCGTATTGATAGAAATGAAATTATGGTTGACGTCGGATACAAATCTGAAGGAATAATCCCCTTAAGAGAATTAACAGTAAGAAAATCTTCAAATCCAAATGAATTAGTTAAAGAAGGAGAAAGAATTAAAGCACTAGTCCTAGACAAAGAAGATGATGAAGGGAGATTAGTTCTTTCAGCTAAAAGAGCAGTATTTGAAAAAGTTTGGGGAGATATACAAGAAATATCAGTTAATAATAAATCAATAAAGGGTACTGTGATTGAAGCCGTCAAAGGCGGTTTAATAATTGACATTGGTGTCAGGGGTTTTCTACCAGCGTCCCTTATTGATGTCAGAAGAGTAAAAGAATTGGATTCGTATATTGGCGAAGAAATAGAAGCCAAGATTTTAGAACTGGATAGACAAAGAAACAATATAGTACTCTCAAGAAAAGCACACCTCGAAGAAGAAATGTCAGAAGAAAGACAAGGGTTCCTTGAAGACCTTGAGGTTGGAGATATAAAAGAGGGAAGTATTTCTTCTATTGTTAATTTCGGAGCTTTTGTAGACATTGGAGGTATGGATGGGCTTGTACATGTATCAGAGCTTTCTTGGAGGCATGTCGAAAATCCAAATGAGATTGTTAAAGTAGGTGACAAAGTAACAGTAAAAGTTTTAGAGATCGATAATGAAAAGGAAAGGATTTCACTATCGATAAAACAAGTTACAGAAGATCCTTGGTTAGATTTTGAATTATCCTTTAAAGAAAACGATGTAGTAGAGGGTGAAGTAACAAAAGTCGTTCCATTTGGTGCTTTTGTAACAATTGGTAAAGGTGTTGAAGGATTGGTTCATGTAACAGAAATTTCACAAGAAAAAGTAGATTCTCCTGAATTAACATTAGCAATCGGTCAAAAAGTTCAAGTTAAAATTATAGAGTTAGATATTCCAAAAAGAAGAGTTAATTTATCTATTAAACAAGCTGATCCAAACTGGGTTGAGGTAGAAGAAGAGAAAAATACTCCAAAAACTCATTCAACAGAATCAGATGAGAATAAAAATAATGATGATCAAAAATCAACACGTCAAAAAGTTGAAGGTGTAGACGAATCTTTAGATAATATACTCAAGGAACTAAAAGATCGCGGGATAGGGAATACTTAAGAATATAGATTTAAAATTTATTTGTACTTATTCTTAAACCTATGGACAGAAAAGTAACAATAATAACTGGACCAATAGGTAGCGGCAAGTCAACGGTGTTATCGATTTTAAGCGAATTAGGCTATGAAACAACTGATTTAGATAAAATATCAAATCAAATATTGGTAAGTAATGAATCTTATGAATTTTTATTAAAAAATTTCCCCAAGTCAATAAAAGATGGAAATGTTGTTAAAGAAAATATTGCTAAAATTGTATTTAGTAATAAAGAAAAATTAAATAAATTAGAAGAATTTCTACATCCAAAAATATTAAATAAACTAAATGAAATAATTAATAAAAGTAAGGGACAGCTTTTTGTTGAAGTATCAGCTCCAAAAAATATATATAAAGATTTTAATACGATAGTTATTTGGGCTACAGAGAATGAAAGAATAGAGAGACTCATATCTAGAGGAATGAATAAAGAAGATATTGATAACAGGATTAAGACACAACCGAGTGATGAATGGTGGCTTTCATTAGGTG
Source organism: uncultured Candidatus Actinomarina sp. (assembly GCA_902565645.1). GTDB lineage: Bacteria > Actinomycetota > Acidimicrobiia > Actinomarinales > Actinomarinaceae > Actinomarina. The sequence continues at coordinate 12,500 of CACFFJ010000007.1, forward strand.
AAGTTTTAGAAAATGACAATATAGAAGATTTAAAAGAAAAGATTATAAATTTAATATCCAATCATGAATAAATTTGAAGTTATTTCTGATTTCAAGCCTCAAGGTGATCAACCTAAAGCTATTCGAAAATTAAAGAATGGGATTAAAAAAGGATATGATTTTCAAACATTAATGGGTATAACTGGCTCAGGAAAATCAGCAACAATAGCATGGTTAATTGAAGAGCTCCAATTACCATCTTTGGTTTTAGCCCCTAATAAAGCTCTAGCAGCACAATTAGCTAACGAATTTAAACAATTTTTTCCAAATAATAGGGTTGAATATTTTGTTTCTTATTATGACTATTATCAGCCAGAAGCTTACGTTCCAAGGAGCGATACGTTCATAGAAAAAGATGCAAATATAAATGAAGAAATAGATAGATTAAGACATTCTGCAACAAGTGCATTATTAATGAGGGAAGATGTAATTGTAGTTTCATCAGTTTCTTGTATATATGGTTTGGGATCTCCAGAAGAATATAAAAATAAAATTATACCAATTATTAAGGGTAAGGAAAATGATGTTGATAATTTGTTAGAAAAATTAGTGAAGCAACAATATATTAGAAATGACCTTGTAGTAACAAGAGGAAGTTTTAGATTAAAAGGAGACACCCTAGATATATTTCCTGTATATGAGGAATCTATTTTTAGGATAGAATTTTTTGGTGATGAAATAGAAAGTATCTCAAAAATTAATCCAGTAACTGGTGAAATTATAGAAAAACTAAATGAAATAGCTATATTGCCAGCAACACATTATGTCTCTTCTGAAGAAACTATAAAAAAAGCGATAATTCAAATTGAAAAAGATTTAAATAAACAAATTGAAAAATTTGAAAATAGTAACAAATTATTAGAAGCTCAAAGAATAAAACAAAGAACTATGTTTGATTTAGAAATGTTAAAGGAATTAGGTGTTTGTTCAGGTATTGAAAACTATTCAAGATATTTTGATGGAAGAAAACCTGGAGAGGCACCTAATACTTTAATTGATTTTTTTCCTAAAGAATTTCTAATGGTTGTTGATGAAAGTCATATTGCTATTCCGCAAATAAGAGGGCAATATGAAGGAGATAAATCAAGGAAAACAACATTAGTCGATTATGGATTCAGACTTCCAGCAGCACTTGACAACAGACCACTAAAATTTAAAGAATGGGAAGATAAAGTATCAAAAACTATTCTAGTTTCCGCTACTCCAGGAAAATGGGAAAATGAAAATTCTAATGAATTTGTTGAACAGATTATAAGACCTACCGGCCTTCTTGATCCGGAGGTAATTGTTAAACCTACAAAAAATCAGATTGAAGATTTATTACAAGAAATTGAATCTGTTGTAGAAAAGGGTAACAGGGTTTTAGTAACAACATTAACAAAAAAAATGAGTGAGTCGTTAAGTGATTATTTATTAAAAATGGGAGTAAAGACAAGGTATTTACATTCAGATATTGATACTTTAGAAAGAATAGAAATATTAAGGGATTTAAGAAAAGGAGAATTTGATGTATTAGTAGGAATTAATTTATTAAGAGAAGGATTGGATTTACCTGAAGTACAACTAGTAGCAATAATGGATGCCGATAAAGAAGGATTCTTAAGGTCAGAAACAAGCTTAATACAAACAATTGGAAGAGCCGCAAGAAATAAAGATGGATACGTAATCATGTATGCTGATAAAATGACAGATTCAATCAGTAAATCGGTAATAGAAACTAAAAGACGTAGAGAAATACAACTAGCTCACAATAAAAAATATAAAATAAAGCCTGAAACAATTAAAAAAGGTATATCAGATATCTTAGAAATAGTTGAAAAAAGTAGGTCTTCAAAAGAGAATATTAGTTATAAAACAGATAGTAATCTTAAGAATGCTTCAAGAAAAGATTTAATTAATATTTCAAAAGAAATTGAAAAGGAAATGCATCTAGCCGCTGATTTATTAGAGTTTGAAGTAGCAGCAAGATTAAGAGATGAACTAAAAGAAATTAAAAAAGAGATGTTGGAATTACCAGAATAATGACAAATAAATATTTGAAAGTAAAGGGTGCAAAAGAACATAATTTAAAGAATATTTCTGTAGATATTCCTAAGAACAAATTTGTTGTAATTACTGGTTTATCTGGCTCAGGTAAATCTTCGCTTGCATTTGATACAATCTATGCAGAAGGTCAGAGAAGATATGTAGAAAGTCTATCTGCTTATGCTCGTCAATTCTTAGGCCAAATGGAAAAACCAAATGTTGAAAGTATAGAAGGGTTATCGCCAGCAATTGCGATAGACCAAAAAACTTCTTCAAGAAGTCCTAGGTCAACTGTAGGAACTGTTACAGAAGTACATGATTACCTGAGACTTTTATGGGCAAGAATTGGTATTAGTTATTGTCCTATATGTGGAACAAAAATAGAAAAACAATCAGTAGATTTTATTGTTAACCAAGTTATGGCTTTAGGGCGTGACCTATATATAGAAATACTTGCACCTGTTGTGAAATCAAGAAAAGGTGAATTTGAAAGTTTATTTAAAGATTTATTAAATGATGGTTTTAGTAGAGCTTATATAGATGGAGAATTAACAAGGTTAGATGAAGCTAAAAGATTAGATAGGTATTTTAATCACGATATATCAGTTGTAGTTGATAGAGTCAAAACTAAAAAAACACCGGGAAGAAGATTACCTCAATCTATCGAAACAGCATTAAATCTTGCGGATGGTGTATTAGATATAAAAATTGGTAATGAAATAAATAGTTTTAGTCAAAATTTAGGATGTCAAGAATGTGGTACCTCTTATGGTGAACTTGAGCCAAGAGATTTTTCTTTTAACTCACCTTTTGGAGCTTGTGAATTTTGCAATGGGTTAGGAGTAAAATACGAAATTGATGAAAACCTATTGCTAAAAGATACTACTCTTTCAATAAATGAAAATGTATTTCCTGAAATGTCATACAGGAGATATTTTAGAGCCCAAGTAAATGGTGTATGTGATTATTTTCAAATTCCTAAAGATATCTCTTATGAAGAATTAACAAATAACGATAAAGATATTCTTCTGTATGGCTCTGATGGAATTAAGACACCTATAAATTATACAAATAGATTTGGAAATAAAAGAACTTGGGAAAGAGAGTTTCCAGGCGTCATTCCTTTATTTAAAAGAATTTATGAAGAAACAAACTCTGATAAAAAAAGAGATCATTATATGCAATTCATGAGAGAGCTTCCTTGTGGTGAGTGTGAGGGTGAAAGACTTAATGAAAGATCAAGAAAAGTAAAAGTAAAATCATTAACCCTTGGTGAGTTTAACAAACTTTCTATTAAAAAAGCACATGATGTAATTAAAAAATTAAAGCTTACTGGTAATTCTAAAGATATAGCAGAAGCAATAATTAGAGAAATTAAAGAAAGACTTAGTTTTCTAAATGAAGTTGGTTTAGGCTATCTTCAATTAAATAGAGGAGCTGCAACACTATCAGGTGGTGAGGCACAGAGAATAAGATTAGCAACACAAATTGGTTCACGTTTAACAGGGGTGTTATATGTTTTAGATGAACCATCTATTGGTCTGCATCAATCAGACAATAAAAAGTTAATTGATACATTAATGAAATTACGTAATTTAGGTAACACCGTACTTGTAGTTGAACACGATGAAGAAACTATGAAAAATTCAGATTACTTAATTGATATTGGATGGGGAGCTGGTGAAGATGGTGGAAATATAGTAGCTGCTGGAGAATGGGAAGTAATAAAAAATAATAAAAAATCAATTACTGGACAGTATTTATCAGGAAAACAAAAAGTACCATATCCAAAAGTTAGGAGAAATGGGAATAATGGAAAAATTGTGATCAGAGGAGCTAAAGAAAATAATTTAAAAAATATAACAGCTGAATTCCCACTTGGAAGATTTATTTCAGTAACAGGAGTTTCCGGAAGTGGCAAATCTACGCTTGTTTCAGAAATCCTAGCTAAAACTATTCAAAATGAATTCACAATAAAAAATTGGAATCCACCTGGGGTTCATAAAAGTGTTAGTGGAATTAATTTTATTGATAAACTTATTGAAATCGACCAATCTCCAATAGGTAGAACACCAAGATCAAATCCAGCTACATATTCTGGAGTTTTTGATATGATACGAAATCTTTATTCACAAACTGAGGAATCTAAAATACGCGGTTACAAACCAGGTAGATTTTCATTCAATGTTCCTGGTGGAAGGTGTGAATTTTGCAAAGGTGATGGAACAATAAAAGTTGAAATGTACTTTTTACCAGATGTTTATGTAATGTGCGAAGACTGTGAAGGTTCAAGATATAATCCAGAGACTTTGAGTATTAAGTGGAAAGGGTATAGTATTGCAGACATACTCGGTACAACTGTAGAGAATGCTTTAAAAATATTTGAGAACCAACCAAAAATTTACAGAATAATAAAAACACTAGATGATGTTGGTTTGTCTTATATAACATTAGGACAATCAGCTACTACTTTATCAGGTGGCGAAGCTCAAAGAGTAAAATTAGCTAAAGAACTAAGTAAAAGATCTACAGGCAAAACAATGTACATTCTTGATGAGCCAACTACAGGATTACATTTCGCGGATGTCCAGAAACTTCTAGAAGTTTTACATATGTTGGTTGATAAAGGAAATACAGTTGTTGTAATAGAACATAATTTAGATGTAATAAAAAATTCAGATTGGATAATTGATCTTGGACCAGAAGGTGGAGAGCATGGAGGAAAAATAATATCTACAGGCACACCAGAAAGTATTGTTAGAGAAAAAGAATCTTTGACTGGTAAACATTTAAAGTCAGTTTTATAAATGGAAAAAATAAACACAAAAGAAATTCCAAATGAGCCTGGGATTTATGTATTTAAAGATAAGTATGAAGAACCCTTATATGTTGGAAAAGCAAAAAATTTAAGAAAAAGAGTTCCATCTTACTTTTCAAAACAAAGTTCATGGAAAATCAAAAGATTAATCTTAGAAGCCAAAGAAGTCAGTTTTGTTGTAGCGAAGAATGAAGCAGATGCCTTGCTAGCAGAATATTCATTCATACAAGAATACAAGCCAAAATATAATGTGCAGTTTAAAGACGATAAATCATACCCTTATATCACATTAACGAATGATGAATGGCCACGTGCTTATATTTCGAGAAAGATTAATTCAGAAAATAATAATTTTGGGCCATTCCCATTTGTCGGTTCAGCTAAGAGGTCTCTTGACCATCTAATAAATATATTTCCAGTAAGGACTTGCACTGATACGGTATTTAAAAGACATATAAAATTAAATAAAGCATGTTTGTTATACGATATTGATAAGTGCTCAGGACCATGTATAGGTGCTATAGATAAAAATGAATATATAGATCTAACTAAAAATATAACAAATTTTTACTCTGGTAAATCAGATAAATTCATAAATGAGAAAATAAGTGAAATGAATTTATATTCTAAGAACCAAGAATACGAAAAAGCTAATGAAGCAAAGAAATTAATCGAGCATTTAGAAAATGCAAGAACAACTCAAACACTATTGGTTGAAAATAAAAAATCTGTAGATGTATTAGGTATAGATATTGATAATCTTGACGTAGTTCTATCTTGTCTTCTAATAAGAAATGGAAGGATCATTGGTGAAGTAAAAAAAATTATTGAGCCATTAGATTCAGAAAAAATCAATGATTATTTACCTGAAGTTATACTCTCTATTTTTTCAGAAAATGAACCTTCTGTAGAAATACTTGTAAGTCACAACTTTCCTTATACAGATATTATTTCCAATGAATTATCCAATAAATGGTCAAAAAAGATAGAAGTTAATATACCAAAGAGAGGATGGAAAAAGGATTTATTAGATACTGCAATTATTGATGCAAAAGAATTAAGAAGGGTTGTGAATTTTAGAAGAAGAACGGATTTAGAATTTAGATCTCAATCACTTGAGCAACTAAAAAATAATCTTGGATTAAAGAACATACCTTACCGAATTGAAGCTTATGATATTTCAAATATTGGAGATAAGCACAGAACTGGCTCTATGGTTGTAATGGAGGATGGAATTTGTAAGCCATCTATGTATCGAAAATTTCATATTAAGTCTTTTAAAGGTCAAGATGATTTCAAATCAATGGAGGAAGTAATATTTCGAAGATTAAAGAGATTAAATAAGAAAGATGAAAAAGATAAAAGTTTTAAAAAATTACCGGATCTAATTTTAGTTGATGGTGGAAAGGGGCAGCTTTCTTCAGCTCAAAGTATTATTGACCATTTTCAGTTAGATATTGAATTAATTGCCTTAGCTAAAAAAGAAGAAGAAGTTTTTTTACCAAACAGAAAATCAGGTTATATCTTAAACAAAGACTCAGAAGCTTTGTATTTATTACAGAACATAAGGGATGAAGCTCATAGATTTGCATTAGCAGAAAATAGAAGGCTTAGATTAAAAGATATTAGCAAATAAACTTCATTTAAAAAGAAATTTCTACCATCTAAATTTGGTGTAATTAGAATACAACTAAAGGAGAATAGTTGTCTATAAAAAGACCTGAAGTTTTGTTGCTAGTAGGAATGTCTGGAGCTGGTAGATCAGCAAGTTCAAATGTATTTGAAGATTTAGGATACTATGTTATTGAAAATTTACCACCTGATTTAGTTGAATCAGTTGTGCAATCAAATGATGTAGCTGAATCAAACAGACAACTAGTCCTTACTGTTGATCCTCGAGAAGGAGTAGCACAAGGTGAACTAAATAAAAGCCTCGACAGATTAAGTCAGTCTGGAGTTTTAACAAGAGTAATATTTTTAGACGCTGATACTGAGACATTAATTGAAAGATATGAGGAGAACAGAAGACCGCATCCAATGGGACAAGAGTCATTATCACAATCTGTAAAGATGGAACGAGATATGTTAAAACCAATTCGTGAATTAGCTGATCTAGTAATTGATACGACCGATATGAACGTTCATGAACTAAGAAAAAGAATAATTGAAGGATTTCAAGGAGAAGCAACAAACCAAGATTTAAAAATTTCTGTCACATCATTTGGTTTCAAAAATGGTACTCCGAGAGATGCTGATTTAGTTTTAGATGTTAGGTTTTTACCTAATCCTCACTGGAGAGAAGAATTAAGAGCATCTACTGGCCAGTCTCCAATGGTTAGAAATTATGTATTATCATTTGAAGATGCACAAGTATTTTTAGATAAAGCTAAAGATATGATTGAATTTCTACTACCAAGATTTACATCTGAAGGTAAGTCATATGTCGGTATTGCAATAGGTTGTACTGGAGGGAAACATAGGAGTGTTGTTATGACAGAAGAGATTGGCAACTGGTTAAAAAATGATGGAAAGGATGCTGTAATTCTCCATAGAGATATGAAAGAAGCATAAATTGACGTCTATAAATTTAGGAAATGTATTAATCCGTTCAGATTTAAATGTTCCAATAAATAATGGAAAAATATTAGATAATTTTAGAATTATAAAATCAGTTGAGTATGTACAAAAAATTGAAAACATCTCTAAAAACATTACTTTCATAAGTCACTTAGGCAGACCAAAGGGAATAGAAAGTTCTTTATCTTTGAAACCTGTTGCTGATGAAATAAGTAAATTATTAAATCGGGATGTGACCTTTATAAATGAAAATATATATGAAGAAATTGAAAATTTGTTTAAAACCAGAAATAAAGAAATATTTTTATTAGAAAATTTAAGATTTAATGAAGGCGAAATAACTAACGAAAATAAATTTGCAAAAAAATTAGCTAAACCTTTCGATACCTTTATTTTAGATGCTTTTGGTGCATCACACAGAGAGCATGCATCAATAGTTGGAATTGGAAATTACTTAGATTCATACCAAGGTCCTTTAATGTCAAAGGAGATTGAAGAATTAGATAAGGTATTAAGTAAAACCAAAGGTACTTTTTCAATCATACTTGGTGGGGCAAAGATATCAGATAAATTAGGACTAATTAAAAATTTACTTCCTCGTGTTAATAATTTATTAATAGGAGGGGGAATGTGTTTTACTTTCTTGAAAGCCTTAGGTCACAATATAGGTAATTCATTATGTGATGATGAATTAATTATTTCAGCCAAGGAAATTTTAGAATCAGCTGATGGTAAAAAGATAATTTTACCAATTGACTTTGGAGTTACAAAATCAATTGTTAGTAATAAAAGAGAAGATATTGTTTTATCTGATTTTAGAGATGATCATATAGGCATTGATATAGGAACCCAAACAGTTAATAAATTTCAAGAAATATTATCTAAATCTAAAACTATATTTTGGAATGGTCCAATGGGAATATTTGAAGTTGATGAATTTAGCTATGGAACAAAGGAAATAACCAAAGCAATAGCTGAGATGAAAGTTTACTCAATAGTGGGTGGGGGAGACTCAGTAAATGCAATTAATAAATTTTCTAGTCTAGACAAATTTAACCATGTATCAACTGGCGGTGGAGCTTCTCTAGAGTACTTAGAAGGAAAAGCTCTACCGGGTGTAAATATTTATAATCAACTTATAATTTAGAGGAACAATGAAAAAAATAATAATAGGTAATTGGAAATTAAACTTAGATCATCTAGAAGCTATTCAGCTTCTACAAAAACTTAATTACACGATTGAAGAAGGCAAAGAAGAGAAGATAGATATAGTAGTTTCTCCGTCTCATACATCTTTACGATCCATTCAAACAATTATTGATACAGATAAATTAAATATTCAACTATCCGCACAAGATGTATCTCAATTTTCTGGAGGAGCATATACAGGAGAAGTTTCAAGTTACCAATTAAATAAATTGAATGTAAGTTATTGTATTGTTGGACATTCTGAAAGAAGAATAGAATTTAATGAAAGTGATGAAGTAATTAACCAAAAAATACACAACTTAGTTAGAGAGGGGATAACACCAATAATATGCTTTGGTGAGACATTAGAACAAAGAAATAGTAATCAATATTTAGAACATATTACAAATCAAATTAATTCGGCTGTTAAAGCTTTAAGAAAAGACAAAGTTGAAAATCTTGTTTTTGCTTATGAACCAATCTGGGCAATTGGAACAGGAGAAGTTGCTTCTGTAGTAGACGCTGTTGAGGTTTTGTCTATGGTAAAAGAAAACATTTCTGAGAAACCTTTTTATGACAGTGACAGTATCCGTTTTATTTATGGAGGTAGTGTTACTCCTGATAACTCTTCTGAATTATTAAATTCTAAAATTATTGATGGAGCTTTAGTTGGTGGAGCATCATTAGATGTCGACAAATTTGTAACGATAATTAATTCAATAGATTTATGAATTTAATTTTTGTACGCCACGGTCAAAGTATATGGAATTTAGAAAATAAATTTACAGGTTGGGTAGATATTGGCTTAAGCGATAAAGGCATTCAAGAAGCTATTAAAGCTGGTGAAACGCTAATAGAAAATAATTTTATACCTGAAATTTGTTTTACATCTTACTTAAGTAGATCTATAGAAACTTCAAATAAGTTATTAAATGAGTATGAACTAAATATTGTTAATGGAATAAACATTTTTAAAAGATGGCAATTAAATGAAAGGCATTATGGAGCATTACAAGGTTTGGACAAAATAGATACTGTTAAAAAATATGGTGAAAAGCAAGTCCACGAGTGGAGGAGAGGTTACAAAACAAAACCCCCTTTAGTTGAAAAAGATTCAAAATTTGACCCAAAACTTGATAAAGCTTATGAAGATATTGATACTACTTTACCATTAGGCGAGTCATTAGAAGATGTAGTTACAAGAGTTGAATCAACTTTAAATGAAATTATTGAATTATCGAAAAATAAAAATGTACTTGTTGTAGCACATGGAAATAGTATTAGAGCTATGTTGAAAACTATTGAAAATATTTCAGATGAGTCAATAGTTGAAGTTAATATTCCTACAGGAATACCCCTCGCTTTTAATATTAACAATGATAAAATAACTAAGATTGGGTACCTGGGTGACCAAAAAGTAATAAAAGAGTTAGAAAAAGAAATTGAGCAGCAAACAAAAATAGAAAAGGATAAATAATTATGGAATCTATGACTGCAATACTTATATCAGTTCATATTGTTGTGTCAATTGCACTTATTGCGTTAATTATGCTTAACAGTGGTAAAGGTGGAGGTTTATCTGATATGTTAGGTGGTCCTGGTGCTTCTGGAAATATTGGCCAAACCCTAGCTGAAAGAAATCTTAGTCGTATTACTGCTTTGGTTGCGTTAATGTTTGCAGCAACTACATTATCTTTATTTTGGTTTCTTGACTGATAAAGCGCGGGTGGCGGAACTGGTAGACGCGCAGGATTAAGGATCCTGTGGGATAAAACCCGTGGAGGTTCGAGTCCTCTTCCGCGCACAGAAAAAATGAGTAATAAAGAAACTATCGCAATTGTAAATGACCCAGATGTTTCTCTTGGTTCCCTTGAAGATAATAAAATCAAGACTCTAAATGCTTGGGAATTAAATTGGGAAGATATGTCCTCTTCCAGTGATTATATAATTTTAGGTGGACACATGGGTGCCTATGATACTGATAAATATGAGTACCTATTGCCACAAAAAGATTGGCTATCTAGATCTGTAAAAAACGGTACTAAAATATTAGGAATCTGTTTAGGGTCGCAGTTAGTAGCTGACTCATTAGATGGAAAAGCATATCTTTCTGATCAAATAGAATTTGGTTTTAAAGATTTAAATTTTGTTAGAAATGATGAAATATTTTCCGATTTTTTAGGTACTGAAGTATTTACTTGGCATAGAGATACATTTGATATTCCATCCAAAGGAGAATTGATTGCTGAAACTAATTTTCCACAGATATATAAAATAAACAAAACTTACTGTATTCAATTTCATCCTGAAGTAACAGTTGAACTTTTTGATAAATGGTATGACAGTAAAGTAAGTAAGAAAGAATTAAGAAATTATGATGTACAGAATACACGTAACAAATTAATAAAAAACGAAAATTTATTGAGTAAAAAAGTTAATAATTTTTATAAAAAGTGGAAAGAGAGTTAAATCATTCTTTCATTAATTTCATTTAAGTAGTTTTCTAATAAATTATATCTATAACCTATATCATTACTATTTAATAAATTGCTTCTTAAATCAATTGTCATTGGGATCTTAGTACAAATTTCCCATAGACTTAATATCCTATTTTCAGTATCAATTTCAAAATTAGGTATATCTATATCTAAACCTTTTTCAATTAACTTAGATAAACTATTTATTATTTTTATTTGAAGCTCATTTAATTCTTCAATTGTTGGAGGTAGCCCAACATCAGTTATTATTTCAGCATTACATAGTGGATATTCTGTATCAGTTTCTATACTTTTAATTCTGTACAAATTTACACATTTCACTAAAACTAACTGTTCAGCATGTGATATGTCTCTATACTCAATAACTTCAACTTCTGATATTATTTGGTTTTCTTCTTCAAGATTATTACTTACACAGAAAGTTGTTCTTTGATTTATAGCATCAGCAATAAGTAGTAAATACCTTGGTTCAAAAACTCTTAATGCTGATTGTTCTGTAGGAAAATATATAATACCAGCACCAAATAATGGAAAATCAACTATCATAATTTCTGGTATTTAGGATAAGGGAAAAAATACATTATGAGAATAGAAGATGAAATTAAATTAACTTTCGATGATGTATTGATAAGACCAAAAAGAAGCACACTCATTTCACGCTCTGAAGTAAAGCTTGAAAGAGAATTTAAATTTAGGCACAATAAACATACCTGGAAAGGGATTCCAATATTTTCTGCGAACATGGATACTACGGGAACTTTCGAAACTGCTAAAGCATTACAAAAACATAAGATGCTTACTGCTATACATAAATTTTACAACCTAGAAGATTGGAAGAAACATATAGATTCGTTAGACCCTAATTATGTATCTGTAACAGTTGGTCAATCAAAAGAAGATTACGATTTAGGAAAGCAAATATTTAAATTAGACAATGATCTTAAATTCTTATGTATAGATGTTGCAAATGGATATAGAGAAGATTTCCTGGAAGCTGTAAAAAAATATAGAGAAACTTATAAAGATAAAATTATTATTGCAGGTAATGTAGCAACTAGAGAAATGACAGAAGCACTGATACTTGCAGGTGCAGATATAGTAAAAATAGGAATTGGTCCTGGCTCGGTATGTACAACCAGAAGTGTCGCTGGTGTTGGCTACCCACAGTTATCATCTATATCAGAATGCTCTGATGCTGCGCATGGATTAGGTGGTCATGTTTTAGCTGATGGAGGCTGTAAATACCCAGGCGATGTGTCAAAAGCATTTGGTGCAGGAGCAGATTTTGTAATGTTAGGTGGTATGTTTGCAGGCCATGAAGAATCAGGTGGTGAGCTTGTAACTGATGAAGATGGTACTAAGTATAAAGATTTTTATGGCATGTCTTCAACTAAAGCTCAGCAAACATATTATGGCGATTTAGCTTTACATAGAGCTCCAGAGGGAAAAAAGGTAAGATTAAAATATAAAGGGCCTATAGACCAAACAGTACAATCAATCCTGGGTGGTATGAGATCAGCATGTTCTTATGTAGGAGCTAAAAAACTTAAAGACTTACCAAAAAGCACTACTTTTATAAGAGTCACTCAAACTACTAATGAGATATATACAGGGTTTGAAAATCTTTGAAAATAGAAATCTACACTAAAGATAATTGTATCTGGTGCGACCGAGCAAAAAACTTATTAAATTCTGTAGACTTAACTTATACAGAAATAGATTTATCAGATGATGATGAACGAGAAAAGTTTTACAAAAAAGTAGGCGATGGAGTGAGTACAGTTCCACAGATATACATTAAAGAAAAAAGAATAGGCGGTTATCCGCAACTAGTTACTTGGTTTGAAGAGAATGGCTACTAATCAATCATCAAAAACCGTTTTTTTAGCATTATCTGTTAATTTTTTTATAGCTATAGTAAAAACAATTATTTCAGTAATAACTTCATCGAGTGCTATGTTTTCTGAAGCTATCCATTCATATGTTGACTCTGCAAATCAGTTTATTTTATGGTTTGGAATGAAACAGTCTAAAAAAGCTAACAAAAAAATATACCCCCTAGGAAGAGGAAAAGAAGAATATTACTGGACATTAGTTGTTGCAGTTTTAATTTTTACTATTGGAGGACTTGTTTCCCTTGAACATGGTATAGAAGCACTTTCTCATCCACATGAATTAAAGAATTTATATATATCAATAATTGTTTTAACAGTATCTATTATTCTCGAGTCTTATGTTCTATACAAAGCAGTTAAACAACTTAAACAAACTAGTAACGAAAATAAATCAATAATGAAGTTATTAAAAGAATCAACTGATGGACCCCTAATAGCTATCGTTGTAGAAGATTTTGCTGCAACCATGGGTCTTTTTATTGCTTTAGTTGGTACTTTATTGTCAAATTTTACAGACAATCCAACTTACGATGCTGTTAGTTCAATTCTTATTGGGGCTCTTCTTATGATCTCTGGTCTATTTTTAGGTTATGAAATGAAGCATCTAATTACTGGTGAAAGCATAAGTCAAAAGAGCAAAGACAAAATTAGAAAAATAATAACTAATAATGAAAAAGTTCTTGAAGTTAAATCTCTAAAAATTGTAACAATAGGAACAAGCAGTTATTTAGCGTTAATTTCAATTGACTATTTAGATAAGTTAACGGATAAAGAAATAGTTAATTTAAATAAAGAGTTAATAAAAGCAATACAAGATGTAGACAGCGCTGTTACTGAAATTTACTTTAACCCTAAATAATATAAAATAAAACTATGTCCATTAATAAAGATCATTTATCAGAGGAAGAGGTAGAAGTTACTCAAAATTGTGGAACCGAACCTCCATTTTCTGGAAAATTATTATATGAGAAAAGAGAAGGGATTTATAAATGCATTGTTTGTAATAATAAATTATTTGAATCAGAGTCAAAGTTCGAATCTGGAACAGGTTGGCCAAGTTTTTATGATGCAATAGGAGATACAGTTACAAGCAAAGAAGACAACTCTTTTGGCATGAAGAGGATAGAAATAAACTGTAAAAATTGTGATTCTCATTTAGGACATGTATTTAATGATGGACCAACACCTACAGGCCTTCGTTATTGTGTTAATTCTTTAAGTTTAGATTTTGATCCAGTTGAATAAAATATATATCGATTCTAATTGCAAAATGTGTAGTAGTTATGGTGAGTTTTTAAAAAATAGAAATTCTAATTTAATTTTAGCTAATCAATTGGATTTAGATAATGAAGACATAGCTATAGATGAGCTAGTTTATGAAAAAAATAGTGAAAAATATTATGCTAATGAAGCAATCATAGAGTCACTCTATGATTTAGGTAGATTTTTTAAATTTATAAAATTATTCAAAGTCTTTCCTCCAAGTTTTAGTTATTTCTTTTATAAATTATTTGCTAAAAATAGATACAGATTTAATAAAAAGTGAAAATTGAAAAAATATTTTCTAATAAATTAATTCAATCTTTTTTAGTCTTTTCTATATTTAGAGCAATTTATGGTTTGGCTATTGTTTTAATAGCTTATTTTTTTACTCAAAAATACAATTTAAATATATATAGATCATTGCCGATATTTATTTTTTCTATTTTCTTTTCTAGATATATCTTTAAAAAATTAAAAAAACGATTTAATCTCTAAAATTTCCATAGTTTAAGAAAACTTTATAATTTTTACTCTTAAGAAAAGATATTGCATCTTGTAACTCATCTCTTTTTTTAGATGTAATTCTTATTGATTCATTTTGAATTGAACTTTGTAATTTTTTTGAAAAATCCTTTAAATCTTTTACTATAATTTTTGACATTTCTTTATCTAACCCAGATTTCAATGTATATTCCCTCTTAACCTCAGAAGGAGTTTGCTCATCAGAAAAATTACTTAAAAATTTTATTGAAACATTCCTTTTTGCAAATTTCTCTCTTAAAACTTGATCAGCAGCTTGTAGCCTTTCTTCAGTATTACTTTTTAACAAAATTATTTCATTTGAAAAATTTACTGATGTATTTGTATTTTTAAAATCATATCTATTAACTATCTCTCTATTCATTTGATCAATTGCATTAGTAACTTCTTGTTGATTGAACTCTGATGTTATATCAAAACTTGGCATTATGCTCCTTTACTTATAACTTTAAACTTATTCTTCATAATTTTGCCTTAGATATTCATAAGAAACTATAGAAACAGCATTAGCAAGATTGATACTCCTAGAATTACTATTCATAGGAATTGTTAATGTGTTATTACTATTTTCAAGAATATCTTTTGGTAAACCAATAGACTCAGGACCAAAAACAAAATGAGTGTATTTTTTAAGCTCTACATCCCATATATTTTTATCACCTTTTGTAGATAAGTATGCAATATTTTCTATAGTGACATCTTCTTCGAACTCACTCCAATTTTCATACATAGAAACAGTTGCTAAATCGTGATAATCTAATCCAGCTCTTCTAATTTTATTTTCTTGAAAATTAAAACCTAATGGTTTAATTATATTTAAAGGCAAGCCTGTATTAGCAGACAATCTTATACATGCACCTACATTTCCAGCTATTTCAGGTTGATAAAGAACAATCTCCACATAGTAATTATATTCCTATTGAATAGTCATAAGGCATGTAAAATATAAATTGTGAAGCAAGTAATAAATTTATTTTTTCCTAGTTTTAGTAGCTTTAAAAATGTTTTTAAAGAAGCTAATAATACATCTGTATCAAGAGAAAGGTTTATAGATTTTTTAAAAGTAATCGGCTTATTGATGATTATTTTTAATACTAAGTATCTACTTGAGTTAGAAAAATCAGCAGGTGAACTATTAATTTTTAATAATTCATTTACAGAATCATATAAAACTTCATTTACTTGGTATACAACTGGTATCTCTCTATTCTTTTTTTCAACTGGATTTACAAATAAAATTGCTTGGTATTCAAATGTTGGAAAAGACGGTAGTCAATGGAAATTTTTGACTGATAGGGTAAATAGTTTTATGGGGCCAGTCTTAGTTTGGATTACTACAATCACTGTCTTGTTAAATCTATTTTCAAAAGAGTTAAATTTTCCTCTCTATTTAACAAACCAGGAAGATGGGATTATTACATTAACAGAATTTTTAATGTGGCCGCTATGGATAGTTTCCATTTATATGGTTGTTGTAGTATTTTGTCCTTTAACTATTTATCTTCACAAAAAAAATCCATATCTAACTACAGTTGTTTTAATCTTTTTAACAATTGCTATTGATACTATTGATTTCTCTATATCTCTTTCATATCTTAAGCTTTTTAATTACCTTTTATTTTGGTTAACGATTCATCAATTAGGATATTTTTTTGCAGATGGAAAATTGTTTGAATTTAAATCATCAATATTTATAACTGTATCTTTAGTTTCATATGTATATTTACATTATAAATTTGCAACAACAAACGAATTTATGTCAGTATCTGGATACAGATTAACATCCTTAAGTAATGAAGATCCTCCAACTATTTATTATTTAATTTCATCAATAGGGTTATTAGCTATATTATTATTTTTTAGAAAATCATTTGAAAAAATATTAAATGGAAAAAAAACCTGGTTATTTTTTAGTTTTATCCACTCAAATATCTACACAATATTTCTATGGCATGTTTTTATTTATTTTATTGTTTATATTTTTAATCTCGAAGTATATTTATATCCAATTTTAATAATTGCAACAGTATTATTATTTGGTAATTACGAAAGAAAAATATTTAAACTTTCTACAAAATTAGTTCAACGTGTTAATCCATTACAACCTTGGCCAACACCAATAAAGGCTAAGTTGTCTTATGGTAATTTTATATTATCCTGGATTTCTTCTTTGTTAATTTTAATTGGTACTCTTCAAATCACATTAGGGGGAGTGGGTATCTCAGGCTTCTTCTCATTAAGAGATTTTTACTTTTTAACTAGCAATACATTTGAAGCATTTATTAAATTATTTACTGGTATTGTTTTGTTAAATGTAACTATTAGAAAAATAGATTTAAAAAATAGAATTCTTTTATTTGCTGCAATAATACAAGTAGGTACTTTAATGTTGAGAAATTACCAATATTCTACAATTACTACCTATGAGCTTTATTTCTCTCTATTTCTAATAACTTTATTTATACTCTTAGTAATTCTTAATCGTAACGATACTAATAAGAAGATAGTCAAATAATTATGAACATCCCTAAAGGTGAGACAAGACAGGAGCTGCTAAATAAAGCATTTTTATATTTAGTTGTTATAAGTTTATCTGTAATTATTTTTCTAAAAGTAAGGACTTTAGTATTTGATTTATTTGTTGCCATCGTTCTTGCTGTTTTAGCGGAGCCAGTGGTACACAGATTATCAAAAAAAATTAATAGAAAAACAAGCGCTTTGGTAACAGTTGGAATGATACTTTTAGTTATTGGTGCAACTTTCTTTTCTATAATTCCAATTATGTTTCAAGAGATATATTTTCTATCTTCCCAACTTCCAACCTATTTTGACAATTTTATAACTTATTTAAATGTAGAAGGTTTTGCTGTATCAAGTCAATCATTGGATTTAGAATCACAGTTTAATACTTTTATTAAAGATTACGGAAGCACAGTAGGATCTAGCGTAGTTTTTGCCGGACAAGGTTTATTGAGAACTCTAGGCCATATATTCATAATATTTTTCTTTACATATTATTTAATTAGTGAAGGTGATGGTTGGAGAGTCAAGTTAAAAGAATCTTTACCTGATAATATATCTAACTCTATTGATCAAGTTTGGACCATAGGAGTATCTAAAGCTGGAGGATTTATAGTTGCAAAAGTAATACTTGGAGTATTAGCAAGTATTGTTTTATCTGTTGCTTTTTTGATTATTGGATTACCTTCTCCTATAGCTTTAGGAGTATCTGCTGGAATTCTTTCTCAGTTAATTCCAGTAGTAGGTACTTTTTTAGGAGGACTGGTTCCGTTTATAGCATCAATTTCTTTAGGAACAACTGCAATGATTGCTACAGTTGCTGTTTTAATGATTTACCAAGTAATTGAAAACTATTTTATTAGTCCAAAAGTAACAAAATCAACAATGGAGATACATCCCGCTATAGCCGTATTCTCAACTTTATTTGGAGCTTATACTTTAGGTGGAGTTGGTGCAATTCTTGCTTTGCCTGTAGCAGCTACCATACAAGGTGTATTAGGAACGATAATTGAAAATAGAAAAAATGGATGATTTTTTCAACCTACCAAGTAACGCAGTTAAAACTGTAGATAAATTACTACAAAATTTTAAGGAAGAAACAGTTGATGAAGTTGATAAATCATTTAAAAACTTAAAGAAAAACTTCAAAGCAGGAAATTATTTAGCTATATCAATGTTTTTTATAATTATTGGTATTTCTTCAATACTTTCGCAATATTTCAATACAAACTACTTTTTACAAGCTATGAGTTATTTTGCAATGGCATTTTTGTGCATTGTTACGTTCAGCATAATTATTTGGAGAATTCTAAAATGAATGATTTCAAGTCTGAATATAATAATTTAAAAAGTTCTATAAATTCGGAAAATTCAAAATTAGTATCTTTTTTAATATTTGGTATTTTAATAGGTAGAATTATTGAAAAATATAGACGATTCAAAAAAAAATTTAAAAGAAAAAAATGAATAGAACATTACAAAAATTTATAGCAATAGCTATTACTGCTGGAGTAGCATTTTCTACGATAGCTTACTTTTTACTCCTTCTTTAAAATATTGTGAAGTTTGAAAACTCATTAGTTGTAATTAAATCAAACAATCAAAAATATTTAGCAGTTCTTAAAGAAGGTGGTGAATTTGTAACAGATAATGGCAAGATAGAATACAATCAAATAACAAATTTACCTTCAATAATCAAATCTTCAACTGGAGATGACTTTAAAATTTATTCACCATCATATAAAGAATTTGTATTACTAATGAAAAGAGGACCTCAAATTATTTATCCTAAAGATGTAGGACAAATAATAATAGAAGGAAATATTGTTAATGACTCAAAAGTACTTGAAATGGGTACTGGATCTGGAGCTTTAACACTTTATTTAATTCTTATTTTGGGAGATAAAGGTAAGTTGATTTCCTTAGATGTCGATGATAAAAACCAATATAGAGCTAAAAAGACAATTGAAAGATATCTATCTACATTTAATAATGAATTCAAATATAATCTTAAGCTGATTAATTCTGATTTAGTTAATTTTAAATATTCAGATATTGATGAAAAGGTGGATGTTATTATTACTGATTTGCCTGAACCTTGGAAATTTTTTGATTTTAATAAAATAGAACATGAAATTACTTGGGTTTCATATTTACCATCTATTACGCAAGTAGAGAAATTAACACGTAGATTGCATGATAATTATTTTGAAAATATAGAAGTAAAAGAAATATTAGAAAGATCATGGATTGTAAAAGATAAAATAATACGACCTATGAACGAAATGGTAGGGCATACAGGGTTTATTGTATCAGGAAGGCTAATTAGTTAGGATTTCAATCTGGTTCGATCATTATACATTCACCAGGACACTCTTCAGCTGATTCAATAACAGCTTCTTCTTGACCTTTAGGAACAACAGCTACACCCTCAGCACCTTCAACGTTACCATTTTCTTTGGAATAGATTTTGTCACCTTCTTTTACATAAAAAAGGCCATCATCTAGTCCTACAAAAACATCAGGTGCAATCTCTTCACAAAGACCATCTCCTGTGCATAAATCTTGATCTATCCATACTTTCATAATTTATATTTTACATTAATTAAGCTATACACAAATATATGTTAATAAATTTATATTAAATTATTTGTAGAATACATATATGCATAAAAAACATAATAATTTAATTATTTAATGAAAAATGTAATAAAGAGATGTATTACTTTACTAACTTTATTTAATGAAGAATCTTCTCAGATCAGCACAGAATATATAAAAGATAACATAAAAGCATATAGAAACCTATCAGAGTCTGCATTTAAAAGATCATTCGAAAGAGATAAAGTTCTTTTAAGGGAAATGGGGTACAACCTAGATTACATCAATGATAAATGGTCTATAAATGAGGGATATAATCTATCAGGAACAGCAGTTATTAATGAAATTAAAAAGGATGAAAAAATAGAATTTGATAAATTTATAAATACATATCATATTATAAAAAATTATGTGAATTCAAATACTGGAACAAAAAATAGCATAATAGATATATCTAAATTAAATGATGCAATTAAAAATAGAAAAAGAGTATCTTTCATTTATCAAAATAAGTTGAGAAAAGTATATCCAATGGGGATAAAACTTTTCAATAATAGCTGGTATCTTGGTGCGGAAGATAATAATAAACTAAAAACATTTAGTTTAAATAAAATTAATAATTTAAAAATAGGCAATAAATCTGAATTACATGATAAGGATTATAAAAAAATTAAATTTTCATGGGAAAATAAAGATTATCAAATAATAATTAAATTAAATCTTAAAAAGGAATTATATTTAATTAATAAAAACATATTTAACCATTCAATAATTTCAAAAAATCAAAAAAACAATATATTAAAGTTAGAGATTAGTACTTATGATGTTTACGGACTTTTAAAGTTCTTACTTTTAACAAATCCAGAAAAAATAACTTTAAACAAAAAAGGTAAAAAATTATTACTTGAGGCTCTAAATGACTAAAAAAATAAATTTATCTACAGTTGGAAATTTTATTTCAATAATTAAAAATCAAGAAATTTGGCAGATTAACAAATTGTTAGAAAAATTAAATATTAATTATGATGATCTTTTATATTTATTAACAATACTTTCAGATATATATTCAAAAAATGGTGAATACTTTTTTGATTTCGATTTAGATAGTGAGAATAATAAAATTTTATTTTACAATTCAGTCGATATTTTTGATATTGAAACAATTACAGATTTAGAGTTGTTTAAGTTATATACACTCTTTAATACAATTGATTTACATATAGATATAGATACATTAACAAAAAAAGATATAAACACTTTTATTAAAATTCTTAAATCTTCCTTTAAAATATATGATTTAGAAAATGAGCATGAAATTGATAATAAAAATATTAACTTAAATGAAATTACATCAATTGAATACATTAAATTAGGTAACAGTACGTCAGATTTTTATGAAGTTGAACCATTATTAATAACTTCAACCTTAGAAGGGTCTGTACTAGAAGCATTAGATCTTAATGATAAAAAAATCAAAACTTTTTTGATTAATCGTATAATCTCAATAGGTGAGAGTGTAAAAGAAGAGTCAAAAAAAAATATAAAACAAACTGAAATAGAAGTAATTTTTGAGGCAAAAGATGATAGTGTTTTATCAAAATTTAAAGAAGTTAGAAAACAAAATAATAAGTATGTAGCCAAATTTAGAAATAAAGATATAGCGATTGAGTTTTTCATAGAGAACTTTACATCCGCAAGAGTAATTTCACCAGATATAGTTAAAGTTGATGTTATAAAGAGAGTTGAATCTATTAGAGAGTTATTGAAAATATGAGTTTTATCGAATTAATTATTATTCTGTTAATTACTTTAGGCATTGTTGACAATAAGAAATTACGAAATTTTTACAAAATATTTAAAAATATTCAAAATGGTCCAAAGAGGGAAATTATTGGTGATGAAAGTTTAGAACAAGAATGGACATGGATAGATAGAAACGAAAATGAGGATGAATGAAAAAACCATTTTTTGATCATTTAAAAGAATTAAATACAAGATTTTTTGTCTCTATTTCAGGTTTAATATTATTTTCAATAATAGTTTATATAAATTATTCATATTTTTTAGACTTTTTAATAAGCCCATTAAAAGAAGCTGGTTATAGTGTTGAAAATATATTTGCAATTACCATATATGAAGGTTTTCAAGTAAAAATATCAAATGTTATTTTAATTTCATTATCATTGTTATTTCCATTGATACTTATTAATCTAGGTTTCTTTATAAAACCAGCATTAAATATTAGTTCACTGAGTTTTTATTTATATTTTATATTTTTTACTTTCTTATATTACTTTGGAATATATTCTGCATTAACCATAAGCCATGTTGGTATTGAATTTTTATTATCATTTAATGAAAACGAAATTTTACTTAGATCACAAAATTATTTTCAATTCATAATAAGGATCGCTTTACTCTTTGGTATTTCATTTCAGTTCCCTCTACTAATACTTTTTCTTCTAAATAAGAACATTATCAAAGTTCATTTTTTTACTGAGAACAGGTCTGAATTGTTTATTTTTATTCTTATAATATCAGCAGTAATAACACCAACAGGAGATCCTATTACTTTGTTTGTTTTTGCTATACCAATGTATCTATTAGTTGAGATTATGATTTATTTACATAAAAAAACAAAATAGTGGAATTTAAATTAGATAAATTCCAAGAAGATGCAATTAAATCTCTTCATGAAAACTTAAATGTTCTGGTTATAGCTCCGACCGGATCTGGAAAAACTTATATAGCTGAAAAAGCTGTTGAGAAATATTTGTCGGAAGAGTTAAATGTAATTTATACAACACCTATTAAAGCTTTATCAAATCAAAAATATAATGATTTTAATAATCTTGGATATGAAACAGGACTTTTAACAGGGGATAGAACAATAAAATCAGATTCTTCATTAATTGTTGGTACAACTGAGATCCTAAGAAACATGATTTTTACTGAAGATAAAAGACTTGAAGATATAGGAATAATTGTTCTTGATGAGGTTCATTATTTAGGTGATTCCGAAAGAGGAACTACGTGGGAAGAAATAATAATTCATGCTCCAAAAAATATAAAGCTTCTTTGCTTGTCAGCAACAATAGAAAATAAAAGTGAATTTCTTGATTGGATAGTTTCATTAAGAGGTCCAACAAAACTAGTAGAAAGTAATACAAGACCAGTTCCATTAGATGTCGAATTAGTTGCTACTCAAAAAAATCATGAAAAAATCTATACTATTAAATCAACAAAAAATAATAAAAATAAAAGAATATTTAATTTTGATAAAAAATATTTAAATCATAAAAAACCTTTGTTGCCTAATCAAATTAATTATCTTGATAAAAATAATTTAACACCAACGATATTTTTTTATTTTTCTAGAGATCGTGTTGAAACTAAAGCAAGACAAGCAACTTCAACTAGATCTAGACAAAGAAAGAATGATGAATTAAAAAAAATATATGATGAGGTATTTAAAAATTTAGATAATGAAGAATACAATTTGTTAAATTTAGATGAACTATATTGGATGTGGTCAAGAAGAATAGCTTATCATCATGCTGGTTTGGCACCTATAATAAAAGAATTTATTGAATATCTATTTTTACATAGATTTATAGATATCCTTTTTGCTACTGAGACACTTGCTTTAGGTTTAAATTTACCAGCCAGATCCATTGTCATTGATGCTCCTTATAAATATGACGGAGTAAAAACAAGATTAATAACTCAATCAGAATTTTTACAATTAACTGGAAGAGCTGGGAGAAGAGGAATTGACAATATAGGTTATGCTTTTATTAATTATGATAAGAACATTCATACACACTGGTACGACAAACTATTCACTTTAAAACCAAATATATTGAATTCATCATTTTCTATTTCTTACGCATCAATTCTTAATATGATTAACAAATATGAAGTAAGCGAAGCTATTAAATTAATAAATGAAAGTTTTTATTCTTTTCAAAATAAATATGATACTCATGAGTTAGAAAAAACTTTTATAAGTAAATTACAAGTACTTAAAGATTTAAAATATTTTGAATCCGAACTAAAACAAAAAACATTAACTGAAACCTATAGGGATACTTTTATACCTGGATTAGAAATCATTGAAAACGGAAAAGAAATAGAGTTCTATCTTATGTTCCTTTGTACTGGTCTTTCAAAATCAAAGCAAGAATTTTCAATAAATGAAAAATATCAAAACATTTATACAAAATATTTTGTCATACAAGAAGAGATTAATAAATTAGAATCTTTTAATAATATCAACAGCAGAGTTACTATCGATATTTCATGGTTTAGTATATTTAACGAATATTTAATAAAAAATAATTTAGAGTATGTTCTAAATAAATTTAATTTAAATATAGGTGATTTTATTAGATCAGCAAAAGAAGCTTCAGAGTTATCATTAAAATTATATAATATTTTTAATATTGATGAATTTAAACAAATTAATAAACTATTTACTAATAAGTTAATTCAAAAGACAATGTTATGAAAACATATATAGTTATATACAATGAAAATTCAAGAGGCAAAAAATATACTAAAACTGATTTAGAATTAATTTTTTCTTCACATGATTTAAATTCAGAGATATTTGTTACTAGTGAGGTTAAAGAAGTTGATTTAGTTATCAAAAAATATAAAAATTCTAAAGACTATGTATTTTGCGCTATTGGCGGTGATGGTACTTTAAATTCATTAATAAATTCTTTACTAAAGAATAATATTAAAAATCCTGAGGTTGCTTGCATAGCTTCTGGTAGTGGTTCAGATTTTTTAAGAACATTTGCTATGCCAAACGATATTAACCAAGCATTATTAAGAATTAAAAATAATCAAAATTATTCTGTAGATGTTTCATTAATAGAATCAAAATCAAACAAAAAATATTTTATAAACGTATTGAATTTTGGTTTTCTTGCTGAAACCGTTAATTTAAGTGAAAAACTACCAAATATTTTTAGAAGATTCCGATACCCAATAAGTTTTTGGTTAAAACTTATAAGTGGAAAAGACTCATTTTTTAATTTAAATACTAATTCTTACAAATTTAGTTCAAAAGCATTTAATGTTTCTATTTGTAACGGACAGTTCTTTGGAGGTGGATGGAATATTTCACCAAAATCAAGCCTTCAAGATGGGTTACTTAATATACAAATATTTAAAGTAACAAAAATTAAAGCTATGAAATTGTTTTTCTTAGCTAAGAAAGGACTTCATATAAATGATCCTGATGTTATATTAAAAAAATCAGATAAAATCTCATTAAACACTAAACAACCAATAGAAATAGATGGTGATTTTTTTGATTATGGGCCAGCAGAAATTTATGTTAAAAAACACTCAATACAATTAAAAATTTAGTAATATTTAAAAAACACTCTAAGGAGATATATGGCTAAAAAAAAAGAAGAAGCAATTGAAGAGCCGACGTTAGAAGATTTAGAAGATGAAGATTTAGAGGATAACAATCCTCAAAATTCTGATGAAGAAACCGAAAAAGAAACAGTCGAAACAGAGTCATTAGAAGCAAGGGTAGAAAATGAAAAAAAGGCTGTTGAAGATGCTGATGAAACTGAGGGATCTTTTATTTCAGTTGATGCTGCTGAAAAAAGAAATGTTAAAAGCTCTGATTTAAAGCTTGATGAAGTAGTTGAAGATATTCAAGAAGATGAGTTTACCTGTAGTATATGTTTTCTTGTTTTAAAAAACACGGCATTAGCAAAACCTAGAGCAAAAGTTTGTGTTGATTGTGTCTAATAACAAATTTAAAGATATAGATTTATCTTTTGAAATTAAAGAAGTTAATTTAATTCCAGATTATTTGCAAGATAAATTTAAAAAGGAATTATCAAAAATAGATTCGGATATTATAAATTATTATTTTAAATCAAATGATAATAATTCAATTAAATATGTACTTTATTCTGAAGATCACGAAATAGGATATTCAAATATAATAGAAGATAATTCATACTGGAATTTATTTGAAATATATATAGATCAAGAATTTAGAGAACTTGGTTTAGGTACTAAATTATTTCATTATATATTGAAAGAATGCAAAAAAAATAAAAAAACAATTAGAACTTATACATTACCAAGTGATCGTAAAGCTAAAAATTTCTATGAAAGCAATAGAATTACTGCAAGGGTTTTAATTATGGAAGAAAAACGTGCAAATTCTCGCTACAGACCTTGATGGTACTATATATATAGAAGATAAATTAATAGATAATGTACAAGAATCTCATAACTATTTATTAAATAAAAAAATAAAAATTATATACACTACTAATAACAGTTCACAAAACCCAATAAGAATTCAACAAAAATTGGAAAATTTATTGGAAACAGAAATAGATATAGATTCCGTTGTTACCCCACTTAAAGTTTTAAATGAATATTTACATAATAAAAAATTCAATATATTTATATATGGCTCACAAGAATTAACTGATTATGTTAGCGCAATATCTAAAGTTACGACAAATATTAATGATGCTGATTTGATATTGATTGGTAGGAAAGAAAAAAATGATCAAAAAAATGTATCTGAAATTATTGATTTTGTAAATAGAGGAAAAAAAATAATGGGTATGAATAAAGATTTAACTTTCCCTACTTACGATAATAAAGAGAAAATTGGAAATGGGGTTGTTATAAAAACTATTGAAGATGAAGTTGGTATTAATATACAAACATTTGGAAAGCCAGATAATAAATACTTTAATTATTTAAATAATAAATTTAAAAGAATTGATTTTATGATTGGAGATAGGGTGGATACAGACATTGTTCTAGGTAATAATCTAAATGCTAAAACCTTTTTAGTTAATTCATCAGTAAAAAATCATATGAAAAATAATATTGCTGATTATAAATTTGATAATTTTTCAGAATGTGTATCTTTTATACTTAAAAACTTTTAATATAAAATATCCAAAAATAAATCCACCTATGTGCGCTTCCCAAGAAATATTATTACTTTGTAATGCTATAAATATTTGTGAAATTAACCAAAAGAACATAAAATATTTTGCTTTTAAAGTTGTTGGAAAGAAAACTCCAAAGGGTACCAAAACTAATAATCTTGCATTAGGAAAAAGATATAAATATGCACCCATTAAGGCAGAAACGATACCAGAGGAACCAACAATCGGGTTAATATTGTATGCATTCAATAAAACGTGAAACATCAAACTAATAATGCCAGTTATAAATAAAAAAATACAAAATCTAAATTTTCCAAGTTTATCTTCTATATTGTTTCCAAAAATCCAAAAACTCCAAAGATTGCCAAGTACATGAAAAAAATTTGCATGTAAAAATAAAGAAGCAAACAAACTAAATCTAATATTCTTATTTTCAAAAATTAAAACATCTGGATCTAGCAAACAATTATTTGAATAAAATTGATTCATACTAAGTGGATTATTATTGAATATTTCACATGGTATAGCAGCATATTTATAAAAAAAGGTAAATAGTTCTGTCCCGTCTTTTGGTGTTAAAAATAAAAATATTAAAGCAGTAACAATAATAAATAACCTAGAAATAATGGGAATATTTTTAGCAGGATTTATATCTGATATTGGTATCATTTTGTGCTCCAAGGAAGTTACGTATAATATATCCTAGTGAAGAATATTTTAATAATTACATCTAATAAAAATATAAAATCAAAATATTACAAATGGATAACATCATACATAAAAAAAAGAAAAGTTATATTTCAGATAGTTCATATTGAAGATTCTTTAAACATTGATAAATATATAAAAAAAGATACTTTGTTAATAAGTTTAGGTGGCGACGGGACAGCATTAAAATGTATGAAAATTGCTTGGAGGTACAATTTATTATTCTTACCTTTAGGTCATGGAAGAGTTGGCTATCTAGTCAATACTGATAAAGACTTCAAAAAAATATTTGATAAATGGTTAAATAATGAATATAAATTTATAAAAAGAAAAGCTTTATTACAAAATAAAAAAAATAGTTTTCCTGCATTTAATGAAATTGTGATTATAAAAAATTCTCCAACTAGATTGTTGGATTTAATACTTGAAACATATGATCAAAAAGTAAAATTAAGATCCGATGGAATAATTATTTCAACATCACTGGGTTCTACAGCTTACAATTATTCAGCAGGTGGTCCAATAGTTCAAAACGATATTGAATCAATAATAATTACACCAATATCACCTTTCACTAAATTCCCAAGATCGATTGTAATCAACAAAGAAAGCAATATAAAAATCACTATTTTAAAAAATCAAAACTTTGCTATACAATTTGATGGAGTAGTTGAAATAGAAAATAAATTAAAAGAAGATATAGTATACGAATATAGCTTATCAAATAAAACAATTAAATTATTAGAAGATAATACATATCCAAAACTTGATCGCTTTTTAAATCAAATATTAAGATAATCCTTTAATTACAAAAAATACATGGTAAAGTTTTGATGTGACCAAATACATATTTGTCACCGGTGGTGTAGTCTCTGGTCTTGGTAAAGGGATTACATCTGCATCTCTTGGAAACTTACTAAAAGCTCGTGGATTAACCGTAATTAATCAAAAATTAGATCCTTATATTAATGTTGATCCCGACACGATGAATCCATTCCAACATGGTGAAGTATTCGTTACAGAAGATGGTGCTACTACAGATTTAGATTTGGGTCACTATGAAAGATTTACAGGTGTAAATTTAAAAAAAGATTCTAATGTTACAACTGGAAGTATTTACAGAAAAGTTATTGAAAGTGAAAGAAAAGGCGATTATCTAGGAGCTACTGTTCAAGTTATTCCACATATAACCGATGAGATTAAACGTAGGATAAAAGGAATATCAACTGACGTTGATGTTCAAATTACTGAAATAGGAGGAACTGTTGGTGATATTGAAATATTGCCATTTCTAGAAGCTGCTAGACAAATAAGAAAAGAATTTGGACAAGATAATGTAATGTTTGTTCATGTGACATTAGTACCATACATAGGACCTAGTACAGAATTGAAAACAAAGCCTACTCAACATTCTGTTTCAGAATTAAGAAGTTACGGTATTAGCCCAGATATTATTGTTTTAAGATCTGATAGAGAATTAAATGACGAAATAAAAAGTAAAGTCTCGTTATTCTGTGATGTTTCATATGATGATGTAATTAACGCTCCAGATTTAGATGATATCTATGAAGTACCTCTAAGGATGTTTGATGAAGGTTTAGATAAAGCCGTTGATAAAAGATTAAATTTATCTTCAAATAAACCAAATTTGTCTGATTGGAAGAAAATGTTATCTTTAAAAACAGATATACAAAAAACAGTAGAAATAGGAATTCTAGGTAAGTATTTTGGTTTACCTGACAGCTATTTATCAGTAGTTGAGTCTTTAAACCATGCATGTTTACATAACAAAGTAAAACTTAATTTAAATTGGCTTGATGCTGACAATTTTGATATTGACGAATTAAATAGGTTAGATGGAGTAATTATTCCAGGTGGTTTTGGATATAGAGGCATTGAAGGAAAAATATCAGCCATAGAACATTTAAGAGTAAGCAAAATTCCATTCCTAGGTATTTGTCTTGGTTTACAATGTGCCGTTATTGAGTATGCACGTAACGTATGTAATATATCAGATGCTAACTCTTCAGAATTTTCTCAGAACACTAAAAACTATGTTATTGATTTATTACCTAATCAAGATTTAGAAAAAGATGACAAGGGTGCTTCTATGAGATTAGGCACATATCCTTGTAAGATAACTAAAAATACATTAAGTGAGGAGATTTACAAAGAAGAAGTAATTTACGAAAGACATAGACACAGATACGAAGTAAATAACAAATTTAAAGAACAACTAGAAAAAGGAGGCTTGGTTATAAGCGGTATGTCTCCAGACAATAATTTAATTGAAATGATTGAAGTTAAAGATCATCCATATTTTGTAGCATCACAATTTCACCCGGAATTTAAATCAAGACCCTGGGAGCCAGCACCGATGTTTAATTATTTTATAAAAGCTGCTTCAAATATTATAAAAAATAAAAAAAAAGAAGAAATAACTCAAAAGGTTAAAGATTAATTCTTTTAATAAAAATACCATTAAAAAATATGAAGAATACATCACTTATTCAAAAGGTCTTGCTGATAATACTGTAAAAGCTTACATTTCAGATTTAGATGAATTTTATAATTTTATTATTAATAAAAAAATTAATGATAAAAATCTAAATGATTATTTTAAAGAATTAAATGAAAAAAATATTTCACAGAAAACTAAACAAAGAGTTATGTCATCAATAATGCAATATCTAGATTGGCATAATAATAATTATAAAACAAAGATTGATATCAAAAGAATTGATTTTAAAACTGGAATTTATTTGCCTGATACATTGTCAGTTAATGAAATTACTTTATTAATAGACTCTCTCTTTCACACTAATTTTATTGAATCTAGAAATAAGACAATATTAGATTTCATGTATTCAACTGCTTGTAGAGTATCAGAATTATGTGAAGTCAAAATATCAGATATTGATTTTGAAGATGATTACATAAAGTTAACTGGAAAAGGTAATAAACAGAGATTAGTACCAATAGGTACAGAACTTAAAGTAAATTTATTTAAATATATTAAATTAAGAAGTGATTTTGTTAAAAATAATATTTCTTATTTATTTATATCAAAAAATAAAAATAAACTAGAAAGAACTTCAGTGTATAGAGTAGTTAAAAATATTGCTCTAAATAATAATCTTAAAAATAATGTACACCCACATACTCTAAGACATAGTGCTGCAACACATATGTTAGAAAGTGGTTGCGATTTAAGAACTCTACAAGAATTTTTAGGACATTCCTCTGTTTCTACAACAAAAATATATACTAAACTAACAAAAGAATTTTTATCTGAGATATTTCAGGAAAGTCACCCAAGAGCATGAAAGATTTAATTATAAAATCTATAAGAGCAATAAGATATTTATTTTATAGACATTTAGATATAAATGAACAAATAGAGTTAGTTCAATATTTAAATAAATCAAAAGAAATTAAACTTTTTTGGAACATGAACAAAGCAGATAGACATCATTCATATGAAGTATTTAAAAGAACTCAAAAAATAACTGATGAAAAAAATATTTTAATTTTGAGTTTATTCCATGATATTGGTAAATCTAATATCGATGCAGGTTGGTTATTCAGGATACTTAGTGACTTAAGTATTATTAGAAACAAAAAGTCTATAGCTTATATAGACCATGAAAGAATAGGTTATGAAATATTATTAAATAATAATGTTTCAGAAGAACTTTTAAAAAATTATAAAGAAAACTTATTATTACAAAAAAATAAACATTTAGATAAAACGGATTATTGATGGATTTAAATAAAATTATAGAAGAATTAAAAAATTTGTTAATTAAATATACCTCTAACTCTGATGCTTATATTGAAGAGAACTTAACCAGTATTTTTAAAAGTTTTGAAAACAAATCAATTAAGGAGGATATCGAAAGTTATACAGAGTTTGTTTTATTGGGTGCATCCTTATTTGAAATGAAAGCAAAACAATTATTACCGCAGAATGAAAATATAGATTGGTTAGACGAAGTTGAAATTATGCAAGATAAAGATTTAGCTTTTGCACGTCTTCTTCAATTTAAAGCATTCTCTGAGGTAGGTATAGCTATTGCATCAAAAATAAAAATTAATGAAAGCAGAATCCCTGCCTTTAAGTATTATCAAACAAATAATTTAAAAATTAAACCAAATATAAAATATGAAGTCAATCTTAACAAATTTACTTTAATAGCTAATGAAGTATTCCATAGATATAAAACTATTGAAGGTTTTGATCACATAGATAAAGATTTACCTGATTTACAAGAATCTATTGATGAATTATTAGGCATTGTAGATCAAAGACTTAATACTTCATTTGAAGAACTAGTTTCTGGCGTAGACACAACTGAAAAAGCGATAGCTTTTTTTCTAGCTTTACTTGAAACTATTAAATGGGGATTTATAAAAGCTGAACAAACTAAAAATGAAAACGAAATTAATATAGAAAAAAACTATGAATAATAAAAAAATTATAACTGCTACTTTATTAATAAGTGATGGATCCATAGAACATGAATATTTTCATGAATTATTAGATTTAGAAATAGAAGAATTATTAAATCTGTTTAAAGAAATAAATTTACAACTAAAAGATTTAGAATTTGGATTTGAAATAAAATATGATAATAAAAAATCGGATATAGTAACTGTTAATGAAATCACAACTTACTTAAAGGATGTAAAACCACCTTCTGTTATAAAAGGATTGTCGACCCCTGCATTAGAAACGTTAGCAATAATTGCATATGAACAACCAGTTACAAAATTAAAAATATCTGAAATTAGAGGTGTCGAAGCTGATTCATCGATTAAAACATTAGAATCAAGAGGATTAATAGAAAGTGCTGGAGAATTAGATGTTCCAGGAAAACCAATTTTATACAAGACAACAGAATTGTTTATTGAAAAAATTGATATAGAAAATCTAGATAATCTACCATTAATTGGTGAGTATTTTGATTCACCAAATGAAGAAGAATAATAATTGAGAATCAACAAATATCTTGCTTTAAATTTAAATATTTCTAGAAGAGAAGCTGATAAATTAATAAAAAAAAATGAAATTAAAATTAATGGAATAAATACAAAATTAGGTCAAATAGTAGAACTAAATGATGTTGTAACATATAAAAATCAAAAAATTAATCCTATAAAAAATCATAAATATTATAAATTTTATAAACCAATAAATTATATTTCCTCAAGAACAAGTCAAGGCAATTCAAAAACAATATATGATTTAATTAAAAATAAAAATTTAAAATATTCAGGAAGGTTGGATAAAAATTCTGAAGGTTTAATGCTATTAAGTACTGATGGTAATTGGCTAAATGATAATGCACATCCAAGCAAAGAAATAGATAAAAAATATATTGTTACAACTGATAATAAAGATATAGACCTAAAAATTTTTAAAAAAACAATAATTGATAATAAAGAGAAATTAAATATCCATTCAATTAATAAGAAATCTAACAACGAATATTTAGTTATTTTAAAGACTGGTAAAAACAGAGAAATAAGAAGGATATTTGAATACAATAATATAAAAATTACAAATTTAAAACGAATATCCATAGGTAAACACTCGTTAGGTAATATGAAAATAGGGGAATTAGAAGAAATTATAATATGAAAAGTGTTATTACCATTGACGGACCTTCCGGTGTTGGCAAAACTACTATTGGACAGAAGATAGCTTCTAAACTTAATTATCATTTTTTTTCAAGTGGAAAACTTTATAGATGCGTTTCTAAATATTCTTATGATGAAAATAATAAAAATTTTGATGATTTTCAATTGACTATAGATATTAAGGGCAACTGCTTTATTAATAATATAAATTACACCGACGAGGAACTATATACTAAAAATATTAATAAGAATAGTTCGGAAGATGCTAAAAATCCATTAGTTAGAAACTTAGTTAAAAACACTTTATTAAAATTTTATGACGAGATTAATAATGACGATATTTATTACGGACTTGTTATTGAAGGTAGAGATATGGGAAGTGTTGTATTTCCAAATGCTAAATATAAAATTTATTTAGATGCTGATAAAAGTATAAGAGGCAAAAGGAGGGAACATCAATCTCATTCACAAGAGACTATGGAAGAGATTATACAAAGAGATCATAAAGACATGAGTAGAGAGGAGTCTCCATTAGTAATTCCTAAAGACTCAATATTAATTGATAATTCTAACAATACTATAGATGAAACAATTGAAACTATTATAAAGAAGTTAAAGCTTTTGTAGCTGACCAACGTTTATCATTTTTGATACCATATTTTGATATACATTTATTTTCTGGAAACATTGAAGATATGAAATTTGTTAAGTTCTTAATATTTGTCCTTAGTTCAACAGGTAGAGGAAAATATTCAGTTTCATCTGAGTCAATATAAAACTCTATATTTTTAGGTTCAATATAGTCAACAATATTTTGGAGCATGTGATCGGGTGCTGAGGCTCCAGCTGTTATAGCTACATTTTTATTTTTTAAATCTATATTTTCTATATCGTCAGTTGTTTCAATTCTATATGCTTCTTTTCCAATATTATTCAATGAAGTAACTAGAGCATTTGTATTACTAGAAGTTGAAGAACCAATTACAATTACTGTATCTACCTTATCGGAAATATTAATTATCGCTTCTTGTCTATTTGTTGTTGCATAACATAGGTCATTCTTTCTAGGCATTTTTAGATTTGGGTATATTTCTTTAGCTTTTAACATTATTGGTTCCCAATCTGACATAGCTAAAGTTGTCTGGGCTAATAAAGCAACTTTATCAGATTTCAGTTCTATTTCTTCAATATCATCAAGATTTTCAATTAAATTCATAGATTGAGGAGCAACACCCATAGCACCAACTGCTTCATCATGATTTTTATGCCCTACATATATTATCTCATGTCCTTCATCACTGAATCTTTTAGCCTCATGGTGTACTTTTGTTACTAATGGACATACCGAATTTACATTAGTTAAAGATATTGATTTAAATTCATTTTCAATTTTTGGTGCTGTACCATGTGCAGATAACATAACTATTGAGTTATCAGGCAATTCATGTGTATTGTTAATGAATTTAACATTATTTTCTTTAAATTTTTCTACAATCCAATCATTATGAACAATTTCATGGTAACAATAGATAGTTTCATCATAAATCTTCAACATCCAAGTTAAGGCTTTAATAGCCATTTCCACACCAGCACAAAAACCTCTTGGAGTTACAACATATAGTTTATTTACCATAAAATAAGGATAGCTATA
>CACFFJ010000008.1 GCA_902565645.1 uncultured Candidatus Actinomarina sp.
ATAAAAAGATACAACCAATCTTTAGTTTATTATTTTCAGAGCCTAGTCCTGGTCCAGTTAAAAATCTCTTATCAATTACTTGGGAAGATGTAGGACATCCCTTACTGCCAATAACAGATATTAGTAGTGAATTAAGCCTAGAATTACTAAACAATTTCAAAAAAATACAATAAATAAAGCTTATTTTCTTACTTTTTTATGATATAATATATTCGTGGCTGTGAAGACATCCACTCGCAAAAGGGTAAAAGGGCGTAAGCGGGTGTCTAAACAAAACAATTTAATAAATATTAACAAGGGCGTTAAAACACTTAACAATACAATTACGTCTGTCATTAAAAATTTTATTTCTTCTTATCAATCTGTATCTATATTTATGTTCGCCTTAGGAATATTGATTGGATTATCTTCATTTCAAAAAGGTGGGCCTATAGGGCAACTAATTTATGGATTGTTAACTTGGGCTTTCGGTTATGGCGTTTATGCAATACCTTTACTTATGTTCTATGGTGCTGCAATATTAATTAGAGACAAAGAGGTAGTTAAAGCACAAAAAGTATTTGTAGGTACTTTGTGGGTTCAAATATTTTCATCATCACTTTTTCACTTTTATATACATTCTGAACCTCTTTCTATAAGTGTAGGAAGTAATATTCTCCAAAAATCAGGAGGTTTTGTTTCTGCTTTCATAGTTTTTCCACTTAACAATTTATTAGATCAACAAATGACACATGCTGTTTTACTTCTTGGGTTAATAGTTTCTGTTTTATATATGACAGATATAGAACTTAAGGATTTAATTGGTGGAGCTCAAGCCATTTTAATTTATATTTACAAATTTATATTTGCATTTTTCAAAGCTAGAAGAGAAGCTTCAAAAATTAATTTTGATGTACTTTTAACTGAAGAAATTCAAGATGAGTTAGAAGATAAAGAAGAAATTAATGACAATGTTCTAGAACTAAAAACTAAAAGCCAAAAAACTAAATTATTAAATAAAAAAGAACCTAAAGTAGAAAAAAAATCTAACAAAGAAAGCAAACAATCTAGCAAATATAAATTACCACCTCTTAAATTACTTAAAAACGGCTCTGCAATGTCTACGTCAAAAAAATTACTTCAACAAACTGCTACTGATTTAACAAATCTTTTAAAAGAACATGGTGTAGAAGCAGAACTAACAAACATAGTTCCTGGACCTACAGTTACAAGATATGAAGTTGAATTAGCTCCAGGTGTTAAAGTATCTAAAGTAACATCACTTTCTCATGACATAGCTTATGCTCTGGCAACACCTGATGTAAGGTTATTAGCTCCAATTCCTGGCAGAAGCGCAATAGGAATAGAGATTCCAAATAGACAACGAAAATTAGTTTCTCTAGGTGATGTATTAACATCAAATGAAGCTAAAAAAGAGAACCATCCACTTAGTGTTGCTTTAGGATTAGATATTTCAGGGAAAGCAAGGTTAACTAATTTATCTGAGCTTCCTCATGTATTAATTGCCGGACAAACTGGTGCTGGGAAGTCTTCATGTATTAATTCAATTGTTACATCTTTATTGTGTAGAACGAATCCAGATGAAGTTAAAATGGTAATGGTTGATCCAAAACGAGTTGAATTAGGACAATATAATAATGTGCCACATTTATTAACTAAAGTTATAACAAACCCTAAGAAAGCAGTTGATGCATTAACATGGGCTGTTTCTGAAATGGATAGAAGATATGATTTATTAGCTGATGGAAAAGTCAGAGATATAAATGGATATCATGAAAAATATGATGCAGGGTTACTTGATGAAGAAAAGTTTGATAGATTTCCTTATATAGTCGTATTCATTGATGAGCTTAACGACTTGATGATGGTTGCTGGCAGGGAAGTAGAATCAGCAATTGTTAGAATCGCACAGATGGCAAGAGCTATTGGTATTCATTTAGTTGTAGCAACACAAAGACCTTCAGTAGATGTAATTACAGGAGTAATGAAAGCTAATATACCATCTAGACTTGCTTTTTCTGTAGCTTCTACAACTGACTCAAGAGTTATTCTTGATCAATCAGGAGCAGAAAAACTAATTGGCTTAGGAGATATGTTAGTTGTAACAGCATCAAATCCTCGAGTAGAAAGGATACAAGGTGCATGGGTCACTGAAAAAGAAATTAAAGAAGTTGTTTCATGGGTTAAATCACAAAAAGATGCAGAATATAACCCTGCTGTTATTGAGGAACAAAAATCTTTAGTTAATAATAATGAAAATGAATTTGGTGAAGACGAAGACTTAATTATGTCTGCAAAAGAACTCGTAGTTCGTTCACAACTTGGTTCAACCTCTATGCTACAAAGAAAATTAAGAGTAGGTTTTGCTAGAGCTGGAAGACTTATGGATATTTTAGAATCACAAGGAATAGTTGGACCATCTGAAGGGTCGAAAGCAAGAGAAGTATTAATAAGTATTGAAGAATTTGAATCTAGTAATTTAACTTCTGTTGAAGAAGAACTAACTGAAACATTAGATAATGAAGAATCTGAAGATAAAAGTTCAGATGATTGGTTTGAAGAATAATTAACTTTTTTGCAGCTTTCCTTGAATAATCCTCTTCCTTATAGCTGCTGAAATTGTATCTACAGTTAAAACTAATAATATTGTTGTTACTAGTACAGTTCCAGCTCTAGGAAAATCTCTAAATCTTAACTGATTAATAAGTTCTGCTCCAACACCACCAGCACCAACAACACCTAACACTGCTGATGCTCTTAAGTTAATTTCAAATCTATAGAGCCAATACGAAGTAATTGTTGGGATTACTTGTGGTATAACTCCAAATGTTAATTCATTGAGTTTTGAACCACCCGAAGCCTTTATCGCTTCTAAAGGTCCTTCATCAATTCCTTCAATAACTTCAGAAGATAATTTACCTAATGTACCTATAGAATGAATACCAACAGCTAGTGTTCCAGTTAAAGGACCTAGACCAGTAATTGGTAGAAATACAAACGCTAATATTAGTTCAGGAAATGCTCTTATTCCATTTAATATTTGTTTTGTTACTCTTGAAATAATTGTACTTGAAGTATTAACAGCAGCTAAAAAAGCTATTGGAAAGCTAAAAAATGCTCCTATTACTGTTCCAGCCCAAGCGATAAACAATGATTCCCATACTTTAGGAATTATTCTATCTAAAGCTTCTGAACTTAAATCAAGAGGAAACATCGCACCTACAAGAAGTGAAATTTGTTTTGGCGCATCAATTATCCTTTCTAGTGTAATTTCTAAACCAGAAGCTGACCAAATAGAAGAAACAACAATCAAAAAAGTTATACCATATTTAAATATATTTTGTTGGATTGGTTTTTTAGGTATTTTCATAATATTTTTCTTCTTAACCAAACACTAAATTGTTCAATTGCAATTACTACAACAAGAATTAAAACTACTATTGGCGAGATTCTATCAAATCTTAAGAAAATTCTTTGAGTTTCAATAATCCTACCTACGCCACCTGCACCAACTAATCCAAGTATTACACTAGCTCGAATACATAATTCAAATATATATAAAAAATATGCTGTAAAGTTTGGTAATACCTGAGGTAAGGCCGAAGTAAAAACAGCTTGATTGTGTGAAGCACCTGTTGCTTTAGCAGCTTCCATCGGTCCAGGGTCAATACTATCAATAGTTTCAGATAACAATTTACCCATAATAGCTAAAGAAAACATAATTAAAGCTAATACACCAGCAAACGGACCTAAACCAACAGCTACGGTAAAAAGCATTGCCCAAAATAAATCAGGAATTGTTCTCACTAAATTTAAAAAAGACTTATATATGAAATACGAATAAGAATTTTTATTAGTAGCTCTTGATGCATAAAAAGAAAAAGGTAGTGCTATAAAACATCCAACAATGCTAGCTAAAATTGCTATCTGTATTGTTTCCAATAAAGCTTCTGAAGCATTTTCAATTGCCCAACCCCATTTTGGATTAAATAATGGATCGGTAACAATAAATCTATTTTTTAAGTTGTTTTTAAAATCTTCTAAATTAAAACCAATTTTTAGAAATGAAAAAATACTAAAGATAAATGCAAATGGAATTCCTAATGTTGTTAATAAAGTCGGTAATGGTTTTTTTGGAATATCTAATAATCTATCAGTCATCTTCGCCTATTAAGTCAGAAGATTTAATTGATCTTCCATATATATTTTCAAAATCATCGTCGGATACATCAGAAACTTTTCCATCATAAACTAAATTTCCATCACGAAGACCTATCAATCTATCACCAAATTCTTTAGCTAAATCAAGAAAATGTAAGTTAACAATTGTAGTTATGCCTAATTCTTTATTAATTTTTTTTAAATAACTCATTACAACCCTAGAAGTAATTGGATCTAAAGATGCCACAGGTTCATCAGCTAGCATTACTTTTGGTTTTTGAGATAATGCTCGTGCGATACCAACTCTTTGCTGTTGTCCGCCTGATAAGTTAGAAGCTCTAACATATGCTTTCTCTAGAATTTCAACTTGATTTAAAGCTTCAAACGCTAGATCTTTTTGTTCTTTTGGCCAAAGACCAAAAATAGATCTGAGAGTTGATACTTGACTTAATCTACCTGTAAGTACATTTTTTAATACTGTTGATCTGTTTACAAGATTAAAAGTCTGAAATATCATACCAATATTAGAACGTATTTCTTTTAATTCTTTTTTGTTAGAAGTTGTTACATTTTTATTATCAAAAAATACATTTCCTTCTGTGGGTTTTACTAAATTATTTGTTGCTCTAAGCAATGTAGATTTACCCGCTCCTGAAAGTCCTACAATAATTAAGAAATCACCTTCTTTAATTTCTAAATCAATATTTTTAAGGGCTTCGACACCACCTGGATAAGTTACACTTACGTTTTCAAACTTTATCATAAATATAAAAAAAATAACCGGATTGATTTAATACAATCCGGTTATTTAATTAATTATTCGTCGTATAATCCGAATTCTTCAGCAGCTTGTTTAACAACATCAAATTCAGAGTTAACAGCAGGTACTAGACCAGTCCATCCATAGATTTCGTCCATAACAGCTGCACCTTCATCAGTTGCAATATAGTCACTTAGAATTTGGTAAATTTTTTCTTTCATATCTGCTGGTAAGTCAGATCTTACAGCTACAACATCATTTGGAATTTCTTCAGTAATGTTAAATGCTATAATCTTTTCACCAACATCAGGATTTGTTTTCCTTATTGTTCTTCTTGCATCATCATAAGTTACACCAAATTTAGCATCACCATTGTATAATCCAGAAATCACACCATCGTGAGAACCTGCAAATCTTTGAGTTATATCTTTTGTATAATCAATTCCTGCGTTTTTTAATTGTAATGAAGGATAAAGGTATCCAGATGTTGAACCTTCTTCAACAAATAATACTTCTTGTCCTAACATTACAGACAAAGGAGCCTCACATGCATAGCCAGGGCTTAATGTAACATCGACACCATCAATATTTCTGACTTCTGGTATCAATCCACTATCGCCAAATCCCCAACCAACTTGTAGTGCTTTCACATCAGGAGGTGAAGTAGCAGAACCTTGAACTAATGTAACTTTTCCATCGATGTTTTCAAAAGCTCCAATTACAGGATCTGAAGAACAAATGCTAGCGTCAGTTGTCCAAAATGTACCATGGTAAGAACCAGATCCATATCTAACAACTTTAGCTATTGCTTCTAATCGAGTAGGGAAAGCATTTAGTGCGTTTACATAACCTAAAGTATTAAATGCACCTATATCAGCTTGTCCTGCACCCATAGCGACTAACAATCCTGAGTAGTCACTTGTTACGAAACCTTCAACTTCAATACCAAGACCATCAGATAAAACTTTCATCAAAGGTTTGATATTGTCTTGAAGATCTGCTTGCTCTGCACTTGGTACAAAGCCGAATGTAATTTTATCTAGAGTCTGAGCAACAGTAGTAGCTGGTGAATCCAGAGTTTCGACTTCTTCAACAACTGCAGGTTCTTCTACTGTCTCTTCAGTGCTACCACCACAAGCGGTAAGTATCATTGTAAGAGAAAGTAAAATAAGAAATGTTTTTTTCACATCTTCCTCCGCTTAGTTATAACTTTATATTACTTTGCTTATACAAAAGATGATTTAAATTCGAAAAATAAAATTAAAGATCATTTATCGGAATATATCCATATTCTCTATAAATAATTTCTCCTTCTTTATTTAATATTATTGTTAGTGGTTGACCAATAACTTTATATGTATCTCTTATCTCTTCATTAGAAAATCCTACTTTTAGATCTCCTTTTAAGTTATTTTTAACCCAATTAGTTGTATTCTCTTTATCACTATGAGCTAAAGCAATTACATCATATTCGTCTCTTAAATTCTTTAAATTTTCCTCTAAAACAGGCAACTCCTGTCTACATATTCCTCAGTAATCAGCCCAAAAAACAATTATCGTGTTTTTATCTGATAAATCTTCTTGAATAATCTCATTGTTGATATTTTCATATACTAATAAATTATATGTATCAATTTCTACAGAACTAGTGCTTGAAGCACAACTTATAAATAATAAAAAGAAAAATATTTTTTTATTCATACAGTTAGCTTAGTTATATTTTTAACAAACATTGCTAACCTAAATTATATGAAAATAGGATTACTCACAGTAGGAACTGAAATATTACTTGGTGATACTGTTAATACAAATTTATCAAAATTAGGTTCTATTCTTTATAATTCAGGTTTTTATTTAAATAAAGAAATAACAGTATCCGATGAAAGAAGTGAAATAGAAGACGGATTTAAATATTTATATGAAAGTTGTGAAGTGATAATTATCTGTGGTGGCCTTGGTCCAACTGAGGACGACATAACAAAAGAATCAATTTCAGAAATTCTTGATATAAAACTTGTACTTGATAAAAACCATGTAGCTTTGATGGAAAACAGATGGAAATCAAGAGGATTAAAAATGCCAGAAACAAATATAAAACAAGCAATGATCCCAGAAAATGCTAAAAAGTTAATTAATCATAATGGAACTGCACCAGGATTACATATGAGAGATAAAGATAAAAACGTAATTATACTTCCTGGACCGCCTAATGAATTTATACCACTTGTTAATGAAGAATTAATTCCATTTCTACAAAATGAATATGATATTAAAAATAAACAATATCAATTTGTATTATTTTACAATCAAGCTGAATCTCAACTCGCTCAAGAAATAAATAAATTTAAACCTGATGGAATTGATATTGCTTATTTAGCTAGTAAGGGAGTAATTAAATTAAGATATGATCTTAAATCAATAAGCAATAAAGAAAATCTAAAATTTTTACAGAATTTAAAAGATAATTTTAGTGAAGATATATTGGCTTTTGAAAATATTCCTTTATATACAATTATTGGAAATTTATTAAAAGAAAAAAATTTAACTCTGTCTATAGTTGAAAGTGTTACTGGTGGAAAAATTACGTCAAAGATTACACAAGTACCTGGAATAAGTAACCACCTCATATCTTCTGATATAGTTTATACCAATTTCGCTAAGTCAAAATTTTTAGAAACTGAAGTTAATAACAATTGGGAAGAGCTTGTAGCTGAACTAAGCATTGTTTCAATTAGTAAATACAATACAGATATAGCTATTTCAATTCTTGGTGAAGCTGGTCCCTTATCATCTACTGATTATCCAATTGGTAAAATATTTATATCAATAAGTAGTAAGAAAAATACTCAAATAACTGAACATAAATTAAATGGAAATAGGGGAGAAATAATAGATCGTGCAGCAAATAAAGCAATATGGCAGTTAATAAAATACATTAAAACGTTGTATTAGAACAA
This sequence comes from uncultured Candidatus Actinomarina sp., assembly GCA_902565645.1. Lineage (GTDB taxonomy): Bacteria > Actinomycetota > Acidimicrobiia > Actinomarinales > Actinomarinaceae > Actinomarina. The sequence continues at coordinate 7,879 of CACFFJ010000008.1, forward strand.
ATGTTCTATTAAAATATGTCATATAGAGATGTTTTAATTAAATGGAATTAATCTATTAAAAGGAGATAAAAATGGATAAAGACAGGGCAAAAAAACTAGATACAGTTTTTGATCAAATAGAAAAACAATTCGGCGAAGGTTCATTGATGAAGCTTGGAACTGATAATGTAAAAAAAGTTCCTGCAATATCAACAGGAGCTTTATCTATAGATTTAGCACTGGGAATTGGTGGAATACCTAAAGGAAGAGTTGTTGAAATATATGGTCCTGAAAGTTCAGGTAAAACAACACTGTCTTTGCATGTAGCCGCTGAAGCCCAAAAAGCAGGTGGGGTAGCAGCGTTTATTGATGCAGAACATGCTTTAGATCCAGTATACGCAAAAGCATTAGGTGTTGATATTGATGAATTATTGGTATCTCAACCTGATACTGGTGAGCAAGCACTTGAAATAGCAGATATGCTTATTGAATCTGGTGGTGTAGATATTGTAATTATTGATTCAGTTGCAGCTTTAGTCCCAAAAGCAGAAATTGATGGAGAAATGGGACAATCTCATGTAGGTATACAAGCTAGGCTCATGTCTCAAGCGTTAAGAAAATTAACAGGATCCATAAACAAAACACAAACAACAGTAATTTTCATTAATCAAATTAGAGAAAAAATTGGTGTAATGTGGGGTTCTCCTGAAACAACAAGTGGTGGTAGAGCTTTGAAATTCTATGCATCTGTAAGAATAGACATCAGAAGAATCGAAACGTTAAAAGTAGGTGCTGAAATGATTGGTAATAGAATTAGAGCAAAAATAGTTAAAAATAAAGTAGCACCTCCTTTCAGAGAGGCAGAGTTTGATATTATGTTTGGTAAAGGGATTTCAAGAGAAGGAAGTTTACTAGATGTTGGTGTTGAGCATGGCATTGTGAGAAAAGGTGGTGCCTGGTTTACATATGATGATGTTCAGCTAGGACAAGGAAAAGAAAATTCTAAAAATTATTTAAGAGAAAATCCTGATCTTGCTTTACAACTAGAAAATGATGTTTATAAAGCCGTTGGAATGGTAGAAAGTGAAGAAAATACAAAAGAAGAAGCAGTAGAAGATGATTCTACAGAAAAAAAAGAAACTAATAAGAAAAAGTAGTATTTATTTAATAAAAACATTCATATAATTTGCATGTGAAGACAACATTAGAAATAAATAGAAGTAAAAAAATTAAACCCTCACGTTATGGTTTAAAGTACTTTGTTAAAACATTTGGATGTCAAATGAACGAACATGACTCTGAGCGTATTGCAGGTTTATTCGAACAAGATGGAATGTCTAAAGCAAGTTCAATTGATGATAGTGATATATTGTTTATTAATACTTGTACAATTCGTGAAAATGCTGATGATAAACTTTATGGTACTCTCGGACAATTAAAAATATGGAAAAATGCAAATTCAAAACGTAAGTTATTAGTTGGTGGATGTGCTGCTCAAAAAGATAAGGAATTAGTAAGAAATAGAGCACCATGGGTTGATGTTGTAATGGGTACACATAACCTAACCGATGTAGTACATTTACTTAATCAATCAGAAGATTGGGGACCAATAACTGAAGTAACAGAGGGTATAAAAACATTACCTACGGATGCACCATCTATTAGAGAATCTGAAGTTTCAGCTTTAGTAACAATTCAAATTGGTTGTGATAATTCATGTACATTCTGTATCGTACCAAGTGTCAGAGGTCCTGAAATTAGTAGAAGGCCATCAGATATATTAAACGAAGTAAGTAATCTTGTAGATTCAGGTATAAAAGAAATTACTTTACTTGGACAAAATGTAAATTCTTATGGAAGAGATTTAAAAATTAATGGAAAATCTAAGCCATATTTTTCTGAATTACTACATATCTTAAATGATGTTAAAGATTTGAAAAGAATACGTTTCACCTCACCTCATCCAAAAGATTTTAAAGACAATACTTTAATATCAGTTAATGAACTTGATAAAGTTACAAATCAAATTCATATACCACTACAAAGCGGAAGCAATACAGTATTAAGAAAAATGCAAAGAGGATATAGTAAAAAAAAGTTTCTTGAAAAAGTAGATTTAGCTAAGAATACAATTAATGATGTTTCACTCACAACAGATGTTATTGTAGGATTTCCTGGAGAAACAGATGAAGATTTTGAGGAAACACTTTCAGTACTTAGATACTCTAAATTTGATGCAGTATATATGTTTAAGTTTTCTCCAAGACCTGGTACAAAAGCTTCTGATTACAAAGATGAGTTTATCGATAAAAGTATTATTGATGATAGGTTTATGAAACTTAAAGAACTACAGACTGAAATAAGTCATCAAAGATACAAACGATTTATAGGAACCAATCAGATGTTATTAGTAGAAAATTACTCCAAAAAATCTAATAATTATTTAACAGGTAAAATCGATGGTGGACAAACAACTCATATTTCATCTAATAATATTAAAATTGGTGATTACGTTAAAGTTTTGATAACTGAAGCTACTCCTTTTGCATTAAAATCTGAATTAGTATAAATTGCTGTACTTTTTAACTGGCACAACAGCATCAGGTAAATCAGCTTTAGCTCATAAAATAGCAAAAGAAAAAAATATACCAATCTTATCTTTAGATTCAATGGCCGTATATAGGGGATTAGATATATTAACCGCTAAACCAACAGAAGCTATGAGAGCAGAAGTTTTATACTACGGTCTTGACATAGCTGAAACAGACCAAAACTTTTCAGTAGTTGATTATTTAAATTATCTTATAGATGCAAATATACCTCAATTGTCTTTTGAACAAGACATACTTGTTGTTGGTGGCACAGGACTTTACTACAAATCTATTATTGATAGTTTTGAATTTCGACCAACAGATCCAACAATTAGAGCAGAATTAGAACAACTAAATTATGAACAATTAATCAAATTTCATCAATTATATGAAATCAATTTACCTTCTTCTGAATTAAATAAAAGAAGATTGATAAGAAATATTGAAAATAATATTTTAGAAAAAAGTAGGTATATATTTCCACCAATCAATGTTAATGAAAAAAAAGTTGGAATTTTCTGGAACAATCCAAAATACAAAGAAAATATTAAAGTTAGGACAACAGAAATGATGAACAATGGATTAGTTTCTGAAATAAATAAAATAAAAAAACCTTCCAAAACAATTCTTCAGGCAATAGGTATGAATATAGATAAAAATATAGAAGAAAATATTAATATTAAAACTATGAAACTTGCTAAAAAACAAATTACATGGTTTAAAAAAGAACCAAGATTAAAAATGATAAAAACTGAAGATGAGACCATAGTTTACAACAATCTTATGGAGTTAATTGATGAATAATCCTGAATATATGTCAGGTACTGGCAATAATTTCGTAGTTAGCGAATATGAAAAACCTAAAACAGATATAGAAATTATTTCTATAGTAGCTGATTCATTGATTGATGTTGATGGTGTTATCTTTGTTGAGAAAATAGATAATCAAACTATAAAAATGCATTATTACAATAATGACGGTTCAACTGCAGAACTATGTGTTAATGGAGTCAGATGTGCAGCGAAATATGCTATTGATAATTCAATAGTAGATACTAATAACATTACGGTAATAGCTCCGTTAGGAAATATTAAAACTGTTATTAACGAAGATAGTGTTTCAATAGAGATATTAATTCCATCATATGATGAAGAAAAAATAATTATAGATAATCATGAATGTATAAAATCTAATATAGGCAATCCACACTTACTTGTGAAAGTAGATAATGTAGATATATTTGATTTAGAAAAATTTGTAGAAAAAGTATATGCTATGAAAGATTTCGAAAATGGAATAAACATTGAAATATTTAATATGATCGATAAAAAGATAATAAATGCAAGAGTACATGAAAGAGGAGTCGGAGAAACTGATGCATGTGGATCAGGTGCAATTTGTATGTTTTATTATTTATACGATACTAGTCAAATCAATAATAACTCTATAATTCTTTATCCTGGAGGGGAGCTAGAAATGAGTATAAAAAAAGATATCGTAACACTAACTGGTAAAGTTACATATCTCTAATTAAAGATATTACTTTTCCTATCGACGTTATATTTTCATCAACTTTGATATTCGAATAGTTTTTATTTGCTGGTATTAAATACTTAACATTAGCAACTGTATCTAAATATTTAACAGTAGCTTCTATACCATTAATTAAAAATGCTCCGATATCACCATTTTGCGGTTGAGTATCTTTATCAATAATTACTAAATCATTATCAAATAATCCAGCATCAACCATGGAGTCACCGTTCACTTTTAATGCAAATAAAGAATTGTTTTTGTTTTCTTTAATATAAGTAACTTCACCTATAAAATTTTCTTCAGCTAATAATGGTTGTCCGGCAGAAATTTCACCAAGAATCGGTATAGCTTTTATATTTTTTGTATCTTTACTTCTAATTGATCTTGATTTATTGTTTGCTTTATTTATATAACCTAAATCTATTAATTTATTTAAATGATATTGAACTGTACTAGTAGATTTTAAATTTACAGCTAAACATATTTCCCTAACAGAAGGAGAGAAACCTTCATTTTCAATAGATGAGTTAATAAATTCTAAAATTTGTTTTTGTTTGCTATTTAACATATTTTAATTATAGCACAAATGTTCGATAAAGAAAAATTGTCATAATCTAGTTCTAGTCTTTAAACATGAAAGATATTCTCAAATTATTAATATTTGTATTAATTTATACAAAAATTACCTCTCCTTTGTTAAGTGATCATATAACAGTAAATTTAGATAATAAAACTGAAACATATGTTGTTCAAAAAGATGATAATTTATGGAAAATAGCTGAAAAATACGACCGAAAGAATAAAGAGGAGTTTATATTATCGTTAAAAGAACTTAATAATCTAGAAAATAGCAATCTTCATATAAATCAAAATTTATTAGTACCATAAAAAATTTGAAGCTATCTAGTATTCCTTTATAATATACAATATATGGTATGCCCTTTCTGCAGCGAAGAAGATACAGCTGTTATAGATTCTAGAAGAAATGCTGAAGGTTCTTCTATAAGAAGAAGAAGAAAATGTTCAAAATGTGATTCAAGATTTACAACATATGAAAAATCTGAAATTGATTTAATTGTAAAAAAAAGAAATGGCAATTTGGAAGAATATCAATACGAAAAATTGCATAAAGGTGTTGAGAATGCTTTTGGTGGTCAAGAAATATCACAAAAACAATTAAAAACTTTAGTTGATAATATTCATACAGAAATTAAAGATAAAGGAAAAAAAGTAGATAGTAAATTAATAGGTGATATAGTTTTAAAACATCTAAAAATTAATAATGAAGTAGCATATTTACGATTTGCTTCTGTTTATAAAGAGTTTTCAGATGTTTCAGATTTTGAAAAAGAAGTTGCTGAATTCAATTAAGGCAAATCAACTATTTCATTAAAAATAGTTTGTTTGTTGTTTTTAAATTTTTCTAAGTTTTTATAAAAAGTAATTTGTTCAGTAGATTTATTTAATTCAATAGCAATTATCATTGATTCAGCAATTTCTAATTCATTATTTCTTAAAGCTGCAATTAATCTACCGTGTAAGTCTTCTGCTGAAACTAATGTGACATTTAACAAGGTTGAATGCTCTTCAAATTCGTTAATTAATGGTAAAGATTCAAAATTTAACTTACTTGTAGCTGATATTTCAGATAGTTTATTAGATAACTCATCAATATCTGAATCTACATCTATAACTAGTAAATCATTATAAATTAAAATTTCTGAATTTAGAATACGATAAGTTATTAAATCATCTAAATCGTCTATTAAATTAAATATCGATTTTAGATTATTTTGAAGATCTATTGAAATAACAATATCGTTTCTATTATTTAAGTTCCTTTCGTACTCCATTAAAGTAGATTCAATTAATTGAAGATTTGCACTAGCGTTAGATACATCATATTTTGAATAAAATTGATCACTAGCTATTAAAATAATATCATTTAAATCATCAACTAATAAATTTGATTCATTAGTTAAAGTTGAATAAAGATTAATAATTTCATTTTCAGTATTTCTATTATTTATATAAATACTTGAAGCTAAAGAAATAATAAATATTATAGATGTTGATAATATTGCTGGAATAATCCATTTTCTTCTTCTTTCTAGATCAATCCAAATTTTCTTTAATTGGGATGTAACTCTTATTGGTTCAAATGTTTCTGTAGCAGTTTCTTTATTAATTTCACTTGTTATAAATTTATGAAAATCAGTTGATTTACTTATTTTTTTCGAATTTTCTATATTTACTTCAATATTTTCACTTTCATTGTCTAAAAAATCTATATCTATATTCTTTATTAATTCTGGTGATTGTACAATTGTTGAATTCGGTTCAAAACCTAATAATTCTAATATCCTTATTTTATTTGAAGATTTAGCTTTCTTTATAAAAATATAATCTCTAATATTCATCATTGAAAGGTTAGCATTGAATAAAAATATTAACATCAATATTGTTCTACTAAATAAAGAAGCAAATGTCCCAACAAAGCAACATGAATTAGATATAGGCTATGACATATATTCAGATAAAAAAGTTTCACTAAAACCAGGTATAGTAACATTTGCCAGTACAGGAATTTGTATCCAGTTACCAAAAGGTTGCGGTGGATTTATACTTCCAAGATCAGGTTTAGCATCAAAACATAGTATTACGTCTATAAATTCACCTGGTCTTATTGATCCAGGTTATACAGGCGAAATTAAAATACCATTAATTAATCATTCAACTGAAACTTACACTATTTCTAAAGGTGAGAGATTTGCTCAATTAGTATTAATTAATGTAGAAAATTATGAATTTAATCTTGTTAAAAAATTAGATGATTCTATTAGGTCTGATAAAGGTTTTGGTTCTACAGGATAAACAAAAATATTAATAAAGACAAACTCTATGTATTATTAGTAGAAATGCGGAAGTAGCTCAGCTGGCAGAGCGCAACCTTGCCAAGGTTGAGGCCGCGGGTTCGAATCCCGTCTTCCGCTCAAATGGCGACGTGGCGGAGTGGCTACGCAGCGGTCTGCAAAACCGTTTACACGAGTTCGATTCTCGTCGTCGCCTCTAAATAATATTATGTGTGGAAGATATTACAATTTTATTTCTAAGGATGAAATGTCTCATTATAAAAACTATGAGATTGTAGAAAAATATAAAAATTATAATATAACACCAGAGTCAAATGTTGTTGCTGTATTTAATAACGAACTTATCGAAGTAAAATGGGGATTTTTCCCATCGTGGTTAAAAGAAATGAAAAATTCTAAACCATTAATTAATGCAAGAATTGAAACAATTCTTGAAAAGAAAACTTTTAAAACACCGTTTCAAAAAAGAAGATGTTTGATTCCTATGTCTGGTTGGTACGAGTGGTCTTTAAGTAATAGTAAAAAAATACCGTATGCTTTTTATCACAAATCCCTTAACCCCATATATGTAGGAGGGATATTCAACAATAGAAGTGATGGAACTACTGAAATTTGTATCCTTACAAAATCAGCAAACAATGATTTACAATCAATTCATGAGAGGATGCCGGTTGTAATAAATAAAGACCTTATTAATGATTGGTTTAATTATGATAATGAACCAGAAGTATTACAAGAAAATCTTATCAATCTCGATATTACAGATATAAATTATCATAGAGTGGATGTTGCTGTTAATAATCCCAAAAACAATAATACTCAATTATATAAGGAATATAAGGAAGTACCTTTCTAATGAATAATTCCTCACCTATATACTCTCTAAAATTCACAATTGCTTGGATATTTGTCTATTTAGTAATTGTTTATTTGTTGTTTAAATTACTTAATTTACTTTTAGCTCTATATATCGGTTTATGGTTATTAAACCTAGTAATAGAAATGACAGAAAGATTATTATTAAAATTTAATAAAAGAATAAAAACAGTTGAATAATAAATTACTTACAAAAATCTATACAACTGTTATATTTTTTAATACGGGAGATTAGCTCAGTCCGGCAGAGCACTTGCTCGACACGCAAGGGGTCACAAGTTCAAATCTTGTATCTCCCACAAATAATTTAAATATATAGAATATCTTATAATTAATAAATATGACTAAAGAAATAAGATCAGTATTGATAACTATAGTTTTTTTAATTTTTATATATTTACTTTCCTTTCTTGGTACAGGTATTGATATAGAAATAAAAACATTTAATGCTTTCAATTATCTATTAGGTTTATCTGTAGTTATTCAGATATTATTTTTTATACCATCATTCTTATTTAAAACTGAAAAATTATATGATCTTATTGGAAGTTCAACTTATTTAATCGTAATATCTTATGCTTACTTTTCAATTGATGATAAATCAGTCACAGATACATTACTTTTTATCTTTATATCTACTTGGGCAGTCAGACTGGGTACATATCTATTTACAAGAATAAACAGAGATAAAGAAGATGTTCGATTTGAAAAAGCAAAGAAAAACTTTTTCTGGTTCCTTCAATACTGGGTTGGACAAGCATTATGGGTTTCAATAACATCATGTGCAGCAGTAATAGCTATATTAAAAAATGAACATAACTCATTAAATATATTTTTAATACTAGGTTCAATTGTTTGGATAGTAGGGTTCACAATTGAAGTTATTGCTGATTTACAAAAAAATAAATTCAAAAAAATTCAAGATACAAATAATAAATTTATTTCAACTGGTCTATGGTCTAAATCAAGACATCCAAATTATTTTGGTGAGATTTCACTTTGGGTTGGTATCTATATAATTTCTGTACCATCTTTTACCGGAATAGAATATCTAACTTTAATTTCACCAATATTTGTTTGTATTCTGTTAACAAGAATGAGTGGTATAAACATGTTAGAAAAAATTGCTGATCAAAGATATGGCAACTTACCAGAATATCAAGAATATAAAAAAAATACACCAGTATTGATACCTTATAAATTTAACTAATGATAAATACAAAAAAAGTATTTTTATTTTTTGGTATACATACTAAATTTGGAAGAATTTGGATAACAAAACGATTAGAAACTATTATTTGGTCATTTTTTATAGTTCTTTCTATATATAAATATATTTCTTAATTCGACATTTTTTAAATAAATTCGATAGATTAATTAAAAGGAAATTAATTGATAAGTAAAGAAGCAAAAAAAGGTAAAAAAAAATTTCAAAGAGTAGGACTTTTAATAAAGTTAATAGCTTTAAATCCAACAAAATTATCAAAATTAAAAGTTACATTTCAAAGACTTAATTATCTTTTTATTGTTGGATTTTTATCAAAAAAAGCAAAAAACTCAAATTATGAAAAAATAAAATTAGGAGATATGGAAGCGTGGAAAATATTTACTAATAATTCTGATAAAAATAAGATTATTTTATATTTTCACGGCGGAGCATATGTTGCTGGAGACGCACGATCATATTATCCTATGACAACACATATTGCTGAAGCAACTGGTTTTACTATAATTCTTCCTAATTATCGATTAGCACCCGAACATCATTACCCATCTCAATTAGAAGATGGAATAAAATCATATAAATCATTAGTTGAAGAATATAATTACAAGCCAGAACAGATAGTGTTTGCGGGTGATTCTGCTGGTGGAAATTTAGCACTTGTAACTTTACTTAAATTAAAAGAAGAAGGATACGATTTACCATCTGCTATTTTCTGTTTATCGCCTTGGGCTGATCCACTTGCAACCGGTGATACTTACAATATTGAAATGTGTGATAAAGATGCAATATTAGGACCGATTTTCAAAACTGCTTGGACTAAATATAATTCACACGCTTACCTCACATATTATGTTAAAGACGAAGACTTAGATGAAATGAATCAATTCATTTGCCCGATAAGAGGTAATTTTACTAACTCTCCTCCAATTTTAATTCATGTAGGTAGTGATGAATTATTACTTTCTGATTCACAAAGTATGAAAAAAGTATTAGATAGAGATAATGTAGAAAACGAATATAAAGAATGGAAAGATTTATGGCATGTATTCCAGTTAGAATCCTTGATGCCAGAAGCAAAAGAGTCATTTAATTTAATAAAACAGTTTTTAGATAAACATGTAAATTAACTAAGTAAAATCCTTATAGATAGAACAATTGAAATTAAAACAATAACAGGTCTAACAAAGTTTTCTCCTTTAGTTATAGCTAAATTTGAACCAATATATGCACCTAAAATCTGAGCAATTGCCATAATGAGTCCAAGCTCCCAAAAGACTAACCCTTTATAAGCAAAAACTAAAAAAGCAGCAAAATTTGAAGAAAAATTTAATACTTTTGTTGCTGAGGTAGCTTCCATCAAATTACGTTGTTTAATAATCAAAAAAGTTAAAACAAAAAAAGTTCCTGTTCCTGGACCAAAGAATCCATCATAAAAACCTATTAAAAAAATAAAAGGAATAAAAAATGATAAAATTATAGAAACACTTTTTATATTAATTTTTTTATTAACAATCAAAAAAATAGCTGCTGATATTAATAATATAGGAATTATTGTATTCAATATTTCATTTGAAAGCTGGCTAACCAATAAAGTTCCAAAGAAAGATCCTATAAATGAAATTAAAAATAAAAACTTAATATTTTTTTCTTTTAAAAGTCCATTTTTAAAATAATTATAAGAAGAAGTAGCTGTTCCAAAACAAGACTGTAATTTATTTGTTCCAAGAGTCACGAGTGGATTTAATCCTAAAAGAAGCATTGTTGGTACAACTAATAAACCACCGCCACCTGCAATAGCATCAATTGCTGATGCGATTAATGCAACACAAAACAAAATAATATATACAGTTAAATCGTCATATAAAAGATTCATTTGATAAAATTATTAACAGTTATTTTCATGATTATTTGATAATAATTGTATATTAATAAAAATGATACAAGTAGTAATAGCAAGATCGATTCAAGGAATATTATCTGGTATAGGTATAGGTACAATTTTTTTTTGTTATCCAGTAGTAAAACATCTCATATCAGAAAAATATAGAGTTAAATTTAAAATTGAAGAATTTGGTAAAGAGCTATTTACATATGAAACATTAAAATACTTAAAAATTGGTTTAACGTATGGATTTCTATATGGTTTTATTGTCGGAACTGTAATTGGTCCATTCGGCGCAGTAAATGGACTTTAGTGTCATACAAACCTCCTAAATATTTATTTTTTTATTTACTAATTATTACTTTTGGTATTACATTAACTTATTTTTCATATACACAGTTAAATGAAAGAGATTTAGGAATTTACAATGTATCTAATTCAAGTGATACTAAATTAAATTTAGATATTAAAAATGTTAATAAATTAACTTTAGAAATAAAAAATATATATCAAAATCAAGAAAAGTCATTATGTAAATCTGATGAAATTTATGTTTATGGCACTTTAAGAAATAGAATTAATAATGACATTGTAAGAATTAGAATTCAAAATATAGATGTCACAAATCAATTAAAAATAGTTTCTAAGTCAACATCAATTGAACCAACAAGAAACTATGTTCACACGCCTATTGTTATAATTTCAGAAAATTTTGATTGTATAGATGAAGTAATAAAAATATTTTTTGAAGAAGAGGTAAATATAAAGTATTTACTTATAAAAAATACTGACAAGTACAAAACATACAACAAAATAAAAACATATAATATCAGAGCTTATTGAATAGTAATTATTTAAGATACTAACATGAACTACTTTGCAGCAATAGACCAGGGTACAACAAGTAGCAGGTTTATTGTTTTTAATGAGAATGGAAATGTAGTAGATCAACATCAAGAAGAATTTAAACAATATCTACCAAATCAATATAGCGTTGAACACAACCCAGAAGAAATTTGGAATAGCGTAGAGAATTGTATTAATGAAGTATTAACAAGAGTTGATATTAATGATATTAAATCAGTAGGTATTACTAATCAGCGTGAAACAACAATTGCATGGTCTAAATCAACAGGCAAACCTTTCTATAATGCTTTAGTTTGGCAAGATACAAGAACTCAAGATATTTGTGATGAAATAATTAAAAATAATAAATTAAAATCAGAATTTAAAAAAACAGGCTTACCAATAGCTACATATTTTTCATTAAGCAAAATTATATGGTTAATGAAAAATGTATCTGACATTAAAAAAGCGTTAGAAAATAATGATGTAATATTCGGCACCGTAGATTCATGGTTGATATATAAACTTAATGGAACGTTACAAACGGATGTTACAAATGCAAGCCGAACTTTATTATTTGATTTAGAATCTTTGACATGGAATGAAAATATTTTAAATGAATATAATATTCCAAAAGATTCTTTACCTAATATAAAACCATCCTTAGGTAATTTTGGAAATTGTGAAAATATTCTAAAAAATGTACCAATTACAGCTGTACTTGGAGACCAACAAGCTTCATTATTTGGACAGCAATGTTTTAGTAGAGGATCTGTAAAGAACACATATGGTACGGGTTGTTTTGCATTAACAAATACTGGAAATGATATTATTTATTCAAAAAATGGTCTACTTACGACTGTTGCATATAAATATGGTGATCAAAAAGCTAGTTACGCAATAGAGGGTTCTGTTGCTATAGCCGGTGCTGCTGTCCAATGGTTAAGAGATAATTTAAATTTAATTAATACAAGTGATGAAATAGAAAGTATAGCTTTACAAGAAAAAGATAATGGGGGAGTTTATTTCGTTCCTGCTTTTTCTGGATTATTTTCACCTCATTGGGATCCAACAGCACGTGGAATTTTAGTAGGGTTATCAAGATATTCAAACAAAAAACACATTGCTAGAGCTGTACTAGAAAGTGTTGCATATCAAAGTTATGAGTTGTTAAATTCTATGGAGAAAGATATAGATCAAAACTTTACTGAAGTAAAAGTTGATGGAGGGATGGTTGTTAATAATTTGCTTATGCAGTTCCAAGCAGATATTTTTGATAAAAATGTCATTTCTAAAGAATTACAAGAAATTACAGCTTATGGCGCAGGAATAGCATCCTATATTGTTATTAATGATATTAAAATTGAAGAGTTGGAAATAAACCAAAAAATATCGAAATCTTGGACTCCCAATATTAATACAGAAAAAAGAAATAACTATTTAGATAATTGGACTAAGGCAGTAGAGAAATCGAAAAATTGGATTTAATTAAAATAATAACATATGCGTATATAGCATTCTTTATATATGCTGGAATCAATCATTTTCGTTACCCTTCGTTTTATGACAATATTGTTCCTTCATACATTCCATTTCCAAATTTCACACATAAATTAGCAGGAATATTAGAAATAATAATTCCATTGTTCTTATTAACAAAATATAGATCTACTGCTGCATTATTTATGATAATTTTTATTGTTTTACTGTATTTAGGAAATTTACATGTATGGTTAAACAATCTTCCTTATGGTAAAAATTATTTTTCTAACTTTCAGCACACAATTAGATTATTTTTACAAATATTATTAATTTTTTTAACATATATTATTTATAAATATGGTTGAAAAAAAATTTCCTTATGATTTTATATTTGGAACTGCCGTAGCTTCATATCAAGTTGAAGGAGGAATTTACAATAATGATTGGACTGATTGGGAAAATAATAAAAATTCTAAATGTGAAGAACCTTGTGGTGAAGCATGCAAACATTATGAACTTATAAATGAAGACATTGAATTAATCAAATCTTTAGGTATAAAAGCTTTTAGATTTTCTATTGAATGGAGCAGAGTTGAACCAGAAAGAAATAAATTTAATCAAGAAGCAATAAACCACTATGTTGAAAAAGCAAATAAGTTGATTGAAAATAATATTTTACCAATTGTTACTTTTCATCATTTTACTACTCCTAAATGGGTTTCAAATGAAGGATCTTGGGCAAATGATAATGTTGTAAATTACTTTAGTGATTATGTAAAAAAAATGATGGAATATTTGCCAAATGAAATTAAATATTTTAATACAATCAATGAACCAGGAATATTTACATTTTTTGGTTATTTTTCAACAAATAAATTTCCACCAGGAATAGCAAACGAAGAAATATTTATAAATGCATCAAATAACGTTATAAGTGCTCATATTAAAGCTAGAGAGATTATTAAAAATATTAATCCTGAATCACAAATTGGCATGACACATGCGTTACAAGAATGGGAAGATAATGATAATAAACGTTTAAAGCAATATATAAAGTATCATTTAGAAGACAAATTTCTAGAAGCATCAAAAGATGATGATTTTATCGGACTTCAAACATACACAATTGTTCGAGTACCAAATAATATTCTTCTAACAATATTTACACCTTTTCTATTAGATATACCGTCAATAAGAAAACATTTCCTTCCTCGTTTATTACAAATATTTGCTGGTAGGAATGGAAAAATTGACAAAAATACTAGAACAACAAAGATGGGTTATGAATACAGACCAGAAGCCGTTTTATATAATTTAAATAGATTAAATAAAATGTTTAATGGTAAAAATATTTTTATCACTGAAAACGGAATTGCGACTGATGATGATGAAGAAAGAATTGAATTTGTTACCTCTGTTTTAAAAGATGTTCATAACTACACAATTGATCATAAAAACCTTATTGGTTACTTATATTGGTCACTATTAGATAACTTTGAATGGGATTTAGGTTATCAAATGAATTTTGGCCTAGTTAAGGTTGATAAAAAAACTTATATAAGAACTCCTCATAAATCAGCATATTGGTTTGGAAATATCTCAAAAAGTAATATTTTAAATATAAAGATGTAGCTTATATTAAAATTTAGAAAGAATGATATAATTTCAGATATAACTTAACTAGGAGCAGCATGTCAGATAAAAAATATTTAGAAACACATGAATGGTATTCAATTAGTGAAAATATTATAACTATAGGTATATCAGACTTTGCTCAAAGTGAATTGGGGGATATTGTATTTCTTACATTTCCTAATATAGGTGATGAATTCACAAAAGGTAGCCCAATTGTAGAAATAGAAGCAACTAAAACAGTTGCTGAAGCTTATGCACCTATGGACTGTAAAATTACTGAGGTAAATAACCAATTAGATACTGAGCCAGAGATTGTTAATACAGATCCAACTGGTTCTGGTTGGCTTGTTAAAGCTGAAATAAAAAACATTGATGACACAGGCATGAGTTTTCAAGAATATGAATCATTTATTTCTTAATGGATGATTTACTTAAAACGCCTTTATTCGAATTCCATACTTTAAATAAATCAAAATTAATTAATTTTGCTGGATGGTCAATGCCTTTTTCTTATGAAGGAACTTTGAAAGAACATGATTTGGTTAGAAGTGAAGCAGGTTTTTTTGATGTTTCACACATGGGCAGAATACACATAGATATAAATGAAATAAATAAAGTAAATAATCTTATTTGCTCTGATCTAGTAAACCTAGAAACAAATAAAGCTCTTTATACAATCTTTACAAGTGAAATGGGCACTGCATTGGATGATGTTATATTTTGGAAGTTTGATTCTAATTTAGTATTGATATGCAACGCTAGTAATAGAAATAAAATAACAGAACATCTCCAGAATAATGATATTTCATTTGAAGATGTTACATTAGAAACTTGTTTAATAGCTATTCAAGGTCCAAAAGTAATTGAACATTTTACTAATTTTATAGATATTCCTAATAAATTTTATTGCAACAAAAATGATAAATATATTTATGCAAGAACTGGTTATACAGGTGAAGATGGACTTGAGGTAATGTTTGATAATAAGTATTTAGAAGATTTTTTATCAATTTTAGAAAATAATAATATTAAACCATGCGGATTGGGAGCTAGAGACACCTTAAGATTAGAAGCTTCTTTACCATTATATGGTTTTGAACTAACTGACAATATTACTCCAGTTGAAGCAAATTTAAAATGGGTTATTACAAACAAAGATAAATACTTAGGAAAAGAAATAATAGATAATCAGATAAATACAGAAAATCATAAATTTTTAAAGAAATTTTTAATTGACTCAAAAAATATAGCAAGAACTGGTACAGAAGTAATTTCTGGTGATGTAAATGGAAAAGTTACATCAGGCAATTATTCACCAATACTTAAAAAATCTATAGGTTTTGCACTATTTGATAGCAAACCAAAAACCGATTTAATAGAGTTTGATATACGTGGTAACTTAGTAAAGGGAGAAATAATTAATAAAAGGTTTTTAAGTTAATGTATGTACCACATTCAGATGTAGATTTAAAAAAAATATTTAAAGAATTAAGTATTAAATCACTTAATGAATTATTCAGTCATATTCCAAAGGAATTAATATTGAATGATGGTTTAGATCTTCCTGATTCTATTTCAGAATTAGAAGCAATTGAATATTTTGAAGATATTTCAAATAAAAATAAAGCTAATCTTATATGTTTTGCTGGTGGTGGTCATTATGACGTGTTTCTTCCACATACTGTAAAAACACTCACAATGAGACCTGAATTTATGACTTCGTATACACCTTACCAAGCTGAAATTTCTCAGGGAGTATTACAAGCCTTATTTGAATTTCAATCATTAGTTTGTGATTTAACTGAAATGGAATTAGCAAATGCATCTTTATATGATGGAGCAACGTCAATAGCAGAAGCAATTTCAGTTGCGATTAATAAAACAAAAAGAGATAATGTAGTAATTTCAGAAGGTTTACATCCTAATAATAAGAAAGTAATCGATACTTTAATTGATAAAAATAAATTTAAATTAGATTATATTGAATTAGAAAACTATATATTCCCAGAAAGTTATACATTCACAGATAAGGATGCTGCTTTTGTTGTATCGTATCCACATTTCGAAGGCACTGCTCAAGATTTAACTGCCTTAGTTTCATCAGCAAAAGAAAAAGGTGTTGTAACTATATGTTATGTTGATCCTACATTATTAGGAATACTTAAAACACCTGGAAATATGGGTTTCGATATTGTTGTAGCTGAAGGACAATCTATAGGTACCCCATTATCATTCGGAGGGCCTACAGTAGGATGGTTTGCTACAAAAAAAGAATATGCACGACTAGTACCCGGAAGAATAATAGGTGAATCTAGAGATTCAAATAATAATAAAACGTACGTAATGACACTTAGAGCTAGGGAACAAGATATTAGAAGGGAAAAAGCATCATCTAATATTTGTACAAATCAAACTCTTAACGCAATTGGTTCTGCAATACATCTATCTTGGTTAGGACCAGAAGGAATCTACACAATGGGTTATCAAGCTATGCAAAAAGCTAATTATATGAAAAATTTGTTAACAAAAAGTAATATTCAAGTATTAAACAAAGAAACATCGATAAGAGAGTTTTTAATTAATGTAGATAAAAATGTTGATGAAGTAATTGATCACTTGGGAAATAATGGATATTTAGCTGGCATCAAATATTCTGATAATCAACTACTAATAGCTGTAACTGAAAAAAGAACAAAAAAAGAAATCGATAAGTATGTTGAATTATTAAATGAGGTTGTCAATGTATAGTGGTGGAAACGCAAGCTCTTTACCTTTAGTTGGAGGTAGCTCTGAACCAACTATTAAAGATTTATCTAAACCAGGTAGAAGGGCATTTAATTATCCAAAATTGGATGTTCCTGAAGAAAAGATAGAACACAATTGTATAAAAGTTGAAAAGGCTCCTTTACCTGAAGTATCCGAACATGATTTAGTAATGCATTTTTCAAGACTAGCACATAGAAATTTTGCTGTTGATTTAGGCTTTTACCCATTAGGTTCATGCACAATGAAATATAATCCTAGATTTGCTGATTGGGTAGCATCACTATCTGGCTTTTCTAACTTACACCCAGCAACACCTGGAAAATATTCACAAGGCTCGTTAGAAATCCTATATAAATTAGAAGAATATTTAAAAAATATTACAGGAATGGATAATGCTAGCTTTCAACCACCAGCTGGAGCTTCTGGTGAGTTAACAGGATTGTTAATCATAAAGGAATATTTAAATAACAACAATATGTCTAATAAAAAAAATATCATTGTTCCAGATTCAGCTCATGGTACTAATCCAGCTTCAGCAAAAATGGCAGGCTTTGATGTTGTTGAAGTTGCAACAGATATAAATGGTTTAGTCGACGTCGATGAATTAAAAAAATTAGTAGATGAAAATACTGCTGGATTAATGTTAACAAATCCTAATACTGGAGGTCTCTTTGAAGAAGATATATTAGAAATATCTAAAATTATTCATGATGTTGATGGATTACTTTATTATGATGGTGCAAATTTAAACGCAATAGTAGGAGTATCAAGACCTGGTGATATGGGATTCGACATAGTTCATTCAAATTTACATAAAACTTTTGCTACTCCTCATGGAGGAGGTGGACCTGGATCAGGACCTGTGGCTGTAAAAGAATTTCTTAGAGAGTATCTTCCTGGCCCTATTGTTATCAAAGATAATGATAACTATGAATGGTATCAACCAAAATATTCAATTGGTAGGATGCATGGATATCATGGTAATTTTTTAGTTGCTTTAAGAGCATTAGCATACATGATGTTACTTGGTAAAGAGGGATTAGATTCATTAGGATCATACGCTGTATTGAATGCAAGATATCTTGCATCTAAAGTATCAAGCACAATTCCATTAGCATATGAAAAACCATGTATGCATGAATTTGTTGCAACTGTTAAAGAGTTAAAGAAAACAAATAAAATTAAAGCTTATGATGTTGGAAAAGCTTTACTAGATAGAGGATTTCATTCGCCTACAATATATTTTCCTTTAATTGTAGAAGAAGCTTTAATGTTTGAGCCTACTGAGACGCAAACAGTTGATACTCTTGATGATCTTGCTGAAACATTATCAATAATTATTAATGAATTAATTAACTCAACTGAAAGTTTTGAAAATTACCCAAAAAACTTACCAGTTGGTAGACCAAATGAGTTAATACCAGCTAAACACTTAACAGTTAACTGGGGTGATTTTGAACTTCTTGAGATAACCGAATAAGATATATACATGCAATATTCTAAAATAGATATAGATCGAAGCGTTAACTCATTAAGAGTTAGTTCAAATGAATTTGTAAAAATAAAAAATTCTGAATTAATAAAAATGTTTGAAGAATGCATTCAAAATATAAAAGAAATTGCTTACTATTGGGCCACTACAGCGTCTGACAATAAAAGAGTTACTAATACTACTGCTGAAGGTGAGGAGTGGCTAGGTGGCCCTTTTGCTTCGGTTTTCGCTTTACAGTATTATATTGAAACACTTAAAGATATAACTAAACCTTTAGATAAGAAAAAATTTAACAAAACAAATAATTCATATAAAGTATTTCCAAACAAAAATATTGAAAAATTGTTCTTCCCATTTATTTCTGCTGATTTGAGATTTAATAAAAGTTTAAATTATGACGAAATAGAAAAATATCGTGGTTTTTCAATGCGTTACAAACATGATCCTTCAGTCTCTTTAATTCTTGGTGCAGGTAATGTTTCTTGCATACCTCTTTTAGATGCTATTTATCATATGGTAACTAAACGTTCAACTATTCTTTTAAAACTGAATCCTGTTAATGACTATCTATTACCTGTTTACGAAAAGATATTCCAAAATTTTATTAATAAAGGATATATGGTTGTTACTAAAGGTGACGTAGAGGTATCTAAGTATATGTGTTCACATAAAGGTATTGATCATATACATTTAACTGGTTCGGATGAAACTTATGAAAACATAGTATATGGTAGGAATTTAACTGAAGAAGAAAAGAAATTAAGTACATTACCTAAAAAAAATTCAGTAAGTATTACAAGTGAACTAGGAAATGTTACACCTTTTATTATTCATCCTGGTAATTGGACTAATTCTCAAATTAAATTTCAAGCAAGAAAAATTGTAACTGCAAAATTAAATAATGGGGGATTCAATTGTATTTCTGCACAAATTGTAGTTCTTCCGAAAGGATGGAAGCATACTGAAAAATTAATGAAATATGTGAAATATTATATGAAAAAGATTGACGACAGATATTCTTATTATCCAAAAAGTATAGATTTGCTAAACAAATTAGAGAAAGACAAAAACTATTCTCGTGAGAATAGTTTAACATGTGCTACACCTCATCTAACTAGAGAAATTAAGGCATATAGTAATTACGAAACTAGTGAAGTATGGGGAACCTCAATTTATTTTAAACAGTTAGATTATGACACACCTGAATCATTTGCAAACAATGCAATTGAATATTGCAATAATGAATTATGGGGTAATCTAGGTGCTTCAGTTATTTTTAAAAGTTATAAAAGAAAACATAACAAAGAAATTCTTGATAATTATGTTAATAATTTAAAGTATGGAACTATAGCAATTAACGAATGGTCAGCAATTGGATTTATAATTCCAACGCTTCCATGGGGTGGATATCCAGGTAATAAAGATAACGATATTCAAAGCGGACAAGATTATGTGCATAATTCTATATTTTTTGAATCCCCATTAAATGGTGTAGTTTATTCAAAATTTAGAATGTCATCAATTATCGATCCTTTATGGTTTGTAAGTAATAAAAAACAAAAAAAGGTCTTTAGACATTTGACTTATTACCAAATAGATAAATCAATTATTAACTTATTAAAATTATCATTTTCAGCACTAATATAAAATTATGAGAAAATATGTATCATGCTTTTTAGTTTTAATATTAATATCCTGTAATTCTTCTGATTCTGATACGGAAGCAGTTGTAACTACTATAAGTGATAATACTTCAACAACAATTACTCAAACTGATAATGATACTTCTAGCAAAGATACAACGACTACTACACTTGCTGCAAATGAAGAATATGTTTTTGATAAAGAAAAAATGTCACCATTTACAGGGCTTGAATTACCTCCAGAACTATGGTTAAAAAGACCAAGGAGAGTAATTGCTTTTAAAATTGACAATAACTTTAATGCTAGGCCACAATCAGGTATACAAGAAGCGGATGCAGTTTTTGAAGTATTAGTTGAAGGTGGAATGACAAGATTGTTAGCTTTCTTTTATGATAAGACAAGCACTTACTTAGGACCTATACGATCAGCAAGACCTACTGACCCAACATTAGTACGACCTTATGGAGGTGTATTGGTAGTCTCAGGTGCTACCGGTGGATTAATTACTGATATAAATTCTTTAGGAGTAAGAGTATTAGAAGAACAACCATCGCCAGTAATGTTTAGAATATCAGATAGAAAGGCACCGCATAATCTATATGCAGATACAGAGTTAGTAAGAGAAGATGTAGATTCAAAAGGATTTCCTTTTAACCCTCCTGCGGAGCCTATTTATAGATTTGGTACAAATCAAGACAACTGGTTAAAAGGTGCAAACAGATTAACTGTAAAATTTAGTGATACTACAACAATAATTTGGAAACTAGATGATAAACAATATTCAAGATTTATTATCGATAGTTATGCTCCTACTGAAGATGCAGTAGCACATAATTTTGTTACAAGAGATGGTTATAGTGACATATTGAAATCTGAAACGGTAGTTGTCATACAGGGACCACTATACAACGATGAAGCCACAACGCTTCCTAGTGTTCTTACAGTCGGAGTTGGTCCGGCCTATGTTTTTAATAATGGAAAATATATAACTGGTAATTGGAGAAGAACTGATATCTCAGAATCATTTGAACTTTATGATGATAATCAAAATCTTATTTATGTTCCACCTAGCTCACAATGGGTACATGTTTTACCTTTAAGTGGTGAAGTTACATGGAGTGATAGTTAAATAATTTAGCTTATTTATTAACAATATTTGAATAAATGCCTATATTTATAGGGTGAAATCAAAGATAGAAATAAAAAAATATTTAATATTTTCTTTCTTTATTATGTTTATTTCTTATTGTGGTGAGAATGTTGAAGTTACAGCAACATCAAGTACATCAACATCAACATCAACATCAACTACATCAACATCAACATCAACTACATCAACATCAACATCAACATCAAGTACATCAACATCAACTACATCAACAACAATAGTTAATAACTATTCTGTTGATAATTTACAAGACGCACAAGTAGTCTTAAAATCTTTATTTCTCTATCAAGGAAAAGTAGATGGTCTGAATGGATTAAATACAAGAAACGCAATTAAAGAATTTCAAAGACGATCCGGTCTTGTAGTTGATGGAGTTTTAGGTCCAAATACTAAATCAGCACTTGAAAAGGGAAAAGATTCTTATGTAAATATAGATTTATATAACTATGAATATTCAGAAGACATTGAAAATTCTCAGCAAAAACTGATTGAATTAGGTATATATACAGGTGATGTAGATGGAATTAAGGGCTTACAAACTGAAAACGCAATTAAAGAATTTCAAAGACGATCCGGTCTTGTAGTTGATGGAGTTTTAGGTCCAAATACTAAATCAGCACTTGAAAAAGGAGAAGATTCTTATGTAACTATTAATAATACTTCAGGTGAAAGTGAAAACAATAATGTTACAGCAGACATTCCAGAAGTTGAATCAAACACAACAACTTCTACAGTTGATTTAAGAAACTACAATCCAAATGCTACATGTGTTGATGGTTATGTTAATGATGAACAAATTTGGGTACCTGATCCATGTTTTTATCCGGTCTTTGTATATAGAGGAGAAAGCCTCGCTCAAGTAAATTCTCAAGCTGAGCTTGATGCTTATTTAAATCAAAATTGGACTCTTACTAAAGATAAGGTATACACTCCATTAGGCACTGTTCCAACTCAAAATTATATTGTTGGGATAAATTCTCCAGTTAATGGTTTAGTAATGAGTTCTAATGCCAATAATTCTATTGTCATAGGAATTAAAAACGATAACAATGTAAGAGCTAGACCTCAATCAGGACCTCAAGTTGCTGATGCAGTATTCGAAGTATTAGTTGAAGGAGGTATGACTAGATTTATTAATATTTTCTATCAAAGTGATG
>CACFFJ010000009.1 GCA_902565645.1 uncultured Candidatus Actinomarina sp.
CTCCATGCTTCGGGTATGGCAAAAGACAGTTCATTATATGAGCATATTGATTCAAGTAAAGTTGGTAACTACACAAGAACTACAGTCTCCGAATTAGCTGGAAGAGCCAGTGTAATTACAAAAGCAAAAGAATTCGGCATTGAATTTTCAGATGAAGATGCAAAAAAATTAATTCAAGAGGTACAGAACCTTGAACATCAAGGCTTCCAATTTGAAGCTGCAGACGGATCCCTGTATTTATTAATGAATAAAATTAAAGGATTAAATCCAAGTTATTTTGACTTTGAAAGTTTCAGAGTTTATTCAGAAAGACGAAATTCAGAAAATGTAGTTTCTGAAGCAGTTTGTAAAGTAATTGTTAAGGAAGAAAGGTATGTTACTACAGGAGAAGGTGTAGGTCCTGTTGATGCATTGAGTAAAGCTTTAGTCGCAGCACTGAAAAATAACTATGAAGATATAGAAGCTGTAAAGTTAGTTGATTATAAGGTAAGAATTATTGACTCCACAGACGGAACAGAGGCAACAACTAGGGTCTTAATAGAATTTACTGATGGTAAAAAAAGATGGAACACAATTGGTGTCCATCAAAATATTATTAATGCTTCTTGGAATGCTTTGTGTGATGGTTATAACTTTTATTTTATGTCTTCATAAATAGATTTTTTTAAAACAATTTATTTATACTATTTAGTGAAAAGAAAATATCATGAATGAAAAAATAGAGAACTTATTAAATGAAGATCGTTTATTTGAACCAAGTGAAGAATTAAAAAATAATGCAAATGCAACATCTGAATGGTTTAAGAAGGCCGAAGAAGATAGATTAGAGTACTGGAAACAACAAGCATTAAATAGAATAACTTGGTTTAAAGAACCTACTAAAGTCTTAGATGATTCAAATGCACCATTTTTTAAATGGTTTAGTGATGGGGAGTTGAACCTTTCATACAATTGTCTCGATAGACATTTAGAAACTGATGGAGATAGAATCGCATATTACTGGGAAGGAGAACCTGGGGACACTCAAGAGATTACCTATAGAGATCTCTATGAAAGAGTATGTAAATTATCAAATGCACTTAAAAGTTTAGGAGTCCAAAAAGGAGATAGGATAGCTATTTACCTTGGTATGACACCTGAGATAGTAGTTTCTATGCTTGCTTGTGCACGAATTGGAGCAGTGCACTCTGTAGTTTTTGGTGGATTCTCAGCTGAAGCACTAGCTGATCGTATAAATGATGCTGAGGCAAAAGTTGTTATAACAGCTGATGGTGCATGGAGGAGAGGGGATATTGTTCCTCTAAAGGAGAACGTCGACAATTCTTTAGAATTAACAAAATTTATAGAAAGTGTGATTGTAGTAAAAAGAACCGGACAAGAAGTAAATATGAAAGATGGCAGAGATTATTGGTATGAGGAGATTGTTGGAGAGCAATCTGCAGAGTGTGAGCCTGAAGTAATGAATGCAGAAGACTTACTCTACATACTTTATACTTCAGGGACCACAGCAAAGCCAAAAGGTATTGTTCATACACAAGCAGGGTATTTAACTGGTGTAACTACTACTCATAGTGCAGTATTTGATGTAAAAGATGATGATATTTATTGGTGTGCTGCTGATTGTGGATGGGTTACTGGACACAGTTATATTGTCTACGGACCTTTAGCAAATAAAACAACAAGTGTTATGTATGAAGGAGCACCAAATGCTCCAGATGAAAAAAGGTTATGGAGCATAGTTGAGAAATATAAAGTAAATATTTTTTATACAGCACCAACTGCCATTAGAGCATTTATGAAGTGGGGAGTTGAACATCCAAAAGCTCACGATTTAAGTTCACTAAGACTACTTGGATCTGTTGGAGAACCAATAAACCCTGAAGCTTGGATGTGGTATCACGAAAATATTGGTAATGAGAAATGCGCCATTGTTGATACGTGGTGGCAGACAGAAACAGGATCAATTATGATTTCACCTTTACCTGGAATAACGAGTACAAAACCGGGTTCAGCATGCGGACCATTGCCTGGGATTGAGTCCGTGGTTATAGATGAAAAGGGGAATGAAGTTGGAAAAGGTGAAGGGGGTTATCTTGCTATTAAATCTCCTTGGCCATCTATGTTAAGAACTGTATATGGAGACGATAAAAGATATATAGATACATATTGGTCTCAGCATGAAGGTCTCTACTTTGCAGGTGATGGAGCCAAATATGATGATGATGGTTATGTCTGGCTACTAGGAAGAGTAGATGATGTAATGAACATCTCAGGTCATAGAATCTCTACTGCTGAAGTAGAAAGTGCATTAGTTGCTCATGAATCTGTGGCTGAGGCTGCTGTAATTGGTAGGGCTGATGAAATAAGCGGTGAAGCAATTGCTGCATTTGTAACATTAATTGGAACAGATGTAGGAGATGAAAATTTAATATCAGAATTAAGACAACATGTAAGTGACAAGATTGGTCCTATAGCAAAACCAAAAAGCATTGTCATTACAGCTGATCTTCCTAAAACAAGAAGTGGAAAAATTATGAGAAGATTACTTAAAGACATTTCAGAGGAAAGAAAATTGGGTGACGTAACAACCTTAGCTAATGCAGATATTGTCTCTGAACTACAAACCCGCTCCCAAGATTCAGACGAGGATTAATTCTTGGGCGAAAAAACTTTTACTTGGACAAATCCAAAGGATTTATCAGAAACTTACCTGAGTCTAGATAGCGATGAGAGGAAGAAATTTGTTGTGGATCGCACCATGAAACCTCCTATAGGAGAGTTGATGAATTTTAAAGGTGTTGAGATTGACGAAGAAGGATCCGTTACTTTTATTGCTGCTCCAGAAGAATGTCATTACAATCCGCTTGGGAATGTTCATGGAGGTTTTGCTGCAACCCTATTAGATTCCTGTAATAGTATTACTGCCAATTGCTCTTTAGACAAAGGTTATGCAACTATGACTGCTGAAATAAAAGTAAGTTATTTAAGAGGAATATCCTTAGATACAGGAGATATGTTTGCCAAAGGCAAAATAGAGAAACTCGGCAGAAGAGTCATTTTTGTAAGTGGTAAGTTGACTGATAGTGAAGGTACTTTATATGCAACTGCTACATCTACAGAATTAGTAGTAGAAGTTAAATAAATTCAGTGCGGATGAGAGGACTCGAACCTCCACGAGCAAAGCTCACTAGATCCTAAATCTAGCGCGTCTACCAGTTCCGCCACATCCGCTAAAATGTCGCGTGGGTCGCCGGGGACTTGAACCCCGAACCTGCGGATTAAGAGTCCGATGCTCTGCCAGTTGAGCTAGCGACCCTTTAATACAGAGTAACCTATGTAATAATAGTTAACTATAATTTTTTTGATTTATTGTTTCCATAAAACCGGTATCATGGAACAATAATTAGACACGCGGGCTGTGGCTCAGTTTGGCTAGAGCGCCTGGTTTGGGACCAGGAGGTCGTGAGTTCGAATCTCACCAGCCCGACACACGCGGGTGTAGCTTAGTGGTAAAGCTCCAGCCTTCCAAGCTGGCTACGAGGGTTCGATTCCCTTCACCCGCTCAAGGCTCTCGTAGCTCAAATGGATAGAGCAACAGACTTCTAATCTGTAGGTTATAGGTTCGAGTCCTATCGAGAGCGCAGACGTGGTGATCGTAGCTCAGTCTGGTTAGAGCGCCTGGTTGTGGTCCAGGAGGTCGCGGGTTCGAATCCCGTCGGTCACCCTTATTTAAGGAGAAATGTGAAATATAAAGTAAAAAATAGTTCGGATTTTGAAAAGACGTTAGAAATCCAAATTGATCTTAAAGATCTAGAAGAATTTAAAGAAGATGCTATTAAAAAAATTGGAAGTCAATTAAAAGTAAAAGGATTTAGACCTGGGAAAATTCCGTCAAATATTGTAGAAAGAGAAGTAGGAGAGGAATACATAAATGAAGAAGCTGTTGAGTTGTACTTACCTGAAAATTTATTTCAAATATTAAAAGATGAAGAAATTTCTCCAGCAACTAGACCAGCAATCAAAGATATTAAAAAGAAAAAGAGTTCATTTGATGTAGAGGTTCTTATAACGCTATGGCCGAAAATTTCAAAATTACCAAAACTTAATCAATCTATTGAGGTTGAGTCCATCAAACCTACACCTGAAGAGATCGATCAACAAATAGAAAGAGTAAAATCACAATTTGCTGAAGTATCAAATACTGATAGACCCGCAAAATCTGGTGACTATGTATTGATTAATTTAACCACATCAAAAAACAATAATGAAATTAAAGACTTTACTTATAGTGACTATTTATATGAAGTTGGATCAGGTACTTTGATTGGTAATCTTGATAGTAAGCTTGAAGGAGTTTCTTCAGGAGCAATAATTAAATTTACAGATAACATTCCACAAATTAATGAAGAGAATGTTGAAGTTACTGTACTAGTAAAAGAGGTAAGGGAAAAGATACTCCCAGAATTAACTGATGAATGGGTTTCTGAAACAACTGAATTTACTGATATTAATGAATTGAAATCAGAGTTAGAAAAAAATATTGAAAACATTAAGAAACAACAAGTTGCATCACAATATCAAGCAGGATTAACCACAAAATTAATTGAGGAAGCTGACATTAAATTACCTGAACAATTGGTGATCGCAGAAATGGATAGTATTTTACAAAATTTTATGAGTGAGTTAGACCAAAATAATATTAAATTGGAAGACTATTTTAAAATAACCGGCTTAACGGAGGAAGCTTTAAGAGATGATCTTAATAAACAAGCCTCAAGAAATTTAAGTATGGTATTGATACTAGATAAAGTTATTGAAGACTTTGAAATTAAATTAGATGATAATGATAAGTCATTAATTGAACAACATATGGAATCTCATGATAAGGATAAAGATGAAGTTGAAAATGCCACACATAGATTGAATTTAGAAGCAGAATCCTTAAGAAATAAGGCCATGTTACATGTTTTAAAGAATGGTATCTCAGTTGATAAAAATGGTGAAAAAGTATACCTACAAGATGTATACAATCAAGATAGTGAAACAGGAGAGGAAGAATAATATGAAAAAAGAACCTTCAAATTATGTAGTGCCTACTGTTATTGAAAATACTAATAGAGGCGAGAGAGCTTTTGATATTTATTCAAGATTATTAAAAGATAGAATTATTTTCTTAGGAACCCCAATAGATGATGGTGTTGCAAACTTGATTATGGCTCAATTATTACATTTAGAATCAGAAGATCCTGAGAAAGATATTTATGTGTACATTAACTCTCCAGGAGGTTCAATAACTTCTTTATTTGCAATATATGACACCATGAAATACATAAAACCAGATGTAGCAACAGTTTGTATGGGCTTAGCAGCCTCAGCTGGTGCTGTTATTTTAGCTGGTGGAACACCTGGTAAAAGGTATTCATTACCTCATGCCAGAGTTATGTTACATCAACCAGCTGGAGGTGCAGAAGGTACATCAAAAGACATTGAGATTCAAGCAAAACTAATTACCGATATGAGGCATCAAATCAATGGTTTGCTGGCAGAATTTACCAAGAAAGATATTGATCAAATTACCCTTGATACTGATAGAGATTTTTGGATGACTGCGCAAGAAGCTTTAGAATACGGTATAGTAGATGAAGTACTAACTCAAAGGGAGTTAGTAGACAAAAAGTAACAACAGGGTAATTATATGGCTAATAAAGAATCGTCATCAGAACCTTTAAAATGTAGCTTTTGTGGTAAATCTCAAAAGCAAGTAATAAAACTAATAGCTGGACCTGGCGTTTATATATGTGATGAATGTATTGAGCTATGTGTTGAGATTATTGAAGAAGAGAAAGTAGAAAACCTAGAATCTCAACCTGAAAACTATCTTCCGTTACCAAAAGAAATTAACCAATCCTTAAATGAATATGTAATTGGACAAAGCGAATCAAAAAAGACGTTATCTGTAGCAGTTTATAATCACTACAAAAGAATTTACAAAGGCGACAAAATCAATGATGATTTGGAGATACAAAAATCTAATGTTTTAATATTAGGACCAACTGGTAGCGGTAAGACTTTACTAGCGCAAACTTTAGCAAAAATTTTACAGGTACCTTTTGCAATAGCCGATGCAACAACTCTTACGGAAGCCGGTTATGTAGGTGAGGATGTAGAAAATATATTACTTACTTTAATTCAGGCTGCAGATTTTGATATAAAGAAAGCAGAAAAAGGAATAATTTATATCGATGAAATTGACAAGATAACAAGAAAATCAGACAACCCATCAATAACTAGAGATGTATCAGGTGAGGGCGTTCAGCAAGCATTATTAAAAATACTTGAAGGAACAGTTGCACAAGTTCCACCTCAAGGAGGAAGGAAACATCCTCAACAAGAATATTTACAAATAGATACAACTAATATTTTATTCATTGTTGGAGGAGCCTTTGATGGGCTTGAAGAGATTATAAATAGAAGATTGGGAGAAAACACAGTTGGATTCAATACAAACATGAAAAATACTGAAGAGATTAATGCAAATGAAATATTTAAAAATGTAGAGCCAAAAGATTTAATTAAATATGGTTTAATACCAGAGTTTATTGGAAGATTGCCAGTTGTAACAAGTGTTGATGAATTAGATAAAGAAGCTTTAGTGAAGATATTAACAGAGCCGAAAAACGCAATAACAAAACAATTTCAAAAAATCTTTGCTTTAGATGAAATTGAATTAAAGTTTACAAAAGAATCTTTGGATGCAATGGCTGAACTTGCATTGAAAAGAAAAACAGGAGCACGAGGTCTAAGATCAATAATAGAAAAGCTACTTCTTAATGAAATGTATGAATCTCCTTCAAGGGAAGATATTGAACAGATAATAATTGATAAAGAGAATGTCATGGATGACATACAGCCAAAAATGGTTTTAAAACAGAAAAAAGAATCTAAAGATTCAAAACCAGCATAATTCTATGCTGGATGAATCTTATGAGCCATTAGCTATTGAAAAAAAATGGCAAGAAAACTGGGAATTAAGTAACAAATTTCTCCCTGTATCTTCTGATAATAAGTTTTCAATTGTTATACCACCTCCTAATGTCACTGGTTCTCTACACATGGGTCACGCACTTGAGCATTCAATAATTGATGTCATAACTCGCGTAAAAAGATTAAAAGGATATGAAGCATTATGGGTTCCTGGTACTGATCATGCTGGAATAATCACACAACTATTGGTAGAAAATGAATTGTCAGAAAACGGCATAACCAAAGAAGATATAGGAAGAGAGAATTTTATAGAGAAAGTATGGGAATGGAAAGAAAAATCTGGTGAAAATATATCAAATCAAATGAGAAAGCTAGGTATGAGCTGTGACTGGTCAAGAGAAAGATTCACTATGGATGAGGGGCTTTCATTAGCTGTAAAGGAAGTCTTTATTAAATTATATGAGGAAGGTTTAGTTTATAAAGGTACAAGGATGGTCAATTGGGATACTGCACTTATGTCAGCAGTATCAGACCTAGAAGTAACTTTAAGTTCTGAAAAAGGTAAATTGTGGAATATCCAATATAAGACAGATGATTCTTATTTGACTATTTCCACAACAAGACCTGAAACACTTTTAGGAGACTCAGCAGTTGCAGTTAATCCAAACGATGAAAGATATGCTAACTTAATTGGCAAAACAGCCGTTATACCTTTAGTAAATCGTGAGGTGCCAATAATTGGTGATGAGTATGTTGATCCTGAATTTGGTGCAGGTTGTGTAAAAATAACACCTTCACATGATTTCAATGATTATGAGATTGGTAAGAAACATGATTTAGATTTCATCCAGTGTATAAATCTTGATGGGACAATAATGGATGAAGATTTTATTCCAAAAAAAATAAGAAATAAAGACAGATTCGAAGCTAGAAAATTAATAATTCAGGAATTAAAGGCTATTAACCAATTAGAAAGCGAAGAAGAGTATGAAATTCAACTACCAAAAGGTGATAGATCAAAAAGTATTTTAGAACCAATGATTACAAATCAATGGTTTGTCGCAACTGAGGAACTAGCAAAAAAGGCAATAAGTGCTGTTGAGACTGAAGAGATTAAATTCATTCCAAAGAATTGGGAGAAAACTTATTTTGAGTGGATGTACAATATTCAAGATTGGTGTATCTCCCGACAAATATGGTGGGGACACAGAATACCAGCATGGTACGATGAAGATTCAAATATTTATGTAGGAAATTCTGAAAAAGAAATTAGAGAGAAACACAAAATTCCTGATGATACAAAATTAAATCAAGATGAAGATGTATTAGATACTTGGTTTTCTTCGGCTTTATGGCCTTTTTCAACGCTAGGTTGGCCAGATGATACTGAAGATTTAAACTCTTATTACCCAACAACTTTATTAGTAACTGGTTTTGATATTATATTTTTCTGGGTAGCTCGCATGATTATGATGGGAATTCACTTTCAGGAGGAGGTACCTTTTAAAGATGTTTTAGTTCATGGCCTAGTCAGAGATTCTAAAGGCAGAAAAATGTCAAAAAGTTTAAACAATACAGTTGATCCATTAGAGCTATCTGAAAAACATGGAGCTGATGCACTAAGATTTTCATTGATTGAAAAAGCTTCTCCAGGCCAAGACGTTCCCTTTGATGAAGAATGGACAATAGCAGCAAAAAAATTTGGCAACAAGATATGGAATGCTGCAAAGTTTGTACATTTATATACCGAAGATAAAGAGACAACTGATTTAAATTCAATTAAATCTCCAGAAAATAAATGGATTATTAGTAAATACAACGATGTTTTAGATGAATTTAATAATTTATTTGATAAATATAAAATTTCTGATGCTTATAAATTACTATATAATTTTCTATGGTCTGATTTATTTGATTGGTATTTTGAATTTTCTAAAAACCTTATAAAGGATGAACAGCATAAATTAGAGACTATGTCTGTTCTTGAATCAGTTTTTCTTAATTCAATTAAAATCCTGAATCCAGCTATGCCGCACATTACCGAAGAAGTTTGGTCAACTTTTAATGATGAATTGTTAATTAGTAATTCATGGCCAGAAAAATATGAATTAGAAAATGAAAATTTAGATAATGTTGAAAATTTAAGAGTCATTATTTCTCAAATAAGAAATTTTAAAGCTACTTACCAAATTAAAAATAATACCGTTTTAAAAGTTTATTCCAACAATGAAGTTGATGACTGGATTAAGAACCAGTTAGAAGTTTTAGCGAAAGTAGAGATACAGGATGAAAAATTAACCGATATAGCTGAATCTACTTTTTTACATTTTAATTCAGGAGATTACGATTTTAGTATTTTAGCTGAAGAATATATTGATATTGAAGTTGAAGTAAATAAATTAAATAATAAGAGTAAAGAGATTGAAAAATCAGTAGAAATTTCAAACAAAAGATTAAATAACACTAAATTTATGGAAAATGCAAAAACAGAACTTATTGATGAAGAAAAAAAGAAAAAGGAAGAGTTAGAGTTGGAGCTCAAACTTATACATAAGACTCTTAAAGAACTAGGTAATTGAAAGATATTGAAATATTTCTTAATGAAAGAATTAATAGCAATAAGAATTTAGATTTACTAAAAATATTTTTCACTAAAGAAGAACTATCCCACTTGTCAAAGAAATCAATTTCTATAGTTGGTACTAATGGTAAGACTTCAACAGCAAATTTTATTTACAAATTGCTGTCTAAACAAGATATTTCATCTCTAATTTTTACTTCTCCTCATTTAGTTTCATATCAAGAAAGAATTAGATCTAATAAAAAGGAAATTAAATATATTGATTACATCGAATCTATAGAGGATTTTGAAAAGAAGAATAATATAAAACTTGGTTATTTTGAAACACTTTTTTTGATAGCTTGCAGAAATTTTATAGATCTAGATTTAGATGTTTTTGTAATAGAAGCTGGAATAGGTGGGCGATTGGATACAACTTCTATCATAAATTCTTCTGGAGTTGTATTAACAAATGTCGGTTATGACCATCAAGATATTTTAGGTGATACTCTTGAAGAAATTTTGTATGAGAAAATACATATCTCAAACAATATTAAAACTCTAGTTTGTGGTGAAATCTCTGATAATCATAAGAAATATATCTCTAATGAATTAAATAATATTTCTATTTCATTTTTAGATGAACATAAAGATTTTCCATTAGAAAATAATGATTTTAGGGTCATGAACATTTATTTGTCTGCTATTGCAATAGAAGAAATATTAGGCAAGAAAATTAATGAAGTAGATTTTAAAAGTGTTCATGATGAACAATTAGATGGCAGATTTGAAATAATAGACAATGATCCAGTCAAAATAATTGATGGTGCGCATAATATTTCTGGAATTAAAACTTTTTATAAAACTCTAAAAAATCTAAATAAGGATTTAAATTTCGATATTTATCTAGGTTTTAAAAAAGGAAAAAACTTTGAAGAAATTTTAGTTTTCTTATCTAGTAAAGAAAATGCATCTTTAAAACTTATTGAAAATAATAGTTTTTATGATCAAATTGACATTCAAAAATTAACAGACTTCCTTAATGAAAAACAAATAAACTACGAAATTTCATCCATTAAAGAATTTGCTGCTTCAAAAAAGCATTCTATTTTGCTAGGCAGTTTATATTTAATTGGAGAGTATAAAAAGGAATATAAATGAAAACGTTTTTTATGATTAAGCCAGATGGTGTAAAGAGGAATCTTATTGGCAACGTAGTTTCAAGAGTTGAGAAAGAAGGGTTTGTAATTACAAAAATGAAGATGATGAGTATCTCAGATGATCTAGCAAAGAAACATTATGCAGAACATTCTGAAAAACCTTTTTTTAATGATTTAGTAGATTTTATAACTAGTGGTCCAGTTGTTGCTATGGAGGTTGAGGGTGAAGATGCTGTTTCAGAGATTAGGAGAATAATGGGAGCTACGAATCCTTCAGAAGCAGAACCAGGAACAATAAGGGCAGATTTAGCTACAAAACTTGAAGAAAATGTTGTTCATGGGTCCGATTCAGAAGAAAGTGCAGAAAGAGAGCTCTCACTTTTCTTTGAATAATTTTATTTTCTTTGCTAATTCATTCTATTAATCTGAATATACATGGCAGGAATGAATTTAAGAAGAACATTATTTGGTGGTAATGATATCGCAATAGACCTTGGTACAGCCAATACATTAATCTATGTAAAAGGTGCTGGGGTGGTTGTTGACGAACCAACTCTTTTAGCAATTAATAAAACTGATAAATCAATTTTTACCTATGGAGAAGAAGCTAAGAAGTTGGTTGGAAGGGTTCCTGACTCAATTGAATTAGTAAAACCTCTAAGGGATGGAGTTATCTCAGAAATTGAATATGCGGAAGAACTTGTTAAAACTTTATTGACTAAAGCAATAGGTAGAGCTTATTCAAGACCAAAAATAATTATTTGTGTACCTAATGGTGTTACAAGTGTTGAGCAGAGATCTATTGAGACAGCTGCTCATGCAACAGGTGCTTCTGAAGTGTTTACTATAGAAGAGCCAATGGCTGCTTCAATAGGTGCGGGTTTACAGATATTTGAACCATTTGGAAATATGATAATTGATATTGGTGGAGGTACTACAGAAATAGCAGTTATTTCTATGGGTGATGTTGTTACAGCAAACTCTGTAAGAGTTGGTGGTGAAGATATGACAGATAAGTTGATTGAGTGGCTTAGAAGTGAACACGCTATGTTAGTTGATGAAGGTATTGCAGAATCATTAAAGCATGCAGTTGGTTCAGCATATCAATACGATAAAGAGCCTCAGGTAACTGTGACAGGAAGAGATATTGTTAAAGGAATTCCAAAACAGGTTCTTCTAGAAGCAGCTGATGTTAGAAATGCACTAGCACCAGTTGTAAATGAAATAATTGAAGCTGTAAGAATTTCTCTTTCACAAACACCACCTGCATTAGTATCAGATATTGATAAATATGGAGCTTGGCTCACTGGTGGTGGATCAATGCTTAAACAATTAGATAGAAAAATAGCTGAAGAATTGGGAATACCAATAAATATGACTGAAGACCCACTAAGCACTGTTGTAGTTGGTTCAGGAATTTGTCTTGAGAGATTTGAAGACTATAAGTCGGTTTTAAAATCCTCAGACAAACCTAATTAAATTATGTATCAAGAATCTCAGAAAAGAAGAAGTTATATAATTTATATTCTATTTTTCTTTCTATCCGGTTCATTGGTACTAATTGACTTTTTTTCTAATAAAAAATTTTCAGACACAATTCTTAGTAGAGTGGAGTTTCTATTTCCAATTAATGAAGAAGCTGCAAATACTCTTGTTTCATTAGATTTTGATTTTTTTGAAAGTAGAAGCGATTTAATTAATGAAAACGCAAGATTAAAAAATGAAGTCATTGAATTAAGAAAGCTTAAATTAGTAAATGAAGAGTTAATAAATGAAATTCTTTCAAATGATGAGCTAATTAAAAATGTTCAGATAGAAGACTATGTCTATCTTAAATCTTCATTATTGATTAAAAACACTACTAATGAGTACATTATTTCTGGAGGTAGAAACCTTAATTTAAATATAAATGATTTAGTTTTAAATGAAGAAGGTTTTGTAATAGGTTATTTAACTAAAATATTTGATGACCATTCTCTAATTAGTACTGTATTAAATTCTAACTTTTCTATTCCTGGAATTGATAAACATGGTAATGAGTATCTAATAACTTCAAATAATGATGAACTATTAGTTAACTCTATTTTAATTAATGAAAAAAATGTGAATGTCGATTATATATTTACTGATATTGCTTTTGACCATCCAGGAAAGTTTCCAATAGTTGATTTGAGTCAAGAGGAAGTTTCTCAATTAAACAACAAAATCTCTTCTACTGTAAAAGTGAATTATAGATTTAGTTTTGATTCAAATATTTACATAGTAAAGAAAAAATGAAACAATTAAGATATTTAAGTTTTGTTTTAATATTTATTTCTTTATTAATATTTGAACTCTTCATTGGTATCATTACTGACTTTTCTGAAGTAAAAATATTACCTTTTTATATTTTAATTTTTTATATATCATCAAAATATTTTTCTAATTCTTTTGTCATTGCTTTTTTTCTATCTGGAATTTATTACGATGCATTTTATACTTCTAATTATTTTGGCACAACGAGCGCAAAATTTATTTTGATCAGTATTTTAATAAATTTTATTAACAGCAGGTTAAGAGTTAATTTATATAGTGAATTTATTTTATTTACTTTTTTCTTAGCTCTATATAAGGTAGAGACTATATTTACATCATTTTCAATTAACTATTTTTCTATTATCTTGTTAATTAGTGGAGTCAATTACTTTTTATTTAAATTAATCAACATTACTCTTAAAGAGGATGTTTTTAAGAAATCGTTTTAATTACTTAGCTGTATTTATTTTATTTATATTTTCCTTTATTCTATATAATATTTACTTTCTTCAAATTATCCGGTCTGATGAATCAATCAAAATAATTAATAGCCAAACATTTGATATAGTTTATCTTTCTGCTCCAAGAGGTGAAATTTATGATGTTAATAATGAAACACTAGCTACTTCTTCTTTAGAGCCACATCTTTTTATCAATTTAAGAAAAATAAATGAAAATAACATAATTCAATATAAGCAATATTTAACATATAATTTTAAAGAAATAAGTTCTATAGAATTAGATGAAATTTTTCAGAGTAAAGAAATCCTTTATTTAATAAGAAATATTAATGATTTAAATTTTACTGAAAGACAAGCGCTTTTAGAATTAGATGCATTTGAAATTTTTGACTTCCCAATTAGAAAATATGAATTTAACAATATTGCTTCCCATGTAATTGGTTATATCGGCAAGCCAACACAAGAAGAATATGAATTATACCCTGACACGATAAAAAATGGAATAGTTGGGAAAAGTGGTGTTGAGAAGTTTTATGAAAATAAACTTTCTGGAGAAGCTGGAGAGATAGTATTTAAGGGTTCAGAAATAGTGCAATTTACTCCACCTAATCCAGGAGAAAGCTTGTACTTATCATTAGACATAAATACTCAAATTGTGAGTACTGAATCATTAGAGCAAGGTATCTTGCTTGCTAATGAAAATTTCGAATTGGAAGATATTATTGAAAAAGGCGCTGTAGTAGTTATTGAAATTGAAACAGGAAATGTTGTTTCGATGGTATCGTTACCTGATTTTGATCCAAATAAATTTGTTCAAGGAATATCATCTTTTGATTTCAATCAATTAAATAGAGTTCAAGCATTTAATAATTTTGCAATTCAAGGACTCTATCCACCAGGCTCCATTTTTAAGGTAGTTGCTTATTGGCTTGCTGAGAATGAGGGACTCTTTCCAGAAGGTGTTGAAAATAGAAGTAATAAAATTAATTGTGATGGAGATTTGGCTTTTAGTTTTAATGACGGGTCACAACAGGTATACAATGACTGGAAAAAAGAAGGTCATGGGAATGTAAATTTAAGTTCAGCTATTCAGCAATCTTGCAATGTTTACTTTTGGGATATAGCACTTAAAATTTGGAGATCTTATGAAGGGAATCCTAGGGAGTCAATCCTACAAGAGTATGCTTCTAACTTAGGCTTTGGAAGCTTAACAAATATAGATTTACCTTATGAAAAATCAGGAGTCCTACCTGATAGGGAGCTGTTTGAAGAATGGAGAATTACTAAGCCAGAACTTGTTAGACCAGAGGGATGGCTTGGCGGAGATCTTATGAATTTAATTATCGGTCAGGGTGCTATTACAACTACACCGATTCAAGTAGCTAATGCCTATAAAACGTTATTAACCGGTAGTAATTCTTCTCCATATTTAAATAAAGAGCTAGATAAAAGTATAAAATATAATAATTTAGATATTGATGAAGATTTTATTAATTTCTTACTTAGCGATTTGAATTTAGTAACTAGACAAGGGGGAACAGCTTATCAGGCATTCGAGGTTTTGGGTAATCGTTCTAATGAAATAGGAGGTAAAACTGGTACAGCTCAGAATCCAGGAGATAGAAATAGTACATCCTGGTTTGTTGGAATTGATTCAATTTCTAATCCAAGATATATAGTTGTGACTGTAGTAGAAGAGGGTGGTTCTGGAAGTGCTGTCGCAGCACCTATTTCAAGAAGGGTGATACAACATCTAATAGGTGTTGAATTGACTCCTGTTAAATTTGGAGAAATAACTGAATGAGAAGTAGGAAAATTACTTTACTTGGACCAGAGGGAACAAACATATCTGTCTTTTTTTTGTTTTTAGTTTTCAATTTTATTTCTTGGTTTACCTTATTTACTTTGTCCAATGATATTAATTTAGATTTTTCTAATATTTTAATTAGGCAGATCATATTTTCATTGATATCAATAAGTGTTTTCTTTCTGCTAACTTATATTTCAGTTGAAACTTTTTTAAGATTCATTGATATTTTTTTTGTATTCACAGTTTTAGCTTTATTATTATTATTCACAACCGAACCAAGATTAGGTGTAAGGCGATGGTTTGATTTAGGAATAATAGATTTACAGCCTTCAGAGTTTGCAAAAGTTATAGTAATTTTATTTGTTGCAAAATATTTATCTGAGAAAAAATTTAATTTTATTTCAGTTACTGCATTGATTTTCCTTATAATGTTAATAATTAATCAGCCTGATCTTGGTACCGGTTTAATTATTACGTTTGTTGTAATTTCTATGCTTTTTGTTTCAAATATAAGATTGAGATATTTTATATTAATTTTTCTAATTTTGCTTTTCTCATTTTTTGTTTTTTTAGAATTTGGTATTATTAACGAAAATCAACTCGATAGAATTAATAATTTTTTTCAAGAGGATGAGATTGATTTTCAACAATCTCAAAGTAGATTATCAATTTCAAGCGGTGGTTTCTTTGGCCAATATTTTCAGGAAATTCAAGTTAATAAAGTTTTCGTTCCAGTTGAAACTACAGATTTTATTTTTTCGGCCTATGCTTATAATTTTGGATTTATAGGAGTATTTTTCCTTTTACTTTTGTGGTTTATCTTTTTTATGAGATTAACTCAAATTCTAAATATCTCTTCATCTGAATTTGATAAATACGTAATCACTGGTTTTATTGTTCTTCTCGCAATACAAATTATCATAAATATTTCAACTGTAATTGGATTAGTACCTAATACTGGATTACCTTTTCCTTTGTTAAGCCTTGGTGGATCATCAATGGTTTCTATAGCAGTTGTATTTGGAATCACTAATCGGATATTTATAGAAAATAACTTAGTTATTTAATATTTAAAACATATTATCCTTGTTTTATGAGTTTTTTAATATATTTTTCACATCGATTATTTGGAGGTTTAAATGTTTGGTATATTCAAGAGATCTACTGTAGTACGTAAAAGCGAAGATAATTTTGTAAAATCAGAAACTAAATGGTTTAGAGGTCAAAAAGTAAAAATTAAATCTGGTACGACTAGTACTAGGTCTTTTGACAAAAAAAACCAAAGAAAAGCATCTAGACAAACTTGGTTTAGAGAAAAACCATTGCCAGTTCCAGAAGTGGAAAAAAAGCAAATGTTGATTAGCTATAAAGGTGGTTCTTCTAAAATTGCAATACTAGAAGGGGCAACTCTAGTTGAATATTATTCAGCAGAGTCTAAAACCAAATCTTTAGTAGGAAATATTTATCTAGGAAAAGTAAAAAATGTGTTACCAGGAATGGAGGCAGCTTTTGTCTCTTTTGGAGAAGAAAAAAATGGTGTTCTATACGTTGCGGATGTATCCAATTCTAGAAGAAATTCAAAAATAGAAAATTTATTATCTAAAGATCAAGAAATTTTAGTACAGGTAGTTAAAGATGCAATGGGGGAAAAAGGAGCAAGATTAACTGGTCAAATTTCTTTTCCTGGGAGGTATATGGTATTAATTCCAAATTCAAATACAAAAGGAATTTCAAGAAGGCTACCTGATGAAGAGAGAAGCAGGCTTGATAAAATAATTAGAAAAATAAAACCCCAAGGTTTCGGGGTAATAGTTAGAACAGCTGCGGAAGGTGTTAATGAATCTTCTCTTAAAAGTGATATTGATAAATTAATAATTGAATGGGAAAAAGTATCCAAAAACAATCAAGGATCTGCTCCAATATTAATTCATGAAGAGCCAGATATTTCCGTAAAAGTAATAAGAGAACATTTAGGTACAAATTTTAAAAAATTACTCATTGAAGGTGGAAAACATTTTGAAGAAATTAAAGAATATATTAACGAGACTTCTCCCGAGTTGAATGAAATTTTAGAAGCTTACAATGATGAGTTAGGTTTATTTGAAAGATATCATATTGAAGATCAAATCAAAAAAGCACTTGATAGGAAAGTTTGGTTACCATCTGGCGGCCATTTAATAATTGATAGAACGGAAGCGCTTACTGTTATCGATGTAAATACTGGTAAGTTTGTTGGTAAGGATAGCTTGGAACAAACTGTTTATGAAAACAATTTAGAAGCCTCGGAAGAAATTGCAAGACAATTAAGACTTAGAGATATTGGGGGGATAATTGTAATTGATTTTATTGATATGGAATCTGTTAAAAGACAAGAGGAACTTTTGAATAAGTTTAAACAAGAATTAGCGAAGGATAAAACAAGAACACAGGTTTTTAATATTTCAAGGCTTGGTTTAGTTGAAATGACTAGAAAAAATGTATCAGCTGGATTAATAGAAAGCTTTTCAGAAGAATGTGAAGAATGTAATGGTAGAGGTTTAATAATTAATGATATTTTTTCAAATAATTCTATAGAAGATAATTTACTTGAATCTGATGCCGTAGTAGAGTAGTTGAGTTATGAGTAAATATGCAGTAATCAATGTAGGCGCTAAACAGGAGAAGGTAGTGGTTGGCGATATTTTAGAGGTACCAAAAAGTTTTTCTGCTGAACCTATAAACCCAATATTATTAAGCCCAAGAAAAGGGTCAATTGTTACAGATAAGAAAAAACTATCTAGTTGTTTTATTAATTTTGAATTAATCGATGAAAAAAAATTGAAAAAAATAGATATTTTTCAATATAAAAATAAAACAGGAAACAGGAGAAGAGTAGGGTACAGAGAACAAGTAAAAGTTGTAAAAGTAAAATCAATTTCAGATAAAGAAACAGGAGAGGAAGAGTAATAGATGTCTAAAACTAAAGCTGGCGGTTCAACGAGAAATGGAAGAGATTCAGAGTCCAAAAGACTAGGAACAAAGGTTTATGATGGACAAGATATTTCTGCAGGCTCTATTGTAATTAGGCAAAGAGGAACCAAAATTCATCCTGGAGAAAATGTATCGAAGGGTGGAGATGATACATTATTTGCAAAAGTTGATGGGGTTGTAAAATTTTCATCTAGGAATGGTAGAAAATTAGTAAACATTATCCCCAAATGAAATGTTTGTCGATAGTGTTGAGTTAAGTTTGCTTTCTGGAGCAGGTGGCTCTGGATCAATAAGTTTTAAATCAAAAAGCACAAAAAGCTCTCCTAATGGTGGAAGCGGTGGAGACGGTGGTTCAATATACTTTAAACCAGATGTAAGTATTTACGACTTTAGTTCAATTTATTCAAGTAGCTCGTTTAAAGCTGAAAATGGTGAAGATGCGGGCAAAGACCTTCAAGATGGCAAGAATGGAAATGATTTATTTATTAATGTCCCATTAGGAACATCCGTATTTATAAATGAAGAAAAGGTTGCTGAACTGTTAGATCATAATGCCACTTTTTTGATTTGTAGTGGAGGTAAAGGTGGTAGAGGAAACCGAGAGCTAATTTCAAAAAGAAATCCAAATCCTAAAATTTCAGAAGCAGGAGAAAAAAGAAAATCAGTTAAGGTAAATCTGGAGCTTAGCTTAATTACTGATATTTCAATATTAGGTATACCTAATTCAGGCAAAAGCACTTTAATTAAATCACTGACAAATTCTAATGCAAAGACAGCTTCGTACCCATTTACAACAATTTCTCCTAATTTAGGAGTCCTTGAAAGTTCAGCAAAAAATATGATAATTTGTGATTTACCAGGACTTATAGAAGGAGCTTCACAGGGTGTTGGTTTAGGTAGGTCAATATTAAAACACCTTAAAAATACTAAGGTCTTAATTTTAGTTTTAGATCCAATAAATTCTGATTATACGATTGAAGAACAAATTAAATTAATTGAGACCGAAGTAAATAAATATGATGATAATTTAAAAAATCTTCCAATTATTAAAGTGGTAAACAAATCAGATCTTGACAAAAAAAATGATAATTATATAAATATCTCAGCGTTAAAGGATGAAGGGATTGATAAATTAATACAAGAAATAAATCTCTATGACTTTACTAATTTAGATTCAATAAATAAAAGTTTTGAAAAAATAAGTTTACATGATGAGCAGTTTTCTGTAGAAGAAGAAAATGGCACTTGGTTAGTAACTGGAGATATGGTTGATAGGATATCGAATTTGAATGGAAATGATTATGACGTATTTAACGAAATTTCATACCGTTTTGAAAGATCTGAAATTCCAGCTAAATTAGAGGATCTTGGAATTGAAAAAGGCGATTATATAAAATTAAATAATTATGAGTTTGAATATGAGAATTAAAAAAAATATATTACGAATAATAGTTCCAAGCGGATTAGAATCTTTTACAAATGAAATTTCTTTTCTTTAAGTTTTAGGGGATATAGGAAAATGAAAATAAATGAAATAACTACTGATAATTTAGAGAGTGAAGGTTATTTTGCAACCCAAGATTTAATAGATGTAGTTAATGCTGCAATATTTTTGGACAAACCTTTATTGGTTGAAGGTCCAGCGGGTACAGGAAAAACTTTTTTAGCTAAGACCCTTTCTTCTTTACTTAATTTAGATTTAATTAGGTTGCAGTGTCATGAAGGAATTGACGAAGATAAAGCAGTCTATGAATGGAATTATAAAAAGCAACTTCTTTCTATACAAAGCAACGAAAAGAATGAAAACTTATTTGATGACAAGTATTTAATTAAGAGACCTATTTTAAAAGCATTAACTTCTAAAGAAAATTCTCTTTTCCTAATAGATGAGATAGACAGATCAGATGAAGAGTTTGAAGCTTTGTTATTAGAAATACTTGCTGAAAATCAAGTCACAATTCCAGAGTTTGGAACAATTTCCGGAAATGAAAATAGGATTACCATACTTACTTCGAATAGTACTAGGGAATTGTCAGACGCACTTAGGAGAAGATGTATATATTATTACCTTGATTTTCCATCTATAGAAATAGAAACAAAAGTATTGATGAATAATGTAGAAAATCTAGATAAAGATGTAGCAAAGAAATATGCTTCTCTTATCTCTTTTATAAGAAGTATAAATTTAAATAAAATTCCTTCCCTAATCGAATCAGTTGAGTGGGTTAAATATAATAATTCGAAGAATGAAGAATCAGTAAGAACGAATTTAGGTATTCTCTTAAAAGATAAGTCTGACCAAAAAAAATACATTGAAAGACTAGAAGAATCTAATGAGCTTAACGAAGAATGAAATATTAAACTTTTCTGAATTTTGTAAAAAAAATAATTACTTCATCTCGATTGAACAACTTAAAGTATTTTTTGAATATAAAAATTTAAAAAATTTAAAAAACTTTGAAAAGGAATTATTGTATTTATATTTCTTAATTCCTAAAAGCAGACAAGAACAAATACTATTTAAAAATTTAATAAATCAATATTTCAAATATTCAGTCGCTACGCATGATTCGTCAGATTATTCCTTACTAGAGGAGTATATAAATGAAGACAATGATTTATATGAGATATTTTCAGACTTAAATAATAATGATTTTGAAAGCTTAAATGAACTTGTAAGGCACACGATTGAAAATTTTGGAGATATAGATTTTACTAGACCTGTATCAGATCAATATTGGTTAAACCAAATAAAAAAAAGTTTAAAATATCAAGAAATAATGGAAGTATTTAGCAGTTATCAATTTGATGATTTGTCAAAAATTACTAACTTAATAAATAAAAATAAATTTAATAATCTACTTGATTTGAAAATATTAGAGATACTAAATGAGGAAAGAAATAAAACAAAAGACTCTTATCAACCATCAGAACTTGAACCTAAGACACAATTAGGAGAATTAGATTTTTTATATACCGACCAAGAAGAGAGAAGACTTTTACTGGAACAAACTAATCAATTAGGAAATAAATTAGCAATAAAATTTAAAAGACATATTAAACAATCAAGTAAGGGAAAGTTACATTTTAGAAAAACCATTAGAAAAT
Source organism: uncultured Candidatus Actinomarina sp. (assembly GCA_902565645.1). Classification (GTDB taxonomy): domain Bacteria; phylum Actinomycetota; class Acidimicrobiia; order Actinomarinales; family Actinomarinaceae; genus Actinomarina. The sequence continues at coordinate 21,349 of CACFFJ010000009.1, forward strand.
CTATGCAAACAGGTGGATTTTTTCAAAAAATAATAATGAGACCAAAGATACTAAAAAAACCAAATTTAGTAATTCTATGTGACATTAGTGGATCTATGGCACTTTATTCTCTTTTTGGCATCACTTTATTGTATGGAATGGTAAGTAGGTTTAGTTCAATTAAAGCTTATGTATTTATAGATGGACTAACTGAAGTGACTAAAACATTAAAAAGAATGAGAAAAAATGAAATTGATACACTATTGCACAATTGGAACAACTTTGTTAAGAATGATGGACATTCAGATTATGAGAAATCATTCCAGGACCTAATAGATGTTAATAAAAAATTACAATCTAAGGTAAAAAGCTTAATAGTTATTGGAGATGGAAGGAACAATTATAGAAACATTCCTGAAGAATTAATAAATAGTTTAAATAGTCAGTATGAAAGAATTTATTGGATGAATCCTGAAAAGAAAAAATATTGGAATACCGGAGATAGTCAAATAAGAAAGTTTGAAAAAATATCATACATGACAAGTGAGGTTAGAAACTATAATCAGTTGAGAGATTTTGTGAATAATATAGACTTTAGAAAGATTCTAAAATGAAGGCATTAGGAGTACTTGGTGGAACATTTGATCCTCCTCATAATGCACATTATGAAATTGCAGAAAGAGCAATAGAACAATATAACCTTGAGAAGGTTGTATTCATTCCAAGTGGAACTCCTTGGCAAAAAGATACTACAACTTCCTTTGAAGATAGATATAAAATGACAAATTTATTAATTCAAGACAACAATTTATTCGAATTAAGTGACATAGAGAAGTCAGAGGAAGACCCATCTTATACTTTTGAGACACTTAGAAAATTAGGTCACCCTAAAGAAAGATTGTATTTCATACTTGGTTCAGATATAGCAATGAACATCAAAACCTGGAAAAATTATGAACAATTAGCAGATCTTACAAATTTTTTAATTGCATTAAGGAGAGAAGATAAAACTGAAATGCTTAATGAGGATTTTCCATTTGATTATGAATTAATTCATGGTGAAAAATTGGATTTAAGTTCTAGTGGATTACGAAAAAAATTAAAAGAGAATGAATTAAATGAAAACGATTTACCTGATAAAATTTTAAATTATATAAATGAAAATAATCTTTATTGAATTTTTTTCTTTAATTCATCTAAATCTTTTTGCATCTCATCAAGTTTTTCTAATACATCGTCATTAGTATGATGATCAACAAAATTCTGAATAAATTTCACTGATATGATAGCTGTGAGAGAAGCAATTAATCCCATCCCTAGAAGCATTAAAGCACTTGCGACAAATCTTCCAAGAGTTGTATAAAGTTCAATGTCACCATAACCTACAGTTGTTACAGTAACCAAAGCCAACCACATACCGTCACCAAAAGATTTAATTTGAGGTTCTGATACATAAAATAAAAATCCAAAGAAAGTTACGGAAGCAATTATTGTAGCAAGAATTGTTCTTAGACGTTTACTATTGAAAGCTCTTAAAAATAATGTAAAAACTCTTAAAAATATATTCAATTCTCTCCTCACTATTAAGGATAGTGTCTTTATTTTTTACATGGTAACATATTTAATAGTGACTGAAAGAAAAACGAAAAATATAGAAAACTTTTTCTTTGATAATATCTTTGACATCCTACTCGTTCAAAAATGTACAAATATTAAAGCTTTTGAAGTTGAGGATAATAGTTACTTTGACATAATTATTTTATGCACTGTTAATTCAAATACCCAAATGGTTTCATCAGTTAAAAAGCTCAAGGAATTAGTTAAATCTCAAAACAAAAACTTTTTTTCAGAAGGTTTGGATTCATCATGGGGGTTGGTTGAATTTGAAGGGGTAGGGATTCACTTCTTTAGTGATGAATCAAGAGAGTACTATAATCTTGAGGATTTATTATTTGATAGCAATCTAGTCCATCAATATGGCTAATGTTTATTATTATGGGGCTGTAGCTCAGTTGGCAGAGCACGTGCATGGCATGCACGGGGTCAGGGGTTCAAATCCCCTCAGCTCCACAGCGATTGGTGCAATATTTGTATATTAAAGAGATATATTCACAAACTAAAGAGCTAGTAGGCTCTCAATTTTTCATAGCCGTCATTTCCGTTTTACAAGTTGCTTTTGTTGTAAAAGAATTAGGAGTTGAAAAATATGGAATAGTAACTTTAATAATCACTCTACCGAGCTTGATTTTTAGAGCTACTCATTCAAGAAATAGTGATGTTACATTACTTGCATTAAATAAAAGTAAGAATATTTTTGCTGAATCTTTATTATTTGATTTTTTAATAGGAATGCTCTCTTTAGTTATTTGCTATTTAAGTTTTTCTAGTCAATTAGGTACTTATTTTGGAATAGAGAGTATGAGCTATATAATTTTGGTTTATTTATTTTCAAGGGTGATACAAACTTTTTCTGAGACTTCAAAAGCAGTATTAATTTTTGAAGGAAAAATGAAAAAATACTCTTTACTAGAGCTTATAACAGTTTTAATTAGGTTTTTATCAATCTTAATTTTACTATCTATCAATCCAACTATAGAAAGCTATCTCACAGCACAGATAATTTATTCAACAACCTATGGTTTATTTGGAATATTCTTAGCAAGAAAATATGCAAAAATTAAATTAATACATTTCACTAATTTAAAACTTTACTTTAAAGAGATTAAAGATTCATATAGTAAGTTAAGACTCGATCAAATATTAGGATTAATTCCACAACACTTGGATGTTATTTTATTAGCAATTGTAAGTGATTTGTCTTCAGTTGGTGTCTATAAGTTTGCAAAAAAATTAGTAGAGCCAATAAATTACATAGTTGTTACTTTTAACCCCTGGCTTCAAAATAAATTAAAAAATTCTAAAGATAATTTTCAAATAAATGTTTTCTTTAGAAAAGTTCTACTGCCTATAGGTCTTATATTGACTGTATTGTATGTAAATCTAGGGGAGAGTTTGATTCTATTAATTGGCACAGAAGAATTTTTAGAATCATATATTCCAATGTTGATATTACTAATTGGTTTTATTTTCTATCTCTATACATTCTGGATAAGGCAATATTTATTGTTTAATGACTTGATTTCATATCATGCTTTTGGAAGGATGATTTATTCTGTAGTATTTTTAGTATCTTCTGTACCATTGTCACAAATTTATTCATCAAGAGGCATTGCTATTGCACTATCCCTTGCAATGATTGTGCAAAAATTATACGAATACACCATATATAAGAAAAAATTAAAATCATAATTTATTCACATTAACATGCTTAGTATGAGAGAAAATAAAGAAAAAATATACTCAAGCGGGATTCTTCTTTCAATAGTTTTAATATTTTTTGATGCATATGAAATTTTTTCTATCCCTATTTCATGGATTGGAATGGCTTTGTTAGCTTTGCTAACTCTTTTTGAATTTAAAACGATGTTTAGTAAAAACCAAAAACAAATCTTATTTTATATTTTGCTTATAATCTTAATTCCTCAGTTATTTTTCTTATATTTTTTTCAAGCAGATAATTCAGAAATTATTTATTTGATCTTAAGAATATTTAATATTGTATCTTTTGCTCTAGTTCTTATGTTTAGTGTTAATTATTTTAAAGGAGTAAATATTACAAGTTTTATTAAAAATTCAAAGTATGTAATTTATATATTCTCTTCTTTAACACTGTATATCTTTGCTGCACAAATATATGATTTATTTGAGCCTTACAGGAATAGATCAAATACTAATTATTTTCATCATTCAGAACAATCAATTTTCTGGCTTTCTGAACCTCATAGAGCAATGGGTACTTTTCGTGAACCAGTCCTCTTGATCACATTTCTACTACCTTTAGTATTAATTTATCTGTACAAAAATAATGAGAAAATATATTTCATAAGCTTTTTCTCAGGTATAGCTTTAGGCCTTTCAAGGAGTAACTATTTAAAAATCTTCTGCTTGGTAATACTTATTTATACATTAATTAATTATTTTTTAACCAAGGAAATTAAAAAACAACTTTTTGTTTTTGTTTTGACTGCTCTTGCTTTTTCTACTTTCGGAGTATTGGAATGTAATTTAAACCAAGACAGTGTTGAATGTCTTGAATATGAAGAGGATATTAACAAAATAATAAATAGAGATAGTGTAATTGATTCTAATGATTTAGATGAATCAGTAGTTGATATTGGAAATGATCGCTTAAATGTATTGAGGTATTTCTTAACTTCTTTAAATGACGTAAGACCAACCAGCTTTCTTGAAATAAATACTGACTTACAAAAGTATTCATCAGTTGAAATTAATGAAGAAATGTATTTCTCTAATCGAACGTTACCTAAGTATTTACTTGAAAGATATAGTACAAAGAATTTTGGAACAGGAAACTACTCACTTACAGAATATGGTATAAATTTTCAGAATTTATTTGTTTTTTACACTAAAGCATTGGGTATCTTATTTCCACTTTTATTATTCCTTTTTTCAATGCATTTTCTCACGAAACAAAAAATTAATTTAGAAACTTCGTTCTTTTTATTGTTTATCCTTTTTTTCTTTATTGGCCCTGTAGAAGAAGTTAATTCGTACTATGGATTAATTATTGGCCTTACTTATAATTTGTTTATAAATAAAGAGTTTGTTAATGAAAAAATATAATTTTTCGGCTGGACCATCTAAATTAGATACAACTGTAATTGAAAAAGCTAATCAGTCAATTATTGAATATGAGGATAAAGGTTTATCAATTCTTGAAATATCCCATAGAAGTCAAGAGTATTCAGATATTATGGAAAAACTTAAATCTAATTTAAGAAATTTACTTAGTATTCCAGAAAACTATTTTATTCTGCTCTTGCAGGGTGGAGCTACATATCAAAATTCTTTAATTCCTCATAATTTTGGTAAAAAATCAAACATAGGTTGTTTGGTTACTGGAGAGTGGAGTAAGAAAACTTTACAAGACTTTGAATTAATAAACAAAACTGAATCGACCTCTGTAAGTCACGAAGAAATTGAAAAATTTTTAATGAGTGATAATTCCGATGCTTTTAAAAATCTTGACCATTTACATATAACATCAAATGAGACTATAAATGGAATACAAATTAGAGATTTCAATAATATAAATCACCCTTCTTTATTTATTGATATGTCTTCAGATTTTGGTTCATACAATTTTGAATGGGAAAATATATCATATATTTACTCTGGTGCACAAAAGAATATGGGAATACCGGGTGTTACTATTTGTGTTGGTAAAAATGAAGTACTAAATAATACAGTAAATCCATCTTATTTAGATTTAAAAAAACTAGTTGAAAATGATTCTGTATACAACACACCACCTACATTCTCTGTGTATGTTTTATATTTAGTTACTGAATGGATGCTAAATTGCGGAGGAATTAAATATTTTGAAGAGAAATCAATAAGTAGCTCTGAATTAATATATAGACAACTTGCGGAGCATGGGAAACACATAATCCTCCCTGTTTCTGAATATGCAAGAAGTAGATCAAATATAGTTTTCAATTTTAATGACCCCTCTTTAGAAGAAGACTTTTTTAAGAAAGCTGAAGAGGAAAATATATTAGGCATCAAAGGACACAGGAGCGTAGGTGGTGTAAGAATTAGTTTATATAATGCCATTAATGAGGAAATGATTGACTATTTGAATAAATTTATTTCAAGATTTTTTGAAAAAATATGAGAATAGATAATTATAAAAAATATAAATTTAAAGATTATCCTGTTTTAGGAATTTTGACTGAACTTGATTTTACTGATACATCCAATATCAAAATTATTCCACATGAAGAGATTGAAAATCAAATAGAAGGAAATGATTTAAACTTAGTAAATTCTTTTGAACCACTTCTTTTTTGCACAGATATTCCAGATTTGAACTTCACTGAGAATCAGGGGATAGATATAGATTACTTAACTTTGCTTGACGGTCATCATCGATATGATTTCATAAAAAGAAATAATATCAATACTCTATTAAAAGTTGTAATAGTTTCAAAAGAAGACGTTAAGGTCTCTTCTCATTTATCAAAATTAAAGGTGTCTGAAGAGGAATTTTATAACTTTTTAAATGATAATAATTTTAAAATTAATAACGATTCAAAACTTTATTTGAATTTAGATGATATTAAATATTCTTCTGATGATGTAACTGATATTTACAAACTATATGATTTTAAGAGGAAATGTTTTGAAAATGGATTAATAACTTCATTTCCTAATGACATTAATAATAATCAGAAAAGTTTAGTTACATTTAGTCCTATTAATTTAGATGAGTTTTATGAAGATGGATACCTTTTTCCACCAAAATCCACATGGATAACACCTAGACTTTAAAGTAATTATGAAGATTTGTCACATAATAAATTCATTAAACAGAGGTGGTGCAGAATCCCACCTTCTAGATTTAGTTAGTGCTCAAATAAGGAATGACTATGATGTAAAAATTGTTGTTATTGGTAAAGATAGCAAAACAACAAGTTCCATAGAGAATGAAATAGACAAGCTAGGGATTGAAATAAAAAGACTAAGTGGCCCTAGAATGTATAATTTGTTTTCATATTTTTCTTTAGGTTTTTATTTAATTAATAAAGAGCTAGATATTATTCATTCCCATCAACCAAGAAGTGATTTTATGATTTATATTTTAAGAAAAGTTTCAAAAAACATCTCATCAATATCATGGGTAGTTAGTGTTCATGGCAAATACGATACATATCTAGAAGGAAACAAACTAGGAGACTATTTAAGAAAAATTTTCATGAAAAGACTATCTAAATTTTGGTTAAACGCTACTACAGTAATTGCAATCTCAGATGAAGTTAAAGAGTGGATTTCAAAATTGAATTCTTCCATAGAAGCTAGAGTTATTCCTTATTGGGTTAAAAGGAATAATATAAAAAAAGTAAATAATGATAAATTAACGATTGGGTTCCTGGGAAGATTAAATAAAAATAAGGGAATTGAAGATCTTCTTCACGCCCTGAATAAATTAAATTATAAAGAAAACAATTTAGATGTAATTATTGGTGGTCATGGAGATGAAAAATACATAAAAAAATTAAAAAGTATTCTTAATGAAGAAGTAAATAAGTATGTTGATTTTCTAGGATTTGTTGATGACAGGGATGAGTATTTTAATAAAGTTGATATATTTGTATTCCCCTCATACTCAGAAGGCTTAGGCTTGGTACTACTTGAAGCAATGAGTTATTCAAAGGTGTGCATTACAAGAAACATTATGCCAATGAAGAAATATATAAATAATGAAAATGGTTATTTATTTGATGATTTAGATTCATTAATTACCAATTTAAATTCTGCTATAAATGATTTAAGTATTAATTATTCTGTAATTGAAAAAAAATTGTCTAACATTGATAAGACGTTAGAAAAATCTAGAGAAGAAAAAATATTTCCAATGTTTCAGGAAGCATATAAAAATGAGTGAATTTAATTTTTCAGCAATTGAACAAAAGTGGCAAAGCTACTGGACTGAAAAAGAGATTGTTAAATGTAATTTAGACTCTGATAAACCTAAATTTTACAATTTATGCATGTATCCATATCCTTCAGGGGATCTTCACATGGGTCATATAAGAAATTATACAATTGGTGATGTAATTACTAGATATAAATTACTTAAAGGATTTAATGTTCTTTCTCCAATGGGTTGGGATTCTTTTGGTCTTCCAGCTGAAAATGCTGCAATTAAAACGGGAATTCATCCTCGAAAGTTTACTGAGGAAAGAATTGAAAATATGAAAGATCAAATAATTCGACTTGGCTCATTATATGACTGGGATAGAGAAGTCGCCGCACATTCGGAAGACTACTACAGGTGGACACAGTATTTATTTATAAAATTATTTGAAAATAATCTTGCTTATAAAAGTGATGCACCAGTGAATTGGTGTGAATCTTGCAAAACAGTACTAGCTAATGAACAAGTAATAGAAGGAAATTGTGAAAGATGTGATTCTGTAGTTTCGCAGAAAAACTTGAATCAGTGGTTTTTAAAAATTTCACAATATTCTGAAGAATTGCTCCAAGGACTTGATGAAATAGGGGATTGGCCAGAGAATGTAAAGTTAATGCAAAAAAACTGGATAGGGAAATCTGAAGGAGCACAATTTAATATAAAATTTGCTGAACACGACCTAAGCTTTGAAGTATTTACAACTCGCGCAGATACATTATTTGGTATGACTTTTGCAGTTATCTCACCTGAGCATGAATTAATTGATGAAATTCAAAAATTATCAAAAAATAAAGATGAGATTAAAGAATATATTAAAAAAGCAAAATCTAAATCTGAATTTGAAAGAATGTCAATAACTAAAGAGAAGACAGGTATTGATACTTATTTGAAGGTTATTAATCCAATTAATAATGAAGAAGTACCACTATGGATTGCTGATTATGTATTAATAAACTACGGTACCGGAGCTATTATGGCAGTTCCAGCACACGACCAAAGGGATTATGATTTTGCAAAAAAATATAATCTTGAAATTAGACAAGTCATACAAAATCCTGAAACGATGATAGGGGTTGATCAAGAAGCGTATACAGAAGAAGGTGTATTAATAAATTCTAAAGAATTTAATGGTATAAAATCTCATAGTGAAGGCAATAAAAAAGTTATAGAATACCTGAAGAGTAACAAGTTGGGTAGTAGTAAAACTACCTATAGATTAAGAGATTGGTTAATAAGTAGACAAAGATACTGGGGTTGCCCTATTCCATTAATTAACTGTAAAGATTGTGGATTAGTTCCAGAGAGCTTTGAAAATCTTCCAGTAATACTTCCGAACATTGAAAACTACCTTAACAACGAAGGGTCCCCTCTTGCTCAAAGTAAAGAGTTTGTAAATACAGTTTGTCCAAAATGCGGAAAAAATGGCGTAAGGGAGACTGATACAATGGATACTTTTGTTGATTCATCATGGTATTACTTAAGATTTTTAGATCCAAAAAATGAGAAAGAACCTTTTAATTCAGAGAATGTTAACACTTGGCTACCTGTTGATCAATACATAGGAGGAGTGGAGCATGCAATACTTCACCTTTTATATTCAAGATTTTTTGTAAAAGCTCTTAGAGATTTAAATTTAGTTAAAATAAACGAGCCCTTTAATAATTTATTTTCTCAAGGGATGATTAATTTTGGAGGTTCGAAGATGTCAAAATCTAAAGGTAATATTGTTGATCCAGAAAAATATTACAAAACACACGGCGCTGATGCTTTAAGGCTGTATATATTATTTATGGCTCCACCAAGTGATGGTGTTGACTGGAATGACGGGGGAATAGAGGGTACAAAAAGATTTTTGAATAAATTATGGGAGAATTTGCATGTCATTATTGAATTAGAATGCAATGAGCAAAAATTTACCGAATTTGATGATTTGATTGAGAGAAAAATTAATCAAGCTATTGATTCAATATCTAACCATTTAGAGAAGTTTGAATTTAATACAGTTGTTTCTGATTTAATGAAATTAAATAATGAATTAACAAATTATTTAAAAGAAGTAAATGAAATACCTCTTAAATTAAAAGAATTAATTATATCTAATCTCACTTTATTGGTTTATCCACT
>CACFFJ010000010.1 GCA_902565645.1 uncultured Candidatus Actinomarina sp.
AATCCAGAAGAGCTTTTTCCTAAACTCGCTGAAATGAGAAGAAAAGAGTTAGAGGCAAGCCTTGAGGCACTTGGTGTAAAAGAATATGAATGGATGGGGTTTAAAGATTCTGGCATGATGGGCACTAGTGAAAATGATGATCCAGATTGTTTCTGGAGGCAGAACTATTTTGATCCTGTTGGAAAACTCGTCGACATAATTAGAAAATATAAACCTGATGCTTTAATAACATACGATCCTTTTGGAGGATATGGTCATCCAGATCATATTCAGACACATAGAATCGGAACAGCAGCTTATTTTGCAGCTAGTGATTTAGACAAATTTCCTCTTAAAGAGGGTCAAGAAGTATGGATTCCAGAGCGTCTTTATTACAGTGCCTGGTCTAAGAAAAGATTGCAGTCAAGAAGACAACAAATGTTTGATGCTGGAATTATTTCAGAAGAAGAATTTAACAGATTTAACCCAATTGGCAGTGAACATGATGATATAGATGTTGAAGTTGATGGTACAAAATACGTTGAACATAAAATTAATTCTATGAAAGCTCACCGAAGTCAGTTTAAAGATGACTGGTGGGGTTTTAATATTCCAGATGAATTTAAAGAGGACTTTTTAGGATATGAAAATTATATTTTAGCCTTTAATCGAGGTGAATGGTCTTCTCCGTCTGAACTAGTTTAAGTTTGAATCACTTTTAACCTTGGTTTACTTCATTTTTACTTACTAATTTTATATTTGTAACTAAGTAAAAAGTTAGAAAGGAAATTTAATGACTAAGTATAAATTTACTTCATTAATGTTGGTTCTATCTTTATTATTAGTTGCATGCGGAAGTAGCAATGAAACTAGTACTGAAGAACCAATAGTTAATGAGGAATTAGTTACTCAAACAACTATTGAATCTGCAAATCAAGTTTCTGAGCCAGCAGTAGAGACACTTACTGGTGAGATATTGATTGATGGTTCTTCAACAGTTTTTCCAATTACTCAAGCTGTAGCTGAAGAATTTACAATCCTAAATCCGGACGTAAAGATCTCAGTCGGTGTTTCCGGAACGGGCGGTGGTTTTAAGAAATTCTGTCCTGGAGAGACAATGATTTCAAATGCATCAAGGGCAATTAAAGATAAAGAAGTGGCACTTTGTGCAGAGAACAACACAAACTATTTAGAGGTGCAAGTTGGTATAGATGCATTATCAGTAGTAATACCTTCTTCAAATGACTGGGCGACATGCTTGACAGTTGATGAGTTAAATTCAATATGGGTTGCTGATAGTTCAGTAAGTAGTTGGAGTGAAGTAAGAAATACATTCCCTGATGTGCCAATAGATTTATATGGGCCTGGTACGGATTCAGGAACGTTTGATTTTTTCAATGAGGAAATAACTGGAGAAGCAGGTAGCCGATCTGATTACACAGCTTCGGAGGATGATAACGTATTAGTAAATGGAGTTTCTGGCTCTGAAGGTGGTCTTGGTTATTTTGGACTTGCTTACTATGAAGAAAATAAAGATAAATTAAACGCAGTACAAGTTGACGCTGGAAATGGTTGTCAACCACCAGAAGCTGCCTTTGAAGGAAATTACTTTTTAGCAAGACCGTTATATATTTACATTGCAGAATCTGTAAAAGAAGATGAAGTAGTAAAAGCATTTGTTGACTTCTATTTTGAAGCTATGGATATTATTGTTCCCGCAGTTGGATACGTGCCTATGCTTGAAGATCAAAAAGCCAATGCATTATCTGCTTGGCAGAATTTCAGTAGCTGAAAAACAAAAGGCGTATCTGTGTAGAGATACATGGATACGTCTTTGTTTAATTCCAATATAATTTCAATTTACTTTCTGTTTACTTTTTTAAATTAAATTCTTTAATAAATAGAAATGTATAAAAATTTAAATCTAACTAAAACTAAAACAAAGCCTTTAGAGTCGTTTGTAAAGTTCTTTATAAAGTTTTCAGCTTTTGCAGCAATTCTAATTTCTATAGCTATAGTTTTTACTTTGTTAACTGAAGCAATTAATTTTTTTCAAGATCCAGAAGTGACAATTAGAGAGTATTTTACTGCTACTCGATGGACACCAACATTTAAAAATCCTGTATATGGTGTCTTACCTTTAATTTCTTCAACCCTCTATATCGCTTTAATTGCATGTATTATCTCCTTCCCTCTAGGTTTGTTTTCAGCGATTTATCTCTCTGAATTTGCTACAAGAAATACTAGAAAAGTAATAAAGCCAATTATGGAAATACTTGCAGGCGTACCAACTGTTGTTTTTGGTTATTTTGCCTTAAATTGGATTACACCTAATATTGTTCAGCGTTTTATACCTGGGTCAGGTGTTTTTAATGCTATTTCAGCTGGCATTGCAGTCGGTATAATGATTATTCCAACAATCGCATCTATTTCTGACGATGCGCTAAATGCTGTTCCAAAATCTTTGAGGATGGGTTCGCTCGCATTAGGCTCTACGCGGAGAATAACAGCATTAAAAATAATGTTACCTGCGGCTTTGTCCGGAATTATTGCATCATTTATTTTGGGATTTTCACGAGCCATTGGTGAAACAATGATAGTGACTATTGCTGGTGGGCAGTATCCTGAGTTAAATCTTGATCCAAGAAAAGCTATGTATACAATAACCTCTTCTATTGTAAATGTTTCACTTGGGGACACTCCTCATGGAACAACAGCGTACAACGCTTTATTTGCACTAGGAATAACACTTTTTATTATGACTTTTGTTCTCAATATTTTTTCAGACTACATCGCTAGAAAATACAGGAAAGAATATGAACAGTAACTCCGTGTTCACCGAAACTAAAAAGGAAAGACAATTAAAAGAATTGGCTTTCTTAAGTATTCTGTATTTTTGTGTAACGGTTGCAATTGTTACCTTAATGACACTTATTTTTGATGTAATTTCAACAGGGTATTCAAGGTTATTTAATGATTATGAACTAGGGCTTATTAGTAAAGTAACAATCGATAATCCAAGAGATTTCTTAACAAGCCTAGATTCTCGTGATCCACTTAAAGCTGGAATAGGTCCAGCATTCGCAGGAACAGTTTGGTTAATGATAATAGTAATATTTGCAACATTTCCTCTTGGTGCAGGTGCAGCTATATATCTTCAAGAATTTGCTCCAAAAAATAAATTAACTAGATTTATTGAATTAAATTTAACTAATTTAGCGGGAGTTCCCTCAGTAATTTATGGACTAATGGGGTTAGCTGTCTTTGTTAGACTTGCAGGCTTCGGTAGATCTGTATTATCAGGAGGTTTAACCTTGACATTACTTATTCTTCCTGTTGTTATTGTCGCTTCAAGAGAAGCATTAAAAGCTGTTCCGGACACAATAAGACAAGGTGCATTAGCATTAGGTTCAACAAAATTTCAAGCGATTTTTAGACAAGTAGTACCATCTGCAATTCCCGGAATGGTTACAGGAATGGTTCTTGGACTATCAAGGGCTATCGGAGAGACTGCTCCATTAATTTTTATGGGTGCGTTAACCTATGTTAATTATTATCCAGACACACCACTTAGTGGATTTACTGCTATACCAATACAAGTTTATAACTGGATAGGATACCCACAAGCCGAGTGGAAAGACACATCATCTGCGGGAATAATTTTATTGCTTGGTTTGCTTCTAAGTATGAATGCTTTGGCCTTAATTATTAGAAATAAATTTGAAAAAGATTGGTAATAACCAGAGAGGAATAAATGAAAACTGAATTAACAACAAAAAAAGAATTAGATCATGTATTTACAGTAAGAGATGTTTCTGTAAGTTACGGAGACTTTACTGCTGTAAAAAATGTTTCCATGGATATGTTTAAAAATAACATCACTGCTTTCATAGGCCCATCAGGTTGTGGTAAGAGTACTCTTATCAGATCATTTAATAGGATGAACGATCTGATTCCTAATGCTGCTGTAAATGGTGAAATAAATTATCAAGGCATAAACCTATATGATGAAGAAGTAGACCCAGTGCAAGTACGAAGAAGAATTGGAATGGTTTTTCAAAAACCAAATCCATTTCCAAAATCAATTCGAGAAAATATTACTTTTGGATTAAAAGTTAATAATATGACCGACAATTTAGATGACAGAGTTGAAAAAGCACTTACACAAGCAGCTCTATGGGATGAAGTTAAAAACGACCTAGATAAAAATGCTCTTGACCTTTCTGGAGGTCAACAACAGAGACTATGCATTGCAAGAACAATTGCAGTCGAACCAGATACTATTTTGATGGACGAACCATGTTCAGCACTAGACCCTGTTGCAACTAAAAAAATTGAAGATTTGATGCAAATATTAGTAAAAGATTTTTCCATCCTTATAGTGACTCACAACATGCAGCAAGCATCAAGAGTATCTAATTACTGTGCTTTCTTTACAACAAAGGCTACTGATGACGGAAGAAGGACTGGTGAATTGGTGGAATATAGTGATACAAAAACTATGTTTACAAATCCATCTGAAAGTTTAACGGAAGAATATATAAGTGGGAGGTTCGGATGAGTTTAGAACAGAAAATAAATAAACTTGAAACTGATTTACACATCATGGGAACTTTGGTTCTCGACTCGTTGGCAAGTGCTGTTAGAGCACTGGAAGATAAAGATACTGCAAAAGCATCAGAAGTGATGGATAAAGATGATGAAATAGATGATGCGTATATGAAGATTGATCAAGACTGGTTCGAACTAATGGCTACTGAACAACCTGTTGCATCAGATTTAAGACTCTCAACATCAATTTTGCAAGCAAGCTTACACCTGGAAAGACTTGGAGATTTGTCTGTCTATTTAGGAAAAACAACTCATGAAATACATGATTTACCCATTCCAGAAAGTTTACATAAAATTGTTGTAGAAATGGGCGATATGGTGATTGACATGGCTTCGTCAGCGTTAGAAAGTTTAAAAAACAGAGACGCGGAATTAGCCTTATCAACTGCAAGAAAAGATGAGCTTATAAATAGTCTTTACAATAAAATGCTAAAAGAAGTTCCTAATATATCAGGTAACAAAGATTTATATAGTGGATTATTTAGACTGATAACATGTGTGAGAACTTTAGAAAGAGGAGGAGATCACGCTGTGGATATATGCGAACTAGCATCATTTCTAGTTACTGGAGAGTTTAAAGAGTTCTAATGGCAAAGAAAATACTGCTTGTAGAAGATGAAAAAAGCATTGCTGAAGGAATAATTTATAATCTTAAAAATGAAGGCATGAGGGTAACTCATGTTGATGAAGGGCCAATTGCTCTAGATCTATTTGAAGAAGAAGATTTTGATTTAGTGATACTCGATATTATGCTTCCAGAAATTTCTGGTTTAGATATATGTAGATCTATAAGGAAAACTTCAAATGTTCCAATAATAATGGTTACCGCAAGAGATGATGAAGTAGATAAAATTACAGGTTTAGAAATAGGTGCGGATGATTATATTACAAAACCTTTTTCTGTTAAAGAATTAATTAGCCGTGTCAAAGCCGTCATGAGAAGATCGCAGTTTTCACCTACTACAAATGGAAGTCAAAAAAACAGCTTTGCAGGTAATGACAAAATAATCGTTGGGGATATTGAAATGAGTCCACTTAGATATGAAGCAAAAGTAAAGGGGGAGCTTATTGACTTAAGACCCAGGGAGTTTGAATTACTTTATTTTTTATGTGAAAATGCTGGTAACTTAGTTTCTAGAGAGGAATTATTTGATCAAGTCTGGGGTTATGCTTTTGTTGGAAACTCTAAGACACTTGATGTGCATATACAAAGAATTAGAGAAAGAATAGAGGAAAATCCTAAAAAACCAAAAAGACTTACAACTATAAGAGGTATGGGATACAAACTTATCGATGAATGATAATACAGAAGAGTTCTTAGAGATTACAAGAATTAAAGAAGAGTTTATAGCAAATGCTTCTCATGAATTAAAAACTCCTGTAGCTTCTGTGAGACTTGCTGCTGAATCTGCACTAAGGTCTTTAAAACTAAAAGACGGAATGGCAAAATCATTTTTAGAACAAATTCTTAGGGATTCAGATCGTATGAACGAATTGATTTCAGATTTGCTAGATCTTTCTTCAATGGAAACTTCAGATATTGAAATGGAAGTAATAGATATACATGATGTGATTTCAAATGAGATTTCCTATCTTTCGAAACAAAACAAGAAGAGAGTAGGATATAAAAAAACAAAAGCTGAGATTTTTGCAAATTATGATGATATTTCCATAGCTGTCAAAAACTTAATTAAAAATGCCCTTAAGTATTCACCTCCTGAAGAAAATATATTTATTAAAACAGAGGAGAGTGATTCTGAGGTAATTTGTTCTTTTCAAGATTTAGGATCTGGAATATCTAAAGCAGATCAAGAAAAGATATTTGAAAGATTTTATAGAGTAGATAAAGGTAGGACTCGAAAACTAGGGGGGACCGGTTTAGGTTTAGCAATTGTTAAACACGCTATTGATAGAAATAATGCGAAGATTGAAATAGAAAGCAAACTTAGTTTTGGATCAAAATTCTCAATAATTTTTCCAAAAGTAAACGAAAAGTAAACTAACAGTAAATCTAAAATTAATTTAAATTAAACTCATCTATAATTTAAAAGGAATATGAATTTAAAATCTTTTAAAAATTTAAGCTTCGCAATATTTTTCCTATATTTCTTCCTTGTATCAATCAAACTTCTTGAAAAAGGCATTAAAACTTTAGGTGCAGAATACACAGATGCACTTTTTGAGTCAGTATCGAATCCTTTTGCTGGTTTATTGGTTGGAATTTTATGTACAGTTTTAGTGCAATCATCCTCCGTTACTACTGCAACTATTGTTGGTTTAGTTGGAAGTGGAGTCCTCAGCTTGGAATATGCAATACCAATGGTTATGGGAGCAAATATTGGAACAACAGTAACTAATACCTTAGTTTCTTTTGGACACGTAAGAAGAGAACAGGAATTTAAAAGAGCTTTTGCAGCCTCAACGATGCATGACTTCTTTAATTTATTAGTGGTGATAATACTTTTCCCTCTTGATTTATATACAGGACTTATAACAAGGATGGCTGAAAATGGAACAGACTTTATTCTTGCTACAGGATTCACAGCAACTAAACCTAATAGCCCAATCAAGGCAGGAATTAAGTGGGGTTCAAATAATATACTAGACGGACTATCTTCTATTCCATTTATAGGTAATCTAAGTGAGAATTCTTATAGGGTCTATGCAGTTCTTTTAATTATTATTGCAATAACATTTATTTTCTTGAGCTTAAGAAATGTCGTATCTAATATGAAATCTCTCATGCTCAATCAGATTGAATTTGGGTTAGATAAAGCTCTTGCAAGGGGTGGGGGAATTTTTGCAATATTGGTCGGAATCTTAATTACTTTCTCAGTACAAAGTTCAAGCATCACCACATCAATCCTTGTACCCATAGTTGGTTCAGGAATTTTATCTATTGAAAATGCTTTTCCGATAACACTTGGTGCAAATATTGGTACAACAATCACAGCTGTTTTAGCTAGCTTTGCTGTTGATGATCCAGCAGGATTAACCATTGCACTCCATCATGTATTTTTTAACTTAATTGGTGTCATTATTGTTTATCCAGTAAAGGCAATAAGGAATTTTCCAGTCAATTTGGCAAAAGGACTCAGTGTTATAACCGCTAAAAGAAGATATATTGCAATACTTTACGTTTTAGTAACTTTTTTATTAATTCCACTTTTAGGAGTAGTACTATTTAATTAAGGAGAAAATATGACTGATTTATTAGATTCAATAGATGCAAAATTAAGTGAGATGCTTACCAATAGTATGCATGCTTACGATATTACGATGAATTGCCTCCTAGGAGATACGAATCTCGAGACTGTAAGAGAAGATTTATACAACACTGATAATGCTATAAATGAACTTCATAAAGAGGTAAGAAGAGAGATGATAATTCACTCAGCCGTAAACTCTAGAAATTTAGATATTCCATTGTTACTTTCTTATATGACAATGTCTAAAGATATTGAAAGAATAGGAGATTACTGTAAAAATTTATTTGAGATAGCAGAAACTGGAAACTCCTTTGCGAAAGGGGATGACCTAGATACCTATATGGAATTAAAAAATGATATTGGAAAATTAATAGTTTATTTGCAATCTTGTTTAAATCTTGATGATGAATCAAAAGTACAAGATTTGATTACTCTAGGGTCTTCTTTAAATAATGATCTTGATGAAAAAATTACAGCACTTCTTGAAGATAAAGAGAAGATCGAGTACCCAGTTGCTACAACACTTTTTTATAGATATTTGAAAAGAATAGTTTCGCATATAGTAAATGCTGCTACAGCGATAATTATGCCGACAGATCAGATAGATTATTTAGACGAATAAATTAGTTTAATTAACGTCCCAGGTTCCAAGTGATCGAATCAATTGTTCAATTTTTCCATCACCCTTAGCTTCTTTTGCTGATTCGATTTGCCCTATAATATCTTCGTTATAAGTTTCTCTCTCAACTTGTCTAAAGACACCAACTGGAGTTGGCCCATAAGGACCATGAGATAGTCTAGATAATGAAAATGCGACTGAAGGATTCTTTTTAGTTGTGTCATGTACATAAATCTGAGAATCATCAATATCAGCTCTTTTAACTATTTTGGCTTCACCATCTTCTATAGTTACGGCAAGTTCATCTTCTGCTCCAAAGATAACCTTTTCACCATGAACTAAATTAATCCTGTTAGCAACACGACCTTCTTTTGACGTAAGTTGTTCAAAAGCATGATCGTTGAATACGTTACAGTTTTGATAGATCTCTATAAATGCTGAACCTTTATGCTTTGAAGCTTCCTCCAAAACATGAGCTGTAAGATCTCTATCCATGTCTATTGATCGAGCTACGAAGCTTGCTTCAGCTCCTAATGCGACACTCATTGGATTAAATGGCATCTCAACTGAGCCAAATGGTGAAGATTTTGTTTTCTTTCCTTCCTCACTTGTTGGAGAGTATTGACCTTTTGTTAAACCATAAATCTGGTTATTAAACATTAAGATTTTTAAATTAACATTTTTTCTTAAAGCATGGATTAGATGATTTCCACCAATTGAAAGTGAGTCTCCATCACCAGATACAATCCAAACAGAGAGTTCAGGATTAGAGACAGAAACACCGGTTGCAACTGCTGGAGCTCTTCCGTGAATTGAGTGAAGTCCATAAGTATTCATGTAATACGGGAATCTTGCAGCACACCCAATGCCTGAAACAAAAACAATCTTTTCTTTACTTATTCCCATTTCAGCCATAAAACTTTGTACAGAAGCTAAAAGTGTGTAGTCACCACAACCTGGGCACCACTTAACCTCTTGGTCGCTTTGAAAATCTTTTCTTTTATAATTTATGGGTACTTTACTCATTTATTCTTTCCTCAATCCCATCATATAATTCTTGAGCAGTAAAAGGTTCGGCATTAACTTTATTTATTCCTATAGCATCTATTAAGTATCTCTCTCTAACGAGTTTTATTAATTGGCCTGTATTTAATTCAGGGATGATGACTTTCTTATAGTTGGAGAGTACATCACCAGTGTTATCAGGAAATGGATTTAGGAAAGTTAAATGAGCACTTGCTACTTTTATTCCCTTTTCATTCAATCTATTGACTGCCTGAGTAATACTTCCATAAGTTGAACCCCAGCCAAGTACAAGAACATCAGCCTTTTCATCGCCTGTAACCTCTAACGGCTCAATATCGTTAGCTATATTTGCTATCTTCCAAGCCCTCATATCTGTCATATATTGATGATTAGCTGATTCGTAAGAGACATTTCCAGTTCCTTCTTCTTTTTCAAGTCCACCAATTCTATGTTCTAGTCCAGGCGTACCAGGAACAGCCCATGGTCTTGCAAAAGTTTCGACATTTCTATGATAAGGAAGGAATCCCTCTTCAGTGTTAATTGTTGTTGTAAGATTTGTATCAATTTTTGGTAAATCACCAATTGCTGGTAGTTTCCAAGGCTCTGAACCTGTAGCAACGTAATTATCAGAAAGTAGTATAACTGGGGTCATATATTTTAAAGCAACCCTAGCTGCTTCAATAGCTGTAGTAAATGCATGAGAAGGAGATCTAACAGCTAGAACAGGTAAAGGGGATTCTCCATGTCTTCCGTACAAGGCAAACATTAAGTCTGATTGTTCTGGCTTTGTTGGAAGACCTGTTGAAGGCCCGCCTCTTTGAACATTAACAACAACTAAAGGCAGCTCAGTAGATACTGCTAGGGAGATAGTTTCACTTTTCAGTGCAAGTCCTGGCCCACTAGTACCAGTAACTGCTAATTTTCCTGTAAAAGAAGCGCCAACAGCTGAAGCTGCTGCTGCTATCTCATCTTCAGCTTGAAAAGTAATCGTATCAAAATTTTTATGTTTAGAGAGTTCATGTAATATGTCTGATGCTGGAGTAATAGGATAGCTAGCGTAAAATAATTCAAGCCCAGCTTGTCTTGCTCCTGCTATTAAACCCCAACTTAATCCAATATTTCCATTGATGTTGGTATATTCTCCTTCAGGAAGTTTTGCTTTATCAACAACATATGTGTGATGGAATGCTTCTACTGTTATTCCAAAGTTATAACCTACCTTTAAAGCTTTTATGTTTGCATCTGCTACTTCAGGGAGTTTTTTGAATTTATCATTAATCCAATTCTCAGTATCCTCAAGAGGCCTATTAAAGACCCAAGAGATTAAACCTAATGCAATCATATTCTTTGATCTAAGTACAGCTCTACCAGTAATTTCAGAATCCTCTAAGGCCTCTTTTGTTAGCTTCTCCATAGGTACTTGAAAAACTCTATAGGCATCTAACTCGCCGGATGTTCTCGGATCAGTTTTGTAACCAGCTTTTTGTATATTTTTTTCTTCGAATGCATCTTCATTTAATATCAACATTCCATTTGGTGTTAAATCATCTAAGTGAGCTTTTAGGGCTGCTGGGTTCATTGCTACTAAAACATCTGGGTTATCGCCTGGTGTCAAAATATCAAAGTCTGCAATCTGAACTTGGAAGGAAGACACACCAGCAATTGTTCCTTGAGGTGCTCTTATCTCCGCTGGGAATGATGGAAGAGTTGCTAAATCATTTCCAAGCAATGCAGAAGTATCTGTAAATCTTGTACCTACAAGTTGCATACCATCACCAGAGTCTCCTGCGAATCTAATTGTAACTGCAGGAATAGACTCTACCGTTTTATTTTCTAGTGAAGGTTCTTTATTGTCCATAATGTTATTTTAATCTTTGTTTGATTAATTTGATTTGATTTTTCCTGTTTCGATACAGTTTTCCATACTTTCTCCAGAACAACATTCTGCTTGATTTAGCCCGAACATACTACAGGAATTATTAATGCATGCAGCATGCCCATGAAGATAAGCCATTTCAGAATTGCACCAAGTGCAATATAGATTACTCATATGTTTTGAATCTATGATAAGGCCAGTATCTCAATTTAAGCTTCCAACAATCTTCATATTTAACTGGACCTAAAGTTCTTGAGTCACTTGTTGAAATATTCCTTTGATCTCCTAAAACAAAAATTTCATCAGGACCAAGTTCTATTGTTACAAAATCATCAGTTAAGTTTTGTACCCAAGGTTCGTCAAGCTTTTCTGAATTGATTGTTATTGAGCCATCAGATGATGCAACACTTTCGTTTGGTAATCCAATTACTCGTTTTATTACATCAATATTTTTTTCTTTGTTTGTAAAGATTACAATATCACCTCTTTTTGGTGGTTCTTTAATTTTTAAAGAAAGGACATATTCCTCAGGGAGTAGCGCAGGCTTCATGCTTTCTTCTTTTATTTCATAGGCTCTAACGCTTTTATTTTCATTTTTAAAGACGAAATATAAAAGCAAAATTAATAATGTTTTAAAATTTAATAATCTAAAGATACTTTTAATCATAATTATTTCTTTACTAAAGTTAATAATAGATAATTAAAGGAGATTTATGAAGTTATTTAAACCATCTTATGTTGCTTATGCGCATTGTGATTTACCTTGTGGCGTATACGACCCAGCACAAGCAAGAATTGAAGCTGAGTCTGTACTCAACGCATCTAAAAAATATCATGAATCAGATGATCCTAGTTTTAAACAAAGATGCGTAACCATTAAAGAGGAAAGAGCTGAAGAAGTTAAGCATCATTTATGGGTTTTATGGACAGATTATTTTAAACCAGAGCATTTAGAGAAATATCCAAATCTTCATGATTTGTTTTGGAATGCTACAAAGAAAGCAGGAGAAGCAAAAAAAACGGAAGACCCTGCAGTTGGTGAAGAATTAATTGCAATGATTGATGAGATAGATAAAGTATTTAAAGACTCTAAATCTTAATCAAACTTTTTAAATAGGTGCCCAATAGGTTTTACTTGGGTACCTATTTTTATGTCATTCTTAGCCCATTTATTATGAGAATCTTTTTCCATAGCAGTTGATACTTTTTCACTAGTTGAAGGCATAAATGGATAAAGTAGATTGGAGCAAATGTCTATCGCACTTAAAGCAGTATATAAAATTCTGGATGCTCTCTTTTTATCATCATTAATTACTTTCCATGGCTCTGTCTCATTAAGATAAATATTTACTTTTGAAACATAACGCATGGCTTCTTGAAGAGCATTTTTTAGTTCAATTTTCTCTATATAATTGCCAACTGTTGAGAAGGTTTCTTCTCCTGCCTTTAATAATTCGGAATCTGTATCTAATTCATTAGAAGCTTCAGAGATATCATCAAAATTATTTTCAATTTGTTTAAATACTCTTTGAACTAAGTTCCCCCAGGTAGCTACTAATTCCTCATTGTTTCTTCTTACCATTTCGCTTTCACTTAGTTCTGAATCGGCTTGCTCTGGAAGGACTGATGCTAAAGTATATCGAATTGCATCTGGTTCCCATTCGTCTAAATATTCTGAAAGAGTCTTTCCAACACTTCTACTAGCTGATGCTTTTTCACCCTTGATTAATATGTATTGATTTGCTGGGACATTTGTTGGTAAATTTAAATCTCCATACCCTAGTAAAATAGCTGGCCAAATAACTGAATGAAATGGGACATTATCTTTACCAATAAAATAATATGATTCAGCATCTTTGTTTTTCCACCAGTCTTCCCAATTTCTGCCTTCTTCTTTTGATGCCCACTCAATAGAAGCTGAGAGATATCCAATCACTGCTTCAAACCATACATAAATCTTTTTTCCTTCTCCTAAATCATCAACAGGAATATCAATTCCCCAATCTAAATCTCTAGTTATTGCTCTATCTTGTAAACCTTCTTCTACAAATGATTGAGCCCAATTTATTACGTGAGGTCGCCAATCTTCTTTTGTTTTTAACCACGGAAGCAGGTCTTTGCCTAAAGCACTTAATTTTAGGAAAAAATGTTCTGTTTCTTTGAATTCAGCTTTATTTCCAGATATTTTACTTTTTGGATTTATTAATTCTTCAGGATCTAGAGTTGAACTACAACTATCACATTGATCTCCACGGGCTGATTCATAACTACATTTAGGACACGTTCCCTCTACATATCTATCAGGCAGGAATCTGTCTTCACTTGAGTCATAAGCTTGTAGGGTTTTTTCTTTATATATGTATTCTTTTTCTAATAATTTTAAAAATATATCTTGAACGACTTCTTTATGATTATCAGTCATTGTTGTTGTATAGTTATCCCAAGAAATTGATAATTTATCCCAATAGCCTAAGAACTCATTGTGATATTTTTCAACTATATCAATTGGTTCTACATTTTCTTCATCGGCACGAACTGTAATTGGTGTCCCATGAGCATCACTACCTGAGACCATAAGAACATTATTACCAATTAAGCGGTGGTATCTTGCAAAGATATCTGCAGGCAAGTATGCACCACCTATATGACCTAAATGTCTAGACCCACTTGCATATGGCCAAGCTACAGAAACTAAAATATTTTTTGACATGCTTCTATAAGAATAGACTTTAAAGAAACAATAATGAAACATTTAGTTAATAATCATTTAACATTTATAAGCTTCTGTTATCTTTTTTTTTCTAGTATTTTTATATTTAATTAATAGGGAATCAGCCTAAATTTATTTAGGTCCCCCCAACCAAAATGTATAAATTAGGCTGGTTTTCTTGTTGATAAGTAAGAAAAAAATTTTCTGTTAATAAAGCTTTTTTGCATTTACCATTGATTTATGAGCAATATTAAAGAACAAACTTTATCTGCTCCTTTTACATGGGCTTCTACTCTTGAAATCCTTGAAGGTGTAAAGGTTGATGAAGTTGGAGTTAAAGATAGAGTTTCCTCTCTAGCTACTAGAAGTATTAAAAGAGAATCAAAACTACAAGCTTTAAATTACATTGTATCTATGTGCGACTTAACAACTTTAGAAGGAGAAGATACTGAGGGAAAAGTTTTACAGATGACAGCCAAAGCAGTAAGGCCTGATCCCTCTGATGATGAGGTCCCTAGTGCTGCTGCTGTTTGTGTATATCCATCACTCGTTTCAACTGCAAAAGAAATTACAACAGGAACTAATGTAAAAGTAGCTGCAGTATCATCATATTTTCCAAGCGGTCAAGTTCCTTTAGAGTCAAAACTACTTGATACTAAATTTGCTATTGATGAGGGAGCTGATGAAATAGATATAGTAATTAATAGAAAAAGTTTTTTCGAAGGAGATTATCGAAAAGTATTTGATGAAATAGTTTCATTAAAAGAGGCTTGTGGCGATAAACATTTAAAAACAATTCTTGAGGTTGGAGAATTAAAAACCTATGACAATATAAAGAAAGCAAGTTTGCTTGCACTAGCAGCCGGATCAGATTTTATTAAAACATCAACTGGTAAAATTCCAAATGGATCATCAAGAGAAGCTTGCTATCTTATGGCAAAGGCTGTCTATGAATTTAAATTAAAAACTGGATTTTCTGCAGGAATAAAAGTTGCTGGTGGTATAAGAAACTCAAAAGACGCAATAAGATATTTAGTTATTATTAAAGAAGAACTAGGAGAAGAATGGTTAAATGCTAATTATTTCAGGTTTGGCGCTTCTAGCTTATTAGATGATGTATTAAAACAAATAAGAAAACTTAAAACTAATGCTTATCAATCAAGTTATTATTTTCCAAGGGGTTAAATATGAATAGTTGGGAATATTCAGAATCAATTGAGTCGGATAGTATTGTTTCTATCCAATCTAAATACGGCCATTATTATGATGGTGGTTTTACATCACCTAAGTCAAAAGAATATCTAAAAACAGTTTCACCATCTAGTGAAGAGGTATTGTCATCTATATCAATTGGAAACGAAAAAGATGTTGATGCAGCAGTTAATTCAGCTAAAGAAGGTTTTAAAGTTTGGTCAAAAACTAAACCTATCGAAAGAGCTAAATACTTATACAAACTAGCAAGACTAATACAAGAAAGATCAAGAGAATTCGCTGTACTTGAAAGTCTAGATGGTGGTAAACCTATTAAGGAATCAAGAGATTTTGACCTACCTCAAGTTGCAGCAAATTTTTTCTATTTTGCAGGTTGGGCAGATAAATTAGATATTTCATGGGGGACAAAAGAGATGAAACCTTATGGTGTTGTTGGTCAAATAATTCCATGGAATTTTCCTTTACTTATGCTTGCTTGGAAGGTTGCTCCAGCTTTAGCAACTGGAAATACAGTAGTATTAAAACCTGCTGAGACAACTCCTCTGAGCGCTCTTTTATTTGCTGAGTTATGCGATGAAGTTGGCCTTCCAAAAGGAGTCTTTAATTTAGTTACTGGAGATGGAAGCACTGGATCACATTTAGTTAACCATGAAGGTGTTTCAAAAATAGCGTTTACTGGATCAACATCAGTAGGAAAATACATACAGAATGCTACTGCAGATAGAGATATAGGTCTTACTTTAGAGTTAGGTGGAAAAGCTGCAAATATTATCTACAATGATGCGGCTATTGATCAAGCAGTAGAGGGAGTTGTTAATGGTATTTTCTTTAATCAAGGACATGTATGTTGTGCTGGAAGCAGATTATTACTACAAGAAGATATACATGATGAATTCATTAATAAATTAGAAAAAAGGATGCAAACATTAAGAGTTGGAAACCCGCTAGATAAAAATACTGATATTGGGGCAATTAACTCGAAAGAACAATTACAAAAGATAACTTCATTAGTTAATGAAGGTGTAAAAGATGGAGGACAATTATTTCAAATAGAGTGTGAATTACCTACTAAGGGTTTCTGGTACAGACCAAGTCTATTTACTAATGTCCAACCTTCTTACAATATTGCAAGAGAGGAAATTTTTGGACCTGTACTTACAACACTAACATTCAGGACCCCCGAGGAAGCAGTTGAAATTGCAAATAATACTGAATATGGTTTATCAGCAGGTATTTGGACAGATAAAGGTTCAAAGATATTATGGACAGCTGATCGTTTAGATGCTGGTGTTGTCTGGGCTAACACTTTTAATAAATTTGATCCATCCTCTCCATTTGGCGGCTATAAAGAATCAGGTTTTGGAAGAGAAGGAGGTAGGCATGGTCTACTTTCATATTTAAAGGTTAAGTCATGACTGAAATAAAAAAAACTTATAAGAACTATGTAGGCGGTAGCTATGTTAGGTCTGAATCAGGAAAAACATTTACTGTAGAGTTAAAGAATCAAAATTATGAATTGCCACTTACATCAAAAAAAGATTTGAGAGATGCAGTTACCTCATCGAAAAAGGGTTATGAAAGTTGGAATAAGCTTACCGAATATAACAGAACCCAGATACTTTATAGGCTATCTGAAATGATCGAGGGAAATAAAGAAAGTTATATTGAATTACTTCAAGAACATGGGTTGACAAAAGCTGCAGCTACAAAAGATGTAGATAATGCAATAGACACAGTTGTTTGGTATGCCGGGTTAGCAGATAAATGGGAACAAGTAACTGGTAATCTCAATCCAGTTGCAGGAGATTACTTTAATATTTCCCATCAAGAACCAATTGGTGTAGTTTTTACACTAAATTCAAGCGATGTTTCTATTGATAAAACAATACGTTCTTTCCTACCAGCAATGACAGTAGGATGCTCCGTAATCAGTTTTTCAGAAAATAATTCAGTCATCTCATTGAAACTAGCTGAGGATGTGAATAATTCAGATTTACCAGAAGGTACATTAAATTTCTTAGCAGGAGATTTTTCTAAAATTATTGATGATGTAAGTAGACATGTTGAGGTCAATGCTCTTGCATTATATGGTAAGTTAAATAAAGAAAATCTTAAAACAATTAATGAAAATGCATCTACTTCAGTTAAGAGGGTGTTTAATTTACCTAGTGAAGAAGGATTGAGTTCAGTTTTGCCCTTTATTGAAACTAAAACAGTGTGGCATCCAAAAGGTAGATAAATCTGTCATACATCAGATGTAAATTTATTGTTACTACTCATTACCCTGTATAAGCTGCCTTGATTATTTCAAGGTAGCTTATTTTTTTTTATTACTAATATAAATTAATTATGAAAGATCGAACATGGGGAGATTTGCCTGTTCCTAATATATATAAGGAACTAAAAGGTGAGTTTGTAGATTTTAGCCAAAAAGAAGAAAAACTTATTTGTAAATTTCCAGTTCAAGATAAGTATTTTAATCCTATGGATACTACTTTAGGTGGGATTATTGATTCATGGATGGATTGTGTAATGGGTCCACTTAGTTTCTTAATTGGAGAAATGGTTGTTACTAAGGAATTTAAATCAAAATATATTAGACCTGTTAATTCATCGACTAGTTTTGTTAAATCAATAGCTTGGAGAGATTCAGTGACTACTAAGGGGTCTATTTATAAAGCTGAACTTTACTTAGATACTGGAGAAATTGCAGCCATTGCAGAAGCGATATTTGTACAGCCAAAGAATTATGAATCGCTATTTGAAAACATGTAAGCAGAGAAGATAATTATTCCAATACCAATAATTTGTACAGAAGATGTCTCCTCATTTAAAAATATATATCCAAAAATCATAGAAAAAATTGGGACAAGATAAACAGTGATGGAACCAATAATTGTTCCAACATCATCAATTAATTTATAGAAAGAAAGAAATGCTATTCCACTACTGCCAATTCCTAATAACAATATAGGAAATAAAGATTCGTTAAAAGATGGGATTATTAGCCTTGTGCTAAATAAAAATAAAATCAAAGAAAATACTGTTCCATATCTTAAAGCAATTTTTAATACACTTAATGCTCCAATCTTTTTAATTAGAGGTTGGACTATATTTGCAGCAAAACCGTAGCTTATTGAAGCAATTAATGCTAAAAAGGTGCCAATTTCAGGATTAATGTTTATCTTCTCAAAACCAAATGTAAGGAAATAGATACCTGCAAAGCCTAAAGCTAAATAATATTTTTGAATTCTTGATATCTTTTCATTAAAGAACATCACGCCAACAAGGCTTATAAATATTGGCGTTGAGCCATTAATTAATCCTGCAAGGCTTGAAGATATAGTTTCCTCAGAAGCAGCAAAGAGATAAAAAGGCAATGACATCCAAAGAAAACCTACCAAAGCAATATTCACGTGATCCTTTTTACTTAGTTTGTCTATTTTTGTAGAAAATAAATTTATAAATACCATTCCAATAAATATTCTGTAAAAAGATATATGAAAAGGAGTTAGTTCAACTAATGCTAATTTCATTAATAAAAATGAAGAACCCCAAAGTGAAGAAGTTAAAAGCATTTGAAAATAATTTTTAGCTAACACTATTTCCTATTCCAGTTTAAGAATAACATGAGTCACCATCCAACAGGGTAGAAGGATTTCGTGTTAGTGGTTCAAACTGACACAAAGGCGACTCATTTATACTTTATATAGGTTAAATATTTATATATCTTGATCAGTAATAATTACAGTATTTTCTCTTAATTTGAATAATTTGTTTATTGGCAATTCTGAACCATTAATTGCTTTTTTCAATATTTCTCTTTTGTTTTCTCCGGTAGCCAATAAGTAAAGTTTAGAAATCTTACTTAATAACTTATAACTAGCAGTTATCCTCCATTTAGAAACAATATTTACTTCGTTAGCTACTATTAACTTTGTTTTTTCATTAAGAGCTGCTGTTCCAGGGAATAATGAAGCGATATGTCCATCATCTCCCAGGCCGATTATTCCTGTATTAAATTTGTTTATATTGTCATCAAGCAATTTAGAGTAAGTTTCCGCATCTTTGAAAGGGTCTTCATCAGAGAACGGAATTTCTAATATATTTGCATTTGTTGATTTAAAACTTGAATTAATCATTTTTTGATTTGAGTTTTCATCTGTTATAGGCAACCATCTTTCATCAATTGTCCACAAAGCTATATTAGAAAAATCTTTAATGTCATTAAGCATCATAGAGTATGCAAGTTTAGGAGTATTTCCTCCAGAAAGCCCAATTGAATAAGGCTCCGATTTATTACTTGATATATCATTAGCTATTAAATTTGATAAGCATGAGCTTGCTTCTTGATGATTTTCAGCTTTATAAATATCTACTTCTTCTGTCATAAAATAATTGTTACACTTAAATCTTTGGGTAGTATCAATGATAGTGGAAAAACATATAGTAATTGAGGGCAACCACCAATTAAATGGTGAAATTGAAATTAAAGGTGCAAAAAATGCTGTTTTAAAAGAAATGGTATTACCGATACTTTCAGAAGGTCAGTACAGCCTTACAAATGTTCCAAACATAACAGATGTTATTTATATGCAGGAAGTCTTAAAGGTTTTGGGAATCAAGACTGAACTAAAAGATAATACATTAAGTATTAATTCTCCAGAAAATATTGGTATAGAAGCGCCATATGAATTAGTACAAAAAATGAGAGCATCGATAATTATTCTAGGACCTTTGCTTGCTCGAAAGGGTGAAGCTAAAATTGCTTTCCCAGGTGGTGATGAATTAGGTCCAAGACCAGTACAAATGCATTTAGATGCTTTAGAGAAAATGGGTGCAAACTTTACCTTAGATCATGGTGTCCTAACAGGAAGGACCGATGGTTTAAAAGGAGTAGAAATAAATTTACCTTACGCTTCAGTTGGAGCTACCGAGAACACATTGCTTGCAGCAGTTTTGGCTGAAGGAAAAACGGTTATTGAGAACGCTGCAAGAGAGCCTGAAATAGTAGATCTTGTTGAAATGTTAAAGAAAATGGGTGCTGAAATAAGTGGTGAAGGGACTAGTGAGATTGTTATTGAGGGAGTTAGTAAATTAACTCCAACTAACCATGAAGTTGTTGGGGACAGAATTGCAGCCGGTACATTCTTAGCTGCTTTTCTTGCTACTAAAGGTTCAGGTATTGTAAAAGGGATAAATCCGAAAAACCTTCCTATGGAAATAAAGAAATTTAAAGAAATTGGTGCGGAAGTAAATATAACTGAAAATTCTATTGAGGTTTCATACAATGGTAGTTTGAACGCCGTAGAGCTCTCTACCTTACCATTTCCAGGTGTCGCAACAGATTTACAACCAGTATTCGGCTCTCTTTTATTAAAGGCTAAAGGTACATCCATTATTACTGAAAATGTATATGATCAAAGATTTCAATGGATTCCTGAAGTTCAAAGAATGGGTGCAAGTGTTCAAACAGGATGGCAGCATGCAATGATTAAAGGCGTAGAACATCTATCAGGTGCACCAGTAAATTCTACTGACATCAGAACAGGTGCCAGTTTAGTAATTGCTGGATTGCAGGCAGAAGGAGAGTCTAAAATTACTGGATTAGAACATATAAAACGGGGTTATGAAGATATTGCATCTTCTTTAAGAACACTTGGATCAAAAATTGAATATAATTAAATATTATGAACAGTGAAAACAATATCGATTTTCCAACTATTAAGGACAGGAATGGTAGTGATGAAATAGATATGGAAATACTAAATGAGACGATTGAGTATATTAGACCAGCTGTTCAAGCTGATGGAGGAGATATAAAGCTAGCATCTGTGAATGAAGGAACCGTAAACATAGAGATGTTGGGAGCTTGCCAAGGCTGTCCTCTTTCTATAGCTACATTAAAAAGTGGAATTGAGAGAATTTTAATGGATAAAGTTCCTGGTGTTGTTGAGGTAATTGCTACTTAATTTGAGCCGCTTTTATCAGTAAAGCTTGAATATAAAGAAAGACCAAACAAAAAACCATTTTCAACTAAAGGTTCCAATATATACTGGACTCCATTTTTAGATACGCTTCCAGCAAGTTGTTTAGGGTCACTTAAATCATCGTATAATCCAAGATTAGTCAAAATAGACTCACGACCATCTTTATCTAAACTATTGTCTGACAAACTAAGGATTAAAAGGAAGAAGAGTTTGGTTTGTTGTGCATTGGCCTCTTCCTGGGTAGTGGGAGCAAAAAATTCAATCTTTGTAACAATATCTTCAGTAATGAATAAGTTTATAACAAAAACATTACTTATATTTTCAGGATCTCCCGAATCTCCAAAACTATAATATAAGACTTCTTTTGTTTCAGAAGACCATTTAACATTATCAGGATTCATAGAAAAATAGAGAATAGTTTCTTCATCTTCAGAAATGGTGTTTACCAATTGATTCCAGTTTGAAACAAATTCTTCTGAAGACTTGCCAAGACCTTGGAAATTAAAATTAGCTGTAGTCTCTGTAGTTGTTTCCTCAGGCACACTAGTTTCATTATTATTATTTGAACTACATTGTATAAATATTAAAAAAGATAACATCAATATTGTTAGCTTCTTCATTAAAAAATCTCCTTTAAATTTTTTAGGTTTCTCTTCCATATTAATTTTAAAACAGGCGCACCAAAAAATTCTCCAACAATACTACCAAGATAAATTGGAAATTTAAGTGTTTCTTCCCAAATGAATAAGGTTTTATTATCATCTATTTTTTCCAATTTAAACCTTCCTTTTCCTTTAACAATACCTATATGATCAACACCGATACTTTCCTCTTCTACCCATTCTGTAACGGTCATGTAATCGTATAGTCTTATTGGGCCTACCTTTGTAAGTACTTTCATTTTTGCGCCTAAACCTCTATTGTTTTCTGATAAAAAGTCGATTTTTACAGCATCATGCATCCAGTTTGTATGATTCTCTAATTTAGAGACTTCATTCCAAACAATTTTTAAGGGTGAATTAATTGTTGTATAGACATTAATTGTTTTACTCATTGCTTGTTAAACAATCTTACTTCAACATTAGAATAAACAAATATGAAAAATTCTGATTATCTATATTTAGATCATGCAGCTACTACACCTATGAGGGAAGTGGCACTAAAAGCTTTTATTGAAGCTGAAAATGAAGGCTATGCAAATTCTTCTGGAGGTCACAATCTTTCAAGAAAAGCTAAAAATATTTTAGAAGAATCTAGAGAACAAATAGCTAATGTATTTGGAGCAGCTCCAAATGAAATAATATTTACTAGCGGAGGTACAGAAGCAGATAATTGGATAATTAAATCTTTGTTTATTAAAGGGATTAGTCCAAATTCAAACCTTGTAACAACAAATATTGAACATGAAGCTGTTCTTGCATCAGCTGAGTGGATAAAATTAAACGATTATAAAGTAACTTTCGCTGAATGTTTAGATAATGGAATTGTAGATGCAGAAAAATTTCTATCTGAAATAGATGAAAGTACAATTGTAGCTTCAGTAATGTTGGCAAATAATGAAACTGGTATAGTTCAGCCTGTTCATAACTTAATAAAAAAAACATTAGAAAAAAATAATGAAACTTTATTCCATTCAGATGTTGTTCAAGCAGTGGTTTCTAAAAAAATTGATTTTCATAAAATTGGAATTCAGAGTGCTGCAATATCAGCACACAAAATTGGTGGACCTAAAGGAGTAGGCGCTATGTTTTTAAATAATAAATTTAAATTACCAAGTTTATTCCATGGTGGAAAACAAGAACTAGAAAGGAGAGCGGGGACAGTAAATGTAGCGGGAGTAGCTTCGTTTGCTGCAGCTTTGAAAGAACAACAAGAAAATTTTGATCTTGAAATTAATATAATTAAAAAAGAAAAAGAGATTTTTGAAACAATTATAAAAGATAATTTTAATGTAAAAGTAATTGGTGAGGAAGAAGAAAGGTTAGCACACATTAGTAATATACAATTTGAGAATATTAATTCTGAAGTGTTAATGGTTGATTTAGATTTAAACGGATTAGGAGTTTCTAGAGGTTCAGCATGTGCAAGTGGTGCACAGAAACCTTCACACGTTTTAGAAGCAATGGGAATAGGTAAAGACAATATTAACAATCACTTAAGATTTAGCTTTGGCTGGTCAACAGATTCTGGTGATGGAAAAAAAGCAGCAAATATTGTGTTAAATTCTTTGGAAAATTTATCATGAAAATTTTAGTTGCTATGAGTGGAGGGGTGGATTCATCTGTTGTTGCTGGTTTATTAAAATCTGAGGGACATGAAGTCATAGGTGTGACTATGAAGCTTTGGGAAGGACCGAATGGTGAAATGCCTGAAACCGGATGCTGTACAGCGTCTGATAGTGAAGATGCTAGAAAAGTTGCTGCAAAACTAGATATTCCTTATTACGTATTAGATCATACGAAATCTTTTTCTGAAGATGTTGTAGGCAACTTTGTAAACATGTACGCAAAGGGATTAACACCAAATCCATGTGTTGAATGTAATAGATCAGTGAAGTTTGATCATTTCTTAGAACAAGCAAAGAAATTAAATTGTGAAAAAGTTGCTACTGGACACTATGCAAAGATAGTTAATAATGGAGGAGAGCTTGAATTACATAAAGCTGATTATTTGAATAAAGACCAGTCTTATGTTCTACACATGCTGACTAAGGATAAACTTAAATTTATTGACTTTCCTTTAGGAAAAATTACAAAACCTGAAGTTCGGCAAATTGCTGCTGAATTAGGATTAAGAACAGCATTTAAAAAGGACAGCCAAGATATTTGTTTTGTTGGAAAGAAAGATTACAGAAACTTTGTAAATAAACGAATTGATATCTCCTCATCTGGAGACATTATTGACAACGAAGGTGAAATAATTGGGAGTCATACTGGGGTACATGAATTCACAGTGGGGCAAAGAAAAGGACTTCCTGGAGGACAGGGAGAGCCAAGATATGTAACCAAAATAAATGTTTCATCTAAACAAGTTCAAGTAGGTAAAAAAGAAGATTTATTGGTAAGTGATTTTTTAATCGAGGATGTTTCTTATGTCGATGTTTTAGAAACTACTGGTTTAAGCATTCAGACTAGATACAATTCAGATGATTTGCCATGTAAAGTGAAATTGGTAAAAGAAGGGGAATTGGAAATTAATTTAAATGAACCAACCTACGGAGTTGCACCAGGCCAGTTTGGTGTACTTTATCAAGGATCAAAACTCATAGGAGGGGGTAGAATCTCCTCAAAGATATTACAAAATGCATAAACTATGAACAAAAGTGAAGTAATTGGAATTATTAATAAGCTAACAAAAGCCGAATATGATTATTACGTCTTAGATAAGCCGACAATGACTGATTCAGAATATGACAAGTTATATAAAGAATTAAAAAAAATAGAAGAGGCTAATCCTGATTTAATTTATCCTTATTCCCCCACACAAAGGGTAACTGGAACACCTAGTAATGCATTTCAACAAGTTGAACACAAGCAAAGGATGTATAGCCTTGATAATGCAGAAAATATTAATGATATAGAAAAATGGCTCGAAAGACTTGAAAAGATTACTGATGAGAAGCTTTTTCCAATTACTATTGAGCCCAAAATCGATGGTCTCGCTGTTTCGTTAATTTATCAAGATGGCTTGTTTACTCAGGGGCTTACTAGAGGGGATGGTTTTATTGGTGAAGATGTAACACATAATGTAAAAACAATAAAAAATATACCTCTTAAATTAAAAAAAGAAGTTACTGGAACAATAGAAGTTAGAGGAGAAGTCTATATGCCTACTGATAGCTTTAAAGAATTGAATAAATTAAATGAAAAAGAAAATATAACTACATTTATTAATTCAAGAAATGCTGCTGCCGGTTCATTAAGACAAAAAGATTCCAATATAACAGCAACTCGTGACTTAAGACTATTGTCATATCAGTTAATTAATCATGAAGGTAAAGAATTATTTCAAGATTATTCAGATCAATTAAAGAATCTTGGAGAATTTGGATTTCAAGTAAATACTTCGTATGTCGTCTCTAATTTAGGAGAAATAAGCGGCATATTAGAAAAAATTGAAAAGATGAGAGATAAATTTAGCTATCAAATTGATGGTGCAGTTTTAAAGTTGAACTCTGGAATAGCTCAAGATGAAACTGGGTTTACTTCTAAAGCTCCGAGATGGGCTGTTGCATATAAATTTCCAGCTGAAGAACAAACTACTAAATTAATAGATATAAAACTTCAAACAGGTCGCACAGGAGCAATAACCCCTGTGGCTGTATTAGAGCCTGTAAACGTTGGCGGCGCATTAGTTTCTTATGCAACTCTCCATAATCCTGATGAGATTGAAAGAAAGGATTTAAGAATAAACGATGATGTAATAATAAGACGTGCTGGTGATGTGATTCCAGAGGTAGTCTCTTCAATAATTGAGAGAAGAGATGGAAGTCAAAAAAAATGGAAATTACCTTTAAAGTGTCCTTGTGGTGATTATCAAATTGAATTTATAAATGAAGAAAAAGTACCAAGGTGTAAAGGAAAGTCAAAGTGCAATCTTGCAAAGAAAGAAGGAATGATTTTCTTCGGATCAAGATCTGGATTAGAAATTGATGGTCTTGGTAAAGAAACAATTGAAACATTAATTCAAAACAATCTTATTAACAATGTAGAAGATATTTATGACTTAAAGTATGAAGAGCTAATATCTCTTCCTCAATGGGAAGAAAAGAAAACAAATAATTTGTTAAAAGCCATAAAAAAATCAGTTGAAAGCGATCCTGTAAAGCTTCTAACAGCTTTAGGCGTAAGGCATGTTGGTAAGAGGACAGCAAAACAACTAATTCAAAGTTTTGGATCAATTAATGAAGTTTTAAATGCAGGTAGGAAAAATATTGAAGCAATTCATGGAATTTCAGAAAGCGTTATTCACTCTTTGAATGAATGGAAATCAGACAATGATAATTTAACTACTTTGAAAGCTTTAGAGAAGCATGGTTTTAAATTAGACAAAAAATCCTCTTCTTCTACAGGTAAATTAAATGGAGAAACGTTTGTAATAACTGGAAGTTTAAATAAATTTTCTCGTCAAGATTTAATAAATTTAATTGAAGATTCTGGCGGTATAGTAACTACATCAGTTTCTAAGAATACTAATTTTTTGATAGCTGGAGAAAAACCTGGTTCAAAACTTGAAAAAGCAAAAAAATTAAAAATTAAAATTATGAATGAGGATGAGGCACTTTCTTATATTAATAAGTAAAGAAACTCCAAGTAAATTCTCCAACATCTGGTAAACCAGTTACTCTACTCCACGTAATTTTTATTTCATGTTTACCTGGATTCCATACTTCATATGTTTTATTTGGTCCTGGTTTCCAAA
>CACFFJ010000011.1 GCA_902565645.1 uncultured Candidatus Actinomarina sp.
CAAGGATAAAGAGGCATATTCAAAAAATACGATAACAAAACTGACATTGTTCCAGCATGAGAAATAATCATTAGTCTATCAACAATTGTTTTGCTTAAGTCGAACCTTCTATCATATTCTGCATCTAAAGAAACAACCCCTCTATTACCGAGTTCTACCTCTAGGTTAGAAACTATATTTTTACTAAAGACTTCCATGTGTTTTCCATGACTAGCTTCTGCCCAATCTTCAAATGATTGGGAGTTACGTTTCGCAAAAAAAGCCATGACCTCTTCTTTACTTTTTCCATATAATGCTTGCTCTTCTTCATCATGCATCTCTTGTAACCATTCATATGTATAAGTAGATTTTGCTATTTTTTTATCTTCAAAGGGAGTAAATGTTTCTTGAGCACGCTTTAATGGTGAAATCCATAATTCGTCGATTTCATTTTTTTCAAAAACCGAAGATGATTTTTCAGATTGTAGTTTACCAAGATCTGTTAAACCTGGATTTTCAGTGTATATGTCAACACCACTTCCCCAATCAGGCTGGCCATGTCTTATCAGTACAATTTCCATATATAAACAATACCAAAATGAAGTAATCTGTTATTAATAGAATTAAATTTATGGAAAAAAAAGTTTACAGAAGCAAACGTTTAATGCTATCAACATTAACTAGTGGTATATTATTGACATATATTTCAATAGACAACATGCTTGAGGGACCATTAAGGGCACTTCTAAGAAATTACATTAGCTTAAAAGAATTTGGTTCAAATATCAGGGAAGAGGGTTTGTACTACTTAATTTTAGGCATTGGTTGTTTCCAGATAATTATTGCTTTACAAAGTTTTATACAACCA
Source organism: uncultured Candidatus Actinomarina sp. (assembly GCA_902565645.1). Classification (GTDB taxonomy): domain Bacteria; phylum Actinomycetota; class Acidimicrobiia; order Actinomarinales; family Actinomarinaceae; genus Actinomarina. The sequence goes on from CACFFJ010000011.1 coordinate 848, forward strand.
GTGATTGAAATTAATAATGGTCGCATAGCAATTAGGACTAAAGAGAAAACTTTAAGTGTTGTACGTGATATTTATGAAATAAAAAAAATACAAGAAGAAGAAGATAGTCTACTTTTTATTTTTGAAGACAGTACTTACGAGGTGTTTATCAAACACATAAAGAAAGAGGATATAGAGGCTGTTCTTGACTATATTACAAATTCAAAGGAATTGAACTAGATTGGGTTACGACCAAATAAAGAAAGATTTAAGAAGCCTTGCTAACGAAGAGAAGAGAAAATTTTTACCAAAATTTTTTAAAACTGGAAAAGGTGAGTATGGAGAAGGAGATAAATTTTTAGGAGTTGTTGTTCCAGACATTAAACAGGTTGCAGCAAAACATTTAACAATAGAAAAAAAAGAAATTACAAAACTTCTCTACTCACAATGGCACGAGGAGAGATTTTGCGGGTGGTTAATTGTTTTAAATAATTTTAATAAATCAAAAAATAAAGAAGAGTGGTATCAATTTACATTAAAGAATATTAAGCAGATTAATAATTGGGACCTAGTTGACAAGATTGCACCTAGCTTGATCGGCATATATCTTGAAAAAAAACCACAAAAACAGTTTTTAGAATGGTCAAACAGCTCTTCTCTCTGGGTTAGAAGAATAGCAATCATGTCAACATGGCCAAAAATTAAAAACAATGAATTTAATTTAACTTTGAAATTAGCAAAGAAATACTTAAAAGACCCAGAAGACCTTATACACAAAGCAACAGGATGGATGCTTAGAGAAATTGGAAAAAGAGATGAAGAGGTTTTATTACATTTTATGAAGAAAAACCATAAAAATATGCCAAGGATAATGGTCAGTTATGCTCTAGAGAGAGTTGATAAAGAAAAAAAGCAGCAATTTATGCTTAAAAGTTCGCGAAAAATAAATTAATAATTATTTTGCATAGATCTCATTAGAGGGGTAAATTAGTAGAACACTATTTAAATGATATCGCAAGATTGAAAACAAATAGAATAGAAAATCCCGAAGGGTCGCAAGATCAATCGGGATTTTTGCTTTTCTGATTAATTATTCTCTTATAATATAAGGTTAATATGAAAGCACCAGTTGATAAAGGGCTTCCCTTTTTGGGACACTCAATACAATTTAAAAATGACGCTCTTGCTCTTAGTGAGCGGTTGAGAAAAAAGCATGGAGATGTTTTAGAAATTTCTATATTAAATGAAAGAGTTACCATGTTTACTACCCCGTCAGCAACGAAGCATATTTTTTTAGATCCAGAAGATAACTTTTCATCAAAGCGTGGTTGGGAGTTTTCAATAGGGCCAACATTTGAAAATGGATTGATGTTAAGAGACTTTGATGATCATAAATATCACAGAGGTCTGCTACAAGAGTCATTCAGGAGAGATGCTCTTGAGAATTATTTACAAATAATACAGCCAAGAATTGATGAATGGATTGAGAAAATAAAAAAAGAAGAGTCTTTCAATCTATATGAAAACATTAAACAATTAATGTTCAATATTGCAGTTGAATTATTTTTTGATGAAGTAGACGAAAGTAGACTAATACAACTTAATAAGTTATTCACAGACTCTATTGAATCAGCCACTTCAGTGGTAAGAGTTCCTCTTCCATTTACAAGTTTAAGAAAAGGATTAAAAGCTAGAAAAGAACTTTTGAATTATTTTGAATCAAAAGCAGAAAACGTTGACACAGAACAAAAAACATTATTTTCTGAATTAGTCAAGACAAACAACCAAGAAGGGGGTTTGACTTACTTTGAAATAGCAGAACATATGATCTTTCTTTTATTAGCAGCTCATGATACAACAACAAGCACCTTAACTTCATCCATACACTACCTGTCAACCGATAATGAGTTCTTTAACGAATTAGCTGAAGAAGCAAATACAATAAGCTGTACCAATATATCAGAACTAAAGAATGGTCACATAGGTGAGGCATTATTTAACGAAGCTATGAGAAAATATCCACCAGTGCCTTTCTCTCCAAGATATGTAGTAAGAGATACAACAGTAGATGGTTATGATTTAGAGGCAGGCACTTATGTAGCGGTTGGGCCTTTAGTTCTACATAATGATGAAAAATACTGGGATGAACCAGAAAAATTCTCACCTAGAAGATTTCTAGACCCTGATTATCAAAATGAAGCTTATTTCCCTTTTTCAGGAGGCGCTCATACATGTTTAGGAAAATTTTTTGCAAGTTACATTTTTAAGAATGTTGTTTATAAGTTAGCCACAAACTTTGAAAGCCTTGAGTCAACAGAAGAGCTTAATATTAACCCATCCCCAATTCCGCACCCACGTGCAGATGTAAAAATCTATCTAAATTAGGCTTTTTTATAAAAAGTTCGCGAAAAAAACAATCTACTTTTTCTTGCTTATTTGTTAATTTAGAGTTAAATTGTATACACACTATTGAAAATGAAGTCGCAAGACCGAAAATGAAATAGAATAGAAAATCCCGAAGGGTCGCAAGATCAATCGGGATTTTTGCTTTTCATGAGTATTTTTCAAAAAGACTCCCCAGTGGCTGTAATTTTTGTTTTATCATGTCTTGATATTCAGTGGCTCAAGGCACGAAAGGAAGTCCTAATTAATATTTTAATGGGTAACTTTTTAAGAATCTTTTTATAATTAGATATATATGAAACAAAAAAGCCTTATTTCTTTGCTTTTATTATTTACCCTTGTTGTTTGTGGGGGTAGCACAACAGAACAAGATACCCAAACACAACAAACTCAACAAGATACCCAAACACAACAAACTCAAGAAGATACCCAAACACAACAAACGCAAGGACAGGGGCCTCAGAACAATAACAACCCCTTTTTTGACGAAAATTATGCTGAATGCTTAATTAATGAGTTTGGAGAAGAACGTTATAAACAATTACAAAATGAAAGGCCTACAAAAGAAGAAGAACAGAAAGTAGGTGAATGTTTAGGAGCTCCATCTCAAGCACAAGGACCACCAGGACAGGAAGATAGGCCTTCTGAAGAATATTGTAGAGAAAACCAGTCAGACCCTAAATGCCAAGGAGGACAAGGAGGACCACAAGGACAAAGTGACTCACAAGGACAAACCAGTACAGGGGGTCAAACAACTGATGAAGATTATGAAAATTTTTATACATATTTTGGAGATCAAAATCAAAGACAGTGTATATCTTATAAGTTATATGGAACCATTAGTCAAGAGAACATAAGTAAAGTAGATGAGATATTTCAAGGTAGATTTAAACCATCTGACATAGGGATAACTTCAGAAGAATTTTATATTGCTGCAAAGGAATGTGGCTATTTTGGAAGAACATGTCCCTATGTAGATCCAGGAATTTTTGATTATCAAGATTTAGGCTATCCAATCAATTATCAAACTGAAGGAATAACAGCTATTCCTTTAGATGATCCTTCTTTCCTCTCTAGGCCACCTGGGATCAGCACTCTTGCTGACCCTACTGCTGCTGTTTTGGACAATGGAAAAATAGCGTTATATTTTGGAGGAGATCACAGAGAAGCTTTCCAATCAACAAGATGGGTAAGTGACAACCCTATAAACTCTAGACCAAGTTCTATATCATTTACGATAGAAGCAGACTATAACCTTACATCAACATTAGGTTGGAGACAGGTTGTAAAAGAGTCTTCAAATAACTGGTTAATGTATGGAAACCCAAGTTTAGCAGAGGGAGGCTGGTCCAGATATACTTCGTCTGATGGTTTAAATTGGGGAAATAAAACAACACTAATTTCATCAGCAACAGTGAATCAAAAGAGAGTTGAACTTGGATTTTCTGAAACAAAGTCTCTTAATGCATTTGTTACAAAAATGGACAATAAGTATTTTGCTTCTTTTGAAGGACTTAGAGAGTTCCACCCCGGGGATGATGAAACAACAGTTGTTACAGATAAAAATGGAGATGGATTTGAACATTCTCCATATTTTTTAATCTATTCTTCACTTGATGGTATTAATTGGACTTTTGATCAAGTTGTTTATGGACATTCCGAAGGAAAGGTTACAAAAATATCTTCAAACTTATATGTTTTATTTGGAACCTGGGAAGAAAATAAAGGTTGTGCATATTTCTCAACTGATGGAAAAAACTGGGGTTGGGGAGTAGAAACTCCATTTATTCAGCTTGATATAAAACTAGGAGACGGTTCTTGGTTAGGATTTGGAACTTGGAGCAAATCTGATGGCGGAATACAAGCAGAAACTACAGTTATAGATATTAGTAAAATTACTTCAAAATATTTAGAACCAGCAAATTTTGAAAGTATGCCAGATTATGATGAGATAGAAAGTATTTATCCATAAATGAAAATAAAAACTAAGAATCTCGCTTTATTTTTTACGTTTTTGATGCTTTTTTCCTGTGGAGATAGTTCAACTCAAGAAACTCAACCACAACAGGCTCAACCACAAGAAACTCAACCACAAGAAAATCAACCACAAGAAACTCAAACACAACAGGCTCAACCACAAGAAACTCAACCACAACAAGAGGAAGGACAAGGCCCACAAGGACAAGGCCCACAAGGACAAGGCCCACAAGGACAAGGCCCACAAGGACAAGCATCATCCCCTGAAGAGACAATAAGGCAAGCTATTGGAATCATTGAGGAAGCAACTCAGGAAGTTTTAGATTGTATTTCTTTTAATTTTGGAGGAGAAATTTACACAAAGATTGTTGAAGAGCTTGACCCTGACGAATATGAAGCAGGCATTGTAATTGGATGTAAAGAAAATCCTATTTCAGGAAATGAAGAGGACTCATCACCAGAAGAAGAAACAGAAGTAGGTCAACAGGCTTCAGGTTCAGGGAATGAAGGTCAATTAGAGGAAAGTTGGTACTCTCTGAGTGTATATGAATACACTCCTACATATACGCAAGCTAGTTCAAACGGTAGTGGAACTTTTGGACTAAATGAGTCAGCAGATATTATTCTTTCTGGTTTTGGATTTAACAATTCAGGTGGAAAATCAAAATTAAACCATCCAGTTTCAGTTTCCTCCAATGGAGAAAAGCTTGCAGTTACCGATCGTTTTAACAATAGAGTATTAGTTTGGAATTCTATCCCAGCATCAACAACTCCACCAGATTTAGTATTAGGTCAAGAAAACTTTACTACACATAACTCAGGTACTGGTTTAGCGAACATGGATTTCCCAGGTCAGGTTAGTTTAACACCTGACGGAAAAATTTTAGTAGCAGACTCAGACAATAATAGAGTTCTTGTTTGGACTTCTTTCCCAACTTCATCTGGTCAGGCAGCAGACTATGCTATTCCAGTCACTAATTATGTAAACTTTGGTGATTCGTGGCCATGGGGAGTTTGGTCCGATGGTACTAAAGTTATAATTTCTGCAACAGTTGCAAACTCTATACTATTTTGGGATTCCTTTCCAGGGCCTACAACTCCTCCAGATGTAGTTTTAACCTCTAGTCAGGTAGGAACACCTCGTTCTATTATATCCGATGGTAATTACATAATGATAGGAGACGAGAATGCAAACGGACCATGTATTGGTCAAAATGGTACACGATCAACACATGTATGGATATCATGGCCGACTTCTTCAAGAGACCCTGATGCCTGTATTGACAACTGGCTAGCTGGTGCCATCCATGATTCAAAGATTTATGGTATTGCTGCAGGAGGGGAGACGATGTATTTTTATGATGAACTCTACACAACAACAGATGAATTAAAAGTACAAGTTAAAAAAGCAAACCCAAACGAAGGCCATAGATGGGCTGGTGGTGATGATGGTGGAGCAGTTGTAGCTGATGGAAAACTATTTGTTGCAGAATATAATGGCAATAGAATTTCTGTCTTTGACTCTATTCCTAGCTCACCAACTGAAAAACCAGACTGGTCGTTACTTACTGATAAAACAACAAATTATCCATTGCTTGATGATTTTATTATTCAAAATCCAATAATTGAGTCGAACGGCACTATGTTGTTTGTCTCATCTGACTTTGATAGATCTCTTTCTATCTGGAAGCAGATTCCAGGTAGTTCTGGAGCTCAACCTGATATTGTGATGAGAAGATTTGATCAAGCCCCATGGGATATGGTTGTTTTTGGGAAAGAGGTATACCTTGTAGGCGGCAATAGAGTGTTTGGATGGAATAACATTGAGAACACAATTAATAGTGGAAATTTTAGTTTTGATTTAAATACAGCGAATATTGGCAGTGTGACATTAGACGGAGTAAGAGGTATTGCCTACAACGGTACATATTTTGCTCTTGCAAACTCCAATTCTAATAGTATTTACATATGGGAAGGAGTACCAGGAGTATCAGACAATCCAACTTATACCCTTTCTAATCTTTCTAACCTAGGTCGAATTGCTATGAACGATACCCATCTTGCTATTGGCTGTTATCCAGGGGGGCCTGGTTTTAAAGTAATTGAATTATCTAATCTAAGCTCACCAATATACATGAATGTACCAGGACAAGACTGCCCATCAGAAATTAGTTTTAATGATAAAGGATTCTTTATTCCAGCCGATGACAGAATAATTGGATGGGACTCTATTAATGATGCATTAGCTGGGGGCTCCCCGACAATGAGTTTTGGAGGAAGAACTGATAAAACTAACATGGGAACAAGAATGGCAGCTGGAATTGGTTGGGATGGTTATCATCTATGGGTAGGAGAATACAAATTCTCAAACAGATTATTGGGTTTTGCACCTTAAAGGAATTTTAATGAAAGGGATAAAAAATTTCTACTTGATCCTTATCCTCCTATTAGTTATGTCTTGCGGTGAAAACATTGGTGAAACTGAACAAGATAATATTTCATCAAACAATGAGATTTCATCTGAAAATTCTGATTCATCTGTTAGTAACAATTCGGAACCTATTAATAACAACTTAGAGAAAGCAAACATAGAAGAAGTAATTGATGAATACCCAGGAGGAGTCCTTTCTTTTCTTTCAGACGAAGAAAAGGAATGTATAGCTCAGGTTTCTACAACTGACTCACTTAAGCAAATGGAATATGATGTAATGAATGAAGGAATGATAATACAAGAACATTATGACTATTTCACAAGTTGCAATATTCCAACACCCCCAGGGATTGGAATAAAAGAAGGAATCTCTGCTGAAATTGCATCAGAAACACCCCTAGAGACTTCTTATTCAACTTCTTTTGCAAGTGTTGAAAATTTAGAATCTATAGAAACTAGCGGTGTAAGTCCGTATCTTGAGAAAGTGGATGAATCAACTCTTAGGTTGTTTTACAATAGTATTGAAGTTATGGGCTTAGCCGTTTCGTTATGTGATTATGAATTTAACTGTGAGATACAAGGAGTTCTTAATTTTATTTCTGACTTAACAATAGTTGAAACGGTAGATGGAGTAAGAAGAGGTTACTTTGTCGAAGGGAATCCACAAACGAAGGAAAAAGACATATATACTGCTGTTTTTTCTGAAGATGGCCTAACTTACACTGATAAAAAAGCTCTTGGATTTCCTGTGAGTGTAGATGAAGTAGCGTGGGGCGTTCCAGATGCTGTATTAATGTCTAATGGACTAATCAGAGTATATTGGGTTTACACAGAAGATAAAACATCAGATGAGACAATTGTTAGTGCAACATCAAAAACAACAAAAGGTGTCGATTTTACGATGGATCCTGGATATAGGTTTGATAGTGGATATGTAGATTTTGAAGTCATGAAAGCAGAGGATGGAGACTGGAGGGCAGTAATGTCATACACTCCCCATTATCTCCCAGACATACCTCAAAGTTTATTTTATGCAACCTCAAAAGATGGATTAGATTGGGAGTTTATCGAAGAAAGAATTACACCAGAAAGTTATAGCTATTTAGACCCTACAACAATTCCAATTAATGATAAAACTTACCTGCTTATCACATCGGGTTCTCCAAATCAGATGGGTGACAAACCACACACACTATACAGAGCAAATCTAAAGCTTCCATAAAAATCGTATTTACTTAATTTTTTCATAGACTCTTATCATTTATACTTATATACATATGAAACTCAAAAAACTTATTTCAATGGTTTTATTATTCATTCTTACAATGTGTGGTGGTAGCTCAACAGAAATAGTTGAATCAGTAGAAGAAGTGGAGATACAACAAAGCCAACAAGAAAAAACACAAGAAGATACAGAAGAAAAAACTCAAAAAGAACAAAACCAAGGTCAACAGAAATATCTTCGGGTCATTTTTTCAGAATGAAAGAATTTAATAATGTTTCGTTTATGGGTAATGACAAGTTAAAAACCTATTAAAAATAACTATACTTGTGATAACTTACTAAACAATATGCAAGGTTCTAAAATACTTCCAGAATTAAATGCAAGTGTATTAACACCTACAAAAAAAAGATACTTTTTAAAATATATCGCTGAATTTTTATTGCGGAGAGAAAAATTTACCGCGATAGGAAATTTCTTAGATAATAAAAATGTTGTTTTAGTTGCAGCCCCTCATCAATCTGCAAGAGATGAATATTTTATGTTCTTAATAGTTATGGCTATGAATATAAAAATTTGTTATTTATCTGCAAAATGGACAATGAGACGTTTACCCGTTCCCTTTTTAAAACCCAAAGATATTGACAAGCAAGGGATACCTTGGCCTTTAGGATGGCTTCAGGAAATTATATTTAGAAAATTTGGAGCTATTCCTGTTGAAAGAAAAGAAAAAGGAGGTCAATACAAATCAGTTGTTGAAGAATTGAAAAAACATGATGGGTTTGTTCTAATTGTAACTCCTGAAGGAAGGTTTGATCCTTCACGTTTTAGATCAAGCTTTTTATATATTGCTAGAGAATTAGATGCTGAAGTAATGCCTGTGCAGATTGATTATGAAAAGAGATGTTTCACTCTTTTGCCTGCTTTAGATATAGAAGGTACAGAGGAGGAAGTTATAAAGCGTCTACGTTTATTGTTTCATGGTATTAAAGGTAGACACTCAAGGTTCGAGGCTTAAGTGGAAAAGAAAATCCATAATCTTATAAAAGACCGAGGTCCATGGTTTCTAAAAGATACTTTTCTTTCAAAATTGGTTTATAAATTACTAGCAAAATATTTAAGAATTGATGAGACTATTTACGCAGGTGATTTTATACAAGATATGTCTGGACCAGAAGCTTTCAATTGGTTAGGAGAAAACTATACAGCAAATTGTGAAGTTGTAGGGATTGAAAATATACCTTCTAGTGGTAAGTGCTTAATTGTATCAAATCATCCGATGGGTCCTGCAGATGCTATCGCTATCTTTCATCAAATTTACAAAATTAGAAAAGATATCTTCTTCTTTGCTAATGAACTATTTATTTACTTGGTCGGGTCTTTTGATAATATATTTGCACCAGTTGTTTGGAATAAAGAAAAAGAACTCCACACAGCAACAAAGAAAACACACAGAAATGTTAAAAAATTTTTATTAGAAGATCGAATAGGTATAATTTTTCCATCAGGAAGGCTGTCGAAGCTGACTTTTTCTGGTTTAAAAGACAGGAATTGGGAAAAAACTCCAATAATCATTGCTGAAAGACATGATTGTCTCTTGGTTCCTGTTTATATTAAGGCAAGAAACTCCTGGTTCTTTTATTTTGCATCATACATAAGCAAGCAACTTCGAGATATTTCTCAGTTAAATGAATTATTTAACAAAAAAAATAAAAAAATAAAAATCTTTATTGGAGAGGCTATTTCAAGAGATAAATTATCAGAAGATAAAAATCAGGCTATTCAAGAATTGGAGAAATTATCAAAATCACTTAATAAGTAATTCTTTCGCTACTCAACAACCTCTCCTGTCTTTGGGTTGACTCCTAAGTTTCCTATCATGTAACCAAACAATAGTGGCGTTGTTACTAATCCTCCAAGACCATAAAACCTCCAAACAAGGTCAAAATCTTGAAAAATAGACAAATATAAAATATTTAGAACAACAAATAATCCATATAAAGATCCTATAAGAGCAGTGGCTATTTGTACCTTTCTATCATGATTGGTTTTGTAATACCAGTTTGTAATTAGAAATGCTCCCACCCCGAACCAAAAACCAGAATGAATTAGCCCAACCATACTCATTAAATCCCCAAGAATAAAAAATACTGACTGATATAAGAATGAAATAAAATAAATGGCACCTATCCCCCTTGGTGAGACTCTAAATCTTATAGCGTAGACAAAAACGATACAGGCCAACATTGCGTGGAAGAATACTGAACCAGCAGCAAGGCGGTCATCATTGTAATAAAAGAACATCTCCTTATCTAAGAAAGGATTGATAAATTGTGTCATAAATACTATCAACCCATAGATTGTTGCTATTGAGAAAATAGATGCAGCATCAAGAATATCTTTTTCAGGTCTTGATGCAAAGACATGGTCTAACATTAAAAAAGATCCTAGAAACAACATTAAGTGTGAAGGTGTTATTAGTGGTTCTACTCCTGTTTCTATTCCTAGTAGTGTGTGCCAAATAGCATCAGAGCCTCCACCTACAGCAAAGATTGTCGCGCCTAAAACTCCAACATCGAATTTATAATCTTTCATTTTATTTTTTACATAAACAGCTGAGATAACAACAAAACCATATCCTGAATAAAGTAAAGCATGCCATGGTGTGAAAAAGGTTTCTATGTCCTCAATAATATAAGTGTGAGCACTTGCATCAACCCAAGCTCCCGTAAACATCCAAACCATTGCACAAATCATCAGATATCTATATTTCTTTTCTGTTATTGGCGTTGGTGCTAATTTATCAAACATTATTTATTCTTATTGAATAATAATATAACCTTATGGAGAAATTTTCTAGAACACTGACATTAAGGAGCTCAGTTTTTTTAGGCCTAAGTTCAATGATTGGTGCTGGACTTTTCTTAAATATAGCTCCTACTGCAAAAGTAGCTTCTTATTCTTTAGTCCTTGGCTTACTAATGGCCAGTGCAGTTGCTTTTTCAAATGCATCTTCCTCAGCGCAGCTTGCTAGAAACTACCCTCAGACGGGTGGTACATATTTATACGCTAAGAATGTTCTTGGAAAAATTCCCTCACTAATTGCTGGATATAGCTTTATTGTTGGGAAATCAATTAGCTGTATTGCAATAGGATTAACACTAGGAAACTATATAAGCCCTGCTTATCCAAAATATTCTGCAGTTGCTGCTGTTCTACTTGTTACGATGATTAGTTTTTTCGGCTTAACAAAAACTGTCTCTGTAGCTAAATGGTTTGTTTATTCCTTGGTAGGGATTATCTTTTTCTACATTATTTCTATTACAGCTTCAGAAAATTTTAGTATCCAAATACCCATAACCAGCGGATTAACTTTAGATGGATTTTTATTAAGTAGCTCTATTTGGTTTTTTGCTTTTACTGGGTATTCAAGATTGGCTACTTTTGGAGAAGAGATAAAAAATCCTGAAGAAATAATACCGAAAGCTATTTTGACAGGCCTTGGGCTTACAGTTTTAATTTATGTTGGCGTGGCGTGGGTAACTCTTGGTATTATTAATCCTCAAATAATCGAAAATTCTCTTACACCACTTAAGGTAGCTTTTGATGTGAGTAGGTTTTCTGATTTCTCTTTTCTTATAACAATTGGCTCAACAATAGCAACGGGATCTGTTTTACTTGCTCTTGTTCCTGGTATAAGCAGAATATTGGTTGCTATGTCTAGAGACTCATATCTTCCCAGTGTTTTCAAAACAATACATAAAAAATTTAATTCTGCATATGTGTCAGAAATTTTCACTGCAGGAATTATTATTATTGGAATTTTATTTATTGATGTAATAAATGCCGTAAAGCTAAGTTCTTTCTTTATCTTGATTTACTATTCATTAACCAATTTGTCCGTAATAAAACTAGAAAAAAATGAAAGACTTTATAGTTCTCTCTATGCATATTTTGGTCTTATTTCTTGTGTTTCATTAAGTTTTGGACTTTTAATTTATTTTTAAATTATTCGTCGTCGCTACATCCGCAATCTGGACAGTACATTAATTCTCCTTTTCTTCAAGTTTAATTATTGCTCTATTTTCATTAGGGCCTTTTATAAACATTTTAGAAACTGGAAAATACTTTTTTTTAATTGATTTAATACCTACTTGTTTCTCACTGTCATCTTTAATTATCGACGCTTTAACATCAATCTCTTCAGAAAGTTTTTTTGCTACCAGTCTGATTAGTTGTATAGATTGTTGCTTTTCCGTTAGCCCTTATTCTCTTTACTTTTCCTGCATTTAAACTAGTCGTAACAACTAAATAATTTTCAACTGATGAAAGCCAAACAGGAGTTGCTACAGGTGTGTTGTCTTTTCTGTAAGTAATTAAATTTATGTATTCATTGTCAGCAAAATCTAATATGTTCATACTAGAAATAGTTTAACAACAGTGAAGGAAGCTGAACAAGCCTCCTAGCAAGATAACTATCTGAAAAAAGTAAGTAAAGAATTACTGAAATAATAAATAGCCTTAAGAATATTCTTTTTTTATCCATCAATAGTTTTTTTTGGAGGGTTTCTTAATCCGAAAAGTGGTCGTAAGAATCTAAAATTCTTTATAGCGTGGTAAAAAGTAAGGCTTAAGAAGCAGACCAGAAATAAAAATAAAACATATTTAATCCAAGGATTTATATTCCAGCCTCCCAAGTAAAGCATTAGAGCGTATTGAATTGGGAAATGAACTATATAAACTGGAAAAATTGCGGTTCGGTAATAGTTAAGCTGAGTTGATTCTTTATTCAAATAAGTAGCTCCCAAGCCTAAAACAAGGAAAATAAAATTAAAGGATTCAAAAGCTATTATCCGATTATCAACTCCTTCAAATTCATTAAGAAAACGATAGATGTATAAACTAAATGCAATTACAGCGTGAATTTTCCAATTTATTTTATTCGATTCCCAGAAAGCTTCTCCTTGTGAGGTCAGGATAATACCCAGTAAAAACCATATGGCTCCTAGGTAAATTCCATGCGATGTATCAACATAAAGTGTGTAGTCTACACCTTCCCTCCAATAGCCTGTTTCTACTAGGTGCCCTTCATAAATTATTGGTAGAGAAAATAAGAATATCCCACCTGGCTTAGAAAGTAACTTTGATAAAAATTCAGACTTATTTCTTAATAGAGGTAGATATCGTAACATCAATACAAATATCAAACTATATATAATGATGTTTTGTAAAAACCATAGATGAGCAGAATCAGGCCAAAAAACAGCTTCCCCCTCTCCTTTTCTTTCCCAAAATAAGGTCACAAAATAAATAACTAAAGCTCCGGAAGTAAAGCTTCCAAACAATAGGGGAAGGCCAAGTACTTTTAATCTCTCTTTTATTAGTTGAAGTGGTGATCTCTTTTCAAATGAAAATCTAAAAGCAATTCCAGATATTAAAAAAAGAATTGGAATTCTCCATGTATTAATCATGGCCATTGGAATCCATATAGAGTCGATACTCTTTATATTTGGTATAAAGAAAATAAATGGAGCCAGGGACGTGAAAGAAATCCCTAAGTGATAAGCAATTAATAGAAATAGAGCTATTGCTCTAATAGCGTCTACATCGTGCCTTCTTTTGTTCAGCAATTAATTAATCCTTCTTCTCAATAATAAATAAAAAAAGTGCTTATGCCCTAATCTAGAGCATAAGCACTTATAAATATTTAGATTAAGACTTGGAAATTGCTGACCCAACACTAATGATAAATGCTGGATAAAGAATAACTCCGCCTAAAACAAATAGAGGAACAAATAGCCCTGAAGGAATCAATCCAAATAAAGATCCTAATTGAGCTCCAAGAACTAAGATTGCAAAACCATAACCTGCAGTCCTTCCCCATCCTGGAAGTTTCCCATTGTCAACACCTAAAAGTGTTAAAGCATAAATACCAAAAGCTACAAATTGAAACCATTGTGTATTCCCTGCAATTGCTTGGGCTTGATCTGCATTAAAAACTGTGTCAAACACAGAATTGGCTGTAGCTGTACCTGATACAGAAGTTAGCATTTGCACACAGGCAATAACAAAAACTATTCTTGTCATTAAACCAAAGTAAAAATTGCTTTCCCAGTCCCACAATTTTCCAGCAATAATTACGACACAAGCAACCGCAAAGCTAGCTACTAATGATATTAAGTCCGTAATTGCTCCATATGTTGGATCATATCCTGTTGAACCAGGTCCAATTAATAAAGCAAGTATTGCAAAGTTTACTAATATTCCTACACCGTTAACATAAGCCATATTAGAACCAATACGTTTTTCTTGTTCTGTCATTTTTTTTCCTTTCTTAATAAATAAATTAATTACTTAATTGAACATCCATACCCTGTAGGGATATATCTAATTCTTTATCTTCATCAAGTTCTTCGGAAGAATATCCTGTCTTCTCTTTAATGAGTTCGGACATCTTAGCCTGTTCTGCTTCAGCATCATAGTTTTCTGTCCAAGCAGCTCGAGATTCCTTTGATGGAAACATATTCACCCAAAAGTAATAAACTCCATCATCTTGTTCTGAGTACGACCATATATATTTAGCTCCAGTGGCTTCTATAAATTCTTTGGAATACTCAGTCCAAATTTCTTTCCATGCATCATAAATTTCAGGTTTGTGTTCCTTGTATTTAGAAATATTTACTGTAACTTGTTTCATTTTTTACCTTTCTTTTTAATTAAGACTTCCCTACTGGAAAATCTACGTAATTATTCCATTCCTTTTGTAATGTCAATAAAGTTCTTTCCAGCATAAATTGTTCCCATATATGCAACTGGAGCTTCGTTAAAAATTTCCTCAGCTGAAGAAAGCTCCTCATTAAATTTTGGAACTACTACATTAGCAGCCTCTTCTGAATCCCAAAAATTCCAACTGATTGCTTCACCGTCTACAACCATAAAACCAGCAGCTCTAAGGCCTTCTGCTTCATTGTAAATTGGAAATATTTTTTCTTTAACAAAATTTTCTGCTGTCTCTGCATCGCCTACCTTTGCAAATACAACCCTTACAAAATCACCTTCACGTTCTTTAGCTGTAACTTCTTGATAAATTTTTCCTAAAGTTATTTCCCCTTCTTTAACATTTGGAGGGCCTGCTAGAATATCCTGTAATTTTGCAATATTCTCATTTCTAGCTTCTCCAAAGCGATCAGCTGCTTCCTTATCGGTAAGGAAAACCATCCCCAAATTAACATTTTCTTCAGGATTGCAAAATCCAATTGAAATCATTCCCTCAACCTCTAATGAAGGAATTGCTTCATTTTTAATAAAATTCTTTAGGTCTTCCATCTTCCCATCTTGGGCTTGACCTCTAACAACTACTGCATACATAATTTCTCCTACTCTCTTATTTTTATTCTACAGTATTTTGTTATCGCTTTTTCCAAGCTAATAAGGGCCCAACTCCTACGCCTAAAATTAAAGTAAGCCAAACAACTAATCCAATAGGCATTAAGGATTCAGGAAGTTCATATCCAAAAAAGGTACCGGCGCCCGATAGCAAAAATCCAACAATTCCACCAATTAAAAGGTTGTATCTCCAGATATTAGCTATAACACCCTCTGAAACTGAGTACAGAGCGATCATATTTAAGCAGATAAAGAAGAAAAATGGGCCGAATTCATTTCCAGTGCTTCCTATTGTTAAACAATTGGCTGTAAAAATTGCTGCCGCAAGAAAAGTTGTCCCTTCTCTCCAGTTTTCCGGTACATTGTCACCTAAAAGAGGTTTGAGTGATAGCGCTATACCGGCAAAGCCTAAACCCCATAAAAATTGTACTAATGGATGAGGTTGCTCTTGTCCTAAAATGCCTGTAGTTACAAACCCAATAACATTGGCGATGATAAAGAGATAAGCCGACTGCTGTCCATTTTCTTTATCTGTAGACGTAAAAAATGATTTCATAATATTATTTCCTTTCGTTTTTTGTTAATAGTAGTTAACAACTTTATTATAGAAATTTAATCTAAATATGTTCCAAATAGAAGCTAAATATTTGGTATCAAGTTATTACCACTCTTTAAATGGCTGAGGTCCAGCTCCAATATTCCCGTAACGATGATTTGTTATAGATATTGATTGTTCTTTTACCCAACAAAGCATTTCCTGACTTCCATTTTGCATGAGACTCCTATCATCAACAGTCGCCTCTGAGTTAAATATCTGGTTTGGAATCTCTTTATTAGTTGCCAACCATCTTATTTTTTCAAAAATGCTTACATCTAAAGTAGAATCTTCGCTTAACAAATCTTGAACAGAAACCATTTTTACACTTACTTTTAATAGATCCGATATCCAAAAGATTAATTCTATAAGCTCTTTTGAAAAGTCATCATCTGTAACTATCAGAACATTCTTATATGGAATGTAGCGTTTAAAGTTTCTTTCTGATTCAGTATCTCCAAGTTTTATTACCTTGTTTCCAAACTCTTCCCATGTTCTCTTAAGTTCATATCTTAAACTTTCTAGATGTTCCACTGGTTGATGCTTACGAAACATAGAAACATAGTGATCTCCTCCTGTCTTTGCCGTTGGACCAAAACTGCTTTTTTTCCAACCCCCAAAAGGATGTCTGTTCACTACTGCTCCTGTTGTTGTTCTGTTAACGTAGAGGTTCCCAGCTTCTATATTTTTAATCCAATATTCACATTCTTTTTCATTTAATGATTGGATGCCAGCCGTCAAACCATACGGAACACTATTTTGCCATTGGATTGCTTGTTTTAAGTCTCGTGCTTTCATAATTCCTAGAACTGGTCCGAACCATTCAGTTTGATGAGACCATGAACCAGGTTGTACATTTATCTTTACCCCTGGAGACCAAATATATTCACTACTTAATTGCTTTGGTTCAATAAGCCACTCCTCACCATCTTCTAGTTCATTAATAGCTTTTAAGAGATTCTTGTTTGGTGGACTAATTAAAGGCCCTACAGACGTAGAAAGGTTTAAAGGATCTCCAACTTTAAGAGATGTAACTGCATCTTTAAGTTGTCTGAAAAATGCTGGATTTTCATAAATTGAGGTCTCAAGGATAGCAAGACTAGAGGCTGAACATTTTTGTCCGGCGTGTCCAAAGGCTGAGTCAATAATATCTTTTACAGCAGTATCTATATCAGCACTTGCTGTAACCACAATAGAGTTTTTTCCACTTGTTTCAGCAAGAAGCCTTAGTGATGGTTTCCATTCTTTGAATAATAAAGCTGTCTCAAAAGATCCTGTAAGCACCACTGCATCAACATCTTTATGGGTTATTAAATATTTTCCGACGTCGTCATCTTTAGTTGGTAAAAAGTGTAGAACTGTTTTTGGTACACCTGCTTTCCAGAGTTGGTTTACAAGCTCCCAAGCTACAAGTACTGTCTCTGGCGCAGGTTTAAAGATAACACTATTTCCAGAAACTAAGGCTGCAGCTATTCCTCCCATTGGTATTGCGTAAGGAAAGTTCCAAGGAGGGGCAATTACTACAACTCCTAAAGATGAGGATTCGTTATTAATGTTTTCAGCAGCTAGTGCATAATAACGAGCAAAATCTATTGCTTCTGATATCTCAGGGTCTGCTTCCGATATTGTTTTGCCTGCATCTCTCATCATTGCTGCAATTAATCTGGGTCTATCTTGTTCCATGATTTTTGCACAATTTCCCATAATGTCTTTAATTTTTTCAATACTTGTTTCTTGCCAAGTACGTTGTTCAAACTTTGCTACTCTTGTGGCATCATCAATAATGTCTTTTGTAGCAATATTGTATGAATAAAAGGGTTTTCCTTCTTTACCAGGTTCTAGGCCATCTTTGTTTTCAAGATTTAAATACTCTTTCCCGCTAACTACAGGTATTAATGTTTCAGCAAAAACATACTCTTTATTTTTAATTGCTTCAATAAACTCCGGGTTTGTTAAATCTTGATTTGCTTGATTTTGAAATACTCTTTTATTAAATGACTCAACTCTAGATTGATTCTGTTCAGATCTTCTCCTGCTGTCAGTAGTCACTATATGAGACATGTGTATTGAGTCAATGAATCTTTTAGCTTGCTTATTAAATTCTTTATTTCCTGGTGCAATGTTGAATGATGCTCTTAAGTAATTTTCCTCAGAAGTATTTTCATCAAGCCTCCTAACAAGATAAGCAACAGCTGATGGGAATTCTTCAGCTGAAGTTATAGGAGAATATAAAAGTACTGACCCAAATTTCTCTTTAACAGCAAGCGCTTCAGCATTTGCCATCCCTTCAAGCATCTCTATCTCTATTTGGTCTTTACATTCTCTTAGTGATGCTATTGTTTGTGCAAAAGAAACATGAAACAAGTTGTGGCTTGCTATACCAATCGTTAGAAAATTCTTAATATTCGGATTAATAGCATTGTTTATTAATCGTGCGTAACTAGCGTCTACTTCTTCTTTGGTTTCATAAGGTCCTGCTTTCCAACCGTTTAACTCTGCTTCAGTCCTCTCCATTGCTAAGTTTGCTCCTTTTACAATTCTTACTTTTATCCTGCCTCCTGATTTCTCGTATCTTTTTTCAGACCATGAGAGTAAATCTTGAAAAGCCGAATGTGAATCTGGTAAATATGCTTGCAAAACTATTCCTGCATAAAGTTTCTGAAAAGGTTCTTCGTCTAAAAGTTGCTTAAAAACGTCAACTGTTACTGCTAAGTCTCTAAATTCCTCCATGTCTAGATTTACAAAAACATTTTCCTTTATTGATTTTTCATAAATCACTCTTAATTTTTTTGAAACCCTATTTACAGAACCTTCGTGGTCTGCTTCTTGAAGCTGACTAACAATGGCAGATATCTTTACTGAAATATAAGTAACTTCTTCAAGTTCCATAACCGACAAAATTTCTTCAAACCTTTTGTCTGCTTCTTCTTCTCCTAAAACTGCTTCTCCAAGAACATTTATATTGATATCAATATCTTTTTCTCTACGTGTATTTATATACTTCTGGAGTTTTTTTCTATCAGAGTTGGATATTATTCCGCTGGAGTCTAGCTTGACTCTTGTCTTGACGATAGCTTTTGAGAAACTTGGAATTATATAGGACAACAAAATAAGAATTTTTAGTCCTAAAAAGTCAATTAAACCTAATCCTTTTATTGTCACCTTTTTATTTATCGCTTGTAGTATCTTGCCTGATGCTCTTGGTGAAGATATTCGCATTACTTCATCGGTTAAATGCATTGTAGTTTCAAGAGTTTTTGAATCATTGAGAATTTTAGAAAATTGTTTCTTTCTTCTTTTGTCTTTTAGCTTTTCATTTTTTTTTGCTATTTCAATTAACTCTGTTGCAAGATATACAGAATCATCAATTGTGACTTGTGAAATTAATTCCATCTTATATATATTCTATTACTTTAAAAAAGGCTTAATAGTTTTTTAACGTATTAATAAGGCTTTGAATTAATTTTTCAATATCTTCTATGCAAACACTTTCATTTGGAGCGTGGGCATTCCCTTCATCGTCTCCTGGTCCAATTAACACTAATTCTGCATCTGGAAACTGTTCTGTAAAAACATTTGCAAAAGGAATGGAACCGCCAACTCCCATGTAAGCGGGTTCAGCTTTCCATACTTCTTTAAATTCTTTAATTAAATTTTTAGTAAAAGGTTTTTCCGGATCGGCGACAACACCG
>CACFFJ010000012.1 GCA_902565645.1 uncultured Candidatus Actinomarina sp.
AAGCAACCCTTGAACATTGAGACCCAATGCAAGTTTTGTACTTTTATCTTCAATTTCTTTAATCATTTCTTTATCAATACTGTAGGGAGGAATAACAGCAGTAGAGTCTCCGCTGTGAACGCCAGCAGGTTCCAAATGTTCCAAAATTCCAGCTATAAATACATCTTTTCCATCAGAGATAAGATCAACGTCTATTTCAACTGTTTCTGTTAAAAATTGGTCAACCAATAATGGTCCTGACTTAAATGGATTTCCATCTTCATCAGCACTTGCAAGAATATTAAGGTAATTATTTAGTTCTTCATCAGTTTGTACTACCCTCATAGCCCTTCCTCCAAGAACATAACTTGGTCTAAGTAAAACAGGAAATCCTATTTCTTTGACTGATGCGACCAATTCTTTTTCGTTATTGGCAATTTTTGAAATTGGTTGTTTTATATCTTGAGATGTGCATAATTTTTGAAATAAATCTCTATCTTCTGTTGAGTCAATCACATCTAATGAAGAACCCGCAATATTAAATCCTGCATTATGAATTTCTTTTGCAAGCTTAAGAGGAGTCTGACCTCCAAGCTGAATAATTACTGAATCAGGCTTTTCTCTATCTAACACGGATTTAACCTCATTCCAAGACAATGGTTCAAAATATAGTTTGTCAGCAGTGTCATAGTCAGTTGAGACAGTTTCAGGATTGGAGTTTATCATTATTGCCTCGTATCCATTTTCTTTTAATGAACTAACTCCATGTACGCAACAATAATCAAACTCAATACCTTGACCAATTCTGTTGGGGCCTGAGCCAATTACAACAACTTTTTTTTGCTTTGAAGCAGTGTCGTCATTAGAGGATCCGTTTGTTGAATATAAATAAGGAGTTTTTGATACAAATTCAGCAGAACAAGTATCAACCAACTTATAAACTCTGTTATTTTCGAGCTCTTTCTTTGAATCTTTGTTATCAAGATCTTCGTCTGTCCAACCTAACATTTTCAGTATTGATGTAGGTGTCGATTCAGGATTAACATTAAAGCTTTTCTCAATTTCCCTCAGAAACCATATATCAATTTTTGATAAATTTGCAATGTCTTCAATTGGCCAGTTTCTTCTTATTGCTTCAAAAATAGCAAATATTCTTCTTGGACGAGGAACACTAATCTCTTCCTGAAGTTGATGCTTATCTAGACTTATAAATCTATTATCAATATTTCTTATCCCTGTTTTACCAATTTCTAATGAACGTATAGCTTTTGTTAAACTTTCTGTAAAAGTTGATGCAATTGACATAACTTCACCAACGCTTTGCATTGATGTTCCCAAAATATCATCAGTAGAAGGAAATTTAGGAAAATCAAATCTTGGTATTTTGACTACTACATAGTCTTGAACAGGTTCAAAACTAGCAGGAGTCGTTCCTGTAATATCATTTTTTAGTTCAGTTAAGTTATAGCCAACAGCTAAAAGTGCAGCAAATTTTGCTATAGGAAATCCAGTAGCTTTTGAAGCTAATGCTGAAGACCTTGAAACTCTTGGATTCATTTCAATAATTCTTCTATCTCCATTCTCTGGATTTACTGCGAATTGAACATTACTACCTCCTGTAGCGATCCCAATCGTATCCAAACAAAGCAATGCTTCATCTCTCATTATTTGATATTCTTTATCTGACAAAGTTTGTATGGGAGCAACAGTAATTGAATCTCCAGTATGCACTCCCATAGGGTCAAAGTTTTCAATGCCACAAACGATTACCCCATTACCATCACTATCTCTCATTACCTCAAGTTCAAATTCTTTCCAGCCATAAACTGACTCTTCTATTAATACTTCTTGAGTAGGGGATGCAGTGAAAGCATCTTTTAATTTTTTATTTAGTTCTTCTTCATTATTCACAACACCAGTTCCTCCGCCACCTAATATGAAAGATGGTCTAAGCATTAACGGATAACCCATCTTTTTTGAAGCTTCAAGCCCTTCCTCAAAACTCTTTGCGTAAGTAGCGTTAAGAGTTTTTATCCCTACTTTTTCCATTGCCTCTTTGAATTTCCATCGATTCTCTGCAATTTCGATAGCATCTGCTGAAGCTCCTAATAATGCCACGTTATTTTTATCAAATATTCCTTTTTCGCTTAATTCCATAGAAAGATTTAAAGCTGTCTGACCACCTAAAGTAGGCAAAACAGCATCAGGTTTTTCTTTTTCAATAATTTTTTCCAAAAAGGTAGTGGTTAAAGGTTCTATATATGTTGCATCTGCCATTCCTGGATCAGTCATAATTGTTGCGGGATTTGAGTTAACAAGAATTACTCTGTAGCCTTCGTTTTTTAAAGCTTTAGCTGCTTGAGAACCTGAGTAATCAAACTCACATGCTTGACCTATAACAATTGGTCCAGAACCAATTATTAAGATGCTTTTAATCTTTTTATTAGCTGGCATGTTTTTCCTCAATCATTTCTAAAAATGGATTAAAAATTTGCAAACCATCAGTTGTGCCTGGTCCTGACTCTGGATGGAACTGAACTGAATATGCGTTAGAATCCCAAATACTGATACCTTCATTGCTTCCATCATTTAAATTTGTTGCATATACATCAATAGTTCCATAATCTTTGTGGTTAATTGGTTTATTAAAGCCCTCAACACTAAATCCATGATTTTGTGATGTGATTAAAGCTTTTTTTATTCCATTAATTTTTACCGGATGATTCGATCCGTGATGTCCAAAATCTAGTTTTTCTACATTTAAGCCACACGCAAGGCTTAAAATTTGATGCCCTAAACAGATTCCGAATATAGGTAATTTACCTATTAGATTTTTTATATTTTCTATAACTTGAGTTAATGACCTTGGATCTCCAGGGCCATTAGAAATAAGCAAACCAGATAGTTCTAAGGACAGGATTTCTTCAGGCTTTGTTTTCGGATCAATTAAAACAGTGTCAAAATTCTTTTCTTGTAAAACATTAATAATGCTTGCTTTTGCTCCTAAATCAAGAATCCCTATCTTCCCTTTAGCTTCATCTAAGTTTGATTTACCAGATCCTGCAGTTAGTGCTGAATCATCTCCTATAATGTTCTTTGCTTTTTTTAGTATTTTCTTCAGATCTTTTGAGTCAATATCAGTACCAAATGCAAACATATCTGAGCCAGCATCTCTTAGGTGAGTTGTTATCGCTCTAACATCAAAACCACCACTAAAGGGGATGCTGTATTCTTTTAACCAATCCGTGATTGATTTTTCTGATCTCCAAGATGAAGGGTTATAAGTAAATGAGTTACCTATAGCTCCCTCTATTCTTGGTTTATTTGATTCAAAATCTTCTTGAGACATACCATAATTTCCAATATGAGAAGAAGTAAATGTAATTATTTGATTAATGTATGAAGGGTCACTCAATATCTCAACAAAACCTGTCATAGCTGTATTAAATATAAGCTCTCCAGTTTTTGGTTCAAATTCCTCTGTAGTCCATCCAACAAATTCGATTCCATTTTCATTAACAAGTAAAGCTTTTTTATACATTTTCAGGAACCTTTTCAATTTTGGTAATTTTATTTTCAAAAATAGAATTGTTAAATTGTGATTTTGTTTTAAATTCTTTGTTACATGCTTGCCAAATATTTGTTTCGGGAATTTTCACTTCATAACCAATCTCAGAGAGTATTTTTCTTGGATTTTCTACCATGAATTTTTTTATTTCTTCTATTGAGAATATTTCTGATGAATAAATCATTGGGAATGCTGATTCAAGACCTACAACTCCTCTTGCTGCATTTTTGAAATCTACTATCTTTGTACTTTCAGGATGTGGTGCGTGATCAGTAGCTATAGCGTCAATAGTAGTATTTAATAAACCATCAATTAAAGCAATCCTGTCTTCTTCAGTTCTTATTGGTGGATACATTTTGTATAAACCATTACTCAAGTCTAAATTTTCATTATTTTCTAATATATGGTGTGGCGTAGCTTCGCTTGTTATTGGTAGATTGTTTTCCTTTGCTTCCTTAATTAACTCAACACATTTTTTTGAAGAGATGTGTTGAGCATGGTATCTAGTTCCATATTTAGCAACAAGTTCAATGTCTCTAAGTAGAATTTCAGACTCTTCCTTTTCATCGATTGGAATTAATGAATCATTATCATTAGGAGGTGCAATATCACCTGGTTTTATATGGCAATTACTTTCACAATGTTGAAATATTGCACTATTTAAAGAAGCCACTGATTTAAATGCTTCATCAGCTAAATTGTTATCAATTAGCGACTTACCGTCATCAGAAAAAATAAAAACCCCATTTTCAACAAATTCTTTATAATTAACGAGTTCTTTTCCTTCTAAATCTTTTGTTAGAGCCCCAGCCCTATGGATAGTTATCTTTAAATTCTTATCAATTTCCCTTGCTTTGTTTAGATTTTCAATACTATCAATGACCATTTCTGAATTAGGCATAGCTAGAATTTCACTAAACCCGCCATTTTTTGCTGCAAATTCAATATCCTCTGATGGAAAATTATTATTATCGGGATACCTAGTATGTGTATGAAGATCTAAAAAAGCTTCTATCTCAATCATAATTCTCCATTACATACATATAAGATGCAATCCTTGAAGGGACACCAAAAGAAAGTTGTTCTCTATATTTAAATTTTTCGTGAGTCGATGCTTTTTCAGATATCTCAATGCCGACATTCATAGGCATAGGATGGAGCACTACGAAACCCTCGCTTGATTTGTCAAGTATTTCATCTGTTAGCTGATAATTGTTTATATATTCTTCCAGATTTGAATCTTTTAGGTTTTCTATTCGTTCTTTTTGAACTCTTAAGAGTTCTATAGCTTCTGTAGATTCAAAAACTTCATCCCAACTATTTAGGACTTCTATATTCGTTAAGTCATCTGGTAAAAAACTTTCATGAGTAAAAACACCAACTTTTTTTCCTAGGGAAGCAAATAGCTCTCTTCCAGATTCAAAAACTCTTGAATGTTTTACATCTCCTATATAGGCAACTGGGATATCCTTATCTAGCTTATTGAATTTATCTAGAGTTGTAGCATCAAGAATTGCTTGAGTAGGATGGGATGAAGTACCAAAACCCCCACTAATAACAGAGATATCTTTAAATTCTCTATATTCATTAAGATTGTCTTCTTTAGTCCTTATTACTATTGACTCTATTCCCATGGCTTTGTATGTTTCAATTTCATGTTTAAGGCTTTCACCTTTTATCTTTGCTGAACTCAAATCTGAAGACTCAAATGTTTTTATCCCCAATCTATAAGCTGCTACAGAAAATGAAAGCCTTGTTCTAGTAGAGGGTTCATCAAATTTTAATAAACTAATGGAAGAGATTTTATTTACTTTTTCTGGATTTATTTTTCCTGTAATATCAATTAATTTTTCAATGTCTTTTTTTTCTGTATCTTTAAAATCTAAAAGATGTTTACTCAATTAACTAACCTCAATCCTGTCTTCGTTGTCAATTTCTTCTAAAAATACTGAAACATATTCACTTTCATTGGTTGGAATGTTTTTTCCTACAAATTTTGGTGTTATTGGGAGTTCTCTATGACCTCTATCAATTAGGCAGGCCAAAGTTATTGATTTAGGTCTCCCAGAATGCATTACGGCTTCTATAGATGCTCTAAGTGTTCTTCCTGTATAAATAACATCATCAATTAGGACCACATCTCTATCTTCTGGTGTTATATTGAGGCTAGTTTTCTCTAATTCCTCATCTAGATCATCTCTAAAAGGCCTATAGTTTACAGTGTCTATATCATGTTTAAATTCAAATTCGGTTAAGTATTTTGATATGCGTTTAGTAAGTAGATCACCCCTTCTTGGAATACCAATTAATAAAGGATTGGATAAATCTGATTCTGAGATTTCTTTACCTAGACGGTAGAGTGTATTTTCTATCTCCACGATTTTCCTTTCGATACTCACCGGTATCAATTAAAGCTGTATTAATGATAGCAAAAAAAACTTTATTTAATAATTAATTATCTATTTTCTCTAAAGAACGGTCTTCCAATATTTCCAGGGGCACCTGTTTTTCCTTCTTTGTAAATAGTGAGAACTACTAAAACGATAATCGTAATTAAATAAGGTGTAATTTTTACTAAATATGGACTTAATTCAAATCCATAAGTTTGTAAACGAGGTACTAATGCTTCAAGAAATCCAAATAGAAGAGCACCAAGTGCAGTCCTGTATGGCTTCCAGCCACCAAAAATAACTAAAGCTAGACAAATCCATCCTCTTCCAGAAGTCATATTATCAGTCCAGAACGGTACATAGCTCAAAGTAAGGTAAACACCAGACAAACCTGCAAAAGCTCCACCCACACATGTAGCAATAAACTGTGTTTTGTTTATTTTTAATCCCATGGAATCAGATGCTCTAGAGTCTTCTCCAACAGCTTCTAACCTTCTCCCAAACATAGTTTTCTTTAAAATAAAGCTTGTTGTTATCATCAATAAAATTGCTAAATAAAATATAAAGTTTTGGTTTAATAGAACTTCGAATACATTACTTGGCTCAGCTATGTCTCTAATGCTTTCAATTTTTACCATTAATTTTTTTCCAACATACTTCTTGCCTAATAGAGAAGAAAGGGCCAGTCCTAAGATAGTTAATATAAGACCTGATACTGTTTGGTCTTGTTTTAATATCACAGTTACAAAAGCATGTATTGAAGAAAAAATTGAAGCTGATAATACTCCAACAAGTATTGAAAGGAATAAGTTTTGAGTATTTATAGCTGTCATGAATGCAGTCACAGCACCAATAGAGATCATTCCCTCTACACCAAGATTTAAAATACCTGATTTTTCTGTAATTAATTCACCAAGTGCTGCAATGAATAACAACGTTGCTGCTTGCAAGGTAGCATTTAATAAACCCATTAATTGAATATCAACCATCTTCAACCTCTTTTATTTGATAAGTAAAAAAGAATTGTGCAACAAGAGCTCCAATTAATGTTGAGGCTTGAATGATGTCAGCAATATAGGAACTTACCCCAATTGTTTGTATTACTGCACCACCTATTGTTAAAGCACCAAATAAGCAACCAACTAGAAATATCCCTATAGGTCTCATGCCTGTAATAGCAGCAACAATTATGGCTGTATATCCAAATCCTTGAGAAATACCTATTGAGACTCTATGTGTTTGACTAAGTAGTTCAATAGCTCCAGCTAAACCTGCAAAGCCGCCTCCAATTAGCATTGCAAAGAATGCTTTTTGTTTTGCGTTTATACCTGCATAAACAGCTGTCATTGCTGATCCTCCAGCTATTCTCATCTCATAACCAAAAACAGATTTTTCTTTTAAATAGTACGCTCCAAATGTAAAAAGAACGCATACAAAAAACCCAGTGCTTAGCCTTCCAAATACCGTAGGTAAATAAACTTCTTCACCAACATAAGCAGCAGCAGGGAAGTTTAATGATTTAGGATCTTTCCATGGTCCATTTACTAAGTAAATTGTTAAACCAATAATTATATAGTTCGTTAGTAGGGTAGTAATAATTTCATTTACTCCAAAAACAACCTTTGTAATTGCTGGTATCAAAATACAAATTGAACCACCAATAAAACCTGAAATTAAAAGAACAATAATATATAAAGTTGGATTTGAAATTGCAGTGTTAATGTAGATTAAATTTACAGCAATCGCACCAAGAAAAATTTGACCTTCTGCACCTATATTCCATAATTTCACTGAATTCATAATTGAAATTCCCAAACCTGCAAGGATTAGCGGTATAGCCTTATTCAATGAAGAGCTGAGGCTATTAATACTACCAACTGAAAGCTTTAACATAAGAGAGAAAACATTTGATGGGTTTTGATCTTGTACTAATAAAATTACGGAACCAATGCAGACAGCAATAAATAATCCGATTAGAAATGAATAAAAAGTTGCTAAATCATTAACAACTGTTCTTCTAGATAAAATATATTTATTCAATTACACCTGCCATTGCTAGACCAACATTATTTGTGTTTGCGTCATCTATATCAAACTCTTTAATTATTCTTCCCTCATATATCACGATTAAGCGATCACTTAGTTTGAATAATTCATCTAGGTCTTCTGAAATCAACATTATTGCAGAACCTTTGTTTCTTTGATTAACTATTAGATCATGGAGAGCTTCAACTGCACTTACATCTAAACCACGAGTTGGTTGAGCAGCTATGATTACTTCAGGATTAGATATTAATTCTCTTCCCATAAGTAACTTCTGCATATTTCCACCTGAAAGAGTAGATATTTCTGCTTTTGGTTCACCTGTTTTTATTGAAAATTCTTTAATTAGTAAATTTAAGTAATTTACCATTTTGTTTTTTGAGAGATGCGGGCCATAGCTTGCACTAAAGTATTCTCTTACTACAGAATTGTCCAAAATAGAAACTCCAGGAGCAAGTCCTACTCCCAGTCTATTTTCAGGAATATAAGATAAATTAAGTTTTTTCCTAGCCTTAACTCCTTTTTCTGATACATCTTCACCTTTTATAGTTACGTTTCCACCAAAGTTTGTTTGAATGCCAGCAATAATGTTTGCTAATTCAACCTGTCCATTACCAGACACACCAGCAACACCTAAAATTTCACCAGATTTTATGTTCAAGCTAACATCCACTAAATTATTGAAACCCCCAATATCACTATTTAAAGTAATATTTTCTACTTCTAACTTGACTGAGCCTTTCTTGTTATTTTTCTTTACAACAGATGTGCTTATTTCACCCATCATTAGGGTAATTAACTCCTTATCCTTTACAGATTCTGTTTTAAGGTCTTCAGCAACCATTTGACCATTTTTCATAACAAAGATCGTTTCAGTAAATTCTTTTATTTCTTTTAATTTGTGAGTGATAAATACGATTGTTTTTTCATCTTCTTTTGAAAGAGTCTCAAGTGAATTTTTTAGCTGGTTTGTTTCTTGAGGTGTTAAAACAGCAGTAGGCTCATCAAGCAACATAATGCTGTTGTTATTGAATATTAATTTCATGATTTCTATTTTTTGTTTTTCTCCTACTGAAAGATCAGAGATAATAGAGTCATGATTTATTGATAAAGAAAAAATTTCAGAATATTTTTTATATGCATCTTCAAAATCATTAATGTAGATATTTGCCTTTGATAGGGTCAAGTTATCTTTAATAGTGAAATTTTCAATTAATCGAAATTCCTGATGAACCATACCAATTCCAAGTTTTGCTGCTAATTCAGGATTAAGCTTTTTTTGTCTCTCACCTTTAAATGTAATTGAACCTTTTTCAGGCTGATATATTCCAGATAATACATTCATCAAGGATGACTTACCTGCTCCATTTTCACCCAAGAGACCATGAATTTTCCCTTTATACAGATGAAAATTGACATTATCTAAAGCTTGGATTTTTCCAAAAGATTTAGATATATTTTTTGCTTCTAGAAGTTTCTCAGTCATTAATTTAATAGTAAAACACTCCAACCAAAGGGCTGGAGTGTTTTAAAAACTATTATGGATTCACCGTTCCTATTACGTTGTCAATGAATTCTTCTTCAACGATTGGAGGATCAAATGAACCAGCAATTATTTCATCAGTTCTTTGAGAAATTAAGTCTGCAACATTAGAAGGAACATCTGAACTTAATTCGTATAAAGAAACGAGCCCAGTTTCCATTCCTCCCCAGTATGCTTCTGCTTCAAATTCTCCATTAACTATTGATTCAACAACTTCAACATAATATGGTCCCCATGCCCATACAGGTGCTGTTACAAAAGCACCCGGTGCTGCATCTTTACCATAAGCTGTGTTGTAAGATATCCATTTAGCACCAGCAGCTTCAGCAGCTATACCAGTGGATGGTGAATCTTGATGTTGTGCTAATACGTCTGCACCAGTTTCAAGCAGAGCATTAGCTGCTTGAGTTTCTTCTTCTGGTCCAAACCAAGTAAATGTCCAAACAACTTCAACCGTTGCATCCGGATTTACTTCTTTAACACCAGTTGCGAATGCATTTATTCCCCTAATAACTTCAGGAATTGGGAATGCTGCAACATAGCCAATTTTATTTGATTCAGTTAAAGCTCCTGCAGCCAAACCTGAAAGATATCTAGGTTGATACATTTTTCCAAAATAGTTACCAAAGTTTGTATCGTTCTTTAAATAACCAGAACAATGTAAGAAAATAACATCAGGATATTCCTCTGCCATTTCTGCCATTGCATCTAAATATCCAAAAGTTGTACCAAAGATTATATTGTAACCTTGTTCAATATAAGCTTCTGCAACTGTTCGGAAAGCTGTAGCATCTTCTGGAATTAGTTCTGTATATTGAGTTTCTATTCCAGTTTGTTCTACAAGATATTGTCGTCCCACATCATGTGCTTGTGACCATCCACCATCGTCTGCTGGACCTACATACACAAATGCAGCTTTGTAATCATCTACGGATGCGGCTCCACCGCATGCCATAGTAAGAATACTGATAATAATTAGGCCTGCTGCCCAACTTCTACGCATCCTTACCTCCTTTTCATATTTTTTAGTATAGATGAACCCTTAGATACCTAAATCTTTTGAATCTATTTTTCTTTTATTATTCTGCCCTTCCATTTTTTATTTTTTGATAGAATTAGCACTTACGAAAATGGAAAAATTACATTACACATGGGAAGAGCAACTTGAGGATACAAGTACTGTTTGTAAGTTGATTGAAAACGATAAATTTATTCCTGATGTTATTGTTGGAATAAGTAGAGGTGGTCTTATACCTGGAGTAATGATATCTCATAAATTAAAAATACCATTTAAACCTGTACATGCGTCTACTAGAGATTTTCCACATTGGGAAAACTATTTACCAAAACCTAAAGATTCAAAAGTATTAATCGTTGATGATATATGTGATAGTGGTGAAACTTTTGAAAAGCTATCAACCTATATAAAAGAAAATATAAATCACGAATGTGATGTTAGGTTTGTTTCTCTATGGTGGAATAACGAATGTGAATTTAAGCCACATTACTACATAAAAGAGATAGCAAAGGACTCTAAAGAAGTATGGATAGATTTTCCACATGAGTCTTGGTGGGAAGAAAAGTAACTTAACTAAGTTTTTTAGCGTATTCCTTAATTGTTTTTAACATACTATAAGCCCCGTTCCTTCTTGCAGGGCTTAAAATGACACCTAAGTCAAATTCTTCCATCAAATCTATTTCGGAAGTTGCAATATCTTTAGGGCTTTCGTTAGAGTAGATCGAAGCTATTAAAGTTACTAATCCTTTAGAAATAAGAGCATCAGAATCACTTAAAAAATGAAGCTTATCATCTTTCTCTTCAGGAACTAGCCAAACTTGACTTTGACATCCATGTACCTTGAAAGAATCTTGTCTTAATTCTTCAGGGAACTCGTTACTTTCTTTTGCTTGTTCAATAAGATATTGATATTTTTCTTGATCATTTGGAAATAGATCTAAGGTTTTTTTATAATTTTCAACTTTTTCTTTAATAGACATATTCTTAACTCAAAATACTAATGCTTTCAATCAAAGCATTTTTAAATACGTCTAAGTCATTTTTATCATTATATATGTATGCAGTAGCCCTAATTGTTGCATCTATTCCAAGTTTCCTATGGAAAGGTTGAACACAGTGATGCCCTGATCTTACAGCTACACCATGGGTATCAAGCATCAACGATAAATCTGTTGCGTGAACATTCTCAACATACATTCCAAACGTACAACCTGCTTTTTCTGCAGATGAATGGATTACGTTTACATTTTCAATATCTGAAAACAGCTTCTTACCATATTCACGAAGATCATCAGAATGACTTTCAACATTTTTCATACCTATCTTATTTAAATAATCAATTGCTGCACCAAGACCAATTGCTTCAACATATGGTGGCGTTCCAGCTTCAAATTTGTGAGGTATTGGAGCCCATGTAGCATTATCATAAAAAACTTCTTCTATCATATCTCCGCCACCATAAACTGGTTCCATATTTTCTAAGATTTCCTTTTTACCCCAAACAACTCCTATTCCTGTAGGGCCAAGCATTTTATGACCTGAAAATACAAGAAAGTCAATTCCTAAATCTTGTACATCTATTTTCCTATGAGGAACTAGTTGAGCTCCATCAATAATTAAGATACTTTCAGTTTTTTCTCTAACTAGCTTTGTAATTTCTTTTATATCAGGAAGTAATCCAGATAAATTTGACTCACCAACAATTGAAACAACTTTAGTTTTTGAAGACAGCTTCTCATTTAAGTCATCTAAATCTAACGTAAAGTCATCATTTATTTTGATATATTTTAATTCATAACCATTTTCTTGAGCAACCATTTGCCAAGGAATGATATTTGCATGATGTTCAATTTCAGTAACTATAATTTCATCACCTGGCTCCATAAACTTTTTAGTTATAGAGTTAGCTAAAAAGTTAAATCCTTCAGTTGTTCCTTTGCAAAAAAAATTATTTCATCAGATGAATAAGCATTTATAAAATCTTTGCATTTGTTTCTTACATCTTCATAAGCTTGTGTTGTTTCAGCTGATAGAGCATAAGTTCCTCTATGTACATTTGCATTAGAGACTGTATAAATTTCATTCATTTTATCTAAAACAATTTTTGGTTTCTGTGAAGTAGCCCCTGAGTCTAGATAGGTTAAAACTTTACCATTTACTTCTCTTTTGAAGATTGGAAAATCATTTTTAATATTTTTAAAATTTTTCATAAATATGATTCATATCCTTCTTTTTCTAGCTTATCAGATAAATCCTTAGTTCCAGTTTCTACTATATTTCCATCAATAAACACATGTACAAAGTCAGGATTAACGTACTCAAGAAGTCTTTGGTAGTGAGTTACAATTAAATACCCTCTTTCTGGATTTCTTAGATTATTTATTCCTTCACCTACAATTTTCAATCCATCAACATCTAAACCTGAATCAGTTTCATCAAGTATTGCCAATTTAGGGTTTAGTACTGCTAGTTGTAATATTTCATTCCTTTTCCTTTCTCCTCCTGAAAACCCTTCGTTAAGATATCTGTCTACAAAGTCTGGTGACAATCCTAAATCTTTCATTGCATCTGCTACTTTCAGTCTTAATTCGACAACAGTGTATTCCGTTTCTTCTATATTTGTTAGAGCAGTTTTCAACATATTTACAATAGTTACTCCAGGTATAGCTTCCGGATATTGAAAAGCTAAAAACATTCCTTTTTTTGCTCTGTTATCAACTGGTTCTTCAGTAACATCTTCACCATTAAATTCAATATTTCCGCTTGTAACTTCATAAACAGGATTCCCCATTAAAACATTTGCTAAAGTAGATTTCCCTGATCCATTAGGCCCCATTATTGCATGAACTTCTCCAGGCTTTATTTCCAAATTGACACCTTTAATTATTTCCGTTGAGTCAACTGAAGCGTGTAAATTATTAATTTTTAACATATTATCTATGATAAATCTTAATAAAAACAAACGAGATTTCATTAGTTAAATCTAAAATTAAAAATTAGACTTATAGAATGCAATTTAGCCTTACAGACTTACAAAAAGAAATTAAAGAAAACGCTGAAAAGTTACTTTCAGAAAAGATTGATCCTCTACAGACCATTCAAAAAGTTGATAAAAATGTAAGAATTGATGAAGATTTGTGGAAATTAGTTATTGAGCAAGGCTGGTTGGCTTTAGATGTTTCTGAAGATGACGGTGGCTTAGGATTTTCAACAGTCGATGCATCAATACTTTCAGAGGTACTTGGGTACTACATGCCAATAATTCCATTGTTTAGTTCAGGAATTGTATTCAAACAACTAGTACTTCATTCAAATGATGAATTAAAATCTAGAATACTTCCAGAAATTATTTCTGGTGAGAAAATAGGTAGCTTTGCTATTTATGAGAATGACAAATATGAAATAAATAGTGAAAATATTCTCACTGAGTTAAGTAGCAATGATTCAGGATTTATCTTAAATGGTAAAAAGAAATATGTACTCTTTGGGGACTCCTCAGATTATTTTGCAGTATTAGCAAAATTAGGCGAAAGCTTTAAGTTTGTGTTAATTGATAAAAATGATAATGGTGTGAAGATTGAAGAGACAACTTCTCTTGATCAAACAAGACCTATGTGTGAAGTTGTGTTTAAAGATGTAGAAGTTTCTGAAAATAATATGATGATTGAACTTGATGATGAATTAAGTCAATGGAATAAAGTTAAACACTTATCTTTAGCTTTTCTTTCTATGGAACAAGTAGGTGGATCACAAGCTTGTTTAGACATGTCTACTGAATATGCAAAAGAAAGAATTCAATTTGGAAGACCAATTGGATCATTTCAGGCTATTCAACATATTTGTGCAAATATGTTACTTCAAATAGAAAGTGCCAAGTCTGTAGCTTACAGTTCAGTAAGGGTAGATAGTCAAGATTTAGTGGAGCTTGAAATGAGTGCACTGATGGCTAAGTCATATTGTTCAGAAGTTTTTAACAAAGTTGCTGGTGATAATATACAAGTTCATGGTGGGATAGGCTTTACATGGGAACATCCTGCTCATTTATATTTTAAGAAAGCAAAGTCTGATTCATTGATGTTTGGTACATCTAAGTCTGCAAGAAGTGAAATAGCCAATTTAATAGATATATAAAAATTGCCAAGGTTATCTAAGTTCGAAAATTATAGATTTATTGGAAATCGAAAAAATATGAAAGTTTACGATTGCGATGACGAAGATCAATTCTCTAAATTGGAAGGCATCATAAACAAATATGACTTAATTTTACATAATCTTTTACAGTCTTTTGCTCCAGACACTATTTCTGAAGCAAAGAATAGAGGGTTTAAGCCTCTTTAAATACTTCCCAAGTATTAAATTTTGCAATATTGTGCCTAATTACTTTTTTATTTTCTAGGTATTTCAAGTGAGCTAAGGTTTCCTGAAAAGCAAGTCTTAAATTTAGTGAGTCTAATTTTCTAGGAAATAAGAAATTAGTAACTTCCCAGCCGGTGAGTTCTTTAGTTCCTAATATATCCAATATTTTTTCAGATCTTCTTTTATGATGCAATACCATTTGTTTTATTCGTTTATGAGGTTCAGTAATTACTTCTCCATGACCAGGTGCGATAGTTTCATGTTTTATCTTCTCAATTTTTTCAAGAGATATGATGAAATCATCCAGTAGATTGCTCTTTTCATCTACAGTCGGTATAAAAGGTGTAATTTTAGGAAGTATATGATCTCCTGAGAAGATAACTTTACTTTTTAAATCATGAATAGAGATTTCACTCTGATCATGCCCTGGCGTAAAGATAATCGATAAGTCTCTAGCAACATTTTTTATTTTTCCTTCTTCAAGGAGAAGATCAGGTTTTGTTATTTTTCCTGCAAAAGGGGGAGTTGTAATTGAATTTAAATCTGAAAGAAATGATTTAGACGCACCTTCTTTTTTTTGCATAATCATTAAATTCTTTAAATCTTAAAGTCCAATCATTATATTGATCAATAAATTCAATAGAATTTTTATAAAGAGCGAATGGTATACCTTGCTCCCTTAATTTCCCTGATAAACCTATATGATCACTATGCATATGTGTACCGATAAGTAGTTTTATGTCAGCGAGTTTAATTTTTTCTTGGTTCAGATAATTCTTTAACAAAGAATAATATTCTTCACCGTCCACCCCACAATCTATCATTATGTAGCCATCTGATTCTTCAATTAAATAGACATTTACAAAACCAGGAGACCGCCAAGGCAACTCTAAAGGAATATGAGTAATGCCATTATCGAAATTAAATTTTTTCATTTTAATTAGTAATTAGCCAAACACCGAATGCCACAATAATTAATAATCCTGTTAAAAGTGAAGCGATGATTAAGTATCGAGTTTGCATAGATATATTTTATCCAATTATTGCTTTATCTTGACTGTGAAGAACTTTTCTTTTCGAGTAAAATTGGATTTGAAAATAACTGTGATCACCTATTAGGGGACCCCGAAATATGGTGTAGTTATTATCTCAATTTGGTAGAAACCCTACCTTGGAAGAGGTAATTTGAAAAAAATAACAATAATTGGAGGCGGTCCTGCAGGATATGCAGCTGCTTTATATGCAAATAATTTTGATTTAGAAGTTACACTTGTTGAATCTGATGAGCTTGGTGGAACTTGTCTAAATAGAGGATGCATTCCTGCAAAATACTGGTTGCATGTTGCAGAGTTAAATCATGAGATTAACCATGCACATGATTACGGAATACAAATAGATGAAAAGAGTATTGACTGGAATACTACTACCACTAAACGGCAAGAAATAATAAATAAACTAGTTTCAGGAATTGGAACTTTGCTAAAAAGTAAAAAAGTAAATATTGTTGAAGGATGGGGTCAAATTGAATCAAAGAATGTCGTTGTTGTAAAGAAAGAAAATGGAGAAGAAGAAAGATTAGCCTCTGACTATATTTTGATAGCTACAGGTTCACAACCGAGAACTTTACCAGATTTAGAATTTGATAATAACTTCATTATAAGTTCAGACTCAGCATTGAATTGGGATGAACCTCCTAAGAAAGTCTGCATAGTTGGTGCTGGAGCAATTGGTTGTGAGTTTGCGAGTTTACTTATTGATCTTCAATCAGAAGTAACAGTCGTTGAAGTTGAGGAAGAAATTTTACCAGGTTTAGATAAACGAACATCAGGAGAACTTAGGAAGCAACTATCAAAAAGAGGAGTAGTTTTCAAACTCAACACCTCAATTGAAAGTGTAAGTGGTAATGAATTAAGCTTTTCCGATAATGAAAAAGAAAGCTTCGATTGTGTATTAGTTGCAATAGGCAGAAAACCATTTACAGATAATATTGGTTTAGAGAATGTCGGTATATCAAATACTAATGGGTTTATCCCAGTTGATTTTGAAACAATGCAAACATCAGTTGAAAATATCTATGCCTTAGGTGATATAGTTAAAGATTCTCCACAGTTAGCACATGTAGCCTTTGCAGAAGCTATTTCTGCAATTACATATATTGGAACTGGTGATAAAAGCCCTGTTAATTATTCAGCTATCCCGTATGTTGTTTACACAAATCCAGAACTTGCAGAAGTAGGTATTAATTCAGAGAAAGCAAAATTAAATGAAATTGACATTTCACAGTCCCAGCATAGTTTTGTAGGAATAGGGAGAGCTTTGATTCAGAATCAGAATCAAGGAATAGTCAAGGTTTATGCAGAAGAAAATGGACCTATTGTTGGAGCAAGTGTATGTGGTCCAAGTGCTGGAGAGTTGATACATGAGTTAATGTATATGGTTGGATGGGAGGCACTTCCGGAAGAAGCTTCTGATTTTATTCACGCCCACCCTACTTTAAGTGAAGCTATAGGTGAATCGTTAATGTCTCTTAGTGGTAAAGGACTTCACTAATGGTATCTGAAACAATTAAGAGGAATGGATATTCTAAAAATTTAAATAAAGAACAGATATGGGATATCTATAAATCCATGAAGACACAACGTTTGCTTGAAGAAAGATTACTTAAAATGTATAAAGGAGGACAACTTTCAGGAGCAGTTTATCCAGGAATAGGACAGGAAGCCTCAATGGCAGGAATAGGCGCTGGGATGGGTGAAAATGATATTTTTGGAGGAACCCATAGAGACTTAGGTGTGCAAATAAAAAGGGGAGTTTCATTAAATGAAATTGCCTTGAATTTTTTTGGAAAAAAACATGGACCATCTAAAGGAAGAGATGGGAATAGTCATTTTGGGGTTGTAGATAAAGGCACTTTAATGGTCGTATCTCCTTTGCCTGACTCAGCTCCAGTTGCAGTTGGATGGGCTTTAGCTTCACAGCAAAACGGAAGTGATGTAGTTGCTGTTGCCAACTGCGGTGAGGGAGCTACAGCGACTGGAACATGGCATGAAAGTATAAACATGGCAGGTGTTCACAATTTACCGGTAGTATTTACTGTACAAAATAATCAATTTGCATATTCTTCCCCTAATGAAGTTGAATTTGGAACTCCTAATGTTGCTGACCGAGGTACAGGCTATGGAATAGAATCAAAAATTATTGATGGTAATAATATTTATCAAGTTATAGATACAATGCATGAAGCATGCGAGAAAGCGAGGAATGGTAATGGCCCTAGCTTGATAGAGCTAGTCACATTTAGACATTATGGTCACGCTGGACATGATCCTGCTGAATATGTAGAAGAGGAAGTAAGAGAATTTTGGATTAAAAGAGATCCAATATTAAGATTTGAATCTTCATTGATTGAAGAAGGATTGTTTACTGAGAATGATTTCAAAGTATTGACTGAAGAATTAGAAAAAGAAATAAAAAATACTATTGACTGGGCTAAAGATCAAGATGATCCAAATCCTGAAGAAGAGATTGATGATATTTTTGCTAAAAGAACAACTCCTATTTTTGAAAATGATGAATCATCAAAAGAAACAATGAATTTTATTGAGGCTATTACAAATGGTTTAAATGAAGTTATGGAGAAAGATGAAGATGTTTTCATCATGGGTGAAGATATAGGTGTTTTTGAAGGTGCATTTAAGGCAACAAAAGGTTTGTATGAAAAGTTTGGCTCTGCACGTGTTTTGGATACTCCAATTTCAGAAGGTGGTTTCATGGGAGCAGGTGTAGGAGCTGCTCTCGCAGGAAAAAAACCGATTATTGAACTACAATTTTACGACTTTGTGTATCCAGCACTTGATCAAATAACTACAGAAGCAGCTAAATATTATTGGAAAGCAGGAAAGCCCGTACCTCTTGTAGTTAGAGGTCCAACTGGTGCAGGAACACGTTCCGGACCTTTCCATTCAATAAGTCCTGAATCACTATTAGCTCACCATCCAGGTATTAAAGTTGTAGCACCTTCTAATCCCTACGATGCGAAAGGCCTATTAATAGCTTCAATTTATGATGCTAATCCTGTTATGTACCTTGAGCATAAGAAGTTATATAGAAAGCCAGATCTTAAAATGGAAGTTCCACTAGGCCTATATGAAGTAGAAATAGGCAAGGGCAAGATAGTCAAACCTGGTTCAAATGTTACATTAGTTGCCTGGTCTGGGATGGTTTCCACGGCTCTAGAAGCAGCTGAGCAACTCGAAAATGAAAACATTTCAGTTGAAGTGATTGATTTAAGGACAATTTTTCCACTAGATGAAGAAATAATTTTAAAATCAATTGAGAAAACCTCAAATTTAGTAATTTTACAAGAAGATGTGCCATTCTCTTCTATTGCTTCTGAAATTTCATCAGTTGTTGCAGAAAAAGGTTTTTGGAGTTTAGATAATCCAATATTAAAAGTAACATCTCCAAATACTCACATACCTTTCGCTCCAGTCTTAGAAGATTCTTTTATACCTAGTGTTGAAAAAGTAATAAAAGCTA
Source organism: uncultured Candidatus Actinomarina sp. (assembly GCA_902565645.1). Taxonomy (GTDB): domain Bacteria; phylum Actinomycetota; class Acidimicrobiia; order Actinomarinales; family Actinomarinaceae; genus Actinomarina. The sequence goes on from CACFFJ010000012.1 coordinate 19,437, forward strand.
TTAAAGAATTACAATAAAATAATGAGCAATATTGTTACAATGCCTCAATTAGGAGAAACTGTTACTGAAGGTACGGTCCTAAGTTGGCTGGTTAAAGTTGGTGATGTTGTCAACGAGGATGATCCAATTTTAGAGATTTCAACAGATAAAGTCGACACTGAGGTGCCCTCTCCATTTAGTGGAACTGTCACTGCTTTACTAGTAAAAGAAGGGGAGA
>CACFFJ010000013.1 GCA_902565645.1 uncultured Candidatus Actinomarina sp.
TCCTGTATCTGGAGTTGCTGGAAAATTTATCGAAGAACAAAAAGCATGGGATGGCAGCATGCAGGGAATTTATTCTGATGAGTTTTTGTTCAAAAATGATAATTACGGATATATTCTTGAAGGACTTCCGATGCATCCGAGTTTATTTTTTCCGTTCTTCCCAAATAATACTGATTCTTTTGAAAGCTTTGTCAAAGATTACAACTACTGGTCTGGAGGCATCGTTTTAACTTCCGATACAAGTAGTGGTTCAATAGTAAATAAATCTCCTCAACATTTGTGGAAATATGATTTCAATAAATTTGATCATGACCATCTTATAGATGGATTAGTAAATCTTGTTAAAGCATATCACTCATCTGGAGCATCTGAGATTATGGTTGCTTCGTCACCAACGCTTCATTGGAAAGAAGATTCAAAAGAATCAATCGAAGAATTTATTAATAAAGTAAATTCAATAAAGCATCAACCATTCAGGATATTACTCGGATCTGCTCATCAGATGGGAACAGCAAGAATAAATCCTGATCCAACTAAAGGAGTAGTTGACCTTGATGGAAGAGTACACGGACTAGAAAATGTGTATATTACAGACTCATCAGTTTTTCCAAGATGCTCTGGAGTGAACCCTATGGTTACCATCCAGTCGATGAGTCATTTCCTTACTTCGAAAATATAACTTATGGATAGTTTTTATCTATCTTAAAGATTTCTTCTACGTCTTCTCTAATTTCTATGAACAAAGCACTAGACTCAACATGAATCTTGTCATCTAATTTTATTATTGACTCTGCTGAAACTTTTTTCCCATCAAGTTTTGTTACCCAAGCAAGTAGTTCAAATTCTTTCTCAACAGGAACTGGTGAAATATAATTCACAGAAAGATTTGCTGTTACACACATATGATTATGGATTACAGTGGCGTATCCCATTAGATCGTCTATGGCTGCTGCAAGAATACCTCCGTGAACTAAACCAGGACCACCCTCAAATCTTTTTTCAAAAGTATATTTGATTTGTACCATGTTATTTTTTACGACTGGGTGAATTTTCATTCCTTCAGGATTTTTTGTTCCACTTACAAAAGAAGAGTTGGGATAGATATCTTGTAACTTAGTTCCTTCAACCCAGGGTGTTTCTTCTGAGAGAGGTAAAACTTCTCCGGATATATATTTATAATTCATTTTTTAATTTTAGATAGATCTTTTCTTAGTGAGTCATTAACAACAGCATTAGTGATATCTGAACGAGTTCTTTCAATTAAAGCTCTTGCATTATCAGCATATCTTCTTAATCCCCCTGTTAAAGCATCTGGATAATCAAGTTCATTTAGTATCTCCATTCCAGATTCCATAATATTTAAATATTTCTCCCCATTTTCAAGATCTAATTTCCTCAAATGATCTAACGCTTTCCTTCGCCATTCTCCTATTGCATCTCCAATCCCCTGGATGTAGCTAGATGCTGATACGTCCATTTCTTTATAAGAGAGAATATGACCATTTAACTCATATCCGTAAACTAAAGATGCTTCAACTAGTTCTTTTTCAGCTTCAACGATGTATCCAGCAAACCTTAACTCTGGTGAGTTCTTTAAACTTCTTTTAAGCTGGGTGTTCTTTTTCTCAGCCTCTTTTAAATGTATTTTTGCTTCTTTTAATTCATCTCTATGAACATTCCTAATGCTTTTTGAGCAAGATCTAATAATTTCACGAGATAAACGTAAGGAGTCTTCTCTTATTTCATTAAGCTTGTCTAGTTCTTTACCTAGACTTTTAGTAATTGATTCAATTGGTTTCAAGTTTAAACTGCTTCTTTAAGGTATTCCTCATTGTCATATTCAACATAATTACTCTCACTAATAGTATTTAATGAATTCTGTAGTTGAGTTGACCTTCGTACTTGAAATGAAATAAAAGCATATATTCCAAAAATACAATCAGTAATTAAATGAACAATAAATAGTCCTACTGACATTGTTTGGAGGGATACAAAAAATGTTGCAAGCGCAACTAAACCAATAACTAAATAAACTTTCCTTTGCTTGTTAACCATGTAGTCGTATTCAGGAGTGAAAGAATAATTAATTGAATTATTTTTCTTTGATATCTGTACTTCTGGCAAAATTACTGCCATCGATAATGATGCTAATAAAGCTATTAAAACTAATGTTGAACTCATCGCCCTGCCTCAACTTATTAAAATAATTTTACAGCAATTTCTAAATTTAGTCTTTCAATTCAAAATTTATTTTCTTCACCTTTAAATAATCTTTGAATATTTTCTAAGTGTTGATAGAAAATTAAAATAATTATGAAAATTTGGTACATAATGGTAAACATATCATCAACTGAATAAATAACTGTAGCGCCTGTTAATACGACTGTTGTAAGGCTTGCAACTGCTGAAATCCTAAAAATCTTCATTAATCCAAAATAAAAAAGGAGTATGAAAAACACTGAAAGGATCTCGAAATAAGGAATATCTAATCTGAATCCAGCTGGATGATAGAAAATAAATGCCAAATAAACGCCTAAATAAGTTGCTACACCTTTACCGCCTTTAAACCTGTAATAAATTGGAAAACAATGTCCAATTACAGCAAAAAATCCAAGTATTAAAGAATATTCATAATTCAAACCAATAATTACGGGAATGAAGCCTTTAACAACGTCACCAAAAAGAACAAATATTGCATATTTTTTGCCCATTGTTCTTAAAACATTTGAAGATCCTGGATTACCACTACCTAAATCTTGAATATTTATGCCTTTAAACTTTGAAACTAGATATGCAAAATTAATTGAGCCAATTAAGTAGCTAATTAACATTAATAGGACGTTCATAAACTTAAAGTTTAATTAAAAAAAATAATATTAGTTTTTATTCTTTTGATGTTTTTTTAATTTATTGTAATAAGTAATGAATAAATCAGATAAATGTGACAAGAAAAGGACATTTTTTTCAGAAATTGAGGCAAGAAAAGAACGTGGCTGGGCAGAAAGTGAGCACAAAAAGAAATTTAACATTTATTATTGCGATAAATGTAACGGTTGGCATCTAGCTAGTATTAAATAAAAAGATGAATGATTTATTAATTGGAATAATACAAGGAATTACTGAGTTCCTTCCTATCTCCTCTAGTGGTCACTTAGTAATTTTTTCATCAATATCTGAAGCGGTTGATTTAAATACGAACGATATAGCTTTCTTACATATCGGTACTTTATTTTCTATTCTTTTCTTTTATAGAAAAAGAATATCAGAGACTTTAGTTCATAAAGAAGAATTACAACATACATTAAAAATAATTATCATTGCAATTATTCCGGCAGTTTTAGTTGGATTACTTTCCCCTATTCAGGAAACTATCGATAACAGTGAAAATTTACTTACAATAACTGGATTAGCTTACTTATGCTTTGCTTCCTTATTATTGTTCTATGAACTTTCAATGAAAAATAAAGAAACTGAGAGTGTTCTATTTAAGAATATAAACTCAAAACATGCTCTTGTTATTGGATTAGCACAAGCGATAGCTTTAGTCCCAGGAGTATCAAGATCTGGGATAACGTTAATGGTTGGTCTGTACTTAGGGATAAGAAAAGCAGATGCAATATATTTTTCACTGCTTCTAGGCATTCCAACAATATTTGGAGCATGGTTGCTTACGTTTATAGAAACTTCATATGCCTTTAATCCAGGGATTGTAATCCCAGTTCTTGTTGCATCCATTTCTGGATTCTTGGCTATTAAATTACTTGTTAGCTTTACACTAAATGCAAAATTAAAATATTTTGGATTTTACTGTTTACTTCTCTCAGTAATTTGTTTTATAAATTAAATCTATTTAACTTTTAAACTAATCGGTTTTTTCTTAGGACCAATTTTATTTATTCCTTCTGCTAAACCTGATACATTTTTAAACAAATCATCTTTAACGAAATCGAGTAGCTTGCCATTTTCAGAAAATTTTGAAATGTCTTCAATTAGTGGTAATTGTCCTATTAAGGGAACGGAAAGATTCTCTGATAATTTCTTACCTCCTCCTTTACCAAATGGGTAAAGTTTTGAATCTTTTAGTTCTATGTGTGACATGTTTTCAATCACACCTATTATGCTAGAGTTAACTTTCTTAGACATTATTCCAGCTCTTTCAGCTACAACAGTTGCGTTTGATTGAGGTGTTGTAACAATTATTGTTTCATAAAAATTTAAAAACTGTGACAATGAAATAGCAACGTCTCCAGTACCAGGTGGCATATCAATCAACAAGACGTCTATATCTTGCCATAATACTTCGTATAAGAATTGCTCAATAGCTTTATGGAGCATTGGACCTCTCCAGATTACTGCTTCATCTTGCTTCACGAAATATTCCATAGAAATTACATTTAGCTTATTTATCTTTGAGGGGAATATTCTATTGTTGAATGGTATAGGTGGAAATTTGGCACCTAACATTTTAGGAATTGAAAAGCCCCAGATATCAGCATCTAAAATTCCAACTTTTTTTCCTTCTTCTGCGAAAGCTAGACCTAAAAGTGATGTTATTGTTGATTTCCCTACTCCTCCTTTTCCAGAAGAAATACCGATAATACGTTTACCACTCATAAAGTCTTGCTTTACCTCTTCAGGTGACTTGTCTGCTCCAACAATTTTGCTAGCTGATAAAATTTCTTCATCACTTGGAGTTTTAAATGTTACATCTATGTCGGCATTTTCTTCTTTAATTATTTCCTTAACAGCTGAGCGCACCCATTCAATATCAGTAAAATCAAGAACCTCAACTAAATTGTCGCTTTTAATGTTAATTGATGAAAGTTCGTCAAAACTTCTATTAAAACCGGGGTAATTTAAATTTTGTATTTCCATACTTATGTATTTTATGTTCATTACTTTATTAAATTGAAGTTATGTTAAAAAGAAATTTTGTATTATTAGGCCTATTGGTTCTTATATCTCTTGTATATGTAAATTACAAACCTAGCGAGAACTTAGTTTACAATCAGAACTCAATCAATAATGATATAAATCTCTATAGCATTACAGAAATTGATGAAATAAAAATTAAATTAGATACTGAACAATATATTGTTCTTAATCTTTGGGCTAGTTGGTGCACTCCTTGTATTGAAGAAGTGGAGGAACTAAAAGAACTTGCTAATAATGATAATTATTATGTTATTGGGTTACTTGTAGATGATTCAGAAAAAAATGGTAAAGAATTTATAAATGAATACAAATTAAATTATGAAAATATATTACTTGAAGATAATGTTGAAAATATATTGACTAAGTTTTCATGGAACGGATTGCCAACCACTCTTATATTAGATAAAAACTTTATTGTTCTTACAAGCTTTAGCGGACCAATCACATACGACTTAATTTCCAGCTATTCAGGTTAAAACTTATTCTTTAGAGGTATATAATTTAAATATGGATCAGATAATACTTTGGAGAATTATTTTAATTGGTGGTATTTTATCTTTTCTTGGAGGAATGGGTATATTCACACTTAAACTGTTAGCTGCTTCAACAGGTAGAAAAAGAATTCTTGACTTTTTTATCAAGTGAAATGGTAGCGGGGGTAGGATTTGAACCTACGACCTCTGGGTTATGAGCCCAGCGAGCTACCAGACTGCTCCACCCCGCGCTGAATATCAATAGTAATTAAATAATATTTAAACTCAAGCTATTTTATTTTTCGTTTAATAGTTCAATAGCTAAAGAAACAAACTCTTCTGCTTTTTTAATAAGGTCTTGATAGTTCCCAAGATTACCATCTTTTAGCTCTTCTTGAGCTTGTTCAAATGCTGCATTAGCTTTATTTAATAAGTCAATTGGGTTAGCTTCTGGGTCTTCATCTTCTGGAGATGTGGTATCAATTTCTATATCTCCAAATATACCTTCTAAAGCTTCATTCAAAGATTCAGCCATTAATATCCTGTCTTGAAATACAACTACTACAAACTTAAATTCTGGCAGTGGGTTCTGCTCTCCTTGAAGATATATTGGTTGATAATATAAAACTGATTGATTAATTGGAACAACAAAAAGATTACCTCTAATTACACTTGATCCTTGTTGGTCAAGCAAAGTAAATATTTGTGAAATGTCTGGATCCTGATTGATTCGTGTAGAAACTTGTGAAGGACCGTCTACAAATTCACCCTTGGGTAATCTAAAGTCAATTAATTGTCCATAATTCTCAGGATCAGCATCTGCAACTAAAAAGGATTGCATGTTAGGTCTGTTCTCTGGGTTAAATGGTTGGAATATTAAATAACTTAGATCTTGTTCTCCAGGCAATGCCATGAGTAAATAATATGGCAACATAGGCTTAAAGCCTATTTCTGTAAATTCGCCTCTTAAAGTTGCAACTCTAGGTGTTGTTGAAGAGTCTGTAGGTATTACCCATGGATCTTCATCTGCATAAAATACTCTAGGATCTACCATATGATAATCTCTATACATATCAGATTGAACAGTAAATAGATCTTCTGGGTATCTGATGTGGTCAAGTAAACTATCACTCATTTCAGATTTATCATCAAACATTGCTGGAAATATCTTTGAATAAGAATTAATTAATGGGTCATTTTCATCAAAGATGTAAAAATTCATAGTTCCGTCATATGCATTAACTACTGCTTTTACAGAGTTTCTTATGTAATTAAAGTTTACTGGTAGTCCAGATCTCTCATTAATCCTTCCGGTATCAGCTGGCTGTGCGTAGGGATACCTATCACTAAGTGTATACATATCGATAATCCAAAATAAATCTCCCTCAATTAATGCTAGATATGGGTCATTATCTGTATAAAGAAAAGGTGCTGCTTTTTTAACTCTTGAAATTACATTTCTTTCCATAATTAATTTTGAAGTATCACTTAACTGGTTTGAAATTAATAAATTAAGTTCACTATATCTTAAAGCAAATCCAAGTCTCTTGAAAAAGGAACCTATACTTACTCCGCCATCGCCTGAATAATTTGTATATGCAACTGACTGCCCTTCAGTTGAAAGTGGATAATCAACCTCATCTTGTAAAGAGTTGACTACTACATACTCTGAAGATTCTGCTGACTCACCAAAATATATCCTAGGTTGATCAACTGTTAGCTCAGATACAGATGTGCTAGCTGGAATACCTTTAACGTAGAAATCTGGTTGTCCTTGGCTTGCAACTGCATTAGCAGGGCTAAACACGACACCAAAACCATGCGTGTACTGGAGCCTTTGATTAACCCATCCTTGAGCTGGTAAATTAGTTTGATCAAGCTCTCTTGCAGAAACCATAACCTGAGTTAACTGTCCATCAATAACGTATCTATCTACATCAACTTCTTTAAGCGCATAATATGCTCTTATCTCTTGTAGCTGACTATAAGTTTCAGCTAGTACGGTTGGATCCCAAAGTCTAATATTGTCTACTGTTTGTGAGTTATTACTAATATCACTTTTAGTAAGTGAAGAAGATGCTTCAAAAGGGCTCTCTTCAATTTTATCTAAACCATAAGCAAGCCTTGTATAATTTATATGCTGTTCCACATATGGAAGCTCCTTATTAAGCTCATCAGGAAGAACTCTAAATCTTTGTATCGCTGCAGGGACAAGACCTCCAACTATAACAGATACAGCTAGCCAAAGACCTATAGCGGTTGCAGGTAAAAGCCAACCTCTTCTTCTAATATTTACAAGTAATAAGATTGCTCCAAAAACTGATATTAAAACCAACAAGTTTAATGCAGGTAGATGAGCAACAACATCTGTGTAGCTAGCCCCAAAAACTTTACCTCTTGGAGAATATAGCAACTCTAAAGCATCGAGTCTGTAAGCACCAGCTTTGAGTAATGCTATGAATGCTAATAGAACTGATAAATGTGCTTTTCCTCCACTGCTCAACTCAGGTAATCTTCCAGGTCTTAATTGCATTGCTCCTGTAGCTATAAAATATAAAACTACTATTAATGATGTAATAATTACTAATTGGAATCCCCAAGAGATAAATAATCTATATAGGGGTAGTCCATAAACATAGCTTGAAACATCGTAATTGAAAACTGGGTCTGTGATATTAAATGGTTCTCTATTAATAAAAAGTAGTACTTGTTCCCATAACGAAGATGCTCCTCCACCAAGAAAGAGCGATAAAGCAATTGCTCCAGTTAATCTAAATCTAGCAAATCTTTCGCTTACCCAGCTCCTAAATCTTGCAAGTGGGTCCTCAGAATCAAAAGCTTCAAATATATCCATTACAGGTGTCGCTCTAGTAGCTAATCGTAAATTTATAAATATAAAAGCAAATGCAATTAAGGAAAAAGCTCCTACAAGACCGATTCTTGTTAAAAGTATTTTTATCCAAACACTATTTAGGCCTATTGAGTCAAACCATAAATAGTTTGTAAAAAATGTTGCTACACCTCTAGCTATTGAGAAGCCGATAATTGCGATAAATATTAAGAAGGATAAACCTCTTCTCTCTGAACTGTTGGTACTTCCTATATTCATCATGTCAACTTATTTTATTTATGTTTCGTCTTTAACGTGAACTATACTCAGAAATTACTTCTAAAGCTTGATTGAAAGTATCAACAGCAATAATTGTTGTCTCTTCATCAATATATGACTCAACATCTTTAAAATTTGCTGTTGGAACAAGTATCAATGAGGATCCAGCATTTTTTGCAGAAATTACTTTTTGTTTGACACCTCCTACAGGACCAACAGATCCATCTATTTCAATAGTTCCAGTTCCTGCAACTTTAATACCTTTAGTCATGTCATCCTCTGTCAAAGCATTGTATACATTTAGTGCCATCATTAATCCTGCTGAAGGTCCACCAACATTACCTGTATCTATATCAACATCAATTGGAAAAACAAAACGTTCATTGGGTGTAGAAGCTAAAAATCCCACCATTGGTTCGTTTTCATAGTCTATATGTTCGATTAAAGTTGTCTGAATACTATTTTCAACATTATTTCTTATAAAACCTATGGAGACTGTATCTCCAATTTCATAAGTTCTTAATAATGCTATGAATTCAGTTATAGACTCTACAACTTCATTATTTATTGAAGTTATTAAATCTTGCTGTAGTAATTTTCCAGAAACTGGAGAGTCATCTAATATTCCTACCACAAGTACTCCGTCCCCTTTTGTCTCAATCTCAAAATTTAATGAACTTAGTGCAACTGCTATTGCAACATTTTCTGATGTCCTCATATTTTGCATACTTATTTGACTCAATTGTTCAGGAGTAACACCCTTAGGCAAAATAACCTCTCTAGAGTAAAGGTCTACAGAATTATCTACTTTTGCCCAAAAATAAGTAAAGTAATTAGCTTCATCTCTTCTAACGGTTAATTGATAAAGGTTCCCTTCAAATTCATATGAATTGGCTCCTACAATCTCTATATCCCATTGATAAGGAGGTCCAGGAGACATAAAATAATAATCTGTTTTTATTACTCCAAAAGGAAGAATAGAAATAATTAAAATAGTTATAACTCTTAAAGATTTTGGAATTCTATTTAACATTTATATCCTTGTATTACTTTATTATATTGACTTTCTTGATAAAAAAAAGAGCCGGTTTAAAACCGGCTCTTAAAAATTTTATAATTTTTCAACTTATGAACAAGGACCTGCTTCCCAGTCGTAAGCTTTTGCTGTTTTACCAACATAACGTGATGATAGTAACTGAACACCACTTGCAATAGAACCATCTGGTTTTCCTATTGAAGATTCTGTATCAGCTCTGTTTTGACCCAACTCTCTTGTTGGCATCATTCCATCTGATTCAACATTCACGTTAGATGCAGCTCTTCTAATACCTGCTCTCGTAAGATCTCCACCTTTTACTGCAGCTTCTAGTACACCTTTAAGGTGATACTGTGAAGACCAACCAGCTACTAAGAAAGTGCTAGCTGATTCTGTAAAGCTACCTAAAGTTGCACGCATAGCTGCGTGACCAGGTGTGTCTGCTTCATAAGGATCTACGAACGCTAAGTTGTATACCAAGCCTGACTCAAAGAGGCCTTTAAGTGCAAATCCTTCTTGCACGAAGGCATCGTTGAATGATGGTGCAGCCAACATAGCTAAAGGTGTTACACCTGCTTGTGCTGCTCCTCCCATGACTTGAGCCATCAATGTAGGGCTTAATGCAGGAAAGTAAGCATCTACTGGATCTGTCACGAGTAAGCCAGCTGCTTGAGCAACGTCAAACTCTGTGATAGGTGGTATATACTCCCAGGCGATTTTCCACCCGTTCTTTTTAGCAGCTTCTCTAACACCAGCTGCCCAGTCACCACCATAGTCACCTTGATAAGCAATGATTCCTATTTTACCTATTGGACTAGGTAAAGGATTATTATCTGCTATCCAATCTGCTGCATTCATGCCATCAGCACAATATGCAGAACCGAACTCTACAACCAAACCTCTGTCAACACTCTTATAAGACCAACCAGAATACCAACTCATTGGTGCTGTCACCATATTGTCTGCATCAAGTTCATCCAAGATAAATACTGTTTGAGGTGTTCCGATTGACATAGCTAATGCTGCTACATCATTTCTAATCGCATTGTATCCTTCTAAATGTTTTTGTGGGTTATAAGCAGTATCTTGACCTTCGCTGATCGCAACACTGTACCCACCAATACCTCCTGTAGAGTTTACATAAAGCCAAAAAGCTCTTTGACCTGTCTCCAAAGCAACTGATGCTGCTGCAAAAGGTCCTGTATAGTCATTTAGAAGACCTAAATATATACATCCTTGTGCTGGATTAGCACCTGTAGGTATTCCACCAACAGCTTCTGGACAAGGTTCGTCTGTAATCCCTTTTCCTGTCTTAACAGCTTTGGCGGTAGTAACTGCTGGAGAATCTAAACTCTCTGCAACAACTTCTTCTACAGGTTCGCTAGTTTCTTCAGTAGCTCCCCCTCCACAGGCTGCTAATACAAGGAGAAGTATTGAAAAAATAATCACTCCACGCTCTCGCATAGGTTTCATATTCTCCCCCTTTACTAATTAGTACTAATACGAAGGATACTATAAGAATTAGCGATTAGTAGGAAAAAGGCCAAGCTTTAAAATAATTGCGTAACCTAAACCAAACACCCCACAACCCTCTAGGTTCAAATATTAAAAAACCTATTAATAAAAGGGCGAAAACTAATCTTTCTAGCTGTGAAGGGTGAAATGGGAGCTGTTCTCCAAAACCTTCAAAAAAATGTAAGAAGTATTTTATTACTCCAGGAATAAGACTGAAGAAAGCTGCTCCAAAGAGGGGGCCAAGTACAGTCCCTGCTCCTCCAATAATAACAACAGCAATAAAGGTAACTGAATAAATTAAATTGAATTGACTTGGATCAACACCTCCAGACATTACAAAAATCAATGATCCTGAAACTCCAGCATAAAAACTTGAAAGTGCGAATGCTGATGCTTTAAATCTGTATAAATTAATTCCTATTGCTTCAGCAGCAATATCTCTATCTCTAATTGCTGCATAAGCACGACCAATTTTTGATCGCATTAAATTTTTAACTCCTGCTCCAGCTAAAAGAAAGACAATCAAACTTAAAAAGAAAATAAATTGATTTTTTTCTATGTGCAATGTTCCAAGATGAAAGCCATCATTAAAATCAATTCCGAATATTGTTAATTTTGCAGTTTTTCTTCCTAACCCAGCACCTCCAGTCACACTTTTCCAGTTTGAAAATAGATATGAACCTATATATACCAATCCTAAAGTAACCAATCCTAGGTTTAGACCTTTTAGTCTTACTGCAAGAGGGGCTATTAATAAACCGACCAAGGCTGGAACAATACCCGCTAAAGGCAACCAAATTAACATATCAAGTTCATACCCCCTTATGTATGAACTTCCAACACCACCAAGAACGGCTGAGACATATGTACCAATACCTATAAATACACCGTGAGCCAAACTAATCTGCCCTGCAAAACCTGAAACAATATTAAGACCCCATGCTGCAACTGCAGTTAATAAAGCAGTAGTAATCAAATACATCCAATATTGAGAAAAAAAGAATGAAGATACAATAAATGAGACTAAACCAATTCCTGCCCAAACTTTTTGAGTTGTAGTGTTTAGTATGGCTGTCTCTTTTCTGTAGTCTGTATAGAGGTTCGGTCTACCTTTCATACTCTCTCAACCTCCTCTGTTCCAAATAATCCATCAGGTTTAATAATCAAAATGACAAACATAATTAGATATGGGGCCAACAATGAAAAACCACTCCCTAAACTAATGCCTGTTAAATTTTCTAGTGGAAATTGATAATAAGCAACATAACCTTGTGTCATACCAATAATTAACGAACCAACAATTGCTCCAGGGATTGAATCAAGACCTCCAATTACAACAGCAGGTAGAGCTCTTAGTGCAGAAATGAAACTTGCCTGTGATAATAAATTAAAACCTCCAGTAATAAAAAATCCTGCAAAAGCTGCAAGTATGCCACCAATAAACCAAACTAGACCAAATACTCTTCCAACATTAATTCCCTGAGCTAATGAAGCCTCCTGATCAAAAGATGTCGCTTTCATTGCTAGTCCATATTTTGAAGCTTTGAAAAAATAACCTAGAAATATAACTGATAAGACAGCTGTCATTAAAGCGCCTAACTCTTGAAATTTAAAAACTAATCCTGAAAATGTAATAGACCCTGTTTGTCCCCAAGTCACAATTGGATCTCCCATAAATCGTGGATTCACTCCAATCCAATTGTCTAATACTGTTCTGAGAATGATGTCCAATCCAATAGTTAAAATTGCTACAGAAAAAACAGGCTCTCCGACCATTGGTCTTAAAAATGTTCTCTCTAATAAAGCACCTAATAAACCAGTAGCTATTAACGCTGCAATAAACGCTATCCAAAAATTGATACCTCTATCAACAGCTAAACCGCTAATTATACCTGCACCTACAACTGCTAAAGCTGGCTGGGCAAAACTTAAGACATCCATGGCTTTATATATCAATACAAAACCAATTGCAACCAAAGAGTAGACCGCACCTAAAGCAAGGCCTTCAAATGATGCTTGCAAAAATACGGTCATTTATACATCGATTCGATTAAGTCTGAGAATTGTTCTTCTAGAACATTTCTTTTTATCTTCTGTGTAGCAGTAAGCTCACCCTCTTCATGATCAAGTTCTTTTGGAATCATTTCAAATTTTCTAATCTGAAGACTTGTATGTTCATTTGTCCTTATAACTTCCTTTGATATGAGATCTTTAACTTCTGGTTTTTCAGAGAGATCTCTATATGTTGTATGCGTTATACCTTTTCTTAAAGCCCAATTAGATACAGTATCAAACTCAATAGCAATTAAAGCTGAAAGGAATTTCCTTTTATCTCCAATCACAATTGCATCTTTTATAAATGGTGATATTTTTAGTGTATTTTCTATTTCTGAAGGAGAGATATTTTTTCCACCTGCTGTGATAATAATATCTTTTTTCCTATCAACTATCTTTATAAAACGGCCCTGCATCTCTCCAACATCTCCTGTGTAAAGCCATCCGTCTTCATCTATAGTTTCATTCGTAGCTTCTTCATTCTTAAAATATCCCTTGAATACTCCCCCGTGTCTAATAAGTATCTCTCCATCCTCAGCAAGTTTTAACTCACAATTTTTATTTGGGACTCCGACCGTACCAAGCATAATATTTTCATAGTCATTACCAGTTGCGTAACCTGTATTTTCAGTCATTCCATAAGCTTCAAAAATTGGGATACCCATAGCCATGAAAAATTTCAAAACTTCAGGTGCAATCGGAGCAGCTCCAGAGCCAGCAGCGTCAACTCTGCTCAATCCTAACTTTTTAGTAATAGACCTAAATGAAATATTCCAAGTTATAAAATCTATTACTTTTGCCAAGGGGTCTTGAAATCCTTTTTCCAATTTTCTGTCTGCAGCATATGTACCTAATTTTAAACTCAAGCCAAAAAGAGTTCTTTTTACAAAACTTGCATCCTTCATTTTAACAAGAACACTTGAATGCATTCTTTCAAGTATTCGTGGAACTGCAGCAAAAAAAGTTGGCTGTATTTGCATAAGGTCTTCTTGAACTGTATCGATAGATTCTGCCATATTAATTGTTGCCAGAAGATGAGATCCAACAACTAAATCAATCAATCTACCGAAAATATGACAAAGCGGTAAGAAAGATACGAATTCTTGTTGATCAGAATTTACATTTTTCATTATGTTGAAATTAGCAATATTTGTTCCGATCCATTCAAGATTAGCATGTGTAATCATTGACCCCTTAGGAGGACCTGTTGTGCCAGAAGTGTAAACCATTATTGCGACATCTTCTGGTTCTATTAACTCAAGCTTGTCTGTAACCAAATTAGGATTTTTTTCAAATTCCTCCTTACCTATTTGAAGAAACTCTTCCCAAGTCATCAATAAAGGACTATCGTAATTTGTTAATCCTCTTGGTTCAAAGTAAATAATTTTTTTTAATTCTGGCAACTCTTCAATAACTTCTAAAGCTTTATCTACTTGTTCCTGATCTTCTGCAAACAAAATTTTAGATTCGGAATGACCAATCAGATAAGAAACTTCTGAAGGTGGGTTAGTTGGATAAAGGCCAACACTTACTGCTCCTATGGCTTGAATGGCTACATCTGAGATAAACCATTCTGGCCTATTCTCTGAGTGAATTGCTACACTATCTTGAGTCTCGACACCATAATAATTCAAAGCACAACCAATCCATTGTGCTTGCTCCCAATATTGTTTATAAGTTATCTCTTCCCATATTCCAAAATTCTTTTCTCTCATTGCTATAAGATCAGGGAATCTTTCTGCTGTTTCTCTAACTTTCTTTGCTGGAGTTAAGCCCCCTTTAGTCTCTATTTCTTCCATCAATTGTTGTACTTTTACCATTTTTCTCCTAAATCAATTCTCTGTGCTTACTCCAAGATAAGCTTCTATTACTTTTTTGTCATGTACGGCATCTTTTGGTACACCATCAAACAACTTTTCACCAAAATCCATAACAACTACCTCTTCCGCAATGTCCATAACCATATTCATATCATGATCAACTAATACAGTTGTGATCTTTAATTCTTCATGGATATCAAGAATAAACCTAGCAATGTCCTCAGTTTCTTCATTATTCATTCCTGCAGCAGGTTCGTCCAAAAGAATAATCTCTGGCTTCATAGCTAATGCTCTAGCAAGCTCTACCCTTTTTTGTATCCCATAAGGAAGTGAAAGAATATAAGAAAACCTGTATTCTTCAATCTCCAAAAAATCAATTATATCTTCTGCAATTTTTCTTGCTTCTAACTCTCTCTTCCTAACGGATGGACCAAACAATATACCCGCGATAGATCCGTAGTCTATGTGTCTATGAGCACCTATTAATATATTGTCTAATACTGTCATATTCTCAAACAATTCAATATTTTGAAATGTTCTTGCAACGCCCATATTGGCTATTTCGTCAGGCCTAAGTCCGTCAATATTTTTTCCTTTGAACTCTACTAGTCCGCTAGTTGGTTTATAAATTCCACTTATACAATTAAAAATAGATGTCTTACCTGCACCATTAGGACCAATAATTGCCTGTAAGGAACCCTCTTTAATATCAAAAGATACATCATTAAGTGCCTTTACTCCTCCAAAACTTAGGGAAACATTTTTAAATGAAATTAAGCTACTCAAGAGAGCCACCTCTTTTTTCTTTTATAGTGTTTAACATCTCTAAATGATTTTCTTTTTGTTCCCTCTGCATTCAATCCTAGATAAAACTCTCTTACATCTTCGTCTTTTAATAATTTTTCTGGAGTATTATCCATGACAATATTTCCGGTTTCCATAATGTAGCCATGAGTAGCTATGCTGAGAGCCATATTTGCATTTTGTTCAACTAATAAGACAGAAACTCCCTGTTGGTTGATCTCAACAATAAAGTTTTTAATTTGATCAACCAGCTTTGGAGCTAGACCTAAACTTGGTTCATCAAGCAATAAACATTTTGGATTTGACATTAGAGCTCTTCCAATTGCTAACATTTGCTGCTCACCACCAGATAAGTACCCAGCTACATCTTTTGCTCTTGGAGCTAATAATGGGAATAGATCAAACACTCTTTCAATATTTTCTTTTATATCTCTTGATGCAGTGTGCCCACCTATTCTTAAGTTTTCATTAACTGTTAACTCGGAGAAAATTCTTCTTCCTTCCAAAACTTGGGCTATACCCAATTCAACAATGTCAGAAGCTTTCATGTTTGAAATATCTTTATCGTTAAATGAAATTCCACCTTTTGTAATATCACCATTTTGTACATCTAATAAACCAGTAATTGAACGGAGAACTGTAGTCTTTCCTGATCCATTGCTTCCTAAGAGAGCGACAATATCCCCTTCATTAACGTTAAAGGAGATACCCCTTAAAACTAGAATTACGTCTTGATAAACAACTTCTAAGTTTTTTACCGATAAAATAAGTACTCCCCCAATAAACTTTACTTATTTAGACTAAAGTATTTAACAAAATGTTTCAATTTGATTTAATAACTTAGATACAATCCAATAATCATTTAGAACTAAAAATCATTTAAACTAGTTGATATGGAAGAGGAAAATTTTACACAGCAAGAACTATTTGAACAAAAAAAATATATTTCAGACTTAGTTGAAGAAAGTACAAGTAAAAATAAATCCTCTTTAAATATTATTTTTGGTAGTTCAATAATCACTAGCATTATTGTTCTCTCATTTTTATATGTTTACGGAATCTTTGAAGAAGAAGAAATTGTGTTACCTGAACCCATAACCATTACAGAAACAATAAAAGAAAAGGAACTTGTAGTGCCAAGAGTTGATTCAACTGAAGTTGTTTCTATTGCTGAAATTGCCACTAAGACAATAGTTCAAGTACAAGTTGGTCAAAGAGATGAAAATAATGATTTTTTTACTATTGGTGGAGGTTCAGGAGTTGTAATAAAAAAGAACGGTCTAATTATTACAAACCATCATGTTATAACAGGAGCTGATGAAATAAGAGTTGTGTTTGAGGATGGACGAATGTATGAGGCAGAATTAATTGGATCAGACCAATTAACTGATGTTGGATTAATAAAAATACAAAAAACTGATTTGTCCCCTGTGGAAATTGGCAATAGTAACAAAATTTTTGTAGGAGATTTAGCAGTAGCAATTGGACACCCTCTAACTCTTGGTGCAGAACCAACAGTAACTACTGGGATTGTTTCTGCCCTTGATAGAAGACTCGATGTAGGAAATGATGCAATGAACTCAGCTGTTACATTATTTGGACTTATTCAAACAGATGCTCCTATCACTAGGGGGTCTAGTGGTGGTGCATTATTAAATAAAAATGGTGAGTTAATTGGTATTACAACAGCCATTGCAACAGCCGATGTTGGAGCAGAGGGTTTAGGTTTTGCTATACCTATTAATTTAGCTCTTAATATTGTTGATGATTTGCTTGATGATGGAAAGGTTTTTCATGCTTTTTTAGGAATATTAGGTGCACAATATTTTGAAGTAGCTGAAGATGGAGCAAGGATCTTTTCAGGAGTATATATTGAAGAACTATATGGTGCTACAAATGATATGTATGCAATTGGGAAAGCTGGTGCTTTACCTGGAGATATAATTAAAAAAATCGATAATAAACCCGTAAAAACTCTAGATCAATTAATCACAATTTTAAGACGCATGCGTGCTGAAGATGAGGTAAAGATTGAAATTCTGAGAGATGGAAATACTATAACACTAGAATTTAAGTTAGATTTAAGACCATCTGATATCTAATGTCTGAAGATATATTTTCTCAGTTTTTTAATTTATTTAATAATGAAGAACAAGATGTTAACTGGGAGTTAGCAAAGCAAATAAACAACCATATAAATAAAGATGAAGAAACATTTATTCCAGAACTTTCAAATCAAGATATTAGATTTGATGAACTATTCAGAGTAGTTGAACTTAACTATCAAGAATTAGGAGAAACCTCTTCCACTCCCGTTGAGTTAAAATTATTAGCTTCTAAAGATTATGGTTTGTGGTTTTTAGATTCGATAAAACATTTTAACTTTGATAATTTTGAAATAGGTGTTATCCCTGATGGTCTTGGATTAAAAAATATAAAATCTTCAATCATAGGAATGCAGCTTGGAAATATTTCGGGACTTCTTAGTAAACATACCTGGGGTTTAAGTAACTTCGGGGTTCTCCTTCCAAGATCAAAAACTTTAGCTTTAAATAAACAAAGTTTCTTGAATAGGTTGTCTATGTTTGAAGCAGATGAGAAGGACTTGGCACTAGCAATGATAGGCCTGGAATTTACAGCACTTAGTTTAGGAAAACACGAAGCCCCATTTAAAAAAGTTATAAACAACCTAACAGAAAGTACAAATCAAATGATGGAGAAGATTAAAGACCTTGATATGAATATTGATCCTAATGAATTATCTAATCCTCAAGAAATAT
>CACFFJ010000014.1 GCA_902565645.1 uncultured Candidatus Actinomarina sp.
AATTCCTGATTTAATATTTCCTGAATCAGCTATAACTATTACGTCTGCTTCTAAATCTTCTTTGTTTTCCTTTATGAATTGTTCCATTGTAGGAGAGCCTATTTCTTCTTCCCCTTCAATAAAGATTTTGAGGTTTACAGGTAAATCGTCTTTTAATCTTTTTACTACTTCGTAATGTGTTACTACACCAGCTTTGTTATCTCCTGATCCTCTTCCGTACATCCTTCCATCAATAATCTCAGGAATAAAAGGATCTGTTTTCCACATTTCTAAATCTCCTACTGGTTGAACATCATGGTGTGCGTATAAGAGAACCGTTTTTTTACTTGAATCAACTTTTGTTGAGGCAATAACAGCTGGCTGACCTCCACTACTCTTTGCGACTTTTGAATTAAGTCCAAGACCACTAAACAAATTGTTAACAAATTCTGCACTACTTTCTACATCTTTATCGTGATTTTTGTCTGAACTTACTGATGGAATTTCAACAAGTGATTTTAAAGTATTGATTATTTCATCTTCTGACATATATCTAATATTCTATAGGAAATATAGGCTTTTTTTAAAGAAGAGTGGTAAATTTTGAATTTACATTTATTGATATTGTTGAAATAATTCGTATAAAATTAGTGCAGGTGGAGTAAAGAGTGAAGAGAAAAAAGTCTTTAATTTTATTAACAATACTTGTTATGCTTCAGCTTGTGGTGGTGGTTCAGAAACAACAGAAGCTGTAGTAGAAACAAGCACCACTTCAAGCACTACAACGACAACAACACTTCCTGGGGAAGTAGGTGAAGTTGTTGATGAGGCTTCTTTAGTTGTTCCACCAATTCTTTTAAAACCTCTTATAGGTGCTACTGGTATATTGACAAGCACAGGTGATGACTGGGAAGTGATTTCTGCAATTGTACCTCTTGAAATGGGAGTAAAGATAAGAACAGCTGACAACGGCACCGCACAGATGACCTTTGAAGACGGCTCTGCTCTTTTAATGGGTGGAAACTCTGTTATCAATGTTAGAAGTTTCGATTACGACGAAGAAGCGGGTGCAAGAGTTTTAACAGTAGATGTGATCTCAGGAAGTATTGCTTATGATATTTTCAGTGAAGGTTTAACTGCATCATTAGCAAAAATTGTTACCCCAACAGCTGAGCTCTCAGTTCATGGTACAGAAGGTGTTTTTGAATACGACGTCTCAACCTTCTCAGCGAAAAGTACAGTTCTTGAGGGTGGTGAAGAAAATGATGATGCTGTCTTTAGTGAGCTTCTTCCTGACGAATCAGGAAATCCCGTTCTTGTAGCTATTTCTCAAACTGCTGGAACTGAGCTTGGTAGTGCAACTACAGGAGGTTCAGGGTGGGTAGAGCAAGACTCCTCTACAGTAGCGCTAATTGTAGATGATTTTGTATCAAATATGGAAGGCGAATGTAGCTATACCTGTAAAGCAGAAACACAAGAAAGCCTTGCAGATGGTAGCGAAGGATTGAGTGCAGAAAATGCTGTAGATGCCGTTTTCACAGAAGGTGATACTGAAAGAATGCAATTAGCTTCAACTCTACTAACAGCCGCAGGTGCACCTGAAGATGTAACCGGTTCCGTTGAAGAATTAGCTCAAGCTGTTTCAGATGTAGCTGTACCCGAAGAAGAACTTCAAGAATTCATAAGTAATGCCTGGGAGACCCCACCAGAAGGAGGCGTAGCCCAAGAACTTCCACCAACAGAATTTTTTAATAATTTTGGAGATGCAGCCCAGGTCTACGATAATGAAGATTTTGAAGATCTTGGTTTTAACCATGAGGAGCATGGAGACTTCAGGTCACAACATGGCATGATGCAATTTATCTCTGCTGATACTAACGCTGTAAATGAGCTTGCTCAAACTGGAGATGTAGCCTCAGCTATGGCTCTTGCCGCTGCAAATATGTTTGTAAATGCTGATGCAGAAGGCTTTGAAGAAGGTACTTATTGTTATGACAATCCAGATGATGCAGAATGTCTTTCAGGACAAGCTCCTTCTCCAGAGTTTTTAGCACAAGCATTTGCAGGAAATCATTTTGTTGAGGATATGGTTCAAGATATGGGGTTCGAATATTCATTTACAGAGAATGACATTAAACCAGAGTATTGTGATGATGAGCCATGGCATCCTGAATGTGCTGATGGCCCTCAGTTTTACGGAGATTCTTTTGAAGAAGGTGGGGATTACTGTATAGCTAATCCAGATGATTGCGGAGAAGGCAAAGATGCTGGTGCAATGTTTTTTGGTGGTGGACATCAAGAAGGTTCTTACTGTTATGACAATCCAGATGATGCAGAATGTATGGGCGGCAATGCCTCAGCTGTGTATGAATTTTTCCATGTTTACAATGAAGATGTTCTTGGAGATGATTGGGAACCAGTAGATTGTAATGAGTACCCAGATGATCCTATGTGTACAGGAGAAGGTGACTTCTTTCATCAACATGTCGGTGATGCTTCTGCAATTGCATTAGATAGATCAGATATGTTTGATATTTATGGAGGTCCTCAGGAATTAACTGGACCACCTCCTGAGTTCTGTGCAGAAAATCCGGATGCCCCTGAGTGTGCAGCAGATTATAAAGCAGCGGATATCTTTACAGAAGGACAATATGTTCCACCTGGTTATTGTGATGAAACGCCGGATGCCCCTGAGTGTGATCCTAACTTCGGACAGGGTGGTGGTTTACAAGGTCCTTTGACTGGGGATTTCTTAGCGCAATATGCCGCACCAGATCCGAATGCTAGAGCTGGTACAAAACCTGGTTTCTGTACTGAAACACCAGATCACCCGGAATGTTTTAGGGACTATTACAACGAAGCAGGGGCTGATGCAGCTCAGTTTTTAGGAGGATTGTTTAGTGATGAATCTTATGTTGATTTAACTCAACAAGGTGTTTATTACAGCTCAATTGACGGTGCTGATGATTTAGCTTCTCAAAGATATGGAAGCCACGACGACTATTACGTGCTTGATTGTAGTGACCCAGAGAATGCTAATGAGCCAGGATGTTCTGAAGATTTTGACCCTACACAATTTAGCTTATATGCAGGTGCAGGCGAAGGAAATGCTTATGAGTACGAATCTTTTAATGAAGAAAATGTTGATGAAATATGTGCAGCAAACCCTCAAGATCCTGTATGTTTTGCAGCTGCATCTGGAGGTTTGGGTCCAAGCGTAGATTGTGAAGATCCAGAAAATGCCGATGAACCAGCCTGTGCTTTCCAGACAGGAGGTCAACCACCTCCTCCTTCTGATTCAGGAGGATTCTGGGGTAATTCTGATCAGGCATCTCAATTTCAAGATCAAGCTGAGGCAATTAACCAATTCTGTGAAGAAAACCCTAACGACCCTGCTTGTAATGAAGGTTACGGTGGGCCGTCTGGTGTAGATTGTTCAGCTCCAGGGAATCAAAATTTACCTGAGTGCGGTGGCGGGTCAACAACCTTTGATTGTTCAGACCCTGCTTATGCAAATAATCCTCAATGTGCAGGAGGAGGACAAACTACTGAAGAGTATTGTAATGAGAACCCTGATGATCCATATTGTCAAAATCCTTCAGAGGGTGGAGGACAGTCTCCTGGTGGGCCTCCTGAGCAGTGTTCAGACCCTGCTTATGCTAACACACCAGAATGTGTAGGTGGAAGTGGTGGTTATGAAGAAGACTGTCAAGATAATCCTTTTGCCCCTGGTTGCGACAACAGTGATTGGTGTAATCAAAATCCAGATGCAACTGAATGTCAAAATCCTACAGGACCTCCTCCAGAGGGCAATGTAGGGGGTGGTGGCCCTGGCTATTCTGGAGACAACGTAGATTGTGCAACCAATCCTGATGATCCTGCCTGTGGTGAGGGTTATGGTGGACCATCTGGTATAGATTGTTCAATTCCTGAAAATTCAACCAGAACTGAGTGTGGTGGTGGTGAAACGACCTTTGATTGCTCAGACCCTGCTTATGCTGATTCTCCTGAGTGTGCTAATGATACAGCCACAGGAGATCAGGGCACTTCATGGGGTAGTGATATAGATTGTTCAGACCCTGCTTATTCCGATTCTCCTGAATGTGGAGGTTCCGGCGGTGATGGTGGTTACGGAGGGGGCGTAGATTGTATGGCTGATCCTGGTAATCCAGCATGTACCGATACTGGAGCTGGTGGTGGTGGAAGTATGCCTGAAGGCGGCGATCAAGGAAGTGGCCCGTATTCTGGTGGTGGAGACCCTGGTGGTGGACAACCTCCTGGTGGAGACCCTGGTGGTGGAGACCCTGGTGGTGGACAACCTCCTGGTGGAGACCCTGGTGGTAGTGGTCCTTAAGCTATTAACTTAATTTACTCGTAAGAAATAGCTTCCAATATATTTTGTCTAGATGCACGTATTGCTGGAATAATTGCAGCAACCACACCAGCGAGTATTGAAATTCCTATCCAACTAAATGTTTGAGGTGTTGAAATAGCAAAGGTTGTAAAGCCATCATCTTTTAATGCCTCAATAAGACTCCAAGCAAAAAATATTCCTAAACCTGTACCTAAAGCAGCTCCAAATATAGAAATAATTGAAGATTCTATAAAAATCATTCTTCTAATTTGTTTTCTATATGTCCCTATAGCTCTCATTAAACCAATTTCCCTGGTTCTTTCATAAACTGATAAAGATAGAGTGTTTGTTATCCCAAACAATGCTACAAATACTGAGATAGATAAAAATCCATAAATTACATTTAATAATTGTTGAATTTGAGTATTTGCTTCTTCAACTAAGCCGTCTTGGTCTCTTAATTTTGCTCCAGGATAATCAGCTACAATCTGGTCTAATTTTTCTTGTGTTGCATCATTTTTATTTTTTACATTGAAATATATCTCCGTGTCGAGAGACTCATTAGTAAAAAAAGAATAATTATCTATTAACAAGAAAAACTCTGCTGCTGGTGGGGTGGTCCAGTCAAAAATATATGAAATTATATATTTCTCCACTCCTTGTTCAGGGATAGTTAGTGTTATTTCATCTCCTATTTTTAAATCATCTCTCTCAGCTTTTTGCTTTAAAACACCCATAGCGTTTTGTTTTGTGAAGCTTTCTCTTGATCCAGCTACTTCATCCGTTTTTATCAAATCAAAAATCTCTTCATCTATCCCTCCTAAAATAAGAGGCCTATCTTCAAACCCAACGATTGTAGCTCTAGTCCTAGCTAGCTCGGTAACCTCATCTAAGGCAAGTAGCTCATCTGATAGACCAGTGGGTATTCCTGGTGAAACAAAAACTTGCGCTGCACTAATTTGATAGTCTGCTTTGACAACTTCCCCAACAACAGATTCTGCCTGAGCTTTAAATGATGTGGTTATTACATTTGCTAGAGAAATTAACGTTAGACCAATCATTAAAGCAGAAGCAGTTGAAGCAGTTCTTCTTGGGGTCCTTTTTGAATTCTCTGTTGCAAGCTTGCCTAAAATTCCAAATATAATTTCATAAATTTTATCAAATAAGAAGATGAAGGGTTTTGTAATTGATGGTGTGATAATTGAAACACCTACAAATATTACACCTGCTCCAAAGCCAACCTGTTGAAGGCCTGATAAGGTAGGTAGGTCTAAGAAATCATATAAAACACCAAACAACATTGCGAAACCAAGTGTTGTAACTAGAGATCCAAAAAAGAGCCTCTTAAATAATGATTTACCTTTAGGTGTTAATTCGCTTTCTCTTATAGCTTCCATTGGGCTGACTTGTGAAGCTTTCCTTGCTGGGAGTAAAGATGAAAGTATTGTGACTGAAATTCCAACAATCGCTCCTGTTATTGCAGCTTCTGTTGTTAAAACAAGGGGTCCGTCAGGGAGACCGAATTGAAAGTATTTTAATCCTTCTTTAACTGCTACTGCAAGACCAATGCCGAGACCTATCCCTATTCCTGAACCTATTACTGACATAAAGATTGATTCCGAAAGTACCAATCTATAAATCTGGTTTTTTGAAGTACCTAAAGCTCTTAGGAGTGAAAGCTCTTTCGTTCTTTGAAGTAAAAGAATTCTAAATGTATTTTGAATAATAAACGCTCCAACAAATAAAGCTATTCCAGCAAAGACATTTAAGATTGTGTTAAAAAAGTTCAACCCTTGTTTAATTCCATCTGCTTGCTCAGCTGCAGCTTCTTGTGCGTTTATAACTTCTAAGTTGCCTTTATCTATGTTCTCTATTGAAGCTCTCACTGTTTCGATATCAGCATTGTTCTCAATAACAATATTGATTATGTCAACCTCTCCTTCAGAATCTAATAATCTTTGAGCGGTTTTAAATTCAAACAAAGCAAAAGTTGCTCCACCAGGTGATCCTACATTAGCAAATTCTGATATACCAACAATTGTAAAGGAAGCAGGTGTCGCTCCTGCTAATACGGTTACTCGGTCTCCGATTGTATAATTATTGTTTTCTGCAGTTGTTATATCCATAACAACTTCTTTATTGTTAGTAGGTGGCTTCCCTTCAACTAGTTCCCATTGTTTTGCATAAGGGGAGGTATCCCATGCTGCACCAAATGTTGGGGCAAAGCCATTTGATATAAATACGGTTTCACCATCAACAATTTTTATATACTGGGCAAACCCTAAAACCTCTCCCCAGGCTCCCTTAACTCCTGGTAAATTTTCAATCTCTTTAATTTTTTCATCTGAGATTTTTTTTAGATCGAAAGATATGGGGCCCTGTCCTCCACTCCCTGCAAAATCGCCTGCAAAATCTTCCTGTACAGGATTCACTACTAAGTCTATTCCTTCATATATACCTGAGAATAAATTATCAAATGCCGACTTATTGCTCTCTGAAAATATATTGGAAGCAATAATCACAGCAACGCCAAGAATTATTGAAGAAGTTGTAAGGAGTATTCTTACTGGATATGTCTTAAGATTCTTCCAAGCAATTAGAAATAGAGGTCTTTTGGTGAAGCCAAACATTTATATGTCTGTAAGAGCAGTAACTTCTGAAACTATCTCTTCTTGTGATGGTTTATCTAAATCATTCGCTATCTCACCATCTTTTAACATAATTACGCGCTCAGCATAAGAAGCTGCATATGGATCATGTGTAACCATAACAATTGTTTGGTTTAGGTCCTCAACAATTGACTTCATGAAAATAAGAAGTTCTTTACTTGATTTTGAATCTAAGTTCCCAGAAGGTTCGTCTGCAAAGATGACCTCTGGCTTTGAAGCCATGGCTCTTGCTGCAGCAACTCTTTGTTGTTGTCCTCCTGACAATTCATTTGGTCTATGAGTTAATCTGTCTCCAATGTCCATTGTTTTAATTATCTCTTCAACCCAGCTTTGATCTGGTTTTTTCCCTGCTACTGAGGAAGGTAGGGTTATGTTTTCTTCGGCTGTTAGTGTTGGGATTAAATTAAACGCTTGAAATATGAAACCAAAACTATCTCTTCTCATTTTTGTTAATTGTTTGTCATTTAATGAAGCTAAATCAACTCCTTTGATGAGGATTGATCCTGAACTAGCCTTATCAAGACCAGCTAAGCAATGTAATAAAGTTGACTTTCCTGAACCAGATGGTCCCATAATTGCTGTAAATTGATTCTGATTGAATTCTGTATTTATAGAATTTAAAGCCGTTACAGCTGTTTCTTTTTCCCCGTATATTTTTGTTAAGTCAATTGTTTCTATTAATTTATTCACACTTAAAAGAATAGAGCCAATCTAAACTAATCCAAAAAAACTGATGTTACTTCTTTCCATTCTGAAATGTTTGGACCAGTAATGCATAGCTCCAATTTATCAAAGATCCCTTCCAGGGGAATTTTCTTATTAATTTCCTCTAATGAAAATAACTGTGGAAGCTCGTTGCCGTAATACAAAGATAAATGAGGAACCCATAAACTTGGCCAAGCCTCAATTTTGGAAACAGCATTGAAAAACCCAAAATTATCTGATGAAGTTAAATAAAGCCTTTGAAAATAGCTATTCCCTGTTCCGAATGAATCAAAATTAACGATAATTTTTTTCTTTATTATTTTCTCTATTGTCTGTTCCGCTTTATCAAGAGAAAAAATGTTTGAAACAAGTGTTACATGAGGCTCAAATGTTGCAGATCCCTCTTCTTTCGCTATTTTATTAATAAGTTTGGTTGCTGGATTTAAGCTATCATTATCAGATTTAACCCATATAGAATAAATTTCCATAAAACTAAAGTATATTGATAGATTCTGCCTCAGTAGCCCTAAGAAGATCTTCTGTTTTTAATATAAAGAGAGAGCTTGGTGTTCCGCCAGCACACCATAGCTCATCAAATTCAGCTAATGTTTCATCAAAGAAGTAGAGTGGTATATTTTTATGTCCAAGAGGAGCGACTCCGCCAATAGCAAAACCTGTATTTTCTCTTACAAAATCCGCATCTGCCTTCTCTATGTTTAGATTTGTTTGTTTTTGGAAGGTTTCAGCATTCACTCTATTGGGACCAGAAACAAAGATCTGAACTAATTTTTCTTCTTTTTTTTCATAAAACACTATGGATTTAGCTATTTGCTTTATGTCACAACCTACAGCATCTGCAGCTTCTTGTGAGGTCTTAGTCGAAACATCTAAATTTAATATTTCTATATCGACACCTTTTTCTTTAAAGGCTTCAACTACTTTTATTTGTGAATTGTGTTTCTTTTTCAATAATTATGGTTTTACTATTAGCCTAGCAAACTCAACTCCAGAATCATGGTCTTCTATTTCAAATTCACCAGTAATAGTTAGATCAAAAGTTAATATATTCTCCTGGTCTGGATAAACCATAAAATGGATATCGTATCCGTGTACATGAACTTCAGTCTCAACATTGGAAACAAAATGAAGCTCTGCTTGCTCAGATTCGTGTAATTCATATGTAATTACCTGAAGCTTTTCAGGAGTAGAATCAGGAACAACAACTTCTACGGAGCTAGGGAGACCCCTTGTCTTCATCATGGTCGTCGTGACCTTCTTCATCGTGTCCTTCTTCATCGTGGTCATCGTGTCCTTCTTCATCGTGGTCATCGTGACCTTCTTCATCGTGGTCATCATGTCCTTCTTCGTCATGATCGTCGTGACCTTCTTCATCGTGGTCATCATGTCCTTCTTCGTCATGATCGTCGTGACCTTCTTCATCGTGGTCATCATGTCCTTCTTCGTCATGATCGTCGTGACCTTTGTGATCATCGTGATGACCATGATCATGATTATGGCCAACATCAATGTAATCGTGTGCTACTGTTGCTACGGTTCCACCAAATACTAAACCAAAAATAAGAAAGGCTGTTTGAAGTCCGTATCTAACTTTCTCTGTTTGATGAATTGTTGGAATGATGTCGCTTAATGCAATATAAATAAAGAAGCCAGCAATTCCACCATAAACATAACCGACCGGGATAACATCTAGTAATTCATCTCCAAGTTGATAGGTAAGGACTGCAAAAACTACTGTGCTTATACCAGATATTATGTTTCTTATTATTGTTTGTCTCTTTGTGAAACCGACTCTTAATTGATTTCCAAATTCTCCAACTTCTAAAGGTATATCATGAGCAACTAATGCAAGGGTTGCAATCAACCCTGTGTCGCGACCACCAATCAAAAATGCTGCACCAAGTGATATACCGTCTACTAAATTATGGAATATATCACCTATAAGGAAAAGCCAACCTTGGGTGGTATCTTTTGGCTTGTTTGCATCTTCTTCGTGATGGTGGTGGAAGTTTTGAAAGCCTTTTTCAATAAGAAAAAATATAATTATTCCAGCTAAGGTTGCATAAACAACATCTGTTCCAGCCTCTGCAATTCCTTCAGGTATTAAGTCCCAAAATGCAGCCATTAACAATACACCTGCTGCAAATGGTGTTCCGTACTTAATTAATTTTGATGAAAATCGATCATTTACAGCCAAGAATATAGCAACCGACAAAGATAATAAGGCGGCAGCTATGCTTGCTATGATTACTACTACTAAATTTGACATACTCTATTTAACTTCCTTTTCTTTCTTTCCACTCGCAATAACAAACCCATCCTATGTGACACGTGCACAAAGGTATGGCAGCTATGATTAAGTAAAATATTAAATCCATTCGAATATCTTAACACTGTATTTAAATAAATGAGAATAATTCTCATTTTTTTTTCCCAAACTAGTTATCTATAATTGAAGTATGGAAAAAACTGTAACTGAAATTTTACTTGAAAAGAACTTGTCTATTACAAGTCCTAGAAAACTTATTATTGAAGAAATTATTAAGAACAGTAATCCTATCTCTATTGAAAGCTTGCAAAAACGCTTGGAAGGAAAAGTAGCATTATCAACCTTATATAGAGCTTTAAATGATCTGAAAAGTGCTGAAATTATAAAAGAATTTACAACTACAGACAGTATTACAATGTTTGAACTTATTAGTCTTGGTGAAGAACACCATCATCACCTATTTTGTACCAGCTGTGGAAAAATTATAGATATAGATTTAAGTAAAAAATTTGAAAAAAATGTAGATGCTGAAGTTGTAAAAATTGAGAAAAACTTTAACTACAAAATAACTGAACATACTTTAGAGCTCTTAGGGCTTTGTAGTAAATGTAAATAGGTTAAAAAATAATTCCGATTAAAGAAGCTTTTATCAATAAAGATTCGATGGCTTCAAAGCTATGGTTCTCTAAAAGCCCTCTTACTACTGGAATATTGAAATGGTCAGCATTGTCAGAGTTTACAGCCAGCAAAGCTCTATCACTATAATCTATCGCTTTGTTACAAACTACACACATAAATATTCCTTCTCTTGTTTACATTTTAATTAATCATTTAATATTAGTAAATATAAAAAAAGATCATGATAAAAGGCAATTTAACTAATTTTCATCACGGCATTGGGAGTGTTGGTGATTTACCAATACCCTTTGAAACAGTTCTTAATGTTGCAGCTTGGGTAATAATATTAACGTTTGTTTTCCTCAAGGTTTCTTGGAAAGAATCAATATTGACTTCGGAAGAAATATTATTTGATAATAAACAAGGCCCTATTGGTAAGTCTTTAGGGGCTTTAATTTTATTTTTACTGATTGCACCTGGGTTAATAGGCAATGAAGAACCTACAACTTCTATAGCTCCTCTAATACTTTGGGTATTTCTTTGGATTGGGGTTCCAGTGTTAGGACTTTTGTTTGGTGATCTCTATGCAAAATTTAATCCGCTAAACATCATTATTTCGAACGATAAAAAACCGGAGTCTGTTTACTTAGCATCATTTTTATTTCTTGGTCTCACTTGGTTTGAGCTGGTTTGGAGAAAGCCTGGAAATCCATTTCATATTGGGGTAATGTTTTTACTTTTATTTATTGTTGTAAATTGTTTAAAGTTCTTTTTCAATAAAACTTCAATTGAGATTGATCCTTTATTATTGTTACATCATTTATACAGCAAGCTAAGAATTGTTAATTCGAAACCTCTTTTTAGAAACCTGCTTAATAATATTTCAAATCTAATTAAGACCCCTGGAATGGAATATTTTATTTTGCTAATGATAGGAACGGTTACTTACGATGGTCTCAGAGGAACAGTTTTTTGGTACAACCAATTTGGGACAAGAATTTATGATCTTCCTTTCTCAACCTTCACCTTTTTAGGAATAAACCTACTTTTGATTCTTTTTTATAGGTTTGCTTGTTATTTTGCATTAAAAGTTTCCGATTCTAATTACCCACTTAATGAAGTCTCTTTAGCATTTGGGCATACAATGTTGCCAATTGCTTTTGCATACCATGTAACTCAT
This sequence comes from uncultured Candidatus Actinomarina sp., assembly GCA_902565645.1. Lineage (GTDB taxonomy): Bacteria > Actinomycetota > Acidimicrobiia > Actinomarinales > Actinomarinaceae > Actinomarina. The sequence continues at coordinate 11,793 of CACFFJ010000014.1, forward strand.
TATCTAAGTTTGCTACTTTTTGAATCTCAAACTTTTTTATATAGATTAAACGACCCTATTGGATTAGGGAGTGATTTATTCGGGATAGAAGGTGTTACTATTAATTATTTTTTATCTCCTGTTGCTCTTTGGACTATTCAAGTGGTTGTCACGGTCCTTGGCCATATGCTTAGTGTTGTGCTCGCCCATGATTTATCAGTAAAGTTGTTTGGTCATAAGCAAAGCGATAAAACTCAATACATCTTTCTATTTATTACAGTGGCTTTGACGCTTCAGGCATTATTTGTTTTAAGTGTTCCTTAGTTTGGAAACATAGAAACAATTTATTGACTAATATTTTTTAAATGCAGAAAAAGAACAGGTATTTAACACTTTTAATATTATTATTTCTTATTTTATCTGCC
>CACFFJ010000015.1 GCA_902565645.1 uncultured Candidatus Actinomarina sp.
AAGAAAAAGTAATATTGTTCACTTTAGATATATTGACTACTATTATTGTTTCGAATGAAAACTAAGGAAGAAATTATAAAAGAATACGGTAAATCTGAAAAAGACACCGGATCTACAGAAGTACAAGTAGCTTTAATGAGTGAAAGAATAGATCACTTAACTGAACACCTTAAAACTCATAATAAAGACCATCACACTAGAAGAGGTCTTTTAATGTTGGTGGGAAAAAGAAAAAGATTACTTCAATATCTACAAGATCAAGATGTAAACAAATACCGTGAATTAATTGATAAACTTGGTATAAGAAGATAATAAACAATTAAGACTTTGTGTTGTTAATTGGGAGCTTTTATAGAAGGCTGACAATTAATAACCTCAGTCTAGAAATGAGGATATATGTCCGTAACAAATGTTACATGTAAAATAGGCGATAAAGAAATTAAATTTGAAACTGGTAAGTTAGCATTACAAGCACCTGGAGCTGTAGTAGTAACTTCAGGAGACACTAATGTATTAGTTACAACAGTTGCAAATGAAACAGTAAGAGAAGGAATTGATTTTTTCCCTTTAACTGTAGATGTTGAAGAAAGAATGTATGCTGCAGGTAAAATACCTGGCGGTTTTTTCAGAAGAGAAGGAAGACAAACTGAAAAAGCAATATTAGCTTGCAGACTTATTGATAGACCTTTAAGACCTTCATTTAAAGAAGGTTTTAGATGCGAAACTCAAATAATTGCAACTGTCTTAAGCGTTGATAATGAAAATGAATATGATGTTTTAGCTCTCAATGCTGCATCATTAGGATTACAACTAGCTGGGGTTCCTTTAGATTATCCTATAGGAGCAGTAAGAATGTCTTTAATAAATGATAATTGGATTCCACAAGCTTCTAATACTGAGTTAGAAGATTCTGTATTTGATATGGTGATAGCTGGTAATTTGAACGATAAAGGTGAAGTAGATATTGTAATGGTTGAAGCTGGTGCATCAGATAATGCATTTGAAAAAATAGATGCAGGTAGTAAAGCACCATCAGAAGAGTTGGTTGCTGATGGTATCGATTCATCTAAGCAATTTATATCAGAACTTATAGCTGCACAAGCTGAACTAGTTTCTAAAAATGAGGTACCAGTTATTGATTGGCCACTAATTGAAGATTTTAGTAAAGAATTAAAATCTGATATAGAAGATTCTTATAAATCAGAAGTTGAAAATATCACTTCTATTACTGATAGATCAGAAAGAAGTAATAAACAATCTGAATTAGAAGAGCAAGTTGTAGAAAAATATATTAATGAAGAAGAAGATAATACAAAAGAAATTAAATTAGCTTTTAAATCATTAGTAAAGAATGTAGTAAGAGATAGAGTTATATCTGGAGGAGCAAGATTGGATGGTAGAACTCCAACTGACATAAGAGAAATTTCAGCAGAAATAGGATTATTACCTACAGTTCATGGTTCATCTTTGTTTTTAAGAGGAGAAACTCAAGTACTGAACGTAACTACATTAGGAATGGGGCGCTTAGAACAAATGCTTGATACGATTGATACAGTCACTTCTAAAAGATATATGCATCATTATAATTTTCCTCCATATTCAACTGGTGAAGCTTATATGATGAGAGGTCCAAAAAGGAGAGAGATTGGTCACGGAGCTTTAGCTGAGAAAGCGTTAGTTCCTGTTATACCTAATAAAATTGATTTTCCATACACTATCAGAGTTGTTAGTGAAGCAATATCATCAAATGGTTCTACTTCACAAGCCTCAGTATGTGCATCAAGTTTATCGTTGATGGCAGCAGGTGTCCCGATAAGAGAACATGTAGCTGGAATAGCTATGGGATTAATTTCTAAAGATGAAAACTATGTAACTTTAACAGACATCTTAGGAGCTGAAGATGCATTAGGAGATATGGATTTTAAAGTTGCGGGTACTAGGAATGTAATCACTGCTCTTCAATTAGATATGAAAATAGAAGGTTTACCTTCAGATGTATTAAGAAAAGCATTATCTCAAGCAATGGATGCTAGGCATCATATTTTAGATATTATGGAAGATACAATTTCTGAACCAGCAGAATCACTATCTGGTAATGCGCCAAGATTAGAAACTGTTGAACTTCCTAAAGATAAAATTGGTGAAGTTATAGGTCCTAAAGGTAAAAATATTAGAAAAATAGAAGAAGAAACAGGCGTTAGTGTTGAAATTGATGATGATGGAATACTTACACTAGGTTCTACTGAAGAAGATTCCCTAGCTGCTGCTAAAGAAATGGTTATGTTGACTATTGATCCACCTGAGGTAGAAGTAGATACAGATTACGACGGTGAAGTAGTAAGTGTTGCTACTTATGGTGCTTTCATTAATATATTGCCTGGAAGAGATGGATTATTACATATTTCAAAATTTCATTCAGAAAAAAGAGTTAAGAACCCTGAAAATGTATTAAATATTGGTGACAAAATTAAAGTACATGTTGATTCAATAGAAAATGGAAAAGTTAGCCTCTCACTACTTGAAGACCTTGATATTCCCGAAGAATCAATAGATACAGGTGGTGGAAATAGAGGAAATAGAGATTCACGACCTAAAAGAAATGATAGATCTGGCAGAGGAAATTCAGGCAAAGGAAACAGAAGTTCAAGACAAAGTAATGATAGCTCTAAAAGAAAAAGAGTATCTTTTGAGGATGAATTCGAAAAGGGTATCTAATTATTTATTATTCGAACTTATATTTGTAGGGTTTGTAGCTTCAGTAGTCACGTAAGCATCAGGTGTTATTTCTGAAACGATATTTAATAGCTCTTTAACTTTTTTTCTAGGTACAACACACCATGCTATGCTTACTTCTCCATCTCTTCCTTGTCCATTAATAACTGTTACACCAAAATCGTTTGCTCTCAACTCATTTGCTAGTAATTCACTATTTTCGTTACGTTCTATAAAAACTCTTACTACAACATTGCCAATAGCAATTGTGGATTCAATATATGATCCTGAGATAGTTCCTGCAGCAAACCCTAATGCATAACCAATTATTAATAGTGGGTCGTTTAGATCTTTAATTACTTGGGATATGGCTACTACCCAAATTGCAGATTCTATAAATCCTAAAAGTGCACCTAATTTTGGTTTCCCCTTATTTACATAAAGTGATCTTAAAGTTCCTAATGCCTGCTCAATTAAACGTAATAAAAATACATAGATAACTGCTAAAAAGATATTCATATAATTATTGTATGGCTATTTGAAGTTCTTCGTAAACTTTTTTCATTTTTTTATGAGTTTCATTTGTAAGTTCATCAATTGAATCTTTTGTATATTTTGTTATATCAATTGGTTCTAAAGTTTTTATCATTGCTTTACCACTAGATAAGAATTTTCTTCCTCTTGGCCAGATGTCACCGGTTCCTGCAATTACAACAGGAAGAATTGGTACTTTATTTTCTAAAGCAATATGAAATGCTCCACTTTTAAAAGCTTTGAAGTCATCTTTTGGCACCCTTGTACCTTGAGGGTAAACCATGAGTGACCATCCGTTATTAAATAAATTTTTTGCTTGTTGATTTATTGATTCTTTATCATTTGGGTTATCTCTATCAACTTTTATAAAATTAAAAGCTTTAATAGCAGTTTTAAAAAAAGGAAGCTTATAAACTTCTTTTTTTGCCATAAATACCCAATTTATTTTTAAGAAATTATAAAGAATCATATTATCGATATTTGATAAGTGATTTGAAATTACAACATATGGTTGATTATTTTTATACTCAACTACTTTAGTAAAAGTAGTCTTGGCTCTTGCTGCCCATAACCATGGTTTAACCCATGATTGAGCAATATAATATTTAATTTTTGTGTACTTATTAAATAACCCAACAAACCAGATGCTATAAGCAACGGGTATTGTATATACTGCCATTATGAATAGGTTTATCCACGATAAAAGTTTGTTCTTAAACATGACATATATACTACATATGTAAATAAACGAATTAAAAAAATGGATGAAAAAAAGTTATTAAGAAGTAACCTTCACTACAAAACTGCCAGCAATAAACTTTCGCAAAATAACATAATAAAAATAAATGAATTAATACAAAATAAAATAGTATGTACTTATATTCCTCTTAAATTAGAAATTAATATAAATAGTGAATTAAAAGGTTATAAAGAACTATTAACTACTTTTCTAGATAAAGAAAATATTAATATTTGTAAATATGAATCACCATTTATAAAAAACAAATTAAATGTTTTACAACCAAAGGATCCTTTAGTGGCAAAGAGTGTAGAAGTATTTTTAACTCCAGGTTTGGCCTTTACTGTAAATGGCAAAAGGCTGGGTAGAGGAGGAGGATACTATGACAGGTTATTCAGTAAATATCCAGAAACATTAAAAATAGGATTAACTTCAAATGAAAGAATACTAGAAGATATTCCGATAGAAGATCACGACTTCTTTATGAACTATGTTTTTACAAATGATAAATACTACAAACCAGATATATAGTAATATTTAATTAATGGATTTAAGCATAAATGTTGGTTATTTCGCACCACACATAACTAATGATCATAAATTAATTAAAGATCTTGATGAACTAGGTGTTAGCTGCATATGGACAGCTGAAGGCTATGGATATGATGCTGTAACTCCACTTGCATATTTTGCCGCATTAACAAATAATATGGAAATTGGTTCTGGAATAATGCAGATACCTGGGAGAACTCCTGCAATGACAGCAATGACTGCAGTTACATTAGATAAGATGTCAAATGGTAGATTTAGACTTGGATTAGGTGTGTCTGGACCTCAAGTGGTTGAAGGTTGGCATGGGGTACCATATGGAAAACCTTTACTAAAAACAAGAGAATATGTTCAGTTAGTAAAAAAAATATTAAAAAGAGATGGAAAAATTGAACATAAAGGTGAGTACTACACACTTCCTTACAGAGAGAGTGACGCTACTGGTTTAGGTAAACCATTAAAACTAATTGAAGAACCATTAAGAAGCGATATTCCGATATACATAGCTGCTATTGGTCCAAAAAATATAGAATTAACTGCAGAAATTGCAGATGGTTGGCTACCTTTCATGTACTCACCTACAAAAGGTGATAAAGTATTTGAAGAATATCTAAATAAAGGTTTTGATAAAGCTAAGGACAAAAACAAAAAGAAAAATTTTAATATTGTCGCTACAGTAAATGCAAAAATTTGTACTGAAGAAGAAAAAGAAGATAATTTAAAATACGCAAGAAATGTTTACACACTTTATGTAGGGGGAATGGGTGCAAAAGATAAGAATTTTTATTTTAATTTAGTTTGTGATTATGGATATGAAGAAGTTGCAAATGAAATACAAAAATTATATTTATCAGGTCAAAAAGAAGCTGCTGAAGCTTTATTTCCTTCTGACTTGCTTGATGATTTAACATTAGTTGGAACTAAAGAAGAAATAAAAGAAAAATTTGATATGTGGAAAAATTCAAATGTTACAGAGCTTTCTATAGGTCTTCCTGTAGATATTGAAACTGTAAAATATTTAAAAAGTTTAAATGAAATGTCTTAACTGTTAAAACAGAGTTTTTCTTTGATATTAAAAAACAGACAAGATAGCATTTACACAATCTTCTGGATTATCCTCTTGTAGAAAATGACCAGCTTGGTTAATAGTTGTATGAGGCATGTTTTTTGTTCCAGGAACAAGTTTCAGAAAGGCTTTGTCAACACCAGCCATTACGGGATCACTATCACTAAAAGCGCAGAGAAAAGGTTTTTCCCATTGTTTTAGTACTTCCCATGCGTCTCTATTGTGTTGAGAACTAGGATCATCAGGTGTTATTGGGACTAATGTTGGGAACTGTCTGGCTGCTTCTTTATAGCTATCATCTGGGAAAGGAGCATTATAAGCATCTATAGTATCTTGTGATATATCTCTTACAGTTCCTCCTTTAATTATTCCTCCGACATGAAAGTCTTCTACAGTTTGAGAATATTCTTTCCATTTCATAAAAGCTTCACCTGGATCGTAATCACCAGTAGGAAGCATTGTATTTGCTGCAACAATATTTACAAAACGATCAGTATATTTTGCAACTAATCTTAACCCTATTAATCCGCCCCAGTCTTGACCATAAAGAGTGATATTTTTTAGATCTAGGGTTTCCAACCACTCAGACATCCAAGATACATATTTTTCATATGTGTATGCATTTCTTTCAGTTAGTTTGTCTGATCTACCAAAACCCGGCAAATCGGGAACTATAACCCTCTTTCCTGAATTAACTAAAGGATCAATCATTTTCCTATAGAGGTAACCCCAGCTTGGTTCACCATGTATTAAAAGTACAATATCTGAATTTTCAGAACCTTCATCAATATAATGTATTCTTATATTGCCATACTCAGAATTTACTTCTGTATATTTTGGTTCATAAGACCAATCTTTAATATTTTCAAAATGAGTATCGTCAGTTCTTATAATATCTACCATGTCTTCATTTTACAGATTATGAATAACATTTGTAACTACACCCCAAATATATCCTTCGGTTTCTTTTTCTACAGATATAGGTTTATATTTTGGATTTTCTGCTTCGAGTGTTATTTTTTTACCATTATTTTTAAATCGTTTTACTGTTAATTCATTATTCAGAACTGCAATTACAACCTTTCCATCTACAGCTTTCTGGCTCCTATCTACAATTAAGATATCATCTGGAAAAATACCAGCATTAATCATAGAGTCACCAGAAGCTCGGACTAAAAAAGTTGAAGCGGGATGTTTTATTAGATACCTATTTAGGTCAATCTTGTCTTCCAGATAATCATCAGCAGGGGAGGGAAATCCAGCGGCCACTTTATTTCCATAAATAGGAATTTCGTACAATCCTTTGTTTACAATTTTTGAAACATAATTGATTTTACTGACTGGTATACGCATTGCTTTCGTTGGTTCACCATATTTACCTTGCCCTTTAGGCCTACCAGCTCCCTTTCTAGCTCCTCCTCTTGTCATAAATAATGTCTTTCTTTTTCCTTAGAATAGTGTACAGTATTCAAAGGAGTAAGTGAATGAATAATAAAATATTTGCCTTGGTTGACTGTAATAATTTTTATGCATCTTGTGAGAGAGTATTCAACCCAGAACTAGAGGGAAAACCCATTGTTGTACTTTCTAATAATGACGGCTGTATTGTTGCACGATCAAATGAAGCAAAAGCATTAGGGATTCCCATGGGAGCACCATACTTTAAGTACAAACAGTTTATTCAGAGAAACAATGTTCAAGTATTTTCTTCTAACTACACATTTTATGGTGATATGTCTACAAGGGTTATGACGTCACTGCGCTCTATAGTTGGAGAGATAGAAGTTTACTCAATAGATGAAGCATTTCTTGATATTAGTGACTTTTATTATTGTGATTTAACAGAGACTGCAAAAGAAATAAGGAGACTAGTTAAGCAGTGGACAGGTATTCCAATATCAATTGGTATAGGCCAAACAAAAACATTAGCCAAAGCTGCCAATAGGCAAGCAAAAAAATATGAATCATCGAATGTTTTTGATATTAGAGGTGAGCCTCAGAGAGTGGAAGTTTTAAAAAATCTAGAACTTGAAGATATTTGGGGAATCTCTACAAGATGGGGTAGGAGATTAAGGAAGATTGGGATTCAAAATGCTTATGATTTATCTACAGGAAACCCAAGGCAGATACGTAAGGCTTTAAGCATTGCTGGAGAGAGAATCTATTACGAGCTTAATGGAACGTCTTGTATCCAGATAGAAGAAGTAAAAAATAAAAAGAATATTATTTCATCAAAATCTTTCGGAAAGAAAGTAACTAAGGTTCAAGAACTTGAGGAAGCTGTTTCTATGTATGTAGCTAGAGCTTGTGAAAAATTAAGAGAACAGGGATCAAGAGCCCAGGGTATCTATGTATTCTTAAGAACGAGTCCTTATCTTGAAGAGGAGAATAAATACAGCAATGGTATGTCTTCTTACTTCGATA
>CACFFJ010000016.1 GCA_902565645.1 uncultured Candidatus Actinomarina sp.
GTAAAAAGAAATGCAGAAAATTATCAAAAATTATTTGTTGAAGAACTTCAGTATATAATTATTCATGGGCTTATGCATCTAATTGGATATTCTCATAATAAAGAAATAGAGTTAAGGGAAGTAGAAAATAAAATTATGAAAATGGTATGGAATGAATCTTGAAGAGCTAGATATAAAACATATTGCAATAATCATGGACGGTAATGGAAGATGGGCAACGGAACAAGGCTTAGATAGAACAGCAGGCCATGCGGCAGGTGAGCATTCTCTTTCAAAAGCAATCGATTGGGCTTTGGATAACAATCTAGAGTGGTTAACAGTCTATGCATTCTCTACAGAGAATTGGAAAAGATCTCCTGAAGAGGTAGATTTTTTAATGTTTTTTAATAGAGATATTTTAACTAGGAGAAGAGAAGAGTTTCATGAGAAAGGAGTACGGTTTAATTTCATAGGAGATTTAAAAGATGAAAGAATTCCAGAAGAGAATAAAAAACTTATGAAGGAGACCGAACTTATAACAAAAAACAACAAAAAACTAAATCTTGTATTTGCCTTTAATTATGGTTCACATAAAGAAATACATACGGCTGCTCGTAGAGTTGCTCTTGGGCATTACTTTTATTTGAAAGTAAGTGCTTGGTTATTTACTAAAAAACATGTTGAAGAAAATTTTAAAAATTATTTGTATTTACCTGAAATGCCAAATCCAGATATATTAATCAGAACAGCGGGAGAGAAGAGGTTAAGTAACTTTCTACTATACCAACTTAGCTACACTGAACTTATGTTTATAGATACACTTTGGCCAGATTTTGGTGAAGATGATTTTTATAATGTTTTAGAGGACTATAAAAATAGAATAAGAAAATATGGAAATGCTAGATAAAGAATTATTTGATAAAGTGGTAAAAATTGCTCAATCAAGAGGTTTTGTATTTAATGCTTCGTCAATTTATGGTGGTTTAAGGAGTTCTTACGATTATGGCCCTCTGGGTTCTTTACTTAAACAAAATATTTCAAGTATTTGGTGGAAAAGCTTAAGAAATGTTGAAGCCGATATATATCCTGTTGATACAGCAATAATTCAAAGTAGTGAAGTATGGAAATCTTCAGGACACTTAAATGAATTTACAGATCCAATGGTTGAATGCAAGAACTGTAACAAAAGATTTAGAAGTGATAGTGATGAGGTTATAGAATGTTGTGAAAATCAAGAATTTACAGATCCTAAACAATTTAATTTAATGTTTGAAACATATAGTGGTCCAGTGAAAAATGAAAATTCACAAGTTTTTTTAAGGCCTGAGACTGCACAAGGTATTTTTATAAATTTTGAAAATGTTCTAAGAACAATGAGAGCTAAGATTCCATTTGGAATTGCAAATATCGGTAAATCATTTAGAAATGAAATTACACCTGGTCAATTTATATTTAGAACAAGAGAATTTGAGCAGATGGAGATTGAATTTTTCTGTAATGAATCTGAAGAAGATAAATGGATGGATTATTGGATAAAAGAAAGAATGGAATGGTATCAATCAATTGGAATAGATAAAAAGCAACTTCGTTTAAGAGAACATGATGAATCTGAATTAGCTCATTATGCTAAAAAAACTGTAGATATTGAATATCTCTATCCTTGGGGATGGGGAGAGCTTGAAGGAATTGCTAACAGAGGAAGTTATGATTTACACGCACATCAAGAAAGTAGTGGAAAGGATTTAACATATTTTGATTCTTTGGATGATAAAAAGTACTTACCTAGTGTTATAGAGCCAGCCGGAGGACTGACTAGGACTCTTTTTGCCTTACTATTGTCTGTTTATGAAGAAGAAAAACTTGAAAACGATGAAACCAGAACTCTTTTTAAATTTAACTTTGATATAGCTCCTATTCAGATCGGAATCCTTCCATTGAGCAAAAAGGATGATTTAATCAAGGTCTCTGAGCAAATAAATAAAACTCTTAATCAAAATTATCGGACGGAAGTTGATATTACTCAATCTATAGGTAAAAGATATAGAAGACAGGATGAGATCGGAACCCCGTATTGTATAACTGTTGATTTTGATTCTTTGGAAGATAATTGTATTACTGTTAGAAACAGAGATACGATGAAACAAGATAGAATAAGCATAGAAAAAGTAAGCGAGTATTTCGAGAAACTCTAATGGGTATTTCTAAACAATCTATAGAAGATTTAAAAGGTAGAGCAAAAATTAGTGATTTTATATTAAGTTCTACTACTGGAAAACTTAGAGGAAACAAAGGAATGGCATTATGCCCATTCCATGGTGAAAAAACAGCAAGCATGAGTTTTACAGATGAAGACAATTTGTTTCATTGCTTTGGGTGTAAAGAAGGCGGTGATATATTTAAATATATCCAATTGATACATAATGTAGAATTTCAAGAATCTGTGGAAATAGCAGCTGACAAATACTCATTTAATCTTTCTTATACAGATTCTAAGTTTGAAACTAATCAAAAATTTTTAGTTGAGAAAATAAAAAAAATATCAGAATTTTTTGTTAAGAATATGAATGAAGTAAAAAGCAATGAAGCGATTAACTATTTGAAAGAAAGAAATCTAGACGGAGAAGATATAAAAAATTTCAAACTTGGTTTTGCTGAGAAAGATGAGAAAAAGCTTATTGAGTATTGTAAATCAATTGACATTACAGATAATGAATTTAAGAGATTAGGTTTATTTAGTGAAAAAGGAAATTTTTTATTTAAGAATAAGATAATTTTTCCAATTACTAATTTTCGATCAGAAGTAGTAGGTTTTGGAGGAAGAGCATTAGATGATTTTGGACCAAAGTATTTAAATTCATCTGAATCGTCTATATATAAAAAAAATAGAACTTTATTTTTTTTACCTGACTTTTTAAAAGATGTTAAGAAAAATAAATTTGCAATAATAGTTGAAGGTTATTTTGATGTTATTGCTTTTAACAAGTTAGGTTACAACAATGTTGCTTCTCCTTCAGGAACAGCTTTGACAATTCAACAATTAAATCAAATTTCTAAATATACAGATGAAATATATTTATGTTTTGATAATGATGAAGCTGGAATTAAAGCTACTAAAAGAGTTGTAGAAATTAAAAATAACATTAGTAAAGACATAAATCTTTACTGCATCTTACTTCCCGAAAAATTTAAAGATATTTCAGAATATTATGAAAGTGGAGAGCAAGATATAAATAATATTATTTCTCAAAAAAGGGATTTAATTGAATTTTGTATAGATAATTTAATAATTGAACAAGGTGAATCAAATAAAAAAAAGGTATTTATTGCTTTCAAAGAATTTTCTAATTATTTGAGTCCATTAGAAAAAGATTTATCCATAGAATACTTAGGTAAAAAACTTGGAATAAATAAGGAAACACTAAATAGCGAACTAAGTTTTAAAGATGAATTGGTAACAACCACACACTATAAAGAAGAATCAGAGAAAACTAATAAACATATAGAGACATTTAAAGATATATTTATCTCCAGTCTTATAAAAAATGATTTTGAACTTAATGAAAAATCTAAAGAATTAATAGAGGTAAGTTCTGAAATTGATAAAGAAGTTAATAAAATAAAAGATAATCAGAATTCAAATGAATTAGAAAAATATCAAAATATTTCATATTCAGAGGATCAATTAGATGAAGCAATAGTTAGGTTAATTTTGTTTTATTCTGAAATAAAAATACAAGATTTGATTGATAAAATAGACTTGTCAAAAGATGTTTCTTTATTTCCCAAAGTGGAAGAAATAAAAAAGAAAATAGAATTTTATCAGAATACCCTTTAATTCCTAGTATTATTAATTTGCTATCCGAGGTAGCTCAATTGGCAGAGCAGCGGACTGTTAATCCGTTGGTTGTGGGTTCAAGTCCCACCCTCGGAGCAAATAATTATCAACAGAGTTTTAATCATGTATATAATTAACTAATAGTTAATAGGAGGAATATGTCAGAAGCATTAGATTTTGTAAAGCAAAATGCTGAAGGGAAAGATCTTAGTGTTTTACCAGGATCAATAAAATGGGTTGTAGACTCTCAAATAGTTTTTATGAACCCTGAAAATGGTGAAATAACAGATGAGGACGCTGAAGCAGCATGCACAATTACAACAGATATGGAAACATTTAAGGGTATGTATGACAAATCAGTCAGCCCGCAAGCAGCTTTCATGACAGGCAAGATGAAAATTGCTGGAGACATGGGGATTGCTCTTAAGCTTCAGTCTGTAATAGGTTAAATTTAGGGCCTGTAGCTCAGTTGGTTAGAGCAACGGACTCATAATCCGTCGGTCGCAGGTTCGAGTCCTGCCGGGCCCACAATGGATAAAATTATGAATTTAACTAAAGATAAAGTTAAATTAGTTGGTTATACATTTTCAATTAGCCTATTAATACCTCCAAATATGGGCTTAAATTATTTAGGTTTAAATTTTGAAGATTTACCGTTAGTTTTTTTATTTTTATACTTACTTTATTTCAAGTATATTCAAATAAAGAAAAGTAATTTCACTAAACATGATTACTATTTTTGTATATTTATAGTTGCTTTTTTTCTCTATACAAATTTAGCGGTTGATAATTTAAAACTATTTAATCAAACTAATTTAAGGTTTTATTTTTACTTCCTTTTAGCCTACTTAGTAGTAAATTCATTTGTTGAAAGTAAGGAAAACTTTCTCATGATATTTGAATCCCTTTCAATCGTAATGATTGCTAATTTTATTTTGATCTTGGGTCAGTTTAATTTAAATGGAGATATTAATGGATGGATATCTAATAATACATCAGGAAACAATCCATTTACATCAGGAAGGCTTGGAGGTTTTCAAGGTGGGGGGCCCAACGTAATTGGTATTTTTTGTGCAATTTCTTCCTTGGTTTGTTTGTACAAAATAATAAATTCAGATAATTATTTATCCTATTTAAAAAATCAGAAATACAACACTGTTATTTTATTTATATCTCTTTTAAATTTATATCTGACATATTCAAGGGGTTCTTACCTTGCATTAGGAATAGGAGTATTGTTTGTTATATTTTATACAGAAAGTATCCAGCGTAAAAACAAATATATTATTTTATCCTTATTAGGATTATTTTCTTTTTTAATTATTTCAATCAATCCTTCAATATTTTTAAAACAAACAAATAGAACTTATTTAACTGATCTTGCATTAGAAAATGTCCGCTTATTTAAAGGCACAGGTGGTGGGAATTACATTAAAGAAGTCTACAAAAGTTACTTAATTACATTAGAAGACGAAAAATTAATTGATCAGTTTAATATAACCTATTCAGAGATTGAAAAAGATAATAAAAAAGAAATAGAATATGGTGAAAATGGTCTAACTAAAGGTCTACTAAAGCTTAAATTTGATTATAAAGATGGCTTATTACCAAAATCTGTGATTTCATTCTTTTTTTCTAATGATGGTTCTAATTGGGAGCAAATTGGATTTGATCACTCAAATGGGACATTGATTGATTTGATCCAAAATGATTCATATTTTGAAGTGGGAGGATGGGGCGATGGCCAGTCGAATGATGACTCATTTCTAGCTGCCAATATTAATGAAGTAAGTATCGTTACTGAATCTGCTAACTATATATATAAATTTCCAAAATATAAACGTGGCATAGATTACTATATTTTAACTCCTCGTTTAAGAAATGTTTATAGAGGTGATTTGAATTTCACTGAAACAGGAATTCAACTAGAAAGACCAAGACAATACTGGCTAGCGTTACCAAATTATACTAATTTATCTGGTAAAGATTTTGAAGTACTAGTTGATATTGAAATAGATGGTATACCTAAAGGAAATGAGACAATTTTTAGCCAAAGCTCTATTTTTAGATTAAATGAAGAATTTAATGATCAATCATGGAAATGGTCAATTGTTGATGGACGGATGTATTTTTTCTGGATCGAAGATGTTGACTTTGGATATTCTAACTATTTAGGTGGTATGAGTTTAAGGTCAGGAAAATTAATATCTGTTGATGGAAAATTTGATTCTGTAATTTCAGAGTTCAATGTATCTCAATATGATGAAATTACTACTTCTCATAACGGTTTCTTAACTATGTCTGTAGAGTATGGTATTTTTCCTGTTACATTAATACTAATTTTATGTCTTTACTCAACCTATAAAAATTTTCAAAGAAAATATACGCTAGAGCTGTCTTTATTCTTGATGCTATTGGTGCAGAATTTAACAAATGATTTAATTTATTCGCCAGACGTAAGCATATATTTTTGGTTAATTCCTATGTATTTTTCAAAAAATTTATTTAGCCGTCAATAACCTTTTCTTTTTTTAGAAAGTCAGTTAAATTTTCACTAAGTATTAAAACCTGTCTTCCGTCTTCAAGTTTTACATAGTCGATTGGCGTTGTAATCTTTTTAACTGAAGATAAATCAAAACCTCTTAAACTCCACAATAAATCAACAGCTTTATTAATAGTTAAGTTCTCATCAATTGTAAAAGCCTTTTCTAAAGCGTTAATAAAAGTGTTTAATTCGTTTATAGAACTAAATCCTTTTAATTCGTTAATTAACTGAACTACAATATATTGCTGCCTTTCAATCCTTGTTAGGTCACTAACTCCAGGAATCAACTCCCAAGTAGAGTTATCATTGCCGTTATTATCTGTTGTTTTTTCACCTACTAATCTTTCAGTAGACCTTGATACAATCCAATTTAAGGTAGTTAATCCATTTACAACTTGACAGCCTTCTTGGAGTTCAAAGGCAAAACCCTCTCTTTGTGTAACATCAACACAAATTTCAACACCACCAACGGAGTCAATTATTTGTTCAAAACCAAGAAAGTCAAAACTAGCAAAATGGTTAACCCTTAAACCTGAAATACTGTAAATTGCAGCTGCAAGGTTTTCAGCATTATTTCCACAATTGTTTTTAACATACGATGCATTAATTCTTTCATATTTATCAGTGCAAGTATTTTTTATTAATAGATCTCTAGGAAAAGAAAGTAAAGTTGTTTCATTTGTATCTTTCTCAATTAATCCAAGGATTATTACATCTGCTCGCTTACCTTGAACCATTCCTCTAGTTTCGATAGCTTCTCCAGTTCTTTCATCAGAACCTATTAACATATAAAC
>CACFFJ010000017.1 GCA_902565645.1 uncultured Candidatus Actinomarina sp.
ATACTTTTATGAGTTTAAAAGTAAAAATCATATTAAAGAAGGTATAAACATAGGTACTAAATATATTGACTTTATTAATAACAAAATGATTTTATCTAATAAATTTTTACTACAAGATAATGAGTTTAGATCTTATACTAATAGTTAATGTTTACAGGAATTATTAAGAGTAAAGGAAATATAACTGAAACTACCAATTCTCATATTAAAATTTCAACAAATGATTCAGAAATATTAAAAGTAGAAGATGGTACAAGCGTATCAGTTGACGGTGCTTGTTTAACAGTTACAAATATTCTACAAAATGAAATATCTTTTCAAACGTCTAAAGAAACAATTGAAAGAACAATAATATCAAATTATTCTTTAGGGAGCATTGTTAATCTTGAATTACCAGTTAAAGCTCAAGATTATTTAAGTGGGCATATTGTTCAAGGGCATGTTGATGATATCTCTAAACTAATTAATGTTGAAGAAATCGGAAACAATCAGTGGATATTTGAATTTGATACTAAGAACACAAAATACCTTGTTGATAAGGGATCAATTACAATCAATGGTGTATCCTTGACAGTCGTTAAACCAAGCAAGAATACGTTTAAAACATACATTATTGATGAAACATATAAAAGAACAAATTTTCAATACTTAGAAGTTGGAACACAAGTTAACATTGAATATGATATTTTATCTAAATATCTTGAAAGGCTAATAATTGATAACTGATATTGAAGAAATAATAAAAAGATTTAAAGCTGGTGAGATGATCATCTTAATTGATGATGAAGAAAGAGAAAATGAAGGTGACCTTGTAATTTCTTCTGAGTATTTAACACCTGAACATATAAATTTTATGATTACTTATGGAAAAGGATTAGTATGCGCACCCATATCAACAGATGTTGCAAAAAAACTTAATCTTAATTTAATGTCAGGTGTCAATAATGAAACAGAAACACAGTTTACAGCATCTGTAGATTTTAAAGGTGACGGAGTAACAACTGGTATATCAGCAGAAGATAGATATAAAACAGTTAAAGGTTTATGTAATGATAAATCAACTAGAGAAAACTTTAACGTACCTGGACATATATTTCCCTTACAATCTATGGATGGGGGAGTATTAAGAAGAGCTGGGCATACAGAAGCAGCTATAGATTTATGTAAGTTGTCAAATCACTATCCAGTTGCAGTTATATGTGAAATAATAAACGAAGATGGTTCAATGGCTAGATTAGAGGATTTAAAGAAATTTTCTAAACTTCACAATTTACCGATAGGTACTATTAAGGATTTAATTGAATTCAGATTAAAAACTACAAGTACAATTTCATTTATATCTAAAGCAACAGTGCCTACAAAATACGGTGAATTTACAGCCCATGTTTATAAAGATAACATTGACAGTACTGAACATATAGCTTTAACTTACGGCAATTATTTAGAACAAAATGAATCTATGGTACGTGTTCATTCAGAATGTCTTACAGGAGACGTAATGTATTCTAAAAAGTGTGATTGTGGTACCCAGTTGGAGAGTGCTTTTAAGAAAATTACTGAAAATGGTTCTGGCGTTTTACTTTATATGAGAGGTCATGAAGGTAGAGGAATTGGATTAGGAAATAAGATTAAAGCATACTCTTTACAGGAAAATGGTGAAGATACTGTTGACGCAAATTTAAAATTAGGTTTTAAAATGGATCAACGTGATTATGGTACAGGTGCTTTAATACTAAGAGATTTAGGAATAACAAATATGAACCTATTAACAAATAATCCTTCTAAAAGAGCAGGCTTGGAAGGTTTTGGATTAAATATTACTAAAAGATCTCCTCTTATAGGTGAAACTACACCTGAGAATACATCTTATCTTGACACAAAGAAGGACAAAATGGGTCATAATTTTAATGATGAATAAAGTAGCTGTTGTTAGTTCTTCATATTATAAAGATATAATTAAAAACCTAATTTGGGGAATTGATGAGTATATTGATGATAAGTTTGAAATTGACACCTTCTCTGTACCGGGATCTTGGGATATTGTTTATAAAATTAACAGCTTATCTAATGAGTACGATAAATTTATTGCTGTAGGAGTAATTTGTAAAGGTGAAACCGATCATTATGAATATATATCGACAGGTGTTTCAAATGGTCTTATGAATATAACTATAAATAAAGATGTATACATAGGAAATTGTATACTTAATGTCCATAATCTTATCGATGCAGAAAAAAGGTCAACTAGAGATAAAGATAGTAATAAAGGGGTTGAATCAGCTATTGCTATTAATAAATTATTTAATTAACTAATTTTATTATAAGATATAATAGATTAAGCGAACATTGTTCCACCCACTGTGAATAATAGTGGTGTAAGATAAACAGCTTCGTGCTGTTTTTTTTATGAAAGGAGTTTTTATACCTGAACTAAATATTAATGAGGATATAAAATCTAAAAAATTGCTTGTTATAGCACCTGATGGAGTACAGATTGGGGAGTTAGAACTTAAAAAAGCATTAGTTATTGCAAATGAGTTAGATTTAGATTTAGTAGAGGTTTCACCAGAAAGTAAACCTCCAGTAGCAAGGTTGATGGATTACGGTAAATATAAGTATGAATTATCACAAAAAGCTAAACATTCTAAAAAAAATCAAACAAAGATTAATGTTAAAGAGATACAACTTAAACCAAAGATCGATACTCATGATTTTAAAATTAAACTAAATCAATCCAAAAAATTTTTAGTAGAAGGAGATAAAGTAAAATTTACAATGAGATTTCGAGGACGTGAAATTGAACATCCTGAATTTGGACAAAGAGTTTTAGATAATTTTAAAGAGGAATTAAGTAATATATCTGAAGTTGAATCTACTTCAAAACCTGATGGAAAATCTTTAACAATGGTATTAGCACCAAATGGAGTAAAATTATGAAAAATAAAACACACAAAAGTATGAAAAAAAGAATAAGAATAAGTGGTACTGGTAAATTTATGCGCAGACGTTCACATACCTCACACTATAAACTAGCAAAAGGTAGTAATACATGGGCACGGTTAAAAAGAGATGTCGAAGCATCAAAAGGAGATAGTAAAAAAATAAGAAAGTTGTTGAGTTAAATGGTACGAATTAAATCTTCTGTAAGTAGTAGAAAATCAAGAAAAAAAATACTTAAAAAAGCTAAAGGTTATACCGGGGCAAGAAGTAAGAGATTAAGAACTGCAAAAGAACAAGTAATGCACGCAGGTGCCGATTCATTTACTCACAGAAAAGATAAGAAAAATGATTATAGAAAATTATGGATTTCAAGAATTAATGCTGCGTCAAGACAACATGGTTTACCTTATTCAAAATTCATTAATGGGTTGAATAAAGCAGAAATAAAAGTCGATAGAAAAATTCTTGCAGATATGGCTATTAATGACCCTAAAGGGTTCAAAAAACTAGTAACAGAAGCCCAAAAACATATAAATGGCTGAAATTAATTTAGACAAAATTTATGCCTCATTTTTAATAAGGTTAGAAGAATGTAATTCTAATGACGATCTTATTGAGCTAAATAAAGATTTTTTAGCTAAAGATTCAGTTTTATCAATAGAACGAAAGAAACTTCCCGATTTAAATGATAAAAATAGAAAAGAATACGGTGCAAAACTAAAAAAATTAAATGACAATATTGAGTCAGAATTAAATAAAAAAAAGAACGAATTATTACAGAAGAAATATATTGAAATGGAAGAAAAAGATATAACTGATATATCTATAAATTGGTTTTCCAAAGAAGGAAGTAACAAACATGTTATTACATCAGTTATGAATGAAGTGGTAGACATATTCTCATCCATTGGTTATACCGTTGCTCATGGACCAGAAGCTGAAACATCTTGGCATAATTTTGACGCACTTAATACACCAGATTGGCATCCAGCTAGATATGAGTCAGATACTTTATATCTTGACAATAAATTAGATAATTTATTAAGAACGCAAACAAGTACAGTACAGGTTAGGTATATGTCAGAGAACAAACCTCCTGTATATATTGTTGCACCTGGAAGAGTTTATAGATCTGATCAACTTGACTCAACACATTCTCCTGTTTTTCATCAAATAGAAGGTTTAGCAGTAGATGACGCTATTACATTTTCCGATTTAAAAGGAACATTGGAATATTTTGTTAAAGAATTTTTTGGAAACAATGTTAAAACAAAGTTTATTCCACACTTTTTCCCTTTTACAGAACCATCAGCTGAAGTATTAGTTAGTTGGAAAGATGGAGATTGGTTAGAAATACTAGGTTGCGGTATGGTTGATCCCAATGTTTTCAAAAAAGTTAAATATAAAAAAGGAACTCAAGGATTTGCTTTTGGTGTAGGAGTTGAAAGATTAGCAATGTTAAGATATAACATTGACCATATTAAAAATTTTTATGACAATGATTTAAGATTTTTAAGGCAATTTTAATGAAAATTTTAAAATCTTGGTTATCTGATTGGATTGATTTATCAAATATAGAAGATGATTTGATTTCTGAAGCATTAGAAAGTTTAGGTTTTGAAATTGAGAATATTAAGAAAGTTAAACCTAATTATAAAAATATAGTTGTTGGAAAAGTTATAGAAATAATTAAACATCCAAATGCAGATAAGTTAAGAATTGTAAAAGTTGACGTTGGCAATAATATTTATGATATTGTTTGTGGAGCCTGGAATTTTGATATAAATGTAATGGTGCCTGTTGCTTTACCAAATTCTTTTATAAAAGATGATTTTAAAATTGATAAAAGAGATCTTAGAGGAATTGAGTCTAATGGTATGATATGTTCTGCAAGCGAATTAGATCTTTGGGACGATACAGAAGGAATCCTATTACTTGATGATGATATCAAACCTGGTACTGATTTTAGTTCAGTGTATAATTCTGCAGATACTGTTTGGGAAATTGGTATAACACCCAATCGTGGTGACTGCATGTCACATCTTGGAGTAGCAAGAGAGTTATCTAATTATTTTAATTTAAAGCTTATTAAAAATGATTTCAATTTAAATTCAACAATTAAAAGTACATTACAAACAAACAGCGGAAAAATTAATGAATGCAATTCATACACATCTTTAGAAATTGAAAATTTTAATATTGACCAGTCTCCTTTTAAAGTAAGGTATAGATTATCTCAAGTAGATACAAGGATAATTAACAACGTTGTAGATTTAACTAATTATGTTTTATATGACATTGGTCAACCCTTGCATGCTTTTGATAGAGACAAACTATATGGTGTTATATCAGTAAGAAAAGCAGCTGAAAAAGAAAAGATTGTTACATTAGATAATCAAGAACGTATATTGACAAATGAGGACTTGATTATTACTGACAATGATAAACCAATAGCATTAGCAGGTGTAATGGGTGGATCAGAAACTGAAGTTACATCAGATACAAAAAATATATTATTAGAAAGTGCCTATTTTGATAAAGTTTCAATTATGAAGACATCTAGAAGACTTAATTTAATTTCTGATGCATCTATACGATTTGAAAGAGGTATTGATTTCAATTTACAAGAATTTGGATTATTAAGATTTGTTGAATTGTTGTCTATTGATACTGACGTAATTTATTCAAAACCAATTATCGATGACAAAAAAAAGTTAAAAAACAAAAAAGTAACTCTGCTTAAAACTGATATTTACAATATTTTAGGTATTGATTTAGAAGATAATTTTATCACTAAAAGTTTGAACAATTTACAAATTGAGCACGAAATTAAAAATAGTGAAATTATATTCCATCCTCCTTCTTGGAGATATGACTTGGATAGACCTATTGATTTAATAGAGGAGCTTGCTAAACATTTTGGTTTTAACAATTTTGAAAGTACTTTACCTATTGGAAACAACAGAAATAACACAGGTATTTACTGGGAGAATAAAAATACTGTTAGTAACTACCTTATTTCTAATAATTTTCAAGAGACGCAGACCTTATCATTTGTTAAATTAGAAGACAATAAAATTTTTAATCCTGAAAAAAAATATGTAGAAGTTTTTAATCCTATTGATCAATCTAATAAGTACTTAAGGTCTAATTTATTTTCATCATTAATTAAGACATATCTAATTAATTTTGAACAAAATTCAATCTCATGTAAATTGTTTGAAATTAATAATATTTTTGATAATTCAAAACATTTTAAATATCCAGATATACCTAATCAGCAATTAACTTTAGGCATACTATTACCTTCTGTAGTTTCAAACAAAGATAGACGAAAAAAAGAAAATGTATATGATATTCACTATTTAAAGGATATATTGTCCAGCTTATTAGGAAAAATAGATATTAAAAAAGTAGAAAAACCCGGTTTTCATAAAAATAACTCATACATTTTATTAAAAAATAGTGAACAGTTAGGATCTTTTGGGCAACTTTCACTTGAATTAACTGATAAATTTGAACTTAAAAATAATATTTATTTAGCTGAAGTTAATATTGAGAATTTAGATAAAAACTATAAGGAGAATAATCGATATATAGCTCTTTCCCAAT
>CACFFJ010000018.1 GCA_902565645.1 uncultured Candidatus Actinomarina sp.
ATAGGACCAAGAGAACATAAACATGGTGAAATTAAATTAAGATCAAAAAATGTTTCGTCTGGTTTTCACGTTGCTTTAGCTGTGGATATTGAAAGATATCTTTATGGATTAGCTGAAATGCCATCAAATTGGAATGTGAAAGCATTGGAAGCGCAAGCACTTGTTGGAAGAAGCTATGCTGTATACCATTACTTGGAGAAAAATAGGCCTAATAATAAAACTGACATTGATGCTGGATTAGATACAAGCAGACAAGCTTATTGCTGGTGTCATATTGGCTCTACTGCTTCAAGTCAATATTATTATGGTTACTTAAAAGAAATTTCTGGACCGAATTGGGTTCAGGCCGTTAATAATACTTCTGGAAAAGTAATTGTTCATGAGAACAGTGTTATCCAAGCTTTTTACTCTTCGTCTACTGGTGGAAAAACAAATAATAACTCAGTTGGATTTGGTTCACCAAGTATTTGGCCATATTTACAAACTGTGGATGATCCATGGTCTGTTGATAATAGAGTAGGAAACCCAAAAGCAGCATGGTCTTATGATTTTACAACATACCAATTAAGTAAAAATATTTTGTGTGGAGATATTCCATGTTTTGATGCAATAACTGATATTTATGTATCTAAAGTTGCACAATCTGGTGCTGCTATAGATGTGACAATGAAAGGTTATAAGTCTGGCGTATTAAAAACAGTAACAAAATCTGGTAGAAATATTAAAGCTCAACTTGGATTCACCTCCAATTACTTTAAAACATCAAGCACTTCTGACATATCAACTTTAAACGTAGGTCCTGTAACAGTATCTTCAACAACAACTTCAACAACTGAAGCAGAAGTAACTTCAACAACTGGTGATACTGCTCAATATGCAACCTCTTCTCAAGGATTAAATTACTTAAGTACTGCTGGTTTGCTTAATAAATGTACAAATAATGCATCAGCATGCCAGGCTAAAATTATAACTAGAGAAGAAGCAGCAGCTGTAGTTGCTATTGTTGGAGGGCTATCACTAGATTCACCTAATGCATACAGTGATGATGATGAAAGTATTTAT
This sequence comes from uncultured Candidatus Actinomarina sp., assembly GCA_902565645.1. GTDB lineage: Bacteria > Actinomycetota > Acidimicrobiia > Actinomarinales > Actinomarinaceae > Actinomarina. Next base: position 1,063 of record CACFFJ010000018.1, read on the forward strand.
CAAAATGCAATAAATGCTGTACCTTATTATGGAATGCATGTCTGTTTTAGCAGTCCTTTTGAATATCTCCCTAAAGAATCTGTATTAAGAGACCAGTTTGCTTGTATGCTCCATAGAGCAATAAAACAAGGTACTGCAAATGATCTTGAAGGAACGTCTGACCCATATTCAGACGAAGGAGGAAGCTCCCATCAAACCGCTATTCATACTTTAGCTGCAAATGACCTCATACCTGCATGTAGCTCTATAACAGATAAATTCTGTCCAAGCAGAAAAATCTCTATTGGAGAAGTTTCATACATGATAAATAAACTAGTAGAGAAAAATCTAATCGAATCAAATGTTTTTAATGTAACACCCTTCCAGCAAGGTTGGTCTCCAAGTGGTGGTGAAGTTGAGGATGCTGCAACTACGGCTGTATCAAATCCAAATTCTGGAAATGATGCATGTGTAGCTAAAGATAATACAAATGTAAAGCTAGATAATACATTAGATATCCAAAGATTTCTTTCAGACAATGGGTTTAACCCAGGACCAATAGATGGAAAATCTGGCAATAAAACAAAAGCTGCAATAAAAGAATTCCAAACAAAAAATGGTTTACTGGCTGACGGAATAGTTGGGAATAAAACTAAAGCAGCAATGCGTTCTTATACTGGTTGTGAACAAGCAAATACATGTAAAGCAAGAGATAATACTAACGTAAAACTAGATTCAGTTGAAGATATACAAACCTATCTTTCAAATAATGGATTTAACCCAGGAATAATTGATGGCGAAATGGGTTCTTATACAAAAGAAGCTATAAAAGCATTCCAAAGAGAGGTTGGTTTAATTCCTGATGGTGTTGCTGGGCGTAGAACTAAAGCAGCAATGCGTTCTTATACTGGTTGTTAATTTAGATACTTAATTATTTCTTTTGTAATTGATGAAACATCAAAATTAAATTCGTTTTCTAAATTTTCTATTGGAGCAGACTCACCAAATGTATCAACAGAAAATGATTTTGTAACTTTTCCTATATAATTCTCCCAACCAATTGATCTTCCAAGTTCGATAGGAAAAATGTGATTGTTCTTTAGTAATTTTTTAATTTCATCTCTCTTTAAATGTAAAAGTTTATTTAATATAGGAACACTAACAATACGGATTGAATACTCTACAAGTGCAGCTTTTATTTTAAAGGCTAGCTCTAGCTCTGAACCTGAAGCAACTAAAGTGAAATCATCACCGTCTGAAACAACAAAACCTCCCTTAAGAAAATCTTCATAATTTATTTGATAGTCTAAATATTCTAAATCTTGTCTTGTTAATGAAACTATCTTTGGATTATTTGTATTAGAAAAAGCATATTGATAAGCAAATTTCATTTCAATACTGTTAGCAGGTCTTATGACATCTACATTGGGAATAAGTCTGAGAGACATTAGGTGTTCCACCGGCTGGTGCGTTGGACCATCTTCACCTAAATAGATTGAATCATGAGTAAAAATAAACACCGAATTGATATTCATTAATGCAGCCAATCTAATACTTGGACGCATATAGTCAGAAAATACTAAAAAGGTTGAAGCATATCCAATCAAATTACTATGTAGAGTAATTCCGTTCGTTATGGCTGCCATTGCATGCTCTCTTATGCCGAATTCGATGCTCCTTCCTTTGTAATTATCTGAAGAAAAGTAATCACTATCTATTATTTGTTTTGTTGATGCTGCTAAGTCAGCAGAACCGCCGATTATATGATTACTATTCTTCCCAATTTCCTCAAGTATTTTTGAACCTGCAATTCTTGTTGCTTGAACTTTATTAGAATCTATATCTAAATTAGACAATTCACCTGAAAGGAATAAATCCCATTTTTCTTTAAATCCAGCGTCTTCACTATATTTTTTCTTAAGATTATCTTCCCAATTTCTTAATGCGATATTGTCTGCATTTCTCTTTTCAAGAAAATAGTCATAAATCTCTTCATCGTGAACAAAAAGGTCACCTTCCCAATCAATGTTTTCAAGAAATTGTTCCATTTCTTCATTACCCAAAGGTGAGCCGTGAACACCACTAGTGTTCTCTTTATTTGGTGAGTATTTTCCGATAGTTGAATTAGCTATTATTAAGGATGGCTTATCTTCAATCTTCTTAGCTTTTTCTATAGCCTTTATAATCTCTTTTTCATTATGGCCATCGATCTCTGTTACATCCCAACCTAAAGAAATAAATTTTTCCTTCTGATTAGTAACAGAAACCTTATCAACCTTGCCGTCTATAGAGATATTATTGTTATCAAATAAGTAGATTAATTTTCCTAATTTCCACACTCCAGCAAGTTCTGCTGCTTCAAAGGAAATACCCTCCATTAGATCACCATCAGAAACTATACCGTATGTGTAATGGTCGATAACATCATCTCCAAAAATGGAAGACAAGTATCTTTCTGCAACGGCAAAACCTACACCATTAGCAAATCCCTGACCTAATGGCCCAGTGGTGGTATCGATCCCTATAGAATTATCAACCTCAGGATGCCCTGCGGTTTTTGCATGTAGTTGACGAAAGTTCTTTAAATCATCGATGCTTATATCAAACCTATTTAAATGCAGAAGACTATACAGCAACATTGAGCCATGTCCAGCACTTAAAACAAATCTATCCCTATTAATCCAATCAGGCTTTTCATTTGATACTTTTAAAAAATTTTTATACAAGACAACACCTACATCTGCCATACCTAAAGGCATTCCAGGGTGTCCTGAGTTAGCTCTTTCTACAGCTGATGCTGAGAGAACTCTTACAGATTTTGTGACCTTATCAAACATCTATATCAGTATATTTACTAATTAAACTGAGGCAAAAGAATCTTTTGCATGATAAGAAGACCTTACTAAAGGACCAGATTCAATATGAGGTATACCAAATTTTTCACCTATCAACTTATACTCAGCAAACTCATCTTTTGTAACATACCTGTGAATAGGCCTATGTTTTGGAGTTGGTCTTAAATATTGTCCTATAGTTACAATATCTATATTAATTTGAGATAAATCTTTTAAGACTGAAACTACTTCCTCAAACTCTTCTCCCATTCCAACAATTAATCCAGTCTTTGTTTTACCCATGAAATTTACTTCTTTAGCATACTGAAGTAGGGAGAGTGATCTTCCGTACGATGCAGCAGTTCTTATTTCTCTTTGCAGTCTTGGTACAGTCTCAAGATTATGATTAAGAACCTCTGGGTTTTCTTCAATAATGTTATCAATAGCCTGCCTATCCCCTTTAAAATCAGGAATTAATACTTCAACAGAGGTACCAGGATTCATTAGTTTTATTTCTTCAATTGTTCTTGCAAAAAAACTTGAACCTCCATCATCAAGATCATCTCTATTTACTGAAGTAATAACTGCATGAGTAAGTTTCATTGTTTTCACGCTCTCTGCAACTCTTCGAGGTTCTAACTCATCTAAATTAGAAGGCCTTCCAGTATTAACGTCACAAAAACCACAAGCTCTTGTACAAATATCGCCCATAATCATAAATGTCGCTGTGCCCATAGACCAGCATTCGTATATATTCGGACATGAAGCTTCCTCACATACAGTATTAAGTTTCTTCTCAGTAATTAAATTTTTTAGTTCAATATATTCAGAACCAAGATTAGCCTTAACCTTCATCCACTCAGGCCTTTTTGGTTCTCCAGGTAATAATCCTTTTATGGTTACTGGTATTGAATTTTTATTTTTATTGAAAACTCCCCTTTCAACCATTTCGTCTATTTCATAATTCTTATCTGATTTAAGTTGTGTTGGTGTAAATTGAGAAAACTGTTTATTTACTATTTCATAATTAAATTTATTTATAAATTCATCAGATACTTCCTCAACTATTTCTTTAAACGAAACCTCTTTATTGAATTGATGTACAGCCGCAATCTCTTCATTTGAGTTACCGCATGGATTGATTAAATTAAATCCACTTAACTCCTCAGAAATATTTAAAGAGAAACCATGATAAGTTGTCCATTTACTTACTTTTATTCCTATAGATGCTATTTTTCCTTTTTCTGTCCATACACCGGTATCTCCATCTTTAGAATATGAATCAATGTTTAATTTTGATAGAACATCAATTATTGAATCTTCTATAGTCCTTACAAAAGGAAGAACTTTTTTTGGATCAGATAATCTAATAATTGGATACCCAATTAATTGGCCTTTCCCATGATAAGTAATGTCTCCACCCCTATCAGTTTCAAAATATTCTATACCGAGTTCATCTAACTTATTTTTATTTGTTATAAGGTTTTTTTTATTACCTGACCTACCTAAGGTGATAACACTATTGTGCTCAAGTAAAAGAAGATAATCTTCCTCATTTTCTATATCGGATACTGAATTGTGAAATCCTTTTTGCAGTGTCAAAGCTTCTGTATAAGGAAGATTGCCTAGCCATCTGATATTTAATGCTCTCAAGTAATTTCTCCTGACCAATCATGCTTTTCAAGCTTGTCCTTAATTGCATTTAAAAATAATAAAGCAGTGGAACCATCAAAAACCCTATGATCCCAAGTCAAGCTTAAAATACCCATATGTCTAATCTCAATTGAATCACCATTATTTTCAGATTCAACTACTACTGCTTTTTTCTTTACAGACTCTGTAGATAAAATTGCTACATTTGGCTGATTAATTATTGGAGAGGTTAAAAAAGAATTGAAAGATCCATTATTTGAAATTGTAAATGTACTCCCAGAAACATCCTCAAGTGTAAAATCTTTTTCTCTTAATTTTTTTGACAATACTCTAATTTCTTTAGCTAAATTCTTTACATCATAAGAGTCTGATTTTTTAATAGTCCCAACAAGCAACCCCTCTTGATTAATATCAACAGCTATTCCTAAATCAACCTGACTATGAATAATGTGGGAATCTTTATCTAAATCGAAAGAGCTATTTACAACAGGATATTCCTTAAGCGCTGCAATTGTAGCATTTCCAATAAAGGGAAGGTATGTGAGAGAAAAGCCCTCTTGCTCTTTAAAGTTATCTTTAATTTTTTCTCTTAATTGGGCTATATTTTCATAATCAACTTCTACAGTTGTCATTACATGTGCAGAAGTTTGTTTAGATAAAATCATATTTTCAGCAATTTTTTTCCTTAATCTTGGAATAGATTCACCATTACTCTCACTTACTTCTTTTGTGTCTTCTAATTTATTTTCAGAAACTGGTATTTCTTTAATAGGCTGCCCAGAATCTAAATAGTTCTGTACATCTTTTCTAGTAACCCTGCCATTTTTTCCTGTTCCGCTTAATACATCAGGGGATATATTATTTTCACTTAGCAACTTC
>CACFFJ010000019.1 GCA_902565645.1 uncultured Candidatus Actinomarina sp.
ATTTATATAAATATATATTTGATCAAGATTTTTATATTTCCTCTATTCATAAAACTGGTGTTGATGAATTAACTAATGGAATTTCAAAAAAAATAAAAAAAGATTCTACAAAATCAAGAATTCTCAATAAAGAAAATTCTATAGTTTTAATTGGAAGGCCTAATTCAGGTAAATCTACATTATTTAATTCGTTATTAGAAAATGAACGTTCAGTTGTATCGTCTATATCTGGCACAACTAGAGATGTAATAAAAGATACATTAAGTTTAAATGATAAAAAATATCAAATCATTGATACAGCGGGGATACCTAGAACTAAACAAAAGAATCAAATTGATAGATATGCTTCATCACTAGCTATTAATGAATTAAATAATTCTTTAATAGCTTTAATTGTTGTTGATTCTACCGTTGGATTAACTTTTGAAGATTTAAGATTAATTAATGAATGTCTTGAAAATAATGTAACACCATTATTAATTATGAATAAATGGGATTTACTCGATACAGAACAAAAAGATATAATTAATAAAAATATTAAACAAAATTTAAAAAGATTTGATTGGTTAAATATTTTAAGAATTTCTGCATTGACTAAAAAAGGAATCAAATTAATAGAAAAATCTTTAAATGAACTTTATCATCAATTAGAAATAAGAGTCTCTACATCTGATTTAAATATATTTATTAGAGAATTATGGGTAGCAAAACCACCTCATCCTTTTAGAGGTAAAAGATCTAAACTAAAATATGCTACTCAATATGAAATACAACCACCATCAATAGCAATAAATTTAAATGGAAGAATTCCTCAAAATTATCAAAATTTTTTAGTTACTCAATTAAGGCAAAAATACGGTTTCTACAATATTTGTATCAAAATGAAATACAACTTATAAATGGAAAACTTTGGATTTAAACTTGGCGTTTTTTTATTCGGTTTTTATTTAATAATTAGAGTTTTTCAATTATTTTTTAATTATTTATAACTAAAAATCATTGTTTTTCAACTAAATTATATAAAAAAAATTCATATTTATTGAATTACTCCCAAGTACCTCTATTATTAGATGATTCCACTAAATGTGGAATTTTTTGTATACAAAAAGGAGAAACTTTGAGTAATTTCACAGGATCTAGATCTTGGCGACTTATATTACTTTTTACAGTTTTTGCTATGGTAGTTGTTGCTTGTGGAGGTTCCACAGATGACACTGCAGAAGAAGTAGTAGAGGAAGCTCCGGCTGAAACTGCTGCTCCTGCGACTACTGCAGCAGCCGCTGAAGAAGCTGCACCATCCGGACCGGAAGGTGTATATAAGATGGCTATATTCTCAGATCCACAAACACAGAATTATTGGAATTATCTTGATACTGAAACTGATGTTTGGACATCATACGTAATGTCTGGACAGGCTGTTTCATTGTTTTCTATTTCGTATCCTAACTATCAGCTTGTAACAGGTATAGCTGATGAGTTGGTTGAAACATCAACTGACAATGGTGATGGAACATATACTTATACTGTTCCAATAACTCAAGGATATGAATGGAGTGACGGTTCACCTATTACAGCAAATGATATGGTATTTACATATAATACCGCTCAAGGCCTTGGTCTATTAAGCAACTGGGAAACTTATTACGCAGCTGCTGGAGATGACACATTAGGTATTGTGAGTCTTGTTGCTGTAGATGACTACACTGTAGCTATCACAATTAACTTTGATGCAGGTCTTTCTGCATGGCAATATAAAATTGCATTAGCTCCAATACTTCCAGAAAGTTATTGGGCACAATATGCAACTGATAGAGAAACTCTATTAGCTGCTGACGGAAGCAAAGCTCCTGTCGCTAGTGCATTCGTATATGACAAAGTTGAACAAGGTGCTTTCTACACATGGTCATATGATCCAAATACAATGTGGTTCGGTGGCGAAACTACTATTTATAAGAGTGGTACAGCTGTTGAATGGGATAACGGAAAAGCTCCAAAAGTTAGTGCATCATTTGGTGACACTAGTGGAGATTCCTTTACCTACACATCAGGTCCTTATGTAGGAACTGTTGAGTTCACACTTTATAGTGATCAGGATGCTGCTTATTTAGCATTCCAAAATGGGGAAGTAGACTTTGTTCTTAACCCATTAGGTGTAAAGAGAAATCTTTTTGACCAATTATCAAGAGTTCAAGGTGTCGAAACTGTTGCTAACTTAGGTAACGGTATGAGATACATGGCTTTCAATACAAGAATTTTCCCTGGTAGTGACAAAGCATTTAGGCAAGCTGTTGCTTGTATTTCCGATAAGGAATTCGTGCTTAATAACGTTCTACAAGGGGTAGCTGTAAATATGGACGGACAAATGCCAGAAGCACTAACAGCTTGGGTAGCACCAGTTACTGGTGTTCTTAAAGACTGTGCGGGACTATCTGCTGAAGAAAGATTTAACAAATCTGTTGAAATCCTTCAAGCTGGTGGATGGACTGCATCAGACTGGGGTTCACACCCTGGTGGTGCTGACAGAGCAGTAGCTCCTACAGGAGTTAAAGGTCCTAATGGTGAAACACCACCTAGCGATATGTTACTATACGCTCCAGGTGCTGGTTATGACCCATTGAGATCAACTATGTCACTGTTCATAGCAGATTGGATGCAACAACTTGGATTCGACGTAACTGCTAGACCTACAGGTTTCAGCGTTATTGTTGACAAGGTGTTCACACCAGACAATTGTAAAGACTGGTATTTTTATATGCTTGGATGGGGATTGGGTGCATACCCAGACCACCCAGTTGATTTCTTCAACTCAGCGTATGATACATGCGAAGGTGGATATAATACACCAGGATTTAACAATGCTGAATTTGACGCTTTAACAGACGAGTTTAAAGCTGCAAAAACAGTCGGTGAAGCTATCGCAATATCACAGAAAATGGAAGCAATATTGTTTGAAGAAATGCCTTACTTAGTGTTGTTTAATGTACCAACACTTGAGGTATATCGTAGTAATATTGAATTCCCATTCACTGATGTATTGGATGGTATTACTGGTACAGGTGGCGGATACCCATCTAACGTTAAAGTATCTGACTAAATAATTATTTACATAGGTGGGCTTTTATTAGCTCACCTATGTATTTTTGTTTATAATTATCTGTAAAATATAAAAGTCCTTATTAATAGAATTAGGCAAGGAGTAGCAAATTGTACGAATATATAATTAAAAGAACGCTTCAAATGATCGTTGTTTTCTTTATATTTCTTGTTAGTTCTTATTTGTTATTCAATGCAATTCCTGGAAATGCTTTTTCAAACTTATTATTAAATCCAGATTTACCCCCTGATGCGTATGAAAAAGTATTAGCTACATATGGCTTAGACAAACCTTTGATGGAAAGAGTTCAACTTTATATCGTAAATTTCTTTAAAGGAGATTTTGGATACTCATATAAATATTTTCCTAAAACACCAATAGAATTAATTGCTGAAAGACTACCAAGAACATTAATGTTATTTGCTGTTGTAAATATTTGCGCATTTTACACAGGCTTTTTAGTTGGAAAAATATTAGCTTGGAGAAGAGGTTCTAAGGCTGAAACTTGGATAACTGTAACTTCAGTATTCTCTTATACAGTTTTTTATCCTTGGTTTGCATTAATGATGTTATGGGTATTTGGATATAAATTAGGATGGTTTCCTATTGGTAAATTTTTATATCCCGAAAAATGGTATGAAGCACCATGGGATAGTGATGTTATCTTTGTATTAATGATTAAATTCACAGTAATAGTATCTATTTTACAATTTATATCTTATGTACTAACAAGAGGTATTGAATCTCTAAGTTTAAGAAGAAATATTAGATTCGGTAGTTTGATGGCAATATTCATAGGTAGTTATATATTTTGGAATACAGGTGATGCTCTTGTAAAAAAACCTTTTGCAGCTGACATTGCATATCACATGATCTTGCCGGTAATTGTTGTTACGATTGTTGCATTTGCTGGGACTGCTTTGCTTACTAGAACAACTATGATGGAGGTTTTAAAAGAAGACTATATACTAACAGCAAGAGCTAAAGGTATTAGTCAAAAAAGAATTAGAGATAGACATGCTGCAAGGACAGCATTGTTACCAGTAGTTACTTCATTCATCTTTACAATAGTTACAATCATCGATGGCTCAGTACTAACAGAAACAATATTTTCATGGCCAGGAATGGGGCAACTTATATTACAAAGCGTCTTAGAAGAAGATTTACCAGTGGCTATGGCAACATTCTCATTTCTTGGCGTATTTGCATTAATTGCGCATTTAATAGCAGATATTTCATATTCATATTTAGATCCTCGAATAAGAATAAAATCACAAGGATAAACAATGAGTAAAGATAAAAAAGAAATACAAATTGAGAAACAGATTAGAAGAGATGCAATAAGGAAGAATTGGAAATTATTTTCTCAGAGTAAATTAGGTATGATTGGTTTATACATAGTTTTATTTTTCTTATTTCTTTCACTTTTGCAACCTTTTTTATTTATTACTGGAATTTGGAATCCAGCAATATATGATCCTGTTGTTGGATATGATGAAATAAGAGATACATTATTAGTTGTTGAATGCCCTAAAGAGTACCCAACTGAAAAATACGAATCATATGCTGACTGTCCTGGACCAGGAGAAGTAAATATTAAAAAACTCTACATGGCACCTAATTTAGAAGTAGGTGACTATTATGAAACATTTATTCAGCCAGCACCACCATCTTCAACTCATTTATTAGGAACTGATTCATTAGGTAGGGATGTATTTTCACAAATTATGGAAGGAAGCCAAGTAGCTTTTGTTTTAGGTCTATTAAGTGCAACATTAGGTGTAGGGATTTCTACAGTTCTTGGAACAATAGCAGCATTCTTTGGAGGGAGAATAGATGCTTATTTAATGAGACAATCTGATTTAATATTAATGCTACCAAGCTTACCTTTATTGTTTATAATTTCTGCTTTTGCTGAACTAAAAGTATGGCATTTAGCTGTAGTTTTAGGAGTTTTAGGAGGCTTAGGTGGTTCTGTTATAACGATTAAATCTCAAGCTTTACAAGTAAAAGTTAAACCTTTTGTTGATTCTGCAAGAATAACTGGAGGTTCAAATTGGCAAATACTCTTTTCACATGTTTTACCTAATGTCGCACCTATTGCCTTATTATTTATGGTATTTTCTGTTACAGGGGCTATTGCTTCAGAATCAGTTCTTTCATTCTTAGGTTTATTAAATATTGATATGAGTTGGGGAATAATGATTTATCTATCACAAACTGATGGATTTATATTCTCAGGTTTAAGATTCTGGTGGTTAATATTACCAGCTGGTTTAGCTGTAACATTATTAGCTGGAGGATTTTATTTAGTAGGAAGAGGGTTAGATGAAGTATTTAATCCAAGATTAAGGAAACGATAGATGTCAAAAGATGTATTAGTTGTAGACAATTTAAATATGCATTATGAAACAATTGATGGTCCTGTAGCTGCAGTTAAGGACGTTTCTTTCAAATTAAAAGAGGGCGAATCATTTGGATTAGTAGGAGAATCCGGATGCGGTAAAACTTCTGTAGCTATGTCACTTTTACAGCTACAAGCTGATAACGCAAAGATTTCTAGTGGGAGTATTAAGTTAGAAGGTCAAGAGTTAGTAGGTATGACCGAAAATGAATTAAGAAAAGTCAGATGGGATGGAATAAGCATTGTATTCCAAGGAGCAATGAATGCATGGAATCCAGTAGCTAAAATCGGTGAACAAATTAGAGAGGCAATTCGTGAACATAGACCTAATAATACAAAAGCAGAAAATATTAAAAAAATTGAAGAATTGTTCAGTATTGTTGGCTTAGATAATTCTGTTATGGATAGATATCCACATGAACTTTCCGGTGGCATGAAACAGCGAGCAGTTATTGCTTTAGCACTATCTTGTGATCCTAAAATAGTTATTGCAGATGAACCTACAACTGCTCTAGATGTAGTAATTCAAGATCAGATATTAAAAGAACTTAAAAAGGTACAAGATTTACTTGGCCTAAGTTTAATATATATCTCACACGACATAGCAGTAATTGCTGAAATGACAGATAATATGGCTGTAATGTATGCTGGTTCAATTGTTGAGTTAGGTCCAACAGTTGAAGTATTTGGAAATCCAAAACATGCTT
>CACFFJ010000020.1 GCA_902565645.1 uncultured Candidatus Actinomarina sp.
TTTTCTAGCACTCTTTTTTTGTCAACTTTTTAGTAAAAAGTTGGTTATGGTTTAAGACCATAAATGGGTAAAACCCATGTTGATTCTTTGTCAGATTTAAATTCAAAGATTATGTTGGAGAGTTTGATCCTGGCTCAGGACGAACGCTGGCGGTGCGCCTTATGCATGCAAGTCGAGCGAAGCTTTTCAGTAGTTTACTACAGAAAATGACTGAGCGGCGAACGGGTGAGTAACGCGTGAGCAATCTACCTTAGTTACTGGGATAGCCCGAGGAAACTCGGATTAATACCGGATAATCTTATGACATCACATGAAGTTATAAGCAAAGGTCAGCCGAACTAAGATGAGCTCGCGTTCTATCAGCTTGTTGGTGGGGTAAAAGCCTACCAAGGCTACGACGGATAGCTGGTCTGAGAGGACGATCAGCCACACTGGGACTGAGACACGGCCCAGACTCCTACGGGAGGCTGCAGCAGGGAATATTGCGCAATGAGCGAAAGCTTGACGCAGCGACACCGCGTGTGGGATGAAGGTTCTAGGATTGTAAACCACTTTCAGGAGGGAAGAAAATGACGGTACCTCCACAAGAAGCCCCGGCCAACTACGTGCCAGCAGCCGCGGTAATACGTAGGGGGCGAGCGTTGTCCGGATTTATTGGGCGTAAAGAGCTCGTAGGCGGTTCAACAAGTCGGTCGTGAAAGTTCAGGGCTCAACCCTGAAATGTCGATCGATACTGTTGTGACTAGGATATGGTAGAGGTGAGTGGAATTCCGAGTGTAGCGGTGAAATGCGTAGATATTCGGAGGAACACCAATTGCGAAGGCAGCTCACTGGGCCACTATCGACGCTGAGGAGCGAAAGCTAGGGGAGCAAACAGGATTAGATACCCTGGTAGTCCTAGCTGTAAACGATGGATACTAGATGTAGGAATTGGATTGACGATTTCTGTATCGTAGCTAACGCGTTAAGTATCCCGCCTGGGGAGTACGGTCGCAAGACTAAAACTCAAAGGAATTGACGGGACCCCGCACAAGCGGCGGAGCATGCGGCTTAATTCGATGATACCCGTAGAACCTTACCTGGACTTGACATATAGGGAAAAGTTATAGAAATATAATGTGCGTAAGCGCCCTATACAGGTGGTGCATGGCTGTCGTCAGCTCGTGTCGTGAGATGTTGGGTTAAGTCCCGCAACGAGCGCAACCCCTGTCCTATGTTGCCAGCAAGTAATGTTGGGGACTCATAGGAGACTGCCGGTGATAAACCGGAGGAAGGTGGGGACGACGTCAAGTCATCATGCCCCTTATGTCCAGGGCTGCACGCATGCTACAATGGCAAGTACAACGAGTCGCGATACCGCAAGGTGGAGCAAATCTCTTAAAGCTTGTCTCAGTTCGGATAGGAGTCTGCAACTCGACTCCTTGAAGTTGGAGTCGCTAGTAATCGCAAATCAGCAAAGTTGCGGTGAATACGTTCTCGGGGTTTGTACACACCGCCCGTCAAGTCACGGAAGTCGGCAATACCCGAAGCCAGTGGTCCAACCCTTTTGGGGGGAAGCTGTCGAAGGTAGGGTCGGTAACTGGGACTAAGTCGTAACAAGGTAGCCGTACGGGAACGTGCGGCTGGATCACCTCCTTTCTAAGGAGAATAGGATAATAATCCTAAGGTCAATCACCGGTTGTCTGTATAGACTGATTCTCTACTCAGCTGTGAAAAAGTCATTTAGGCTTTTTGAAAATTGTATAGCAAGCGCAATTGCAAAGTATTCATATAGTTCAAGCTACTAAGGGCTATTGGTGGATGCCTTGGCGCTGGAAGCCGATGAAGGACGTGGAAGGCTGCGATAAGCCACGGTTAGTTGTCAAACAAGCTTTGATCCGTGGATTTCCGAATGGGGAAACCCAATTTATTTATAAATTACTCCTATCTGAATATATAGGATAGGTAGAGGGAACTAGGGGAAGTGAAACATCTCAGTACCTAGAGGAAAGGAAAGCAACAGCGACTCCCTGAGTAGTGGCGAGCGAAACGGGAAGAGCCTAAACCGAAAATATGTATAAGACTGATGTCGTTGTATATTCGGTGTTGTGGGGCCTCTTTAAAAGAGCATCAGATCTTTTAATAAGTTACAAATAGCATTATTAGAAAAATTATCTGGAAAGATAAACCATAGAGTGTAATAGTCACGTATTTGAAAATATTGCTACTTATTAGAGTCACCCCAAGTAACAAGGAGGATATTCCTTGTGAATCTGCGAGGACCACCTCGTAAGGCTAAGTACGACCAGCGACCGATAGTGAACAAGTACCGTGAGGGAAAGGTGAAAAGAACCCCGGCGAGGGGAGTGAAATAGTACCTGAAACCAATAGCTTACAAGCAGTAGGAGGAATATTTATATTCTGACTGCCTGCCTTTTGAAGAATGAGCCAACGAGTTATCTGTATGTGGCAAGGTTAAGGAGTAAATCCGTAGCCGCAGCGAAAGCGAGTTTTAATAGAGCGTCTAGTCGCATGCAATAGACCCGAAGCGTAGTGATCTATCCATGGTCAGGGTGAAGCGAAGGTAAGACTTCGTGAAGGCCCGAACCTACTGATGTTGCAAAATCACAGGATGAATTGTGGATAGGGGTGAAAGGCCAATCAAACTACGTGATAGCTGGTTCTCTCCGAAATGTCTTTAGGGACAGCGTTATGTGTTGCGCTTTGGAGGTAGAGCACTGATTGGGCTAGGGGGCCAAAAAGCTTACTGAACTCAGTCAAACTCCGAATGCCAAAGTGTTTAAACATAGCAGTGAGCCTATGGGGGATAAGCTCCATAGACGAGAGGGAAACAACCCAGATCATCAGCTAAGGCCCCTAAATGTATATTAAGTGTGAAACGATGTGAGAGTGTTCAGACAGCCAGGAGGTTGGCTTAGAAGCAGCCATTCCTTTAAAGAGTGCGTAACAGCTCACTGGTCGAATGTTCTCGCGCGGAAGATGTAACGGGGCTAAATATACTGCCGAAGCTATGGGATTTTACTAATCTTGATTTCGATCCAGGAGGTAAAATCGGTAGGAGAGCGTTGTATGGACAGCGAAGTAACAACGTAAGTTAGTTATGGAGACCATACAAGTGAGAATGTTGGCATGAGTAGCGAAGGAAGAGTGAGAATCTCTTCCGCCGAATGTCCAAGGGTTCCTGGGGAAGGTTCGTCCGCCCAGGGTTAGTCGGGACCTAAGGCGAGGTCGAGAGACGTAGTCGATGGATAACAGGTTGATATTCCTGTACCACTAATAAAACACCCAAACCGAATGTATGTTGCTAAGGAAAGCCCTTCGGGGCCTACCGACCCACATACTTTTAGGTTAGCAAAGGAGTGACGGAGAAGGATAGATGAACCCAGGCGATGGTTGCCCTGGGGTAAATGTGTAGGATGGTTAATAGGTAAATCCGTTAACCTTAAATCTGAGACATGATGCCGAGCCGCTTTTAGGCGAAGTCATTAATTCCATGCTTCCAAGAAAAACTTCTAGTTAGTTTTAATAGTGCCCGTACCCCAAACCGACACAGGTGGACAAGTAGAGAATACTAAGGCGAGCGAGACAACTCTGGTTAAGGAACTCGGCAAATTAGTTCCGTAACTTCGGAAGAAGGAACGCCCAAGTAAAGTGATTGATTAACTTCATAAGCTTGAACGGGCCGCAGTGATCAGACTCAAGCGACTGTTTATCAAAAACACAGGAGGGTGCAAAGTTCGAATACGAGGTATACCCTCTGACACCTGCCCGGTGCTGGAAGGTTAAGCGGATAGGTTAGCTTCGGCAAAGCTTTGAAGTTAAGCCCCAGTAAACGGCGGCCGTAACTATAACGGTCCTAAGGTAGCGAAATTCCTTGTCGGGTAAGTTCCGACCTGCACGAATGGTGTAACGATTTGAGTACTGTCTCAACCAGAGACTCGGCGAAATTGCAATGTGAGTAAAGATGCTCACTATGCGCGACAGGACGGAAAGACCCCGGAACCTTTACTGCAACTTGATATTGATGTTCGGTGTGCAGTATGCAGGATAAGTGGGAGACTTTGAAATAACTGCGCTAGTAGTTATGGAGTCATCCTTGAGATACCACTTTCTTCATATTGGACCTCTAACCTAGATCCGTAATCCGGATCAGGGACATTGTCTGGTGGGCAGTTTCACTGGGGCGGTGGCCTCCTAAAAAGTAACGGAGGCGCTCAAAGGTCACCTCAGCGTGGACGGCAATCACGCATTGAGTGTAAGTGCAAAAGGTGGCTTGACTGTGACACAAACAAGTGGAGCAGGTACGAAAGTAGGAACTAGTGATCCCATGGTTGCATGTGGGTGCGCCATGGCTCATCGGCTAAAAGGTACTCCGGGGATAACAGGCTTATCCCCCCCAAGAGTCCATATCGACGGGGGTGTTTGGCACCTCGATGTCGGCTCTTCTCATCCTGGGGCTGGAGCAGGTCCCAAGGGTTAGGCTGTTCGCCTATTAAAGAGGAACGCGAGCTGGGTTCAGAACGTCGTGAGACAGTTCGGTCCCTATCCGTCGCGCACGCAAGAGTTTTGAAGAAAGTTGTCCCTAGTACGAGAGGACCGGGATGAACGAACCGCTGGTGTGCCAGTTGTCCTGCCAAGGGCACGGCTGGTTAGCTACGTTCGGAAAGGATAAGCACTGAAAGCATCTAAGTGCGAAGCCTCTTCTAAGATAAGAACTCTCACCGTATTAAACGGGTAAGACTCCTTATAGAACATGAGGTTGATAGGTCAGAAGTGTAAGTACAGTAATGTATGTAGCTGACTGATACTAATAAGTCGAGGGCTTGAACTGAAGACGGCGTGAGAGTGCTTGCTATAGAATGTTTAGAAAGTTTAAAGTATTACGGTGGTGATAGCAGTGGGGATACACCCGTTCCCATTCCGAACACGGAAGTAAAGTCCACTAGCGTCGATGGTACTTGAGGGGCAACCCTCTGGGAGAGTAGAACACTGCCGACTTTTAATGAAGAGCCCCTAGGAAACTAGGGGTTTTTCTTTTATAAATATATAATATTAAAATGACAAGAATCAACTTAGTCAATCCAAAAGAATTGACAGATCAACATTTAGTAGCTGAGTATAGAGAAATATTTATGGTTGGTAGTTCACTACAACGATCAATGAAATCTAAATCTTGGAATAAAACAATTAACAATATACCAAAAGAATTTACTTTGAATAAAGGACATGTAACATTTTTTTATAATAAAGGTAAATATTTGGATTTAAGATACACAAAATTAGTTAATGAAATGAAAAGGAGAGGTATGAAACCTGATCCTAAGAGAACTTTTAAGAAATCTCAATGGCCAAAATATTTATAC
>CACFFJ010000021.1 GCA_902565645.1 uncultured Candidatus Actinomarina sp.
TGATATAGATATAGATAAAGCTGTGTCATGGCTAGACAAAGGAGCACAGCCTTCCGAAAGAGCTCAAAAAATATTAGAAATCTCAGGAGCTTGGGCTCAGTGGAGAGCAACAAAAGGTGAAGTAGTTTCTATACCATCACCTCCAGAACCAAAAATTAAAAGTAGTTCTAAAGCTCATAATAAAAAGGAAGATGAATCTACTGATGAAAGTTCAGAAAATAAAGATGATGAAATTAAAGAAGAAGATAAAGGTGAAGAAGAATGAGTGAAGTAGGAACTATAGTAAAAAATGTTGTTGAGTATATAGTTACTGAAATTGTAGAAGATAAAAAATCTGTAAGTGTGGACATATCTTCAACAAGTGATGAAAGCGTTAATATTGAAGTTAGAACTTCACCTGAAGATATGGGTAGAGTCATTGGGAAGCGTGGCAGAGTGGCAAGAGCAATTAGAACAGTAGCACAAGCTGCAGCTGACGAAGAAGGTTTAGAGTCTTCCGTAGAGTTTATTGATTAAACAAACAAAATATAATTTCGCAACTTTAGGTAAACCACATTCTTTAAAAGGATATTTATATATAAATCATGAAATATTTTTTCGTAAATTTAGTTTTAAAAATGAAGAAGTATATATAAATGAAAAAGAATATATTGTTGAAGATTTGAAACCACATTTAAAAAATAGATATTTAGTAAAATTTAGAACAGTTGACACAATTGAAAAAGCGGAAGAATTAAGAAATAATTCAGTATATATAAATGATGAAAAAAAAGATTTTTACTTATTTGAAGGATTACCTTGGCCTGGTTTTTATGTCAATAAGAGCTTAAATAAGAACTATATTTTGAACTCTTATTTCTATTCTGAAAATTTAATTTTTTGTAATATCGATAAAATTAAAAATCTATCTATACCCTATAACAAGGATTTTTTTTCTTATACAAAAGGTAACTTAAATTTAATAAGAGAAGTTAATTAATTAGCCAATTGAATAAAGCAATAGAATGCTCTTCTTCAGCTAAATATTCAGGATGCCATTGGATACCTATAGCTTCCCATTCGTTGGTAGCTTCTATGCCTTCAATAATGCCATCTGGTGATTCAGCTGAAATATTTAGGTCTCTGCCTAATTTATTGATTGCTTGATGATGAATGCTATTTACTTTAAGATTTTCAGTATTCAAAATTTTATTTAATTCAGTATTTTTATTTATCTTTACATTATGGATATGATTTCTTGCATCATCATATGGCTTTGCATGGTTTATTTCGGTAAATCCAGCATCATTTATATCTTGATGCAAAGTTCCACCTTTATATACATTTAATAATTGATGACCTCTGCAGATAGCTAGTGTTTTAATATTTTCCATTTCTGCCTTTTTTAAAAGATTTAGTTCAGTGATATCTCTTTCTTTTGACACTCTTTCAAGTTTATCAATTGGTTTTTGTGAGTAATATGATGGGTCTATATCACCCCCACCTGTTACTACTAATCCATCAATGCCTTTTAATGAGAAATCTGGACTATTAAATTGAGGAGGAATAATAACTACTTGTGCGTTGAATTTATTACATAATTTTATGAATTCAATATTTAAAACAGCACAAGGTATTTCACCAGCAGACATTTGGACATTTTTTATGCCAGTCGTTATTCCTATAGTTAAATTACTCATTTAGAAAAAATATTGTTTGGACTTCTACACATACATTCATAGGTAAACTTGAGACCCCTACTGCAGATCTTGTTGCTTTAGTATCAAAATACTCTCCAAGCTTATCTGTAAATCCATTTAATACTTTAGGATGGTCAGCATAATCAGTTGATGAATTTACAAAACCTATTACGTTTATAGGAGTTAGTTTATCAATATTGTATTCTTGAGAAATAGTAGCAAGTGTTAATTCAGCACATAATGAAGCAGCTTGATATCCTTCTTCTGTGCTTATATCATCAGGTATTTTACCAACAAACTTTTTCTCTTCTGAGATAGGAACATGTCCAGATGTGTAAATATAGTTTTCGATTTTTTTAATGGTTGTATAGTTACCTACAGCTTTTGGTGGTAATGGTAAATCTTTTTTATTCATTATTATTTTCTATTATAAGTTTATTTATAAGGTCAACAATTCTACTTGAATAACCCCATTCGTTATCATACCAACAGACAACTCTTAAATGCTTTCCTTCAAGTAAAGTTGTTGATGATGCATCATAAATGCTTGAATGCGAATTTTTTAATATGTCTGTAGACACAAGTGGGACATCAGAATAACTTAAAATACCTTTTAATTCATTCTGTGATGCATCTTTAACAGCAGAATTAACTTCTTCTATGGTTACATTTTTATCAAGTTCTACTACTAAATCTATAACACTTCCATTTGGAACAGGAACTCTCATTGACATTCCATCTAATTTTCCATTCAATTCGGGTAAAACCATACCAACAGCTTTTGCTGCGCCTGTAGATGTAGGAATAATATTTTGAGTTGCACTCCTACCTCTTCTAAAATCACTATGTGTAGTTTCAGCTAATGCTTGATCATTTGTGTATGCATGCACAGTAGTCATTAATCCAGATTTTATTCCAAAGTTATCATTTAATACTTTAGCAATTGGGGCTAAGCAATTTGTTGTACAAGAAGCATTTGAAATTAATTTTGAATTTTTTGTCAATAGCTCATCATTTACTCCAAGAACTATTGTTGCATCAATTTCATCCTTTGGAGGTACAGTTAGTATTACTTTTTCCGCACCTGCTTCTATATGTTTTTCCATAGAAACTCTGTCTCTAAAGATTCCTGTAGATTCAATTACAATGTTTACATTAAGTTCTTTCCAAGGTAAGTTTGACGGATCTTCTATAGAAATTAATTCTATTTCTCTGTCTTCAATTTTTAATTTGTTTCCAACTATTGCAACATCTTTTTCAAGCAAACCCATGATTGAATCATGTTTAAATAAATAAGCTAGATTTTCATAATTACCTAAATCGTTGATTGCAACTACATTAAAATCTACTTTACTTTCAATAATGATTCTTAAAATTGAACGACCTATTCGACCAAATCCGTTAATTGCTATATTATTCATTTTCCATAGTTTTCTTGATATATTTTTATTGTTTCTAAAATTCTTGATGAATAACCCCATCCATTGTCAAACCAAATTAAAATTTTAATTTTCTTTTCATCTATATTCATTGTTGATAAACCATCAACTAAACCTGATAGCGAATTACCTACAACATCTGAAGAAACTATAGGTTCAAAAGTTATCCCAATTCTGTTTTTAATATATTTCTTTGAAATATTCTCTTGAATGATTTTATTAATATCTTCAGAAGAGGTTCTGTTTGCAATGTCAATAGTTAAATCAACAATGCTTCCATCTGGTATTGGGACAGTCATCGATGATGATTTAATTTTATTTTTCAAAAATGGTAAAACTTTTTCAATCACTTCATACGAGTTAGTTTGATTTGGAATAATATTTTCTCCAGCAGCTCTATTATTTGTTAAACCTTCACCTGCTACATCGGCTAATCTATTTGAATTTGAATAACCATGAACTGTATTTATAAAAGCCCTGTCTATTTGAACAGCATCATTTAATATCTTTAAAATTGGTCCACACGCATTAGCTGTATTAGATCCTAAAGAAATTATTGATTTTGAAAAATCAATATCATCATCGTTAGCCCCAGGTAAATAAATTTCTATAGCGTTCTTCTCTGATGGTGTTGACGCAATAATTATTTTTTTTGCCCCTTTTTTTAAATGATTTTTACATTCTTCTAATGTCTGCTGTTTACCGGTTGCTAATACAACAATGTCAGTGTTTGTACTTTTCCAATCTGATTCATCGGAATTCTTCCATTTATTAAATATTGTTTCTTTGCCATTAACTGAAATACCTTTTTCAGTTTCTAAAATTTCTGCATTTAATGGTCCATAAATTGAATCATATTTTAGAAGATACACAAGATTTTCTTTTTCAGCTATATCGGAAACAGAGACAATGTTAATTGAATCATCTTTAATAGTTTGTCTAAATAGGTCTCTACCTATTCTTCCAAATCCTACTAAAGATATATTTTTCAAATCTCCTCTTCTCTAAAGTGTAAAGTTTTAAGGTTTCTTGTTACAATCAAATAATAATATTATCTGAGTGTATAAGTAAATGTCTGAATTAAGTAAAAAAATAGAGAAATATCTTTTTGGCAAAATACCTACTGATGAATTATCTCAAGAAGCATACAATATCAAAAATAAGGAATTTGGATCTAGCATAACATTCAGCCCTAAAGTATTCATACCTCTGACAACATTATGTCAAGATTCTTGTGGATATTGCACATTTGTTAAATCTCCAAATGAAGGAGGTACTTATCTAAATTTCGACGAAGTAGATGCCATTGCAAGGGTTGGAAATGAAAACCAATGCTTTGAAGCTTTATTTACCTTGGGAGACAAACCAGAAAACAAATGGAATGAAGCAAAAAAACAACTTAATGATTTTGGATACAACAGCACTCATGAATATCTTGTTGAAAATATGAAAAGAGTAAATGAAAAATATAATCTGTTTCCGCACGCTAATCCTGGCTTAATGAACAAAATTGAGATTAATAATTACAAAAAGCACTCTCCATCTGGTGGTCTTATGCTTGAAACTTTTTCAGATAAAGTAGCTTTGCCTGGGAAACCACACTACAAGGCTAAAACAAAAAATATAGAACTCAGACTCAACACAATAAATTATGCTGAAGAAATTAAATATCCTATAACTACTGGTTTGCTTCTTGGCTTGACGAATACAAAAGAGGAATTAATTAATGACATTAAGCAACTGATTATATTTTCAAGAAGAAATAGTTCAATTCAAGAA
>CACFFJ010000022.1 GCA_902565645.1 uncultured Candidatus Actinomarina sp.
ACCCTCTTTGGCCTTTACCTATTGGTGCAATAAGATCTACTATTCTTCCAACAAGTCTTTCTGGCTCACCATCAATCTCTAGTTTTAATCTCTCATCTGGGAATAGCGGAGTTAACTTATCAAACTCAACTCGTCTTGCTAATAATTCTGGATCTGCTCCATTAACCGTTTTTGGTTCAACTAAAGCAGGATACTTTTCTTTAGCTCTAGGTGCTCTAATTGGTCCCTCAACATAGTCACCTTTACGCATTCTGTATTTCTTAATACTTCCTGCAGGAACATAAACGTCCATCTCACTAGGTTTGTAACCACCACATCTTAAAAACCCATATCCCTCAGGCAAGATATCTAAAATACCTTCTCTAGTTTCACCTTTTTTAATTTGACTGTCTCCTGAATTAACAACTGAAGGAAGGTCATCATCTCCTTTAGATTTGGATTCAACAACTTTTGATTCCACTACATCATCTCCTTGTTCAAGTAAGAGATCAATTAACTTAGCCTTTTGCAAGCCTTTATACTCAAGGCCAAGACCTTCTGCTATTTCTCGCAAATCTGCGACTGGTTTTGATTGTAATTGTGTTCTTGCGGACATATAACTCCTTATCAATACATTCGGTTAGGGAATGTTGTTGATTTAATTTGTCTGAAAGACATTCTTATTATATACATAAATTTATTAAATCAACAATATTTAAAAATTTTTAGTTTTTTCCTTTTATTATCTACTTATAAAAGCTAATTTCCAGTACAAGTTGAGATGTAATTATTAAGATATTCGTTTTCTTCACTTGTTAAGGGGCCTTTTGTTCGATAGTGATTATATTCTCCTTCAAAGTAAAGAACTAAAGCATCAGCAAATTGTTCTTCGCCATCAAAAAAATCCCAAGCATCTTTTCTAAAATTCGTATTTTCAGGACTAATACATGTTTTTGTTAAATAAGATAAAGCGTGTGCAGCTTCATGGATAAGTACATCCCTAGCTTCCCCAGAAGCAAATGCTCTATCAGATATCCAAATAGAAAGAGCCCAGTCTGCACCCTTTTCACCTTCAGGATCAGTTCCTGAAGAATCCCAAACACCATATGGGCAACGTCCAACAAGTGAAAGAGCATACTGGTGACATCCATTTATTACTAAAACTTCCTCAACGATGATTTGCCTTAGTGTTACGGGTAAATCACTAACTAAATTATCCAAAGATAGCTGATTATTTCCTTCAAATCCAGCAAATGAAGTAAATGGTCCTTCATAAATAACAACATCTTCGTCATCATTACTAGTAATCTGAACAGATTCTGAGTCTTCAGATACAGCAATTTTGCTAATTGGAATAAGTTCAGTTGTTGTTGTCGTCTCTTCTGTAGTGACTTTTGTCACTGTTTCCTCTGTTCCTATTGTTGTTGTCGTCTCTTCTGTAGTGACTTTTTTAACTTCTACAGGTTCATCTGTAACACTATTTGTATTAAACCAAAAAAGAAAAGAAGAAACTAAGACTAAAACTCCAACAAAGCTACTTATGTATTTATTATTCATTTTCACCAAAAGCCTTAATTCCAATTCCTAAAATAAGTATTCCGAAAATATAAACAATTAGAATCATTCCAAATGTTAATGAAAATGACCCCATGCCAAGTAAGTCTTGTTGAAAAGTTGCAAACTCACTATCAGGAGGAATTATTAATATCCTTATAAACAACCAAACAGCAAGAGCAAAAGAAGCTAGCGGAAGGATTTTAAATAAACCTTTAGAATCATCAATTGATTCAAGTAATTCATTTCCCCCACCAGGCAAAGATTTAAATATTACACCTTCTAAACACATCAAATAAGTTAAAGAACATATTGCAGTTAAAAGTCCTGACTGATTCACAAATGATAAGGATGTTAAATAGAAAAATAAAAAACCGGTTGTACTTAATGCTACTGAAGAAAAGAATTTCGGTGATAGATTTGTTTTAACCCTTGTCGAAACAATATAACTACTAGCAATAAAACCAAAAATAAAACCAATAGGCATTTCAAATACAATAAAGGAGACTGTAGAAATTAAAGCAAATAATATAGCTTGTGGAGCCCATTGGTAATAAACGACCTCTCCAAAAAATGTATTTTCAATAAATCCTTCTATGCCTTCATAAGAGAAAGTTACAATTACTAAACCTACAAATGCTGCAATAAATATTGCTAGATTTTGTAGGTCTAGATTTAATGTAGCTCCTTCTTCAACATAACCTACTAAGAATGAAGTGAGGATTAGGGCAATGAATATTTTTATAAAATTCATTACTTTATTAGATTGTGAAAAATCTCTATTACGTGAAAACCATCTAATACGGTATGAAGAAATAATTTTACTAAACCATTCCTGAAGCATTAGCACAAGATAGAAAAGTACAATAATTCCAGTTGATATAATTACACCCATGCTGTTTTTTTCCTGATCGGTAAAATCAATATCTTCAAACAATGGAATTGAAGTTATTAAAGCATTCGTTATTTGAATGTTTGATAGGGTTTCCTCCTCAACTATTGGAAGTGGAATTGTTGTTGTCGTGGTAGTTGTTGTAGTAGGGGGAGGAATTGTTGTTGTCGTGGTTGTAGTGGTGGTGGTTGTTGTTGTGGTAGGTGAATATGCAGTTACTATTTTTGAATTAAAAAAATCCTCTTTTACATACTCTATACAAGTTAAAGCACTGCAGTCTTCATCACTTTTATCAACAGCTATCGATTTTGTAATAGTTATCGTAGCCCCAACATCTCCTTCAAAGCAACAAAGCTCTACTGCTCCTTTAAGACTTGGTAAAATATATCTTGTTCTTTCAGCATTATTCTGGTTAAGGACTTCAAGAACAATACGATCATATTCTTCATAGTTAATTGACCAAGTAATTTTTACGCTATTTTCACCTAATCGTTCTATGTCTAATTCAATATTTTCAGAATCTAAAGTTGCGTTAATAAACAATAGGCATGAAATGATAACAAAAAAATTTTTCATTTTTTTTTATACGCCACTCTCAATTTTTTTGAGAATTCCTGATACAACTAATCTCTCTTTACCAGAATGTTTTGGATGACAAGTAGTAAGAGTTAACCTATCAACTCCATTGTTGTAAAGTAGATACTCTCCACCTCTTGCCGGAACAATATGTATCTGATCAACAATATAGGTATATTTGTTAGGTCCAAAAGTTAAACTAATCTCATCTCCAATATTAACTTGATCCAATTCACTAAAAGGTGCTCCATAAGTTGTTCTATGGCCTGCTATTCCAACATTTCCACCTGATCCAGGTATTTCTGTTCCTAAGTAATATCCAGGTCCAAGTTGTAAATCTACTTCCGATGTTCCAATAACTACATACTGTTGAAGCTTTATCTCTGGAATCTCAAGAAAACCGAAAAGTGATGTGTCGTAATTATTAGTGTTTGAATTTCTATTTTTTACACTAAATATTTCTCTTAATTCTGGGAAAATTCCAGCAGGTTCTTCATAGCTCACTAAATCATAACTTAACTTAGCTTTTCTTTCGTAAATTTCTCCTACTGGGCTCTCATTAGTGAATATCTCTTCAAATTTCTCTTGTGCCTGAAATTGTATTGAATTTGTTAAATATGATTGCTGGAAACCTAAATAGCCAATACCTAAACTTATTAAGAAAAATATTGCTGCAACCATACCTCCTGTGCGTTTTTTCTTCTTCAAAAATATATTTTTTCTAGATTTCCTTTCTTCAAAATCAATTACTTTATTCTTTTCAGATATAGGTTCTTTTGTAAATGTGAAATCAAATCCACCATCATTTATTAATTCAAGATTCTCTTTAAGAATTTCGATTACTTTATTTTGCTCAATATCTTTAAATATATTTTTCTTGTTTATATTTTTGACAGCAACAATTGTATATTCAAGTTCTTTAATTAATGAAGAAATTGAATTGATATATTCTCCAGCAGATTTAGTAGTTGGATTATATTGATCAGCTATATCTATAGAAATTTTTACTTTTGATTTAACAATACTTTCTATTTCATTTTTAAGCATTGAGGCATTTTCATAAACCTTTTGTAGTGGAGTTATCTTATTCAATAGTTTCCTTTTTCTATAGCTGATAAGAAAACCCAAGAAAAATATGAATGAGATACCGCTTCCTAAATAAATATATTCAAGATCTATCTGCTGGTAATTAATGTAATTTAAGGCAATTCCAGTATCGGCCATTATTATATTATTTTCTTGATAAAGGTAAGTTACAATAAAATCTCCGTCTGTAAAGTAAATGTCTTCTTCAAAATCCCAAATATAAATATCATTACCTTCTTCTCCAGTCAAAGGATCTCCTTCATCAGGATCTACAAAAATTGTTGTTGTTGGTGGTGGGATAGTGGTTGTAGTGGTTGATGTAGTTGTTAGGCCTACCTCAACATCAATATCTATATCTGTGGTTGTAGTTGGAGAGATTGTAGTTGTTGTAGTAAGTGGAGGTATTGTTGTAGTTGTATCATCTCCATCTTTTATACAGTTTGCTTTTTTAACAAATTTACCATTTGCTTCTTTTTCATTTAAAGTATTTTGAACGCTAATAAGGATTTTATATTTTGAATCCTCAGGTACATTTTCAATAGTTGTAATAAAAGCAGATGAACCAGCAGCTATTTGATAAGTTGTCTCTGATACAATTTTTTTATCAATATAAACCGAAAGTTTTAAAATAGCATCAACAGTTGCATCTGTATGATCAATTGATAAACCAAAGTTTCCACCACCACCTTCATTACAAGTTCTATTGTTTTTAATTACAGGTTTAAATACTTCTTTAGGAAGGGTGGTTGTAGTTGTTGTAGTTGTTGTAGTTGTTGTAGTTGTTGTA
>CACFFJ010000023.1 GCA_902565645.1 uncultured Candidatus Actinomarina sp.
ATGCCAAAATATATAGTTAAGGACAACAAAGCCGTTAAAGAAAGAAGAATTAATCTATATGTGTTCTTTTTCATACATTAAAATATTATCTAATAAATAAAAAGAGACCAATATGAATATTGAAAAAATTAAAGATCAGATTGAGAACTTAGATATAAATAAGCCTTCAAAGCAAGACGTTGAAGCTATTGAGGAAACAATAAAGCTTTTAGATACTGGAGTTATAAGAGTCGCGGAACAACGTGAAGATGGCTGGGCTGTTAATGAATGGGTTAAACAAGCTATTTTGCATTATTTTGTAGTAAAAAAGTTAAGAAAAATTGAATCTGGAGAGCTTGAGTATCTTGATAAGATAGGGCCTAAAAAAAATTATGAAGAGTTGAATTTGAGAGTAGTTCCACCTGGAGTAGTAAGGTATGGAGCATTTTGTGAACCTGGAGTTGTAATCATGCCAGGATTTGTCAATATTGGAGCTTATGTTGGTTCTAGAACAATGGTAGATACATGGGCAACAGTTGGATCATGTGCTCAAATTGGAAAAGACGTACACCTTTCAGGAGGTGTAGGAATTGGGGGAGTTTTAGAACCTCCTTCAGCTATGCCTGTAATAGTTGAAGATGGAGCATTTATTGGTTCAAGATCCATAATTGTTGAAGGAGTAAGGATTGAAAAAGGTGCTGTCATAGGAGCCAATGTAACTATTACAGGCTCAACACCGATTATTGATGTTACTGGTGAAAATGAAAAAGAATACAAAGGATTAGTTCCAAGTAATTCAGTTGTAATTCCTGGTACTAGGCCTAAATCTTTCCCAAGTGGTGAATTCCAGACACCTTGCGCATTAATAATCGGAAAAAGAAAAGAATCAACAAATCAAAAAACATCTTTAAATGATGCATTAAGAACATTTGGAGTTGACGTTTGAATTTAAATGAATTGACTGAAACTTTAATTGATATTAGTTCAGTAACAGGAGATGAAAAAGAAATTATCAATTTCATTGAAGAGTATTTAACTCAAAACAAATTTACTGGTGAAATTATAAAAAATGAAGGAGGCTTGATTGCTTATCATTCAAAAACAGATTCTAAAATTGCATTAGTTGGCCATCTAGATACCGTACCAATAGACAAGGAACAGAACAGGTCTACAGATTCAGATAATATATTTGGTAGAGGTTCTGTTGACATGAAGGCAGGTATAGCTGTTATGTTAAATGCCTTACTAGATGATGGTAGTAATGAAATTGGCGTATTTTATACAGCAGAAGAGGGCCCAATCAATCAAAATGGTTTAGAGGTGTTAATGCCTATTCTCCAAAATGATTTCAATATTGAATTTGCAATAATAATGGAACCAACAAATTTAGAGTGCCAATTAGGTTGTCTCGGGACTCTTAATGCTGAACTTAAAATTAAAGGAGTTTCTTCTCATTCTGCGAGACCCTGGATTGGTGATAATCCAATATATAAATTAAATGAAGTTTTAGAATACTTGAAAAAAAACGAGATAGAAGATCACCTAATTGAAGGATTAGATTTCAAACAAACTCTTGCAGCTACAAGGATAAATGGAGGTATTGCAAACAATGTTATACCTTCAGAGGTAACATTAAATATAAATTTTAGATTTTTACCAACTTTATCGAATGAAGAAGCAATTAAAGAAATAGAAGAAAAATTAAAAACCTTTGGGGAAGTTTCAATTGTTGATGTAGCAAATGGTGCTATGCCGAATTCAAAATTAAATTTAGTTCAAGAATTTATAAAAGCAACTAATGCAAAAGTAACATCTAAACAGGCATGGACAGATATTGCTAGATTTACAAATATTAATATTCCTGCAGTGAATTATGGGCCTGGTGATCCGTTACTTGCACACACAGTAAATGAATTTATTAATAAAAATCAAATATTAGAATCATATAAGCTACTTAATGAATATTTGAAGAGTTATCGATGAAAAATGAAATAGATATAGAAGCTGTTGCTAAGCTTGCAGCAATTAATTTATCAGATAAAGAAAAAGAAAAGTTAGGTAAGGATTTAAACATAATTCTTGAGCATGTTGATGCATTAAGCAAGATGAATCTTGAAGATGAGGAAATCAGCATACACCCTTTAAGAAAAGAACTAACTTTAAGAGAAGATGTTTCAAGTGAATTTTTATCCCACGAAGAAGCAATGAGTAACTCTCCTCAAACTGAAGATGGACAGTTTGTTGTTCCTCCATCATTGGATTAATAAATGAATTTAAATAATTTATCAATTTCAAAAATAAATACACTTTTTAAAAAGAAAGAAATTAAACCGTCTGAGGTTTATGAACAAGTTTTTGAAAAAACATCCCAATCTGAATCAATACTTCATGCACATTTAAAGATATTTCAAGAAGAAGCCATTAATAATTCGAAGTTGTCCGATGAGCGTTATTTAAAAGGGGAGGAGTTAAGTAAATTAGATGGCATTCCAATAGCTATAAAAGATAATATAAATTTAAAGAATCATGAAACTACTTGTTCTTCAAAAATCCTTTCTAATTATGTCTCTCCTTATGATGCAACAGTTATTGATAAATTAAGAAAATGTGGTGTAATTTTTACTGGAAAAACAAACTTAGACGAGTTTGCTATGGGCTCATCTACAGAAAATTCAGCTTTTGGCCCTACAAAGAATCCATGGAATCCTGATTGTGTTCCCGGAGGTTCTTCTGGTGGTTCCGCAGCAGTTGTTTCTGTAGGATCAGCTATTGCTTCACTTGGAAGCGACACAGGTGGTTCCATTAGGCAACCAGCTTCTTTTTGTGGCGTAGTTGGATTTAAACCTACATATGGATCAGTTTCGAGGTATGGTTTGGTAGCATTTGCTTCATCTCTTGATCAGATTGGGCCTATTACTAATAATGTTGCAGATGCAAAGTTAGTATTTAATGCTATCAAAGGACATGACCCTCTTGATGCAACATCAATAGAAGACAAAAGTGTTCAAATACCTAAAGATAAAACAGCAAAAGTCGGTGTTATTAAGGAGCTAATGGAAGATGGAATTTCTGAGGACTCCAAAAGAGAGGTTGAAAAGACTATAGAGCTATTAAAAGCTGAGGGAAATGAAATTGTAGAAGTCTCTTTACCCTTAACAAAGATGGCACTAAGTATCTATTATTTAATTGCTCCAGCAGAATGTTCAGCAAATTTATCTAGATTTGATGGTGTTAGATTTGGCTTGAGGGAACCAGGAGAAACAAGTTATGAAATGATGGAAAATACAAGGGCAGAAGGTTTTGGGGAAGAAGTAAAGAAAAGAATCTTACTTGGGACTTATGCTTTATCAGCAGGATATTTTGATGCTTATTATGGGCAAGCATTAAAAGCAAGATCATTAATTACAAAAGATTTTGAAAATAAATTTCAAGATGTAGATTATTTGATTTCTCCTACAACACCAACACCAGCATTTAAATTTGGTGAAAAAACTGAAAATCCATTAGAAATGTATATGTCTGATCTCTGTACTATTCCAGCAAACCTTGCTGGCCTTCCAGCTATTAGTATTCCAACAGGCCTATCTTCTGAAGGGATGCCTCTGTCTGTTCAAATAATGAGTCCAGCAAAGACAGATAATTCCTTACTTGATTTTTCAGAGAAAATAGAAAAATTAGTAGGTTTTACTTTAAAACCTACTTTGCTTGAGGACAGCAAATGAATCTTGTAGCAACTATTGGAATGGAAACACATGTTGAATTGAATACTAATTCAAAAATGTTTTGTCGATGCAAAGTTGTTGAAACTGAAAGCCCAAATGTTAGTTTATGTCCAACTTGTTTGGGACTTCCTGGTGCATTACCAGTTCCTAATGCTAGTGCTATTAAATCAATTACTATGCTTGCTTTAAGTACAGGTTGTTCAATAACTACTAATGGTATGTTTCACAGGAAAAACTATTTTTATCCTGATTTACCGAAAAATTATCAAATTTCACAATTTGATTTACCAGTAGGTACTGATGGTTCCTTAGAAATAATTATCAATGAAGAAACAGAGATAATTGAAATTGAGAGAGTACACATGGAGGAAGACACTGGAAAAAGTATACATAAAGGGTCTGGCAGAATTGATTCTGCAACAAGTACGCTACTTGACTTTAACCGATCAGGAGTTCCTTTGATTGAAATAGTTACAAAACCTGTTATTCGTTCTTCCAAACAAGCAGTTGCATACATAGAGGAATTGAGGCAACTTGTAATAGATTTAGGCATTTCTGAAGGAAGATTGGAAAAAGGTAATTTAAGATTTGATGCAAATATATCTGTTGCTGAAGAAGGAGCCAAGGAGCTTGGTGTAAAGGTAGAAATTAAAAATATGAATTCACTTAGATCTTTGGAAAAAGCTATAGATTACGAGATAAAAAGACAAACAAAATCGATTAAGAATAAAGAAAAATTAATTCAGGAAACTAGGCATTGGGATGAGGATAAAGAAGTTACAACT
Source organism: uncultured Candidatus Actinomarina sp. (assembly GCA_902565645.1). Classification (GTDB taxonomy): domain Bacteria; phylum Actinomycetota; class Acidimicrobiia; order Actinomarinales; family Actinomarinaceae; genus Actinomarina. The sequence goes on from CACFFJ010000023.1 coordinate 4,487, forward strand.
TCAATGAGATCTAAAGAAGGCAGTGCAGATTATAGATATTTTTCTGATCCTGATTTACCTAATATGATACTTAGCGAAAAATTTGTTAATGATGTGGAAAATGAAATACCAGCATTACCAAAAGAAAAAAGAAAAAATCTTGTTAAAACTGGGCTTAGTATTTCTGAAGCAAATACCTTAAGTAAGTCTGAGTCATGGATTTATAGTTTGTATTTGGAGACCTATAAAATTATCGATGATTCGAAGTCAACATTTAATTGGATAACTGGAGAGTTGCAAGGACAATTAAGAAAATTAAACCTTGAATCTACACCAGCTTGGTTCAATTCCGAAAAGTTAAGTCAAATAATAGGCATGGTGAATGAAAGTAAAATTTCTTT
>CACFFJ010000024.1 GCA_902565645.1 uncultured Candidatus Actinomarina sp.
TTTTCTTTTGTGATTTAATATTCGCCATCTAAAACCTCTTAGTATATAAGATAATAACTTATTAAATATGTTAAATAATAAAAATATAAGAAATATTTCAATTATTGCTCATGTTGATCATGGAAAATCAACCTTGGCAGATAGATTTATGGAATTTTCTGGATTGATAAAACCTGGTGATCATGAAGATCAGATTCTTGACAATATGGATCTTGAACGAGAAAGAGGAATAACAATTAAATCTCGACCAATTAGATTACAATTTGATGATTTAACAATTAACTTAATTGATACTCCAGGACATGTTGATTTTTCCTATGAGGTTTCGAGAGCTTTAATTGCATGTGATGGGGCTATATTGCTCGTTGATGGCACCCAGGGAGTACAAGCTCAAACTTTTGCACATTCTTATGCGGCTATAGATTCTGGTTTAGATTTGATACCAGTAATTAATAAAATAGATTCAGTTGATGTTGATGTAAAAAATGTATCAAATCAAATTCATAACCTAATAGGCTCTACAGATGATGAGATATTTAAGATTTCCTCTAAGACAGGAGAAGGTGTTAAGGAGCTGATTAAGGCATTACCGTCACTTATAAATCCACCAAAAGAAGAAACCGAAAAAGTAAATGCATTAATATTTGACTCTTATTTTGATTCTTATAGGGGAGTTGTAGCTTCAATTAGAGTTTTTGGAGGAAAAATTGAAAAAAATACAAAATTGAAATTAGTTAATTCAAATTTTACATTTGATGCATCTGAAATTGGATATTTTGACTTAGAGTTAGCTGAATCTAAGGAACTAAATTTTGGTGAAGTTGGATATGTTGTGACAGGGGCGAAAGACTTATCTCAGATTAGGGTTGGAGACACATTAGTACTTGGAGAAGACGAGGAACCAGTAATATTATCAGGATATAAAGAGCCTCAACCAACTGTTTTTTCTAGTATTTATCCTTCAGATTCTGATGATTACACCAAGTTAAGAGATTCATTAGATAAGTATGTATTAAATGATGCAAGTTTTTTTTACGAACCTGAAACTTCATCAGCTTTTGGCTTTGGTTTTAGGTGCGGTTTTTTAGGTTTACTTCATTTAGAAATTGTAATTGAAAGACTAGAAAGAGAATTTGATTTATCTTTAATAGTAACTCCACCTTCTGTTGAATTTAAATTAATAAGGAACAACGATGAAGAATTAATCATTAGGAATCCTTCGATAATTGATAAATTTACTGACATTAAAGCAATTAAGGAAAGAGTATGTGAGTTAGATCTTTTATTCCCTAAAGAATATTTAGGACCAATTATAAAGTTGTTAAATGAAAAAAGGGCAACTCAGATTGATTTAGTTTACTTAAGTAGCTCAATGGTAAAGCTAAAGTATCAAATACCACTTCTAGAACTTGTTTCAGGTTTTTATGATTCTTTAAAATCTATTTCTCAGGGTTTTGCATCATTGGATTATAAAATTCTTGATTTTGAAAATGGAGATTTAGTAAAACTTGATATATTAGTTAATGGTGTTGTAGTAGATTCATTTAGTTCAATTCTATCTAAAGAAAATTCTGAATATATAGGCAGAAACAGAGTTAAAAAATTATCTAAATTAATACCAAGACAACAGTTTGATATACCTATACAGGCAGCTATTGGATCAAGAATTATTGCTAGAGAGACAATAAAAGCATTAAGAAAGGATGTAACTGCAAAACTTTATGGTGGCGATGTAACAAGGAAAAGAAAACTTTTAGAAAAACAAAAAGAAGGAAAAAAGAAGATGAGAAATATAGGTCAAGTTGAAGTACCAAAAGAAGCTTTCAAGGAATTTTTAAAGGAATAATGCATATACCTACCATATATAAGGAAAATATTGAGAGTCATCAGGAATATGTAGATTTAAGTGATGATAAATTACATCATCTTATAAAAGTCCTAAGAATTGCAAACAACTCACCAGTAAAAATATCTAATGGAGAAGGGACTCTATATATAGGAACAATGGAAAAAAATAAAATTAAAATTACCTCAAAGGAAACACATGAACGAAATAATAAAGTGAATATCTTTATTCCAGTAATGAAAAATAAAGATAGATTCAGATTTATGATTGAAAAGTTAACCGAACTCAATACTAATTCAATAACTATTGGCAAAACTGAATATTCACAAAAAGTAAATATTAAGAATGAAAAAATTAATAGCTGGGTTATTTCTTCTGTAGAGCAATCAGGAACCCCGTTTATTCCAAAAATTGATATAGTTGAAAGATTAGATTTTAACTTCTTTAATCACGCTTTAGATATAAAAGGGAAAGAAATATCTACAAATATTAATCAAAAGAACATAGCTATTGGACCAGAAGGGGGATGGTCTGAGGCTGAATTAAGTAAATTTAGTTATACTTCTAATATAAATGAATTTACTTTTAGAACTGAGACAGCAGCGATAGTTGCAGTATCCTTGATGGTATAAATTAGGTTATGGTTGATAAATCTATATTTGAAATGATTCTTGATAAAGAGATAGAGTCTGAGATTATTTATGAAGATGAAGATATTTTTTCTATTGAGGACATAAATCCTGCTGCAAAAGTGCATTTACTAGTTATTCCAAAAAAAAGAATTAATACAATAAATGATTTAGAGCAAAGAGACGGAGATTTGATTGGAAAGATGGTATTAGTTGCAAAAAAATTAGCAAAAGAATATGGTATTGAAGAAAGTGGCTATAGGTTAATTTGGAATACTAATAAAGATGCAGGTCAAACAATATTCCATATACACTTGCATTTATTAGGAGGAGAAGAGTTGAGAACATTCTGATGAGTATGGAAAAGATAATACCGACTGATATCGAACTTGTGAATATATTTGGAGTTAATGATAATAATCTAAAATATATTAAGTCCATGTTCCCCTTACTAAAGATCAACGTAAGAGGGAATATCATTTATATAGATGGAAATGATAAAGAGGCTAATGAAGTAATAAGAATTTTAGATGAAATGTTAAAAATGAGTTTAAATAAAGAAGTTATAGAGACAACCGATGTTGAATTACTTTCAAAAATTAATTATGAATCTAGTACTAATGGTAAAAAGATGAGTTCAATAGATATTATCGATAATAAAACAATAAAAGTTAAAAATGTAAATCAGTATAAATATTTAGATATAATCTCAAACTCAACAATTACTTTTGGAATTGGCCCAGCTGGTACTGGTAAAACATTTTTAGCAGTAGCAAGTGCGGTAAAAATGTATGCTGAAAACAAAATAAGAAAAATTGTTTTAACTAGACCTGCTGTTGAAGCTGGTGAAAGATTGGGATATTTGCCAGGAGATCTTTCACAAAAAATAGATCCTTACCTAGTTCCATTGTTTGACTCTTTAGAACATTTCTTTGGAAATGATAATTTAGGATATTTAATTGAAAAAAGAAATATAGAAATTGTTCCTCTTGCATACATGCGAGGCAGAACACTAAATGATGCCTGCATAATTTTAGATGAGGCTCAAAATGCTACTGTAAATCAGATAAAGATGTTTTTGACAAGACTAGGAGAGAACTCAAAAGTTATAATAACTGGAGATGAATCTCAAATTGATTTATATAAGAAAGATTATTCAGGTTTAAAAAAAACACGCAAGATATTATCAAATATTGATGATATATCTGTAATGGAATTTCAGAATAGTGATATTGTTAGGAACCCAATAGTTTCAAAAATATTGGATGTATTTCCAGGAAAATGATTAAAGAATATATTTTTCATCTAAAGAAATTATTTTATATAGTTCTATTTGGCTCTTTAGTATGGATTATTTCCTTCACCTTGTTTCCAGAGAATCAAATTATAAAAGTCAGTATTGGAGATAATTCTCCCTCAACTTTTACAGCACCAAAATATATTGAAATAATTGATGAAGAAGAAACAGAGAAAAACAGAACAATTGCTTCTGAATCTGTTAGCCCAATTTATTCAATTGATACAGACCTAAATGATTCTGTAATAAATGGTATTACTGAGATGTTTCTAACAGTCATAGAAGCTAGAAAAGATGAAAAATTAATTATTACAGAAGACACCATTGTAGAGGAACAGTCAGAACAAGAAGTAGAGGTAATAGATAATCCAAAAATAGAACAAATAGCAAATATAACTGAATCAGTATTATTTTCTACAATATCAACATCGACCGTTGAGGTTTTGGTTGAAATATCTAACTATGATTTGAATAATAAATCTACTTATCTTGCTCAGGTGGAGTTGGAAGCAAAAAAACAAGCAGAAGAAATATTATCTGATGGTATAAATAATGAGAATCTCAATCAATTAAGACAGACTTTAGTTTCAAATCCTCCTTACCTAGATTTGTCTAGTGAATTATATGTTTTAGTTCCTGAAAATAGAATAAGATCAGCTGTTGCCGAGATAATTGCTGAAAATCTTGTAGCTAATCAAAAATTAGAGAGAGCCCTTTGGGAGGAACAGAAAACTAAATTAGCAAAAGCAGTTGACCCTGTAATTATCAAGTTTTTTGAAGGTGATTTGGTAATTAACGAAGGAGAAGAAATTACTCCAGTTCAATATAAAGCTTTAGGAAGATTTGGTTATTTATCTGGAGAATCAAGGACTATTCAAACAGCAGCGATACCTATAATTGCATCCATTTTTATTTTAATATATTTTTTATTTTGGAGATTCAAGGACTCAGTATGGTTTAATGATAAAGAGTTTTTACTTTTGTTGACTTTAATTCTTAT
>CACFFJ010000025.1 GCA_902565645.1 uncultured Candidatus Actinomarina sp.
AGGTTCATCAGCATCAGAAATCTCAAATATTCTAGATAACGAGGGAATAATAAGTTCATCATTAGCTTTTGAAATATATCTAAGAAATGAAAATTTATCTGATAAATTACGAGCTGGTGATTATGAAATATATACTGGCTTAGAATTTGAGGAAATAACAAGTATTCTCCTTAAAGGGCCGCCTTTGAAAACTTATACTATTACTATCCCTGAAGGCCTTTGGATAAATGAAACTCTAGAATCCATTTCATCACAAACAGGTTACGAAGTAGATTCTTTAATTAATTCACTACTATCTGGAAATATAAATAGTAAATATTTATATTTAAACGATCCATCAAAGCTACAAAACTGGGAGGGGTTACTTTTTCCAAATACATACCAAATTGACGTAAATTCTACTGGTGACGAAGTATTACAAATATTAGCAAATCAATTAGAAATTGTTATTGATAATATTTTTGAAAGTTCTGAAATGCCTTACTGGGTAAATAATTACAATGATTTATTAACTATTGCTAGTCTTGTAGAAGCAGAATCGAAAATTGATGAAGATAGACCATTAGTAGCTTCTGTAATTAAAAACAGGCTGTATGACGAAATGCTGTTACAAATTGATGCAACTGTACTTTATGCCCTTCAAAAGAGAAAATCGCAAGTATTGTTAGTAGATTTACAAATTGATTCAAAATATAACACATATAAGTATTCCGGTCTTCCACCAACCCCAATTTCTGGATTTGGTGAAAGATCAATTCAAGCAGTTATTGATGCACCTGAAAGTGATTTCATATATTACTTATTAACTGATAAGAATGGAAAAATGTCATTTACTAACGATTATACAGATTTTATAAACATGAAAAATAAAGCAAAAGAAGAAGGTGTAATACCATAATGATATCAACAAATGATATGAGACCCGGGCAAAGCATATTGGTTAATGGTGAATTATATTTAATTTTAGAATATCAGCATGTTAAACCTGGAAAAGGTAAGGCTTTTGTCAAAACTAAGATTAAGAATATAATAAATGGTTCTGTAATAGAAAAAACCTTCCGTGCAGATGAACAAATCGAACAAGCATATATAGAAAAACATAAATATCAATATCTTTATAAAGATGGTTCTGACTATGTTTTTATGAGTAATGAATCTTACGAGCAAATTAATATAGATGCTGACTTAATTGATGATAAGTATCTACTAATGAAAGCTAATCAAGAAGTAACGATACAAATATATAATAATAAAGCAATTGATGTTTCACTTCCTACATCTGTTGAACTTTTAGTAACTAAAGCAGAAGAAGCAGTAAAGGGTGACTCAGTTAATTCATCAAATAAATATGTAGAGTGTGAAACAGGATTGAAAATCTTAGTACCTATGTTTATAGAAATTGATGAAATAATTAAAATTGATACTAAAAAAAGAGAATATATAACTAGAGTGAAATGAAAGATTTTAGATTTGTAAGTTTTGAAATTATGTTTAATAATAAAAACATTGAAGACGAAGTTTCATTTATTAATCTAAGCGATAATCAAACACTTAGAACCAAACAACTTATACAAAACACTAAAGAAAATTTAGAGAGAATTGAAAATTCAATCAGAACATATTCAGAGAATTGGACTTATGAAAGAATTGGCAAAGTTGAAATAACAACACTTACACTAGGGATATCTGAGCTATTGATGGAATTGACACCTAAAAAAGTAATCATATCTGAATGGGTTAAAATCACAGACATTCATTCATCAAATAAAGGAGCAAAGTTTGTAAATGGAATACTAGATAGGATAAGTAATGAAATATGATGAATTAAAATTAATAGTCAATCAAGTAAAATCAAAAAGAGAAGCATTATTAACATCTTTTACAACAGAAAAATTGAAATTAAAAAATATACTTTTAGATAATATTGATAACAATGAAGTTAACTCAATTAGGGTACATAAATTTTTAACTAGTAGTGGGGAATTGGGTAAAGTAAAGATAGCAAGATTTCTTGAATCAATAGATTTAGATGAAAACACTAAAATTTCAGATTTGAACATCAAACATATAGATTCAATAATAGACTTTATAGAACAATGATTATTATATTTTCTGGACCGTCCGGTGTTGGTAAATCGACAATTATAAATGAATTGCTTAATCATATAAGTTTGTACTTCTCCATATCTCACACAACTAGAGAAAAGAGGAACAATGAAGTAGATGGTAAAGATTACTTTTTTATCAGTCTGCACGAATTCAATAAACTAATAGAAGAAAATTATTTTGTTGAATACGAAAAGTATGGAACAGACTATTACGGAACTAGCAAAGAACAACTAATAAATAATTATAAAATTACAGTATTGGATCTAGAAGTAAACGGTGCTAGTAAATTATTATCTGAAAACAAAGATTTTGTAGGAATTTTTATTGATATTGACGATAATGAACTAATTAAAAGATTAAAAGATAGGGGTCACGATAATAAATTTATTGAAAAAAGAATGGAATTAGCTGCTGCACAGAGAAGTAAAATTAATGATTTTGATTATGTCGTTAATAATAAAGATATAAATACTACTATTAGTAACATACTTAATATAATATATAATTTAGAGGTATCATGATTAAACCACCAATTGAAGAATTATTAGAAAAAACACCTGGAAGATTTGCTTTAGTTATTACTTCTGCCCGAAGAGCTAAAGATATTAATTCTTATTTCAATCAACTTGGTGAAGGTATAGGAGCATATACACCGCCACAAGTTCAAAGTTTAAGTAGAAAACCACTAACTGTTTCATTTGAGGAAATTGCGGCAGGTAAAGTAGAGGTTTCTGAAAAAGAATAATCTAAGATGTCAAAAAATATTCTACTTGGTGTTACTGGTAGTATTGCAGCATCGAAAACTGAGATACTTTATAAAAAATTAATAGAAAAACATAATGTTAAAATATTTAGTACGTCAGAAGGGTTGAAATACTTAAGTAAAGAATTTATAAATGAAGTAGAAGTTTTTTCATCCTGGGAGCAACTCGAAGGTTCGCCACATATAGACTATGCACGATGGGCGGATTTAATTGTTATTTATCCTGCTACTGCAAATTTTCTAGCAAAATTAAATTCTGGTATAGCCGATGATTTATTGTTATCTACAGTATTGATGCATAAAAAACCAATTTATATTGCCCCAGCTATGCATGAAGAAATGTTTGAGCATAGAAACACACAAAAAAATGTCAGTGAATTATCTAATTATCATATTCTATGTGGACCTAGATTTGGAAAACTTGATATTGGTGATGTAGGAACAGGTAGATTAATAGAGCCAGAAGAGCTATTAAAATGTTTGACTAAAAGTAAAGAAACTATAGTTGTAACATCTGGTCCTACTTATGAACTCATAGATCCAGTTAGAGTAATTACAAACTTATCTTCAGGTAAACAAGGAAGAGCCATAGCGTTCGAATTACTTGCTAGGGGATATAATGTGATATATTTACATTCTGACAAAATAGCTGGCATACCACACGCATATAACAAAACATTCTCTTCATCAAATAGCTTAAAAATATTATTAGAAGAACATTGCAAAAAAGCTCAATATTTATATATGGTTGCAGCTGTATCAGATTTTATACCTAATTTTAATAGTTCAAAACTAGATAGATCTTTAGGTGGAATTACATTAAATCTGTCACCCAATGAGGATATTATTAAAAACATAAAAGCTAAATTTAATGAATTGAAAGTTGTAGGTTTTTCAGCACAAATGAATGACGATTTAAATTATAAAAAATTGAATAATAAGAATTGTGATTTTTTAGTTATCAATAATATTAGTGATAACTATTTCGGATCAGATAAAAATAAAGTCACGATCATTGACAAGGATAATGTAATTTTAAAATCAGATAACCTTAATAAAAATATTATTGCTTCACATATTATTGACGAAACTATTTAATTTTGTGAATATCAACGTTGAATTAATCTATAACAATACTTATCAATTTACTCAATTTACATATTCAGTACCGAAATCTCTACAAAGTAAAGTTAAAATAGGCTCAATTGTTAATGTAGTATTCAGAAATAAAGATTACAAAGCTGTTGTTGTTAACTTACAAAATTCATCTAGGAACAATTATAAAATACTTGATATCAAATCTTACCTATATGACTTAACTAAAGAACAAATGCTTTATTTAAAATATCTTGCTGTATCAAACTTTTTAAATATGGGTATAGTTCTTTCTCAATATGAAGATTTAAATGTTTTAATTTCACAAAAAACTTTAAATATAAATAAAAATAGTATCAATCCTTTGAATAATTTTATAAATGAGTTATGTAAAGAAAAAAAGAATGTTATTTTTGTTGATTCAATTAAAAAATGTAATGAGATAAATGAACTTTTAAAACGTAACAATATTAAATTG
>CACFFJ010000026.1 GCA_902565645.1 uncultured Candidatus Actinomarina sp.
ATGCGTATACCTGGAGCTGCTGAAGAAGCTAGGGTTACATTAGATCCAGATTCTGGTGAGATAACTGTTTACGCACAAGAATTAGATAACGATGGAAATGTAATTAAAGAATGGGAACCACAAATAAGCGATACAGATTTTGGAAGAATTGCAGCACAATCATTTAAACAAATGATGACAACAAAAGTAAGAGATGCTAAAAGAGCTACAGTTTTAGATGCATACATAGGAAGGGAAGGAGAGCTAGTCACCGGGATTGTAACACAATTTGATTCTAGGTTTAACCAAACAATTATAGATTTACAGGATGCAGAAGCAGTTATTCCGTCTACCGAAAGAATCCCATTTGAAAGATTAGAAAGAGGAAACAGAATTAAAGCACTTATAACTGAAATTAGAACAGAAGCTAAAGGAATTCCAATAATTGTAAGTAGAAATAGAGCTGAATTTGTGCAAAGGATGCTTGAATTAGAAGTTCCAGAGTTGACTGATGGTACTGTAGAGCTTAGAGCTATTGCAAGAGAAGCTGGAAGTAGAACAAAGATTGCTGTATTCTCTAATGATCCAAATGTAGATCCAAAGGGTGCATGTGTTGGGTCTAGGGGTTCAAGAGTAAGACAAATAGTAAATGAATTAAAAGGTGAAAAATTAGATGTAGTTGAATGGAGAGAAGACAAAATACGTTTCATAATTGAAGCATTAGGCCCTGCTGATATAGAACTAGTAGAAATAGATGAAGATACAAAATCTGCCAAAGTAATTGTTAAAGATAATCAATTATCGCTTGCTATAGGTAAAGAAGGTCAAAATGCACGTTTAGCTGCAAAATTAACTGGTTATAAAATAGACATCGAAGGATTAGGTGACTCCCCAGACGTTGAAGAAGAGGCAGAAAAAAAACAAGAGGAAGAATAAAACATGGCTAAAAAGCGAATACATCAACTCGCTAAAGAATTAGATGTTGCCTCTGCGGACATTTTATTTAAAGCAAAAGAATTGGGTATACAAGTTAAAACAGCATCTTCTGGACTAACTGAAGATGAAGAAGAATTAGTTAAATTATCTTACAAAGAAGATTCAATTCTTGAAGAAACAGAAACTGAAGTAGAAGAAGTAAAAGAAATAGAAGAAGTTTCTAATGAAAAAAATGAAGATACTAAGGATATTAACATAGTTGAAGTAACTGAAGGATCTACCCCTGAAGATCTGTCTATAATTATCGAAAAAGACTCAACAGAGATAGTTTCTGATTTAATGTCATTAGGAATCATGCAATCAATAACTTCTAGTTTATCAAATGAGGAAATTGAGAAACTTTTAGAAACATATAACATTATCCCTGAATTTACTGAAAAGATTGAAATAAAAAGATCCGATTTAGTTGAAGAAATACAATTTGAAGACAAAAATGAACAATTAAAAACAAGATCACCGATTATTACTGTTATGGGTCATGTTGATCATGGTAAGACAACCTTATTAGATTTTATAAGAAAAGAAAAAGTAGCTGACAATGAAGCAGGTGGCATTACGCAACATGTAGGTGCTTATAAAGTAGACTTTGGTGAAACCGGTATAACATTTATTGACACTCCTGGTCACGAAGCGTTTACACAAATGAGAGCTAGAGGAGCAAACGTTACAGATATTGTAGTTCTAGTTGTCGCTGCTGATGATGGAATAATGCCTCAAACTATCGAAGCAATTAACCATGCAAAATCAGCTAATGTCCCAATTATTGTTGCAATTAATAAATGTGATCTTCCAGAAGCTAATCCTTCTTTAATAAAAGCAGAACTAACAAAATATGAGATAATATCTGAAGATTTAGGTGGAGATATACCTGTAGTTGAAATTTCTGCGTTAAAAGGAGATGGTATTGATGATCTACTTGAAACATTATCTTTAGTTGCTGAAATTGAAGAACTTAAAGCTAATTTTGATACTTTTGCTTCTGGTTACATTATTGAATCAAGAATGGAAGTAGGTAAGGGGAATGTTTCTACTGTAATTGTAACTAGGGGTATTCTTAAACAAGGAGATTTTATATATTCAGGTTCCTCGTTTTGCAGAGTTAAATCTATTTTTGATCATGCAAATAACAATCAAAAAGAAATTATTCCAGGTACTCCAGCAGATATAATTGGATGGGATAATTCTCCTACAGCAGGAGATCAATTCATTTCAGTCAAAACTCAAAAAGAAGCCAAGTCTATGGCAGAAAAGAATAAAGAAATATTAAAGAATTTTGATGATAATAGTTATTCAGCTGAATCAAGAGTTAATGAAATGATGAAATTACTTCAGGAAGGGGAGCTTACTTCTGTAAACATTATTTTAAAAGCAGATACAAATGGATCCGTAGAAGCAATTAAAGACGGTATATTAAAACTTTCAACAGAAGAAATTAACATACAAGTAGTCCATTCAGCAGTTGGTGGAATTGTATTATCTGATATTGACTTGGCTTCAGCAACTAATTCAATAATTGTAGGATTTAATGTTAGACCTGATAGTCAAGCAAGGAATATGGGCCAAAGTAAAGGTATAGATATTAGAACATACAGTATTATCTATGAGTTGTTGGACGATATTAAAGAAGCGATATTAGGACAAATGACAATAAAGACTGAAGAAGCTGTAATTGGCATGGTTGATGTAAAAACTACATTTAGAGCTCCTAAAGTTGGAGTAGTCGCAGGATCTGTGGTATCAGAGGGTAAAGTCCTAATAAACTCAAAAGCTAGATTATTAAGGGATGGAGTTGTTATTTATGAAGGAAGCATAGCATCTCTAAGAAGATTTAAGGACAATGTAGAGACGGTAAATGAAGGCTTAGAATGTGGCATAGGTTTAGTTGATTATAAAGATATTAAAGAAGGCGATGTAATTGAAGTTTTAGGGGAAGTTGAAATTTAAAATGAAAAAGCAATTACGTGGTGGAAGGATTAATAGAATTAATCCTATAATTCAACAAATAATTTCTAATGAATTATTAAGAAATTCTGATCCAATTTTAAATAAATCAACAATAACATACGTTAATACTTCACCAGATCTAAAAAGAACAACTGTTTTTGTATCGACTATTGATAAAAATAAGAATCAACTTTTAAGATCATTAGATAAAAATAGATTAAAAATTCAGAAAGAATTGGCTAGTGAATTAACTACTAAATTTATACCTAAAATTCAGTTTGAATTAGACACCACTTTTAATCATGTTGACAAAATAAATAAAATTATTGATAGAATTAATGACTGATTCAATTAAATTTTATATCGATAAAAAACCAATTCTTATTACAGGGCATATTAATCCAGATGGTGATGCTCTAGGTGCTGGATTTTGTTTCAAAATACTTTTAGATAATTTGAATATTGAGGCTGATATAACTTTTGATTTTCAAAATAAATTACCAACAAATTTAAATCATTTACCATATCATTTAATTACTAATGAAATTAAAGATAAGTATGAAACAGTATATGTTTTTGATTGTGGTGATCCATCACGTTTAGGTAAATATGAAAGTATTGTTAAAGATTCAAAAAATATTATTGTTGTTGATCACCATATAGATCCAAAATTTGGTACCTTACAATTTATTGACTCAGAGGCAGCGAGCACTACACAGGTCTTATATAGAGAATTAATTAAAGAAGGTTTCGACATTACTACCGATATGGCCAATTGTTTATTGACAGGCTTAATTACTGATACAGGTAGATTCCAATATTCAAATACAACCTCTGAAGTATTTAATATAGCTTCTGCATTACTTGATTTGGGTGCTGACATATCTTTAATTAGTGAAAATATTTATGGATCAATTGAATTCAATGCTTTAAGACTTCAAAGTGAAATATTAAATAGAATATCTCTTAATCAAAAACTAAATTTTGCTTTTTCTATTATCTACCAAAATGATTATAAAAAATATAATGTTGATCCAGAAGAAACTGATTTTTTAATAGACACTGTAAGGTTAGTTAAAGAAGCAAACGTTGCTTTACTTTTAAAAGAACAACAAGACGGGACTTTCAAAGGCAGCTTAAGATCTCGAAATGATTTCAATGTACAAGAATTAGCCTCTATTTTTAATGGTGGTGGACATAAAGCAGCCAGTGGTTTTTCAAGCAATTTATCTCAAACTGAAATCATATCCACTATAGAGAATGAAATTAGAACTAAACTCTAATTTTTATTTAATAAACAAACCAAAATCTTGGACGTCTCAAGATTTATGTTCTAAATTTAAAAAATTATATAATTTTAATAAAGTTGGACATTCCGGAACTTTAGACCCAAACGCTACAGGTCTTATGCTGATTGCAACAAATAAATATACAAAACTGTTTGATTACATTACAAATAAAGATAAAACATATGTAGTT
>CACFFJ010000027.1 GCA_902565645.1 uncultured Candidatus Actinomarina sp.
TAAAAAGGCTATTTTTCCTTGGTCAAGATTTCCTGCTGAGGACACAATGTTGGGACCAGAGATGAAGGCAACAGGAGAAGTATTAGGAATAGGTAAAGATTTTGGAACAGCATTAAATAAAGCATACGCTGCAGCTGGTGTCGAAATCGGTGATAAAGAAAAAGGTGTTTTTGTTACATTAAGTGACGCTGAAAAGCCAAATTTTATTGAGGTAGTGAATAAATATATTGATTTAGAGTTTTCTATTTATGCAACGGAGGGAACAGCAAGCTTCCTAAAAGAAAATAATATAGAATCCATAATTGTTGGAAGAGCGGACGATAAATCACCAACTTCACTAACAATTATTGAGGAGAAATTAATCTCTATAGTCATCAACACACCTACATTTGCAAATGAATATACCGACGGTTGGAAAATTAGAAGACTATCTCATGAAACAGGTGTTGCTGTTGTTTCTTCAGTTAGAGAAGCGGAAGCATTTCTAGAAGCTTTCTTATTACAAGAAAAAGTATTAGACGATATGGAGGCTATACAAAATGTCAGTTAAACCTATTTTCTTTGCATTGGATGGCAAAGAGCTAAGCGAATTTACAGAAACCCTTGAAAAACTGAAAGGTGTGATTTATGGAGTAAAAGTTGGATTAGAAATGTTTACTGCCGAAGGCCCTTCTCCAGTTGAAAAACTAAAAAATGATGGTTGGAAAGTATTTTTAGATCTTAAATTACACGACATTCCAAATACTGTAGAAGCAGCAACAGTAAGTGCAGGAAATATTGGTGCTGATTATTTGACTATTCATATAGCATCAGAAAAAGAAGCTTTGCTTGCAGCAAGTGAAAATAAAACAGACAATATTAAACTCCTCGGTGTTAGTAGTGCTCTAACAAGTAAGGCAATGGATGAAGAAACTAGCAATAATGTTGAAAAAGATTTTATAGTTGCTAAAAAATCAGGAATTGATGGTGTTATCTGCCCAGCTTCAGAGATTAGTTCCACTAAAGAACTCTTTGATCTAATTGTTACCCCTGGAATTAGGTTAGAGAGCGATAGTAAAGATGATCAAAGAAACACCACAACCCCAGAAAAAGCCATTGAATTAGGTGCAAAATATATTGTTATGGGAAGATCGATAAAAAATAACCTGGACTATGTAATAAATAACTTAACTATATGAAAAAATTTATTGCTGCACCGTTTGGTAATTATATAAAAACAAAAAATACTATCTCTGTATCTGGTAGTTGGACAGTAGAAAAAAGAACTGGTCGAATCATACAAATAGTAAAGACTCTACGATACACGAAACGCGGATGGGTAAACAAAATAGGCCTGAGAAACCCTGGAATTACTATTGGTTTGCCAAAACATAAAGAGAATGAAGTTTTTTCAATTGCAGGGATAGAAAAAGAAGACTGGAGAATATTTGCTGAAAAAATACCTAAAGATTTCAATGTTGAAGTAAATATGTCATGTCCAAATATTGATGAACATCATATTGAAGGAATTGAAGATTTTGATCCTAGTACTAGAGAGTGGTTTATTGGAAAAATCTCTCCATTAACAACGTTTGAAGAGTTAGACAGCTATATAAATTCCTTTAAATTTAAACAGATTCATGCCTGCAATACTCTTCCTGTAGAAAAAGGTGGACTCAGTGGAAAAGAATTAATACCTTATACAACAAAATTTGTAAAACATATTAAAGAAAACTATCCAGAAGTAGAAGTAATTGCTGGTGGAGGTATTGATAGCATAAAAGACGTCGAATATTACAAAGAAATAGGCGCAGATCATGTAAGTTTCGGAACTGTTTGCTTTAATCCACTAAAATTAAGGAAATTAGTATGAGTTTATTTATTAGAGAAGATTTTATTTCACATGCTGGCCTTCCTCTAACGTGGAAGGTTGAATGCGATGCGTTGACTGATAATGATTACGAAGCTTTAGCAAAAATAGTTAGTGAAAAATTAACCTTTAGAGATGTAAAGGGTATCCCAAGAGGAGGTATCCCGTTTGAAAAAGCTTTAAAACCATACTGTACAAATGATGAAAATGATCCGTTATTAATTGCAGATGATGTCTATACAACTGGTACTTCTATGAGAGAAGTCTATGAAGAAGGTGCTATTGGGATTGTTGTTTTTGCTAGAAATGAAATAACAGATGATTGGATAAAAGCAATCTGGCAATTATCAATTTAAGATGACTGAAAATAAATATGCTTCTGCCCTAGATGGTCTAACAATTGAAGACCCTGTAGAAAGTTTTTTTGCATTCTGTCGTGAAAGAGAAAGTATCCGAAAATTGCGAGAAAGTGGAGGGCCATCTCCATGGAGTGAAGATCTAATATTTCAAAAGGGAAGATTTCTTAATGTTTTTCGTGAAGATGATAGGGGTAGTAAAGCAATATTACGTTTTGCTGATGGCCTAGAAGATGACTTACCAACATTAATTAATGCTTTGTTCTTTGGTCGCTGGTGCAATAGACAAGAAACACTTGATTTATTATCTCCAGAAATCCTATCAAACCCTAAAGAACTTGAAGAAATATTAAATAATATTGAATCATGGTGTAATGAAACAGCATATCCTGTGCAGCCTATTGAATGGGGAGGAAAAGAGTATTCAAGAATGGATGCAGCAACCAAACTATTCCCCGGCATTAAAGAAGAACTTACAGAAATTATTAAGAATTCAGAAGGTAATGCTATAACTGCAACAAATGCGGTGAATCAAGAGTTCAAAATGGAGAATGACTTCCCAATATTTATGGCTGTTATAGATATTCCATGGTTTCGTCCAGATATTATTGACCCTGAAACTGATGTTCCGACAGGAATTGGTGCTGTTGCTTATTTAGATCGACTAGAAAAGTTTCTTGGGCTTAGTAATCATCAAGAAACAAGCAGAAAAATGATTGAACTACAACATGAACACTGGCCAGAAGCTAAAAGACCTTTTAATCCAATAGATGTTGAATATCTTTCATGCGAATGTAGAAAATATTACAGCTATGTAAACGGAACAAAAAAGTTTGAAGGTAAAAACTTATTTACCCCAAATTAGTTTTCAAATTTATTAACTCTTCTAATATATTTTTCATCATTTAGAAATGAAGCTGAGAGAAAAGAACTAATTATTGAAACTGCTAATGACTCTGTAACATTATTTGCACCAAGACAAAGAATATTCGCATTATTATGTTCAACACTTTGAATTGCAGTATCAACATCTGTAACGTTCGCAGCTCGAATTCCTGGAATTTTATTTGCTGCTATAGACATACCTACACCACTTCCGCAAATTAAAACTCCTTTATACCCCTCATTATCTAAAACAAACTGAGAGACCTCTTTAGCAAAGTCTGGAAAGTCACAACTATCATCACTATTCGTTCCAAAATCTTTTATGCTTAACTCTTCATCAAGATTGTCTATTAAATACTGTTTCAGCCCATATCCTGCATGATCAGAAGCAACTGCAATGTTATTACTCATTAAATTAATTTTTCAATATCTAATAGTTCATCTATTTCAGCTTCTGAAAGTAACTCTTTTTCTAATAAAACTTCTTTAATGGTTTTATCATTAGCCATAGCTTCCTTAGCTACTTCTGCTGCTGTGTCGTATCCTAATTTTGGCACTAATGCTGTTA
>CACFFJ010000028.1 GCA_902565645.1 uncultured Candidatus Actinomarina sp.
TCACCTACGGCATCTTTAATAGAGTGAATATTTATATCATTAACAAGTGTTTCAATTGTTTCTAGCTCTATAAGTGTTGATGTTCTTCCGGGTATATTGTATGCCATGATAGGTAAATTTGATTTATTATTTATAGCTTCAAAATGTTTTAAAATTCCTAATTGTGAAGGCTTAGAATAATATGGTGTAACTATCATTATTCCATCCATTCCTAAATCTTCAGCAATCCTACTGTTTTCAATTGATTCTTTCGTTGAATATGTACCTGTACCAGCAATAAGTTTTACTTTGTCACCTACAGAATCTTTTGCTGTTTTGTATATTATTTCTCTATCATCTTGAGTTAGATTAGGTGATTCACCCGTTGTTCCAGTAAGGACTATAGCTTCAGACTTATCATGAACTAACTTTCTACATAATCTAAAAAAAGTATCTGTAGATATAATTCCATTTTTATCAAATGGTGTAATTGCAGCTGTAATAAGATTTCCGAAATTTGTCATAATAATATATTAAATCTTATTTTTTAATATCTTTTCCAATCCAAAGTAATATCCTTTCATGGAACTAAGTGATTCTAAAACCAGGTTAATACCTGTTAAATAAGCATTACGGTCAGTAACTATATGTTCGATATTTAATTCCTCATTTTTATTTTTAAAACTTACAATTTGTTCAGCCATGTATTCATCAGATCTGATTGAATCTATTGATATATTCTCTTTATCTAGACTGCTGATTAAATCGAGTGAGGTCCCTGATGGTGAATCTATTTTATTTGAATGATGTTTTTCAGTTATATAAACTTTTTCGAAATCATATTGTATTTTTTGTGATATTAGTTTCTGAAATATGGAACCTATAGAAAAATTTGGAATGATGCAAACTATATTAGTATTTTTTATAAATTCATTTTCTAATATCTTTATTGATTTATCAGATAATCCAGATGAACCAATAACAATTCCTTTAAATTTTTTAATATGATTGTAAATTTCATTTATAAAATCATTTATATTATTTGCTGAGACAAATACAAAAAGGTAATCTCCTTCAATTTCATCATATGTTTTAAAATATTTATATTCATTATTTGTATTATTGGGATCATAGATTCCAGATATTTCAAATTCATTTTTATTTTTAATAAAATCAGAAAGGAGTTTCCCCATCTTTCCTGATCCACCAGCTATTGCAATTTTTGTTTTAGACATAATTATTTTCTCTTATTCCAAACATCGTTAGTCTTTAATGATAATGTTATAAATAATGAAGTCTACAAAGAATAATATTGAATCTGAAATTGTTAATGAATTTGAAAAAATTAAACCTGCAATTACAAGACTCTTACAAAGTGAAAGTGAAAATAAAGAACTAGTTTTAAGAATAGGTAAAAGTAAAAGTAAAAACACTAACGAAGTTACAATAAACCCTACTATTCTTGTTAATTCTTTAGATGATTCTAAATTAGAAAGAATAGACTTGTTAATCGGTACAGTTGTTCATGAAGCTATTCACTCAATGAAAGAGTACAAAATAAATCCTGAAATTGATTATAAAAATTATGAAAACGATATAGAGGGATTAAATGACATTGATGATGTTTTAGAAATATTAGCAGGTCCGTTTGGAAAATATATCTTTGAATTAATTATCCACTCATTAGAAGAAAAATATTTTGTTAAAGATTTCAAAGGTTTATCGAGCATTTTAAAAGATATTTATATGGAAAAACAATTAAGAATTAACAAGCTAAATGACTTTAATAAGTTTTTGTCACTTCTCTTTCACAATATAACAAACTATATCGATATAGATTTATCAATATATAAAAAGAATGTTAGAGAATCAGTTAATGAAGCCGTTAAATTAATAGGCAATTTAAATTCTAATAATATTGTAATTAGTGAAATTATCGATATAACAATCGAGATTGTTGATATATGTAGAAGAAATAATCTACTACCAGATTTAAATAATTTTTCATTAGGAGAAAAAAGAGAAATTACAGATTCTATGGAAGAAACAATTATAAATGAGCTTGGTAATATTCTCATACCTTCTTCGGTAAACGTGACTACAGGAAATACTCTTGATAAGTTCCTTGGTGAGTTTAGTAACTATGCTTCTGAAGAAATAATTGATTTAATGGATGATCATGTATCAAAATTAGGAGCAGCAGAAACTATTTATCTTCCTGATGGCAAAGTATCTAATTTAGTTAGTACGGAGATACCAAACAATTTTAAATATTTACATGAATCAGGATTTTCAACTTATAATAATTTGCTAAAAGAATGGAATCTACCTGTATTTAAAGTTACCAATAAAATAAAACCATATTTTATACACAATAAAAAAAGACAGAGAATAAGTGGCTATGATCAAGGAGATTTGTCCCCTCACGTACCTTTAATGCTTGCTTCTAGTAGATACGAAAGAATGTATGAACAAAAACAAAGACTCTCAAATAAATCTTATGCAGTTTCTCTTCTAATAGATGGTAGTGGATCTATGTTAGAAAAGAAGAAGGATGAATTTTATCCTTGGTCAATGGCTGCTGGTTTAGTTGGTGCAAGTTATTTATCTCAAATTTGTCATGAATTAAATATAGACTTTGAATTAGCTATTTTTAATAGAGGCTTCGTAGCTGATAACGGTGAAAATGAAGTTGATTATTTAAAAAGAAAAATGTCTATTTCTTCAATGTTAAATTCTACTTATGGTTCAAATGCTGAAAATTATTTCAATACAACAAATCATTATTTTGTTAAAAGTTTTACTGATCCTTGGAGAGAGAAATACAATAAATTCATAGGTTTAATTGAATTTTCAAGAAAACTTAGAGATTCCATTGAAAACATCAATAATTTAGAAGAAATACCTCCAATAAGTATGTTTGAAAGAAGTACTAATGTAGATGAAAGAAATATTATGTATGCCACAAATAGACTTCTAAATCATCATTCTGATTCAAAAATGTTAGTAGTGCTTTCAGATGGTATGACGAGAGGTTCACTAATTGATTTAAGAAATACAATAAAATTTGCTACAAAAAACAATATTGATGTAGTTGGTGTAGGTATTGGTGAAAGAGGAACTTGGAAAGAATACATAAATCATACACAGATATTTCATCCAGAGGAATTAATACATTCGATAGTAAACATTACTAAAGATATACTTATAAAGAATATAAAAGAAAAATCTGGAGCAGCTTAATGGCTACAAAAAAGTTTATTAATAATGAAAGCAATGAGGCAGTAGAGCTTAATGAATGTAAATTAACAAAATCTTTAAACGATTATGAAGCTCGAGTCAAAAGAATACCAATTATTGATAAAAATTATGTAGATTTAGGTATCCAATTTAAGCTTGCACAGTTAATAGATAGTAAGATTGAGTCATTTAATAATGAAATTCCTATTCACGTTGCTTTAAAAGGTCACATGGGAACTGGAAAAGATCATGATATTGAACAATTTGCTGCTAAATTAAAATACCCATACTATAGAATTCCACTCTCTGGTGAA
>CACFFJ010000029.1 GCA_902565645.1 uncultured Candidatus Actinomarina sp.
GTTGGAGTCTCCATGTCTGTATTGGAAATAGACTGTTGATCCACTATTAACAGCTGTAGTTGTGTAGGTATCAGTATCACCGGCTGTTAGGTCCTGTCCATCGGCTAAGTTAGTCCAACTTGATTGATCTGTTGACCACTGAACATCAAAGTACTGAGTGTTGCCTGCAGCACTAGCTGCAAATTCTATTGAAACAGTTGCTGCACCAGATGAACATGAATTAATTGAGGTTGTAATCGTAAATGTAATATCACAATCTATGGTCCTATTAGTTAGGGTCCCTGATCCTGTACCTGCAGTTATATAGGAGCCTGAAGATGGGTTTGAGTCACCAATTCTGTACTGCCACTCTACAAGGGTGCCGTCATTGAAAGCCGAACTGGTGTGAGTATTTGTTTCACCTGCAGCTATTGACTCACCATTTACTACATCGGACCATGAGCCACCGTTTTCACGTCTCTGGAGATCGTAATACTGTGTGGTCCCACTACCACTTCCTACAAAAGTGACAGTAGTTGTAGCTGTACCATTAGAACAAGTATTTATTGCCGTGGAGACAGCTACAGTAACTGCCGTGTCATCAGCTTCTTCAGGGTCTCCAGAACCACAACCTGCTCCATCAGTGTTACTTGATGAATTGAAATCATCACTTGTCTCAACTAGTTCATCTGATTGATTGCCTGTGGAGGTATCCTTTGATAGGTCATAAAGCCAAAGATCTCCTGTATTGTTTTCTAAGAAATATACTTTGCCACCTTTAAAAGAGATTGCTGCACCTGAATTAGAACCCATCCCAGAACCAACATTCGTTGCACGTTGTGCTAATGTGACGGTAATACTTTCACTGTTTGTTCCAATACTGCTGTGAGATACTGTTGCACCAAGTAAATCATTTTTATTTGCATCATAAGCTATAAAGTCATGGGAAGAGCTTCCTTCAAGCCATGCAAAGTCTTTTGCTTTATTTGATCCCAAACTTCCGTTTGTAATATTCAAAGAAATTACTTTCTCAACAGCACCGCTTGAATTGATTCGTATTGCATAGTTATTACCATTAAAAAATCCTTTCGAAGTAAAAATATATCTATAGGTTGTCCCACTTACTACAGTCTCGTAATAAGAAGCTGCATTGTTATCACCAGTACTTGGTAGTTCGCCTAAATTGTCGACTGAACCATCAGAGTCTAGCTTTATTAAGTAAACATCATTGTCATTTTGCTTCAAGAATGCAAACATATGCCCTTCTTTAGTAATGCTTAAGGAGTTAATCTCAGAAATGTTCCCTAGACCATCAAAGGAAGAGTATGTTTGAAGAGTACTAGTAGACCACGAGTTACTTGAATTATTAGAGCCCCTTGTAATTGTTAAGGTACCACTACTCCAAGTACTTTGAAAAGCATAACCTCTACCGTCTGAATCATTACAATCAAACTCTCCCGCTGCATATACAGGTTCTTCAGGAAGAACAGAAAATAAAGAAAACATAAAAGAAAAAAGAAGCAACCAGGAAAATTTCTTTATAAAACTATCTGAAAACACTTACTACTCCGCTATTTAAATTTACACTTCACAGAATCAATAATTGAATCATGATTAACATCTAATTCAATATATTCTTCCCCCTTATCTATGTTAACTTCCTGATAATCTTTTATCGATTCACTTATAGTATTCGCAAATTTTTCAGGTGAAGCAGTAGCAATAGCAACTGTGTTGATATTATTGCTGTTTTCAAGAGCCATTGAAACAGAAGTTGCTGTGTGGGGATCAAAAATGATATCAAACGATGAATACAAATTTTTAATTTTATTTTTTATTTCATCATCATTAAACGTAAATGAAGAAAATATATGACTCAACGCTTTATAAGATTTCTCACCTAGCTCTGCTTTTGAATTTTCACTAAAACTTTTATAAAATTCTGAAGCATCTCCTGATAAATCATATATCAATCTCTCCAAACTTGATGGTATTTGAATATCCATACTTGGTGCAACACTTGGATGTGTATCTTTTGGTTCAAGAACTCCTGTATCAATTAACCTTTTTAAGACGTCATTAATATTGGTACTACACAAAATATTTTGTATTGGAAGTCCATGGCTTCTTCCATACCAAGCAGAGTAAGCATTACCAAAATTGCCAGATGGTATTGCAACGTTAATTGGAGAAGTAAATTGTTTTGTTAGCCACACATAATAAGCAACCTGCCCCATTACTCTCAGCCAGTTAATTGAGTTAAGAGAAATGATTCTTCTATCAAAAGGATTCTCTTGTAAGAGTTCTTTGGCTACTCTCTGACAATCATCGTAAGAACCATTGATTGCAATATTCAATACATTATCTTTAATAACACTCGTCATTTGTTTTCTCTGGTACTCACTTACCTTATTTGCTGGATGCAGAACTACGATATCTATATTCTTCGAATCTTTTACAGCCTCTATTGCCGCACTTCCTGTATCACCACTTGTAGCAACTATTGCAAGACCCCTCTCTCCTAATTCAGTTAATCTCTTATCAGCTATTGCACCAAGTGGTTGCAATGCATAATCCTTAAAAGACTTTGTAGGTCCATGAAATAATTCCATGACAAGCGTTGTCTCATTCAATTCAATTAATTTAGGTTCAGGCGAACCCTCAAAACCAGGATATAGTGAAAGATCTTCTACATATGGAGCGGATGCTTTGTCTAATGCTATGAATATTGTTTTAACAAAGTCTTCATAACTTAAGTCTTCTTGAGTCAAGTAAGTCAAATTTTCTAATGTTATAGAGTCTGGAAGATAGAGTCCTTTATCTAGAGCAACACCAGATAAAATTACATCTTGAAAAGA
>CACFFJ010000030.1 GCA_902565645.1 uncultured Candidatus Actinomarina sp.
CACCTCTACCCATTAGCGTTGTTACAACTGGAATATTATATTTTGTAGATAATTCAAATAATTCTTTGTTTGCTTTAGAGTGTATTATCCCACCACCAACATAAAGAACTGGTTTTTTTGAATTTAAAATTAAATCTACTGCTTGTTGAATCATTTTAGGATTTGCTTCAAGGGTTGGTTTGTAGCCTGGAAGATCTTCAAGTTCAGGCTCAATCCATTCAGCCTCTTCATTTAGTATATCTTTAGGTATATCAACCAAAACAGGTCCAGGTCTACCTGTTGTTGCTATAAATTTAGCTTCTTGAATTATTTTCGGTATTTCAGAAGCTTTTGTAATTAAATAATTATGTTTAGTAGCAGCCATAGTCAAACCAACCGTATAGGCTTCTTGGAATGCATCGTTACCAATAGCAGTTGAAGCTACTTGACCTGTGATAGCAAGTATAGGAGTAGAGTCCATAAGAGCATTGGCTAGGGGTGTAATAAGATTAGTAGCTCCAGGTCCAGAAGTAGCTATGACCACTCCAAGTTCACCCGTAGCTTGAGCGTATCCTTCAGCCATATGACCAGCTCCTTGTTCATGTCTTACCAAAACATGTCTTATTGGGCTGTCATATAAAGGATCATAAGCAGGGAGAATAGCTCCTCCAGGTAATCCAAAAACCGTAGAAACTTTTAAAAACTCCAACGTTCTAATTACTAACTCTGCACCAGTTAAAATTTCTTTTCCCATAACCCTTCTTTCAAAAAAAAACCTCCCAATTTGGGGAGGCGCTCAATACTAAATAGAGAGCGCTACATAAGCACTAGCACTAATAAAGTAATTAAGATGTTTATTTTTTTCATTAAAGATAACTATAGTTAATGCTGATAAAAATGGAAGATATAAATATAATAAATTATTTTCTTGAAAACGATATCGATATTCCTAATGGGATGAGTGTTTCGGTTGTAGATTTACCTTCTGAAGTAGATAAATCCTTTGAAATAGAGAAGGTCAAGCAAGAAAAAAGACATGCGAATATGAAGTTTACTTTTTCAAATCCAAACTATTCAGGACTTGGAGATAAATTTGATTGGGCATTATCCTGCATTGTTATCTCTTATTCATATTTATTGAATAATCAATCAAATATATCATATTCTCCTGGCGAAGGGTCCATAGCTAGCTTTGCTAAAGAAGACTACTATTTGCCATTAAAAAATTTTATTGATGAAATTAAATTTCATTTCGAATTAAAAAATTTAAAAACAACAGAATTTATTGATAGTCCTCAACATTATGATCGTCTATTTTTTGAAAACTCAGGACTAGGTTGGCAAGGTAAAAGCACTATGATGCTTTCACCGGGTATAGGTCCTTGGCAGTTAATTGGAAATATATATGTAGAAAAAAAATTTTCTAAAGAAAAGCAGAATACGTATTCTTGTGGAAGCTGTAATCTTTGTCAGATTTCTTGTCCAACAGGAGCATTAGATGAAAGTTATAAGCTTGATTCAAATAAATGTATATCATATTGGTTGCAATCACCTGAGATTATTCCTCATGACATGAGATCAAAAATTGGAAATCGATTTTATGGATGCGACGAATGTCTATTATCTTGTCCTCCAGGACAAAATAAAAACATAAATATTAGAAAAAATGAATCAGTTAATCTTATAGAAATATTAAATACTGATAGTGATTCATTGGTAGAAAAATTTAATTGGTTTTATATCCCAAAAAGAAATGGAGATTATTTAAAAAGAAATGCACTTATAGCTTTAGCAAACAATCCAGTAGAAAAAAGCAAAGAAATATTTTTAAAAATGTTAAATTCTGATTCTGAAATGATTCGTTTATATTCCATATGGGCTTTATGGAAGATAGATGAATTCGAGTCAATATCCGAGTTTTTTCTTATTGAAAATGAAAATAGTAATTTAGTTTTAGATGAGTATCAAAGATTAAATAAAATGATTTACTCAAATAAATAATCTATCCTTAATTTATGACAAAATTTTCAGATGATGTAACCCAAGGTGTAGAAAAATCAGCTGCAAGAGCAATGTTAAGGGCTGTAGGGCATAAAGATGAAGACTTTCAAAAGTTTCAAGTTGGTATTGTCTCAGCTGGAAATGAAGTAACTCCATGTAACTTAACTGGCCCAGAACTTTCTGAACATGCAAAGAAAGGTGTTAATGGGGATGTTTCTGCTGGACTAATATTTTCAACTATTGCTGTTTCGGATGGAATATCTATGGGACATGAAGGCATGAGAGCATCCTTAGTTTCACGAGAGG
>CACFFJ010000031.1 GCA_902565645.1 uncultured Candidatus Actinomarina sp.
ACATAGAATCCTCTCATGGTCCAATATCGAGGTACAATGTCTTTAATTACTCCTGCTAATAAATTACCATAATGCGGACTTCCAGTTGGAAAAGGTGGACCATCATAAAATCTAAATATTTTGCTATCTTTTCTATTGTTTAGTGAATTTTGAAAAGCATCAATTTTATCCCAGTATTTAGCTATTTTTTCTTCATTATTTGCTAAATCAATATTATTATCTACTCTTTTGAACATATCTTTAAGATTTTAAATACATTATTGAGAAATACACTCAATTACTTAAGAATTAAATAATATATTTTTATTTGATTTATTCATAAATTTAGTAAGATACTTTCATTAAATAATTAATGATATGAAAAGAAAATTAGCACAATCAACAATTAATAAATTTAAAAAAAGGCTTACTGAAGAGCAAAAACAACTCCGTGAAATTTTGGAAAGACACCAAGAAGAGAGGGAAAGAATTAGACTATCTGAAGCTTCTGCAGAAAGAAGTCCAGATCCAACCTCTGCTGACGGTGGTTCTATGGCATTTGAGCTTGAGAAAGAAATAACTTTAGATGAAAATACTAAACATTTGTTAAATCAAATCGACCACGCTTTAGTTTTGATAAAAAAGAAAAAGTACGGTAATTGTGAAATCTGCGAAGAACCGATACCTGTTGCTAGGTTAGAAGCTTTGCCTTATTCAACAAATTGTAAAGATTGCGCTGTATTAATTGAATCTTAAGAATATTACAAAACCTATTTTTATATCAATTTTTTTAGCTTTAATTGATAATTATTTCAAATACTTAGTCAGGATAAATAATATTCAAGAGACTGAAATTATTAATGATTTCTTAACAATCGATTTAACATACAATACTGGAATTGCTTTCGGTCTTTTAAGTGATAAAACAACCATAACTTTTACTATTTCCTTAGGTGTTTTAATCTGGTTAATTTTTCAGTTTCATAAAGTAGATAACGGTTCGTTGGAATATTATTCCTTAATTCTAATTCTTGGAGGTGCTTTTGGGAATCTAGGAGAAAGAGGATACAACTTATTTATTTCTAATAATGGTAAAGTAACTGATTTTATTGAATTATTATTCATCCCTAGTTTTAATATTGCTGATTCTTTCATTAGTATTGGAATTTTTCTTCTTATTATTTCGGAGTTTCAAAATAAATAATCTTAGTATTTTATATGAGAATGAAAATTTTATAATTTTTAATAAACCTAATGGTTTGCTGACACATCCTACTAAGAATTCATCTGAGAATACACTAAGGGACGAATTAATTAAATTACACCCTTCAGTTAAAGAATGGGGAGAGCCTTTTAGGGAAGGTATAGTTCATAGGTTGGACAAAGTAACATCAGGAATTATTTTGTGCACCCTTAACGAGTTAACATTCAATGCTCTCAGTGAACAATTTAAGAAAAGAAGTATAAAAAAAACATATATATCAATAATTCAAGGACACACCAATACAGAGACTGGCATTATTGACCTACCACTAAAAAGGTCTATAGATAATAGAAATAAGAGAACAGTCGATAAGACCGGTAGGGACTCGATAACAGAATTTAAGACAATATTAAAAACAAAAGATTATAGTCAAATTTCGATAAATTTAATCACAGGTCGAAATCATCAAATAAGGGCACACATGGAGTACCTGAAAACTCCAGTTGTTAACGACACCCTTTATGGAGCTAACCCTTTGGAATTTTTAAAACCTTATGAAATTTGTCTTCATTCTTCAGCTTTAGAATTCTCTATTTTTGAAGAAGAATATAGTTTTAAAGTTGACCCACCATTATTTTTTAATAGAGTTCTGGAAGTGTAAATTTTTTAAAATAGATTTAAAATACATCTATGAGTAAATCTTTTGTACATCTACATGCTCACACTGAGTATTCGATGCTTGATGGTGCAGCTAAAATTGAAACTTACTTAGATAGAGTAAAAGAACTTAAACAACCTGGTGCGGCAATAACTGATCATGGTAATCTTTACGGTGCTTTAGAGTTTTATAATTTAGCAATGAAAAAAAAGTTAATTCCGATTATCGGTTATGAAGCTTACGTAATAAATGATTCAAGATTTGATAGACCAGATAGAGATAATAATAAACGTTACCACCTTACTTTATTAGCAGAA